>NZ_JBIQVZ010000009.1:0-140705 GCF_044335535.1 Mariniflexile sp. HMF6888 | reverse complement strand
AGGCCAGTGCTTTACATAGGATGCGGTGTTGCTAGTTTTTACTTTTTTACAACACTACATATATAATTTCTTATAATAACCGTTCCAATTTTTAATAAGGATATTGATTGATAAATTCCGATGTATTTTCAATTGATTAAAATATTTTCTTTGTTTCGTTTATGCATTTTTGTAAAAGCATAAGGAGTTTCTTTAAAAATATATAATTTCTCTCTCTGTGACATAAATGGCTACCTTATTTTTATAGTTTACTTTTTTAATCCAATTGCCACTATTATCATAATTGTAAATTTGAGAATATCTAGTATAGACTATTCCGTTAGAATTATAAATATTATACTCTAACTCATTATTATTGTCGTCATATTTAAAAGTATGATGAGACATTATTTTTCCTTCAAAATCGAAAACCTTCTCTTCAATGAGATTTCCATTACTATCGTATTCATTTTTATTAATAGTTTGTAATTCTCCTTTTTTATCATAACTTTTCACTTCAACCCAATTACCATTAGAATCATATTTATAAGTGAGTTTGTAAATTAATTTTCCATTTTTTTTATTATAATCCCTTTCCATTATTTTTCCTTCGTCGTTATATTTAAAAGTAATCTTATATCTTAAACTTCTAAACCCATTTTCCTGGACCTTCTTTCCTTGTAAATCATATTTGTATTTGATTTTTTGGTATAGTTTTCCATCAGCAGCATATTCATTGTCTTCTATTTTATTCCCTTTATCATCGTACTTATAATTAAATTTAGAATGAATGCTTCCATTTGAGAGGTACCAATTCCATTCTATGATATGCCCTTTATCATCAAGCTTTCCTAAATTTTTAGAGACTAGACTACCGTCAGCATTGAAATTATTAAATTCCAATAAAATTCCTGCTTCGTTATATGTATAGGTGTATTTCGAAAATAAACTGCCATCCGCATTATACATACTTTCTTCAACTTTTTTTCCGTTTTCATCAAAGATATAATATAGATGCCTTCTTGAATTCATACTTATTTTTTCGTTAATGACTTCATATTGAATTTCTCTTAAAGACTTAACATGTCCATAAAGGTTCATTTTTTCTAGATCATTTTTTTGGATTTCTTTTTCTTGAGAATAGTTAAAAGAAATGAATGCAAGAGAGAGTATTATAAAAATGATCAATATTTTATAAATCTTTATCATGATACCTTATTTTAATTGGATATCTAACAAGCTTATCTATAAAAATAGATACTAATTGTTCAATCTGAACTGACTAATATCATTTTGTGATATTTTTTAAAGTCATAAATTAATTTATCATTCTAAAGTATTGATTTTATTACTAATGTTTATTTTTTAGTTATGAAAAATTTGATATTGGTATTAGCAGTGGTGTCATTTTTTATATGTGGTTGTGAAACACCAAGAGGACCGGGAGACTGCCCAAGTAGGGTATCATTGACGGTCCAAATCAAAGAACAGCCTATTTTTTCTTGGGATCCACCTTGTGATGTGGATGGTTTTATTGTCTATCGTCATGCTGTATCGGTTAGCGGTACCAATTATTTAGATGTTGTATGGGCGAGTGATATCACTCAAGATAACCCAATATCCCCACCTCTAGTATATGGTGTAAATCCAGCAGGTGTAGACATAACAGTCCCAGCTGTGCAATTAATTGAAGGAGATAAATATAAAGTAAAGGTTTTAAGGTATATAAATGAAATGCCAGGTTATGATTTTATTGGTGAAACAGACTTTATATATGCCCCATAGCAGATTAACAATGCGTGCAAAATTATTATTGCTACTTATGAAAAAGTCAATTTTATACACAGTCATAATCCTGTTAATTTTTAGCTGCTCTTCCTATAAGAAAAAAAATGATTTAGAAGAGCAAAATATTTTTAAAAATACTAAACCCTTTTTTAAAAAGAAGAGTGCTTTAGAAACGGAAAATCTGTTTGGAAAAGTTAAATCATATAAGGAGTTCTCTTATAAAACAGTTGAGATATCAGGAGAAATCATTAAAGGAGACAGAAAACGACAATATTCTTCTAACTATGATATTTATATTAAGTACGATGAAAATGGTAATATAATTGAATGGACTAATTATAATTCTGACGGGAGTTTATACATTAAGGGCAGTAATAAATTAGACGATAAAGGAAATTGTATTGAATGTGTTATAAATAATCCCAATGGGAATTTAGACTCTAAGATTATATCTAAATATGATGACAATGATAATATAATTGAAGATAGTTATTATAGAGCAAATGGGGCCTTAGCTTTTAATATAACGTATAAATATGATGATTATGGCTACTTAATTGAAGATAATAATTATAACAGCGAAGGAAAATTAGACTTTAAAAAAACGTATAAATATGACGATAAAGGCAATTTAATTGAAACAAAACATTTTTTTTCATCAAAGCGACGCTGGTCATATAGAGAAATTTTTAAATACGACTCTAACGGCAACACCATTGAATTAAATAATTATAACTGGGATAAAAATTTGAACTTCAAGACTCTCTTCAAATTCGATGAAAAAGGGAATAAAACGGAAGAGAGTCGATATGACATAAATGGAAGTTTAGGCTGGGTTGTTAATTATAAATATGACTATGATGATAAAGGGAATTGGATAAGGAAAATTAAATTTGAAAATGAAACACCCAAGTACATACTAGAAAGGGAAATAGAGTATTATGAAAAGTAACTTGGAACCTCTAATTAATACCAACCTCCTTACAGAAATGTGAGTTCTTTTTTTGTTATGCTAATTTAAACACAAAAAATAATAATTGCTATTGAATAAAAATCTGTGACTTGCTTTCTGTTTCTTTCTAGGCTTATTTTTTAAGAAAAAAAACTTCCGTTAGTATAATATAAAGTGGTAATATAAACAAAATCATTAGTAATGACCCGTCCTGAAATAAGGCTACATAATTTTAAACATTATATATAGAAATGACAAAGTAATCAGACGTAGTAAACTTGCAACGACCTTTGGTTAAGCTCAAAATTGAGCAATTAGTTTTATACATTGTGCCTGTTGCACAACCATGAAATTCTCTAATCCCTCTCTAATCATCGTTGCTTGGCAAACAGTAAATTGCTTGTTTTTAATGATTTATATTTTTTAGTAGTATCAAAATTCATTGATTTATTTGAAATTAGGCCTTGTGCAACAGCTACCGGTGTTATGCCCAGTTATTTAGATGGTTTAATTCATTTACGGCGAAGTCGATACCACTGTTCATTTGCTTTTAGAATTTTATAGATTGCCTCTGGCTCATCAGCAGCAGATTCCACATGAGTTATTTCCCAAACTGGAAAGCACATTTCAATTTCTTTGCGACTGGCTCCACTTGGCAAAAAGGCTCTCCATTTAGGATCCCACACAAGTAAAAGTATTGTCGCATCTTCAGCAGCAATATTATTTAATGCCTTTCCCATTGCAATTCGTTGCGAACTATTCAATCCATGAAATGTACCAGTGTCCAAAAGTAATTTATAGCCATTTCCAATTTTGTGAAGTTCAGTTACGTCATCTTTAACAAGTTCAATATTTACATTTTCTTTTTTTATACGTTCTTCAGCTCTTTTCAATGCTTTATCAACTATGTCAACACCTGTAACATCCCACCCTCGTTTTGCCAAACTGATTCCCCACACAGCGCTACCGCAACCAATATCGAGCGCTTTTCCGTACGGAGGAGTTAAACCAATTTCTTCTCTCTCAAATATTTTCGTAATTTTATCGACAAATGGCTTGTGTCGTTCAGCGTCTTCCCATGGATGAAAGCCTATTGAATATGCAAACTTGTAATTCATCGTAATTAATTTTAGTTAATACAAAATTATTGATATCCTAACTGTTTTTTAATTCCAACCACCCTCAAAGTTAATCATTTGATCCTTAAAAGTTTATGTTTTTTTTTCATTTTTTGACCGTTAACTTAAAAACTTAACTGGTTTTTCTGTTAGGGGGCAGTTCAAAATCCGCGAGGTTTTTCGTAAGTAGGCTAGAACTAGCAATTAATTATACACGGTGTGCCTGTTGCACAACTATGAAATTCTCTAATTTCTCTCTAATCATCATTGCTTGGCAAACAGTAAATTACTTGTTTTTAATGATTTATAATTTTTAGTAGTGTCTAAATTTATTGATTTATTTGAAATTATGAGTTGTGCAACCGCTACCGTTGTTAGCAAACATTTTTTTAATCCACGTAGCCTTGATAATCAATTGTTTTTAGAGTGTCATTCTCAAATGCGAAAATGAAAACAGATGTATTTTCTAAATCTCCGATTTTTATTAAATCAGAATCCAATTTCGATTTTATAATATTTTCAAATGTTTGTTTTTTTGTTCCAATTTTGACTGAATCTAAAAACTCAAATTCAGAATTTCGTATTTCTGCTTTACAAACCCATTCTCTTTCTAAATATTTATAAGAGTGAATTTTAGTTTTATCAAAAGTCCGTGTTTTAATTGTATCAGTTATTGTTTTGTCGTGAGTATTGGTTATCGGTTCAGTTTTTAAATCAAAATTTGGGTTCAAAGCTAATTTATCTAATTCAGATTCCAGTTTTAACCTTAAACTATCAATTTCGAAGTATTGTTCAGGAATAACAATTTCCTCAATCGGTTTTTCTGGTTTGAGTTTTAGTTCAGTCGTTAGCTCTTGGTCAATTGATTTCGCTTTTTTGGTTTCCTTTTGTTTACAAGAAACTATGAAAATCAGAATAATGATTGAAGTAAGTAGGTGTCTTTTCATATGTTTGCTAACACTCATACAACCACAACAAACAGCAACCCCATTTTAGTTATATCGTTTATGTATGCAATATATTACTTTTTAATAAGGTGTTTACATAAAAAAAATTACACTTATTGAAAAATGTAGTTTCTTATATATGCTTACTTTTTTTATATTGCTGCTAAGTCATAATCTTCTTAAAGTTGATGATTAACTTTGGGGAACTGGGCTAGTGCTTTTTTATAGGACACGGTGTTGTGTGTTCGTTTTATTTTATTCCAATTCCGCTTTAAAATCGCCTTTTATTTCAATTCCTCCATTACAATCCGATTCACAAATTCCTTTAAAATAGAACGAGCCAAAAATCATTTCACCATTTTGTTTTGGAATTGATTTAATAGTTAATTCCTGTTTAAGTTTTTTTATTTTCGGTTCAATTGGTGGTCCAGACATTCTGTAATCAAATTCTGTTTTGAATTCGTTATTGACTATTTTAATTGTCAAGTTTTGACTATACGCTGGATTAGTCTCAAATATTTTCAATTCAAGAGTATCAGAGTCAATTCGTTTTAATTTCGCAAACCTCATTAACCTTAAACTGTCGTTATTTACAATTGCATTAGATTTTATGATATATTGAGTTGAGTCAGGATAATTGTCATATCCAGATTCCGTTTTCAAAGTCAAAGGATTGAGCATAAATTCAGTTGAATTAAACAGGTTGCTATTTAATTCTTTGTCAATAGTTATTTTGTCAAATTCCGTTTTGTTTCTTTTAATTCCGCAAGAAACTAAAATTGTAGAAAGTGTTATTATCAGCAGTTTTTTCAATTCAGAGTTCGTTTTTTAAATGACACACAGCACTCATACAACCACTACAAACGACAACACAATTGTAGTTATACGATTTATGTATGCAATATATTACTTTTTAATAAGGCATTTACATAAAAAAACACACTCATTGAAAAATGTAGTTTCTTACACATGCTCTCCTTTTATATTGCTGCTAAGTCATAGTCTTCTTAAAGCTGATAATTAAAAGAATAAATATTAACTTTGGAAAACTGGGCTAGTGCTTTTCGTAGGACACAGTGTTGTGCGTTCGTTTTTTTTTTAATTAACGGAAGCTCTATTAAAACCAACAGTTTCTCTATAAAGTTGTGGAGATACATCTGCATTATTTTTAAAAAATCGGCTAAAATAGTATTCGTCATTATAACCTAACTGGTATGCAATTTCTTTAACTGTTTTATTGGTTAAGTATAATTCCCTTTTGGCTTCTATAATGATGCGTTCCGAGATTAAGTCGGTTAAGGTTTTATTAAAATGAGCTTTCGTTAGTCTTGTTAATGCTTTTGGTGTAATTGCTAGCATATCGGCATATTCACGAGCAGAATGCTTTGTTTTGTGATGCGTTTCAATATAATTTTTTAAATTCTGTAAAATGAAGGGTTCTTTATTATTGGTAGTTGCTTTTTGTAATTTGGTTTGTTGTTCTGTTTTTAATCTTGATGCTGTTATTAAAAATATTTTTAAATAGGAAATTAATAATTCATATTGTGCTAAAGCTGGCTTTTTCATTTCGTCTTTGAATTGCTCTATTATCATTTCAAAACTTGCCGTAGCTTTTTCTTCAATTTGAACTATTGGTGGATTGTAAATATTATTGAATAACACACCATGACAAGCAACTTCTTTGTGATGTTTATGAATACAGAAGAAATCGGGATGAAAATGAATTACCACACCTCTTATGCCTGTTTTAGCACAAAGCATAAATGGTTGATAAGGTGAAAAAGACAACAACATATTCTCATTAAAATCGTATTCATAAAAATCAGCTTTTAGGGTCCCATTGCCTTTTTTAATCCAAATGAGCGAGTAATAATTTAATCTTTGGATGTGGTCAAATGGATTATCTTTTTCTAAATGGTATATTTTAAATGCCAGGTTACCCGTTTGCGGATTAATAAGCGTGAAGTTGTTGTTTTGCATCATGATTTAAATTTTACATTAATTTTCTTTCGTTTTCTTCAATTTTTAAATCGTTTATACTAGCGTAGCGTTTTTGCATGAGTCCGTTTTCATTAAATTCCCAAAGCTCGTTGCCATAGGCTCTGTACCATTGGTCGTTTTTATCTTGAAATTCATACTCAAATCTAACAGCCATTCTATTTCCTCTAAAACCCCAAAGTTCTTTTTTTAGTTTATAATGTTTTTCGTTTTCCCATTTCTTGGTTAAAAACGCAACAATTTCTTCTCTTCCGTTAATAAATTGTGTTCTATTTCTCCATTCAGAATCTATGGTGTATGCTTTTGAGACTTGTATTGGGTCTTTGGAATTCCATGCATCTTCTGCTTTTTGAACTTTTTCAAGTGCAGATTCTAAAGTAAATGGGGGAAGCGGATATTTCTTTTCTTGATTCATATCTAAATTGATTTAAAAGTTAAAAATAAAGGAAACATGAAAACCCATATTTCCTTTATTTGTTTTTAAATGGTTTTAGCTAAAGGGAAATCTACAGGCACTTTAGTAAGGTTGTGTAAATAATTCATAGCTGTTTTATCACTTACCTGAAGTATTACATCTACAAGATTTTCTTTAGTATATCCTTGGGCAAAGAAGTCCTCTACATTTTCATTTCTAGCTTTGCCTCTGTTTTGAGTGATATCTGCTGCCAATTTTACTAATGCATTCAATTTAGCATTTTCACTTCTTCCTTTTCTGATATTTAATAATTGTTCATCATTAAATCCATTCATTTTTCCCAATACTAAATGTGCACTTTGACAATACACACACTCATTTACCTGACTTACAATAAGGTTTACTGCTTCTTTCTCTTTGTTGTTTAATGACGTTTTAGCATTTTGATAGTCTAAAAATCGTTTTAAACCATTGTCTGAATACCCTATAGTTGCATAAAGATTCGGCACAAAACCTAATGCTTTGTTTAAATTATCAAAAATTTCTTGATTGGTTTGAGATACTTCATTTCTTGTTGGAACATTAAATTCCGTTGCAGTTACATTTTCCATTTTTAATTTTTAAAATTGCTTGTCAATATTGACACTACAAAGTTGATGAAGAATGCAATGGCTTAAAATGGATAATTTTCGTTAATGGATGGATGATTTTCTTGAAGATGATTAAATGACGCACAGCTGTCTCGTATAACCGTCAGTTACGTGTTAATATGCGTTAATTTTCGGTTTGGCACTGTCGTTAGCAATTCCGAGTGGATTCGGACGTAGTCGAATCCGCCGTAATTGCGGTTATTCAGTGTGCCTCTTGCACAACCATGAAATTCTCTAATTTCTCTCTAATCATCGTTGCTTGGCAAACAGTAAATCACTTGTTTTTAATGATTTATAATTTTTAGTAGTGTTAATTTTTATAGATTTATTTGAAATTAGGAGTTGTGCAACAGCCACCGGTGTTGGCAGCAGTAAGTTATAGATATTCATAAAATACGAAAATGAGAACAACGTGCGGGCAAGAGATTACTCAGCGAGAATGCTGGTAGACTTTTTTGCTTCCACATCCTCACGACTAAATAACTAGTTTTTAATAACAGAGCCAGTTCGTTCACTCGGATTTTTTCTTGCTTATTTTTGCAATGCCAGAGTCAGTAAGCTGTCAATATATGTTTGTTGAGTGCGTGCATATTCGTTCGCTTGTCGACTTCTTAACTTGTATATGTAAGGTATTGTGTCTCCTTCATAAAAGTAGTTACCACGTTCTTCATAACTATTCATCCAACTATCGGGAGGGAAGACACGTATATCGTATCTATAACGCAGTGATGAATCCAAGTGTATAATGTTACCGTTAATCAGCAGCTCTTTGCTAAAGAAGCCTTTTTTTTTGAAACGGTCCATGGAATTCTCATGGGCATCAAACAGCACGAAAATATAATCTTCATCAGTTGTTATATGAATATGGGTTGTATTATTCGCATAATTAATTTGTAAATAACCACCAGCCAGCAATACCAGTTCTGCTATAATGAGTATGTAATATGAAAAAAGTTTTTTTATAAGGATTCGGTCTAAAACGTACAAGCCAACAATAAACGCTGTGATAGGCACAACTATAATGGGATAAATAATTGCAGGACTCTCAAGAGTAAAACCAAGATAGATAGAATAAATAGCAATAACAACGCTAAAAGGTGTTACAACCGTTAACGGTGTAACAGGGTAGAACCATGATTTAAGAGTTTTTAAAGTAGCCATGTCTTACTTTAATTGTTGCTCATTACTTAAAGGTACAAAATAACGGTGGAAGTATGTTTTTTCTTTTGTCGATGTTTGTCGTTATATTGTTGCCAACACTCATACAACCACAACAAACAGCAACACAAGTGTAGTTATATCGTTTATGTATGCAATATATTACTTTTTAATAAGCTGTTTAAATAAAAAAACTACACCTTTTTGTTAAATGTAGTTTCTTATATACGCTTACTTTTCTTTTATATTGCTATAAAGTCACAGACTTCTCTGGGTTGGGGCAACATAATCTTTTTTTCACTCGTCTTCTAGATTATTATATTTTGTCGGAACTAATAATACCCTAACGTCAACGTCCAGTATGTTTGCAATTTTTCGGAGCACTTCAATGCTAGGCTGTACATTGTTATTACAATAGTTTGTTACTATAACATAGCTTTTTTCAAGCTGTTCAGATAGCCATGTTTGAGTCCTTCCCTGCTCTTTTAGTACGTCTTTAATTCGATTCATTTTGACCATTTATAAGTCATTTTAAAGCTTTTTTATATGGTCTAGTAATATATTTAGTACCGTATTATAACTGCTTTATATTAATATACGAAATTACAATATATAAATCAAATTAAGCACTATGAGCACAAGATACACCAAAGCCCATTTAGAAGAGATAGTCTTCAAACAATTGGAAAACCTGAACGCCATGCACGATTTTATAGGCATTATGAAATTCCAAAACAACCTGCTCCAAAACCTCAACAAAACCCTAAAGGATGAAATCGGGGAGTTTAAAGAGCACCAAGCCACGCACCCAACAAGGAGAAACTCAGGATTGTAATGCGTTGAACGAGTTGGGAAGATTAAGCGCTTTTGACTTTTTAGGGGACAACTGTTGCGACTACAAAACAAAACGCCCTTAAAATGGGCGTTTTTATATCCTGTTTTTATAAAATCAGTGGTTTGTGCAACAGTTACCAATGAACTAGTTATTAGTAGTTAAAAGCTTTCACTATTGGACTATAGATTTTAAAGCAATATTATAATCGTTTCTTATTACCTATAATTAAATTTGCACTATTCTTTTATGATTTTTGTTATTATAATTTTATCATTAGTTTGAATATTCATAATATAAACCCCGCTTTCGAGAAAAGAAACATCCAGTAGTCCACTTATTGAGTCATTTGATTTTTGGATTAACTGTTTACCTTCTAAATTCCAAATGGTTATTTTTTGAATAGTATTGGACTTTATTTCGATATATAGTTTATCAGACACAGGATTAGGATATATGGTAATTGGACTTTCCTCAATTGTCGGATTATTTAAAGTAGCGTCCATAATGTCTACAACAGCATCTGCTGATTGTTCGCTTGCACCACAGGCGCTTGTCACCACACAATAGTATGTTCCACTGTTAGCAGGCAGGGTGATTATTATTAAAGAAGAACTGTTTCCATTACTTGTGATAGCAACATCATCTTTATACCATTGATAAGATAAGGCAACTTCTCCGCTTGCCCCTACCGAAAGTTCAATATCCGGTGTGTTTTCATTAACGCTTGTCGAGCTTGCAGGTTGAATATTGATAGTTACAGCGTCAGTTAAAAAACCACCATCAAAAATTATCCATTTATAATCATTACGAAGAATGTCTCTTGCCGTTACACTCAAACAACTGTATTTGCTGTTGCCTCCATGAAATATTAAACCATTATGCAGAGTTAGTGTTGACCAGGCATTTAATAAGGCATCATAGTTTATAGTTGATAAAGTAACACCCGAAAACATACCATTCATGTTTGTAACGCTACTCACATCCCAGCTACTAATATCCTGGTCAAAGGATACTGCATAAGAGAACATTAAAAACATATCTGTTACATTGCTTACATCCCATTTACTGACATCCTGGTCAAATGCTTGTGCAGAAGAAAACATATGTGACATACTTGTAACATTACCTACATTCCAACTGCTTATATCCTGGTTAAAACTATCAGTATATGCAAATGCATATGACATATCGGTAACTTTGCTTACGTCCCATCCTGATATATCTCCATTAAACATAAGGGCACCTTGAAACAACCCATACAAACTGGTTACATTACTCACATCCCAACTGCTTATATTTCCGTTAAATACCTCTGTGTCACTAAATATTCCTGCTAAAGTTGTTACGGAACTTGTGTTCCAATTATTTAAATCCTGGTTAAATTTTTTGGATGCAGAAAACATCCGGCTCATATCAGTTACACTGCTCGTATTCCAGTTTCCGATATCCTGGTTAAATTCATAGGCATAATAAAACATTTCATACATATTCGTTACATTACTAACATCCCAATTGCTAATATTTCCGTTAAACACACTTGCAAAACCAAGCATCCTTTTCATAGAAGTTACCTGCCCTACATTCCAGTCGGAAATATTACCATTGAAAGCATAAGCGGCACAAAACATCCATTCCATATCAGTTACATTGCTTACATCCCAATTGTTTAAGTCCTGGTTGAAGGTTTCTGCACCAAGAAACATAGAATTGGTATTGGTAACACCTGTAGGAAGGGTTGAAGGGACTTCAGATAAATTTTTAGCATAGTGAAAAGCTGAAGACAAATCAGCAATTTCTATGGAACCAAAACTTATTACCCTTTTTAACTTATCAGCATTAGGATAATAGTCGCGTCCAAAATGAGTCAAAGTGCCACTGATTGTAACAAAATAAGTTCCCTCACTTGAATAAGTATGTGATAGATTTGCTGAATTGGTGGTACTTTCAGAAGAACCATCTCCCCAATCAACAGAAACATCTACTGTTCCATTAAGTGGAAGGGTAATGGTGGTGCCTGCACTTAAGTTGGTATTAAATTCAAGCACCATATTTTGCCCGTCATTTACAACAACTGTTTGATCTGCGGTAGTACTGTTCCCTTTTCCATCATTAAATGTCCATGTAATGGTGTAGGTTCCTTCTACCGTATATTCCGTTGGATCAGAAGTTGTTCCTGTAATGGTTCCGACACATGCATCGGTTGTTGTTGGTGCTGTTGCTGTTACTGAATATTCTCCTACTATAGTCGGAAGTACCGGTGTTTCAGGTGCTGTGACATCATCATTAATAGTTAGCACAGCATCATTTGTTTGCTCATAAACACCACAGGTATTAGAAAGCACACAATAATAAGTTCCGCTATTGGCAAATGATGTTGGTATTGTAAATGATGAATTATTCCCTTCAGTTGCAATAATTACATCATCTTTATACCACTGATATGATACGGGAAATAATGAGGAGGCTACTACGGTCAGCACGGTCTCAGGTGCACTTTCACATATATCGGTAGATGCCGCAGGTTGTGTATTAATTGTAATTGCATCGTTTACCTTGCCACCGTCAGTAATGTCCCAGTTCAAATCATTGATAAGATCAGTTCTGGCCGATTCGCTGAAACAGCTGTATTTTGAATTTCCTGCATGAAAGGATACATTTTCTTGTAATGCTAATGCCGACAATGCATTCAGCAGGGCATCATAATTAGTAGTTGATAAAGTGACGTTTAAAAACATATCTGTCATATCTGTAACATTGCTCACATCCCAGTTGCTGATATTCTGATCAAATGAAGTGGCGCCTCGAAACATGTTGCGCATGTCTGTAACATTACTTACATCCCAAGAACTTAAGTCCTGGTTAAACGATGTATCCAGATAAAACATACTTCCCATGTAAGTGACCTTTGCCGTATTCCAAGCTGAAATATTACCGTTAAAAGCTGGTGCCTCTCCAAATATGCCATCCATATTGGTTACATTGCCCACATTCCATGAGTTCAAATCCCGGTTGAATGATGCCGCTCCATAGAACATTCTATTCATATTTGTAACATTTGTCGTATTCCATGTTGAGATATTCCCGTTGAAAGCTGTTGCATATTGAAACATTATTGACATATTGGTGACATTGCTTACATCCCAACTGCCAATATCCTGATTAAATAAAGATGCATTCATAAACATAAAGGACATATTGGAGACATTGCTTACATCCCAGCGACTAATATCCTGGTTGAACTTTTGTGCTGTATTAAACATGCTTGCTGTATTAGCAACCTTACTTACATTCCAGTTACTGATATTTCCGTTGAAGGCTAATGCCCGGGCAAACATACCGCTCATATCAATGACATTGCTTACATCCCAGTTGTTTAGATCCTGGTTGAAATTTTCTGCCCCTATAAACATTCTTGATGTGTTGGTCACTCCGGCAGGTAGTGTTGAAGGAACTTCTGATAAATTACTTGCATTGTTGAAAGCATAAGAAAAATCTGTGATTCCCAGGTCTCCAAAATTGGTTACTTTGGCTAATTTGTCAGCATTCGGATACGTGCTTCGCCCAAAATGAGTTAAACTTCCGCTAATAAATACGGTATAAGTTCCTTCAGCAGCGTAAGTGTGATCTAAATTGGCAGAAGTGGTTGTACTTTCAATGTTGCCATCACCCCAGTTTATCGTTGCATCAACCGTTCCATTGAGAGGCAATGTTACAGTTGTTCCTGCACTTAAACTGGTGTTGAATTCAAGCACCATGTTTTGCCCATTATCAACAATTACCTTTTGATCAGCAGTTGTTGTGTTACCGTTTCCATCGTCAAATGTCCAGGTAATGGTATGGATTCCCTGCTGTGTATATACGGTAGGATCAGATGTGGTGCCTGTTATGGTTCCGGCACAGGCATCTGTAGTTGTGGGAGCCACAGCAGTTATCGAAGTTTCTCCTTCAAGTGTTGAAAGTACAGGTGTTACAGGTGGTGCATTATCATTTATTGTAATTATTTGTTCCCCGGTAGTTTCGTTGCCGCTGGCATCGGTGGCTTTCCATGTTCTGGTTACAATAGCGCCATTTTTTACATCGAAAAGTGTAATTATAGGATTTGCATCGCAAATATCTGTCGCAATCGCATTTCCTCCGAGATTACCAGGATCTAAAGGTATACCGCAATCAGCTGAAACATCAGGAGGCACGTTTAATACCGGAGGGATATTGTCTACAGGTGTGTTCATGGTAGTAACATCAGCTCCTGAAGCAACCCAGTTGGAAGTTGTAGTTTGCAGGGTGAAATTATTAAGTGTTCCATTCAATTGATTGCCGGTTAAGTCGGTAAGTGATGTTTCAAAAACGTTGGTTTCTCCGGCAAAACCCTGGTTAAAATTGTAATAGGCCAACAGGCCGGTTTCATTACCCACAAGTTGTGTATTTCTATACGATGCAATTTCGCACGCTGTTCTTTGGCTTGACCAAATGCGAACTTCATCAATTTCGCCTTTAAAGTTTTCGGTTAAACCATTACTACTGCCTATGTTCAGGTTTTGACCTGTCCAAAATGTGTTTATGCTTGCACCTATTGCTCCCTGGTACAATCCATTAATATAAACATCGGTTGAAGAATTTTTGAAAACAAGAGCAATGTGATACCATTCGCCCTGCGAAAAGGGATAACTAAAAGAGTATGCTCCTCCATTATATAAATCGATTGTTGAATAATCATTCTTGATGTGAAAACTAAATCTGGAATGACTGGCATCTCTTAAACCTATAAAGCTGGGGTTATACCCAGCGGTTCCAGATACCCAATCGGGTTTTATCCATACTTCAATGGTTCCGTTTGAAAACTCAAGTATGGGATCGTTGGGAACAACTACTACATCATTGCCACCATCAAAATTAAGAGCATTACCTGGTTGTGCCATTGATAAGCCCGATATAAATAATAAAAGAATTAGAATTGTTGTTTTCATTGTTAAATACTCTTAAGTTACTATATGTTTGTAGTTGTTTTTACCTTTATTTTGCAAATAACTTATTTTTAAAAATAAGTTACAAATTGTTTTGAACGAAAATTATTTATTAAGGGAGATCATTAACGAAGCTTAAGTTGCATGTTTACTTCAAACCCTGATTAATATCGAAATTAATTACTGATATTAAACACTATGAGCACGAGATACACCAAAGCCAATTTAGAACAAATAGTCTTCAAACAATTAGAAAACCTAAATGCCATGCACGATTTAATAGGCATTATGAAATTCCAAAACAACCTACTCCAAAACCTCAACAAAACCTTAAAGGAGGAAATCGGGCAGTTTAAAGAGCACCAAGCCATGCATCCAACAAGGAGAAACTCAGGATTGTAATGGGTTGAAGGGGTTGGGAAGATTAAGCGCTTTTGGTTGTTTGGGCAGGATTGTGTGATGTCAAAAGCTAAATGTGCTTTGCGTTATATGAAAGACAAGAGAGAAGCATGATTTTTATGGGCATATGTAACGACTACCAATACTGTGTGTAGTGCTTTTCTATTCTTTGTGGATTAATACTTCCATTACATATTTTACAAATATGTCCTTTATGTTTTTGTTCAAATCACGCATGTTTTTAAAATTACTAACGTTAATTCTATTAAATATATCGTCGGTTATACCATTTGGAAGCTCAACTTCGTAGTTTTCATTAAACTTTTCAATGATATTTTTTATTCTAAACTCAACAAATTTCTTTTTATCACTATAAAATAATGGCATAAAGTAACCTTTATAATCAAACCTTGACCTTAATTCTGGTGAGATTCTTTTAGGAAAATCCTCTTTACTTATGTTAGATGTAAATATTATTATAAATCCATTTAAGTCAATTTCTTCCGCCATTGAACTAATCATTTTTCCGTTTTCCAAAACATCCAAAAAATAGTTAAAAAGCATTGAATTTGATTTTTCAAACTCGTCAATAAGGATTAACCCTGTATCAGATTCCTTTACTCTAATAAAAATTTCTCCTTCGTCACTTCCAACATAACCCCTTGGACTTCCTATAAGTGAATTCAAGGAATTATCACTGCTATAGTTACCGAAATTAATCTTTGCTATTTTCTTTTTACCACCAAGCGATTTATGAATTGCCCTAGCCACTTCCGTCTTGCCAACACCTGAATCTCCCATTAAGAAAAGAGATAAAATTTTGTGTTCTCCTAGCTTATTAAAAACACCAAAATTCCTGATTAATTCTGCAAAATCATCTTTGAATTTTTCATGTCCATATATTTGTTTTGCAAATGTTTTTGAAAATTTATTTATTGATTCAGAGTCTAAATCGACAATTTTATTATGCTTTAAAACATTTGATTTTACTGTGCCATCTATTTGACTATATTCTATTTCAATATCTTCTACTACGTCGATATCCAAAAAACTGTTGAATAAGTATCTTAAATGGAATTCAAATAGTTCTTTATGATTTTTGTCTGCAATAAAAATAGTTCTGTAAGGATATTTCGGAATTACTAATTCTGCATTGTATTGTAGTTTTTCAAGTCCAGCTAGAGAAGAAATATCTACTATTTGAGAAAATTCATCTAGCTCATCAATTTTATCAAAATTATGTAAACCCTCAGAGATACTTATAATTTTTTTGCCTTGTTCCGATTTTAATTTTTTATAAAAGGCAAAATAGTTTTTGTCAAAAAATAAAAGTTGTCTATCCATTTAATAACTTATTTTGGGATATCAACATTTTGAATTATAGCCAGTAAATCAATATAATGAAATTCTTTATTGCCATCTTTTGAACTAGCAAATATGAAACTAGAATCTTTACTTTGGACAGTATATTGACTATCTTGGATTTCTTTTGTTTCGTCATTATTGTTAGTAACCATATTTTGCATAGTTCCTAACTCTTGAAAGAATTCAAAAGAATTTTTTAACGAATCAACTTTTATCTTTCCTTTATAAAGTCCCACGATTGAAACCCTTCCAATGAATAAGTCATCAACGCTATAAGAACTTTCAAATTCACTTTCAAAGGTTAGAGGTATTTTTACTAATAGTTCATCATCACTTTTTTCAAGTATTCCTTTCATTTTATAAGAATAATCCTTGAACATTGAATTAAACAAATTATTAATGTCAAAACCATTAGCACCTGGTATATTCATTCCCTTAAACGAACCACTTGTAAATAGTTTTACAGTTCTTAATTCGGGTTCATTTTCTAAAGAAAGATTTACATTGTCAACCTTAATTAAACTTCCTTCTTTTAAGTCTGTAAAACTATTTATAGCTTGACTTTTTTCAATTATTTCACTTAAGATTACCGATTTTGTCGTTTTTATTTCAAAAGTTTCAAGAACTTTTTGAGAGTCAGAATTGAGATTTTTCCGTCCAGCCTCGCCTTCAATTGATGCTCCTGCAATATTGAAAAAATTTAGAAAGTTTATTCCTAATTTACCTCTATAATCAACTTCTTTTCCGTCACTACTATCAGTCTGTTTTTCTCGGCTTAAAGCAATAACATTACTTAACATCATCTTGATTTCATAAACCTTTGGAAAATTGATGTAATAAATATTGAAAATCATAATTTAAATGTTATTACTATTTTTCTTCGTGCATTACACGCAACGATTTCGCAGTAGGCAAATGTGACACTTTTTATCGAGTGTAATCATTGCATCATTTTTCTTACTGCACGTTATACATAGGGTTTATTTTATATCTAATTTTTGCTTAAACTCCTTGGAACGATATTCTGCAATGTCATTTTGACTTAATGGCTTCTCACCAAGCTTAATTATTTTTATCAGGCAAATCTCAAGTTCAGCAGCAAATTCTCTCAATAATTTTTCCTCTGGGAATCCTTCTTTATAAAATATTTCCTGTAATATTTTTTGTTCCTGAAGGATTACAATAATCAATTTTTCAAATAGGTCATTGTATGTTAAAACCTTCCGTTTAAGTTCTGGAGATAAGTATGCCTGCGCCAAAGTTCTTAAACGACCTGTTTTTCTATATAAATCTTCCGTATCTACATTTTTTTTGAATTGTTCTACTAATTTCTGATACTTCTTATGTTTTGAAGACCTTTCTTCGGCATTATATTTTTCTGAGTTATGACTTTCATTGAGTCGGTTATACACAAATATTAAGGACGGGTAGTAGTAAAGAAGATGTTGTGTAATTTCATAGATCTCCTCCACTTTAGAAACTAGAATTTGGTGGTTTGAAGTCTTGGTTGCAAATCTTATAGCAAGAATCGCAATTATCACAGCAGAAATCGACCCCAGTGAGGTTATCAAATCTATTATTATTTTCCAGTATGTTAGGTTTTCCATATTACTAGCTTGTCTATAGTGTTTACATCGAAAATCCCATTGGGGTAATTTGCATTCCACCAGTTCCGACACTCAAATTTCCTCCAAGCATTATTCCGTCTATCTTCATATTCACATCGTCAATATCTACTTTAAAATCTCCAGCATAAAAATTTCCAGTTATTCTCAAAATAGCATCTACCTGATTCGTTTTAAGTTCTTCTGAAATTGGTCCAGATTTCGGCAGAGTAGGATTGTCGTTTTCAATTTGTTCAATTTTAATAATTGGACTTCCGTCTGATCTTTTAGCAAGCAAAATCTTTTTATCAGATTCAATCTGAATATTCTCGTCTGCCACAACTGGTTTACTTTTGAAAAGCTTTACCTCCCTTTTATTTTCGGAATCTTTAATATCGCAATCGACTACCAAATATGAACCTTCTGATCTTTCTCGAAATATTTCTCGGATTTTAAAAAATTCTTTCAATTTTCCATTAATTTCTACTGTAAAAATTCCATTTGTTCCAATGAACATATTCGAGCCTAACATAATTGCATATTTCATTTCTCTTACTTTTTTTAGTTGTAATGTAACAATCGTATAATCCCAATAAAAAGCAATACAAGTATAATTATACTTTTCACGTATGCAATCTATTGCTTTTCAACAAGGTATCCAATGTTATGCCAACAATTAAACATAAACAACAGTCTACATCCAAATTATACAGTTACGAATATAATAAAAATTCACTTACAAAAATAAGTTGTATTTTATTTATTCCGTTTAAGTGGTTTCCAACGCCATTTTAATCACTTATTAGGGTTTTGTTCGAGTCTCCTTCGACATTCCTTCGAGGATTGTTCGTAAAAAGCCCTATTTTACGAAGGATTCCCGAAGCATCCTCGAAGGCATGTCGAACAAGGTATGGGGCAAATAGGTGCATTTCATCGATTATTTGGGTGAATTTTGCAAAAAACACAGGTTTTAGGGTTGTAAAATGTCTTTGTATGTGGGGTGCATTCAATGTCATTATGTTAAGGAGAAGTGGGTCAGGAGTGCAGTCGTAACCTCCATCAAGTCCTTTTTTGTTAAGCATTTCGACAAGCTCAATGTGACAATTTAGAATAAACAGGCTTAACTTAATGATATTGGGGCTGCGTTAGCGATAGAAACGGATAGCTTTTGGCGCGTAGACGCAGCGAGCCAAAACTAGTAGTGTATAGCGCGACCCCCAAGGGTAATGCCCAAAAAATTATTCGAAGCGGATGGCTTTTACCGGTGATATTTTGGTAATGATATACGAGGGTACCAAAAGCATGAGTAAACACAGGAGCATGGTGCCTATGTTTAAGGCCACAATATAGCCCACTCCTATGTAAACGGGGGCTTCGGTGACGTAATACACGCTGGGGTCCAACGGGAATAGCTTAAAATATTTTTGCGCAAACAACAGGCTTAAACCTATCAGGTTACCCCAGAAAAGGCCTAGTATAATGAGGTAACTGGCGTTGTATAAAAACAATTTCCGGATGCTCCAGTTGTTGCTTCCCAAGGCTTTTAAAATGCCTATCATTTGGGTACGCTCCAGGATTAAAACCAGTAATGCGGTGATCATGTTGATGCCGGCTACCAAAATCATGATGCCAATAATCCCGTAAATGTTTTTGTCGAAAATGTTTATCCACTCAAAAACGGAGGCGTATTTCTCGGTGATGGTTTGGGTATTAAGCGTTGATGGCGTGCTTCGGTAAATTTCGATGCCTTTTGTGGGAAGTTGGTCGTAATCGGCTATAAACACCTCAAAATTGCCTATTTGATCGTCGTTCCATCTATTAATACGTTGGATATGGCGAATATCGCCCAAAAGGTATTGTGCATCCAACTCTTGAAATCCCGAATTGTAAATACCCGTGATTTTATAGGTAATGATGTTGGGCAGCTTTTCGGCATCCTCTTTCGGGAACACCATTTGAAAGGTATCGTTTACCTTAAACCCGAGCCTATTGGCTAAATATTGTGAGATTAAAACATCTTCGTTCATGTCTTTGGTATAATCCGGTAGTTTCCCTTCTACTAAAAAGTCCTTAAAGTATGCCCAGTCATAATCGGCACCCACACCTTTTAGGTAGGCGGCTTCAAAATCGGTTTCGGTGCGAATAACACCAAATCTGGAAGCCACGGCCTGAATGTGTTTCACGCCTTCAACCGACTTAAATTCGGGGTAAAAATCTTGTTTTTTAGATATGGGAAACAGACTTTCTTGCGAATTGTTGCTATCGTAATTGGAGATGGTTACATGCCCATTAAACGCCACGACTTTATCACGGATTTTTTGCTGAAGTCCGATACCCGTTGCTATGGCAACCATCATCACCACCATACCGATAGTAATTGCTGCAATACCAATTTTTATTATTGGTGCCGAAACACTACTTTTATACGCTTTGCTGCCTATTATACGTTTAGCTAAAAAAAACTCGTAATTCAAAATACACTATGCGGTTTAATGTTGTCAAAAATACAGTTTTATTATTTGTTTTAGGAATGATTTCTTGCGGAAACTTTTCGAGGGAGAAAGTTGATGGGTTGAAGACGGAAGACGGGAGACGGGAGACGGGAGACGGAAGATGGGAGACAGGAGACGAGAGACAAGAGTCAGTACACAGTACACAGTACGCAGGAGACAAGAGACAAGAGACAAGAGACGAGAGACAAGACCCAGGAGCCAAGACCCAGAACCCAACACCCATCCCCGGTGCAAACCAAACGGATGCCTATTTACCATTGCTGAAAGGCAAACGTGTTGGTGTTGTGGCGAATCAGACGTCAGTTATCTTTAAAGAGAGATATGAGACAAGAAGCAAGAGACAAGAGCCAAGACCTAAGACCCAAGACCCAGAACCCAAAACCCAGAACCCAACACCCAACCACTACACCCACCTAGTAGATTCCTTACTATCACTAAACATAAACATAAAAATCGTATTTGCTCCGGAGCATGGTTTTAGGGGTACTGCCGATGCTGGCGAACATATTAAAGATGGTATGGATGCCAAAACGGGCGTTCCTATTGTGTCGCTTTATGGTGACAATAAAAAGCCGAAGCCAGAGCAGCTTAAACATATTGATGTGATGGTTTTTGACATTCAAGATGTGGGCGCACGGTTTTACACCTATATTTCCTCATTGCATTATGTGATGGAAGCTTGTGCCGAAGCCCATATACCTCTACTGATTTTAGACCGACCCAACCCCAACGGCCATTACGTTGATGGGCCTATTTTGGAAATGGAACATAAAAGTTTTGTGGGCATGCACCCCATTCCTGTGGTTCATGGCATGACTATTGGTGAATATGCTACTATGATAAACGGTGAAAAATGGCTGAAAAATGGTATTCAATGCGAATTGAAAGTGATTCCTATTAAAAATTACACGCATCAAACAGCCTATAGTTTACCCATAAAACCGAGTCCGAATTTGCCAAACGACACAGCTATTAACCTATACCCGAGTTTATGCTTTTTTGAAGGCACGAATGTGAGTGTCGGGCGTGGAACAGATAAACAGTTTCAAGTGTTTGGGAGTCCGTTTTTAGATAAAACCAAATACACTTACTCCTTTACCCCACAACCCAACGAAGGCGCTAAACAACCTCCATATCAAAATAAAGTGTGCTACGGAATGAATCTATCCCATACTAAAAAATTAAACGGATTGGATTTAAGTTACCTAATAAATGCCTATCGTTCCACTCAAAATAAATCTGAATTCTTTAATGCGTTTTTTACGAAATTGGCTGGAACAAAAAAATTGCAACAGCAAATAGAAGCTGGCTTAACGGAAACCGCCATAAAAGCAACCTGGCAACAGGGATTGGATGGATTTAGGAAAGTTAGGAAGAAATATTTGATTTACGATTTACGATTTACGATTGACGATTGACGATTGACGAATTACGGATTATGAATTTTGAATTATGTTTCACATTTCACGTTTCACGTTTCACGATTTACGAGTGACGATTTACGATTTACGATTTACGATTTACGAATTATGGATTATGGATTATGAATTATGGATTATGGATTATGAATTTTGAATTATGTTTCACATTTCACGTTTCACGTTTCACGATTTACGAGTGACGATTTACGATTTACGATTGACGATTTACGAATTTTGATGTATGCTTCACGTTTCACATTTCACGTTTTCACGATTCACGTTTTCACATTTCACGTTTCACCATTTCACCTTTCACGATTAACAAAATGAAAAGAATTATTGCTTCCATAATGCTCCTTTTAAGCGCTATAGGATTTAGTCAAACCGTCGAAAACCCAAGTGAGGTTAAAACCAAGGCAGCCAAAAAGCTGGCTAAAAAATTTCTGCGGAAAAACAAAATAACCGGTATGGCTATTTCGGTATCCCAACATGGTGAACTTATCTGGTCCAAAGGCTTCGGATTTTCAAACAAAAGTACTAAAACTCCTGTAAAACCAGATACTACCATTTTTAGAATAGCCAGTATTTCAAAATCCATAACAGCACTTGCTTTGGCTAAATTGGTTGACAATAAACTTATTGACTTAGATTCCAGCGTTTATAACTACCTACCCGATTACCCAAAACAACCGTACGATTTCACGGTGAGGCAACTGGGAGGTAATTTAGCCGGCATTCGCCATTACAGAGACGACACCGAATATGCTTTAAACAAAAAAATGAGTATTACCGAAGGATTGGATTTGTTTAAAAACGATCCGCTTTTATTTGAACCTGGTACGCAATTTAATTACAGTTCCCATGGTTATGTACTATTAAGTGAAATAATTCAAAAAGTCAGTAACCTACCTTTTGATGCCTTCGTTAACGATTCCATCTTTAAATCTTTGCAAATGAACCATACCATGATGGATGTCTCTGATGCTATGGTGCCAAACAAAACGCAGTTTTATAGCACATCTCCATTAAAAGGACCCGTGTTTGCCAAAGCTGTTGACAACGAATATAAAGTGGCGGGCGGTGGCTTTTTATCAACTTCAGAAGATGTTGTAAAGTTTGGAAACGAAATAATTTCGCCCACACTGGTATCTAAAGAAGCGCTTTCAGAAATCATTACTTCACAACGTTTAAAAAATGGAAAAATAACAGGTTATGGCATTGGTTTTTCGGTAGGACATTCAAAAAATGGGACGCCAAAATATTATCATACAGGTGGTGGTGTTGGCGCTTCCACTATTTTGTTGGTATATCCTAAAGAGGAACTGGTTATTGCCGTTTTAACCAATTTAACAGGCGTTTCCATGAAAGACTTTGGAGAGGAGCTTGAAGCTATTTTTATGGATTAGTAACCGTAGGCTTTCTGTACTTTTGAAATGGTTGCCTCAATAAACCTTTAATCGTGCTGTTTTCTTTTTCATCTGGAAATACATCGACACCGTAAATTAATTGGTCTCTGTCTAATTCCATATACGTTCCAAAAAGCCTATCCCAAACTGAAAAGATATTGCCATAATTAGAATCGGTATAAGGCAATCTATAATGATGGTGCACTTTATGCATATCGGGCGACACCAGCACATAACTTAAAATATGATCGACTTTTCTAGGTAATTTTATATTGGCATGTGTAAATTGGGTAGCTACTACAGACATGGACTGATACAACAGTACAATCCCCATAGGCGCACCAATAATAATAACGCCAATCAGCGTGAACACAAACCGAATAACGCTTTCTAAAGGATGATGTCTGTTTGCCGTGGTGGCATCTACTTTATGATCGGAATGATGTACTAAATGCACCATCCAAAAAGGCTTGACTTTATGCTCTACAAAATGAGGCACATAAGCCCCGAAAAAATCCATTAAAAACACCCCTAAAACGATATACAACCAAAGGGGTATTTCGGGCAGCCAATTTAAAACCCCGAAGTTGTTTGCCATGACCCAATCTGCCAATTTCAGCAATAAAAAAGCTAGTGAAAAATTGACAATAATGGTTGTTAAGGTGAAAAATATATTAGGAACCGCATGTTGCCATTTTTTATAATTGAATCTGAATAATGGAACAGCCCCTTCCAAAAGCCAAAAAAAAGTCAATCCACCCACTAAAATCAAGCTTCGGTGTGATGATGGAATCGTTTCAAAATAGTTTAAAAGAGTTTCCAATGGGTTGCTTTTTATTCTAAATATAGTGAAAAAAGTTGCAAAGTTTCAAAGTGGCAAAGTGGCAAAGTTTCAGAGTTGCAGAGCTACAAAGCTACAAAGTTGTAGAGTTGCAGGGTTGTTATGGCTCAAAAAGAAACCTGTAGTTTCAGCATCTGTGTTTAGATTAAATTCCACTGCTACTGAAAACTGCAACTGAACACTGAATACTGCAACTGCAACTGACCACTGAATACTGCAACTGAACACTGAACACTGCAACTGAACACTGAGACTGAACACTGAATACTGAACACTGAAACCTAACCCTTAATCCGTTTCTTCATTTCTTCAACAATATTAAATACAGCAGGGCAAATGGCAACATTCTTTAGCGTTAAGTTTGAAATTTGCTGAAACTTTTTTCTATCGGTATGTGGAAACTCGCGGCATGCTTTGGGGCGTACTTCGTAAATAGAACAATAATTATCAGCCCCTAAAAAAGTACAAGGCACACTTTGCAGCACGTAATCGTTATCTTCATCAATACGTAAATACTGATTGATAAACTGCTGTGTTTTCATTTTAAAATGCTTGGCAATACGCTCAATATCTTTGTCGGTAAACAACGGGCCTGTCGTTTTACAGCAATTGGCACAGTCTAAACAATTGGTACGCTTAAACTCAGCCTCATGTAAATCCTGCATCACATAGTCTAAATTTTTAGGCGGTTTACTTTTTAGCTTGGCAAAGAATTTTTTATTCTCGTTATGCTTATCTTTGGCGAGCTTTGGAAGATTGCTTATTATTTGTTCCAAGTTTTAGGTTTTAAGTTCGAAGTTAAAAATAGAACAAAACTTTAAAATATTTACGATTTTTGATTTACGATTTACGATTGACGATTCACGTTTCACGTTTCACGATTCACGATTCACGATTCACGATTCACGATTCACGTTTCACGATTCACGTTTTGTAAGTAATATTTAATTATACACATAGATTTCCGTCTTCACGGAAATGAAAAATAAAAATTTTCTATGAAAGACCTTTTCGGAAAAGCCTTGCTAGATTATCAAAACGGACGTTATACCGAAGACATCATCACGTCTACCAACATATCGGAGGAAGATGACTTACCCCTTCCCTATTTGTTTAGGGAATTTAAGGAGATGCCCAAACTGGAGCAAAAAGCATTGGCATTAGCAAAAGGCCACATTTTGGATGTGGGTTGTGGTGCGGGAAGCCATAGTTTGTATTTACAGGAAAAAGGGCTTCAAGTAAAGGCGATTGACATATCAAAAGGCGCTATTGAAGTTGCAAAACAGCGTGGGGTTTTACATGCTGAAGTAAAGAATATTTTAGATGAATCTGAAAAGTTTGATACCATATTACTTTTAATGAATGGTACAGGGATTTTTCAGGAATTGGTAGGCGTTTCAAAATACTTAACGCATTTAAAAAGCTTGTTAAATCCAAACGGACAGATTTTAATTGATTCATCCGACATCAAATACATGTACGAAGACGAAGATGGTGGTTTTTGGATGGATATGAATGCTAATTACTACGGCGAACTCGATTATTTTTTGAGTTATAAAGGCAAACAAGAAGCCCCCATGAAATGGCTGTATTTAGATTTTGAAAAACTGCAATTGGCCTGTGAAACTGTTGGGTTGACATGTGAGTTGATTCTAGAAGGGGAGCATTTTGATTATTTGGCTCGCTTAATTCCTGCGTAGGCAGGAATCTCATGTCATTAAGTTAAGCATGTTTATTCTAAATTGTCACATGGAGCCTTTTGGCCGAACTAAAGTCGAAATAGGTAACGAAAAAAGGACTTGACAGAGGTTTCGACTGCGCTCAACCTGACACACTTCTCTTAAACTTAATAACATTAGGCAGGAATCTCATGAATTAAAACATGAATTTCAAATTAAAAGATTCCTGCTTTCGCAGGAATAAAAAAAATTAATTTTTGAACCTATAATGACCAATAATTTTAAAATCGAACAAACAATCTTCTAAAACTTGTCCTGCACCAATATTATGGACAATCAAATAGCGCTTTCCATCATTTGATTTCTTATTCACGACGATTCCAATATGCGTTATGGCGCCACTTAAATTCCAACAAACCACATCTCCTGGAATATAGTCTTTAGCATTATTGGTTATTGGTTTACTAGCTCCTTGACGTTCAAAATAAGTCATTAAATTTGGAACCCGTCTATGGTCAATATTCTTGTCTGGCGTTTTTAACCCCCATATTTTTGGATACCATTTAAAATTGGCTTTCATGTCTTCATGGACTTCCTTCTGCAAATCCACACCCATTCTTCTATAGGCCCTTATTATGACATCTGTACAAACCCCTTTATTTGCAGGAACATCACCATTGGGGTATGGTATTGAGAAATAACTAGGATCGTAAGTCACTTTTTGCTTGGTTAATTCTAAAGCAGCTTGTGAAAGATTTAATTTTTGAATGGCTTTCTGCGAAACACAAAAATTAAAACAAAAGAATACAATAATTAAGAATAGTCTTCTCATTTAAATATGAATTTCAGTGGAAAATATTTCTGCTTTCGCAGGAATTATAAAAAAATATCACTTAATCCTTTCTATAATATACTTTCTCATTAACTTTTTATAATATTTTCTAAGTTCATCTTTAACATCTTCCTCTTTAATATCTTCTGAAATATTAATAGAATTCAAATACACTTCAGTTTTATTTTTTTTAAATGAAATTAGAGAGAACTTTAAATCTCGTACTGTATCTTTTTTATCTATAATTATTTCGTCTATTTTATAAAAGCCTATTTCTTTTAAATGATTATCTCCATAAGGATTGTTTTTAAAACTTGTATCGATATAAGCTTTAATATTGTTCTGCTCCAATTTCTTTAAAACCTCTTGTTGACTCATTTTTAAATTAACTTTATTTCTAAAAAATCGAAGATTACCATCTGTATATGTAAATCTATGCCAATATGGTGGTGAAGTCGCCATAAATACAACTATTGAAGGTAGTAATATAATTATGGGGCTTATAGAGATTTTGTCAAAATGAAGTTTATTGAGAATCAGTACTTTTTTTAAAGAATAATATGAAATGGGGAGTATTGATAATGCTATATAATCAGAATAATCAACTACTCTAGTTATTTCTATAAAAGAAATCGAATTATAGAAATCGATAAACGACTGTGATAAAGGCGACTTCCAAAATATAAAAAAGACTCCTGTGAAAATCACATTCCATTTAATCATTTTAGGAAATAAAAAAGTCAAGAAAAAAGGAAAAATCATCAACCCCACAAAATCAGAAAGCTTTCCTGTAATCCAATTTGAAAATTCCCATTTAAAGAAATGATCATTGACAAATAACAAAATTATTCCAATAATAAAAATGTAATTCAAAAGATAATATTTTCTTTTATTGAATTCCATAATCCATCAAAATAAGAAATCGCATTATTCTATAAGATCCCCACCTTCGTGAGGATTTAGAAATCAAATTTATAAGTAGCACCCGCTAAAAACTGAGCGCTTTGTACCGGAAAGTTTTGCCATTTATGATACCCTTCATTCGCCATATTATTCGCTTTTGCAAATATGGAAAGTTGGTCGTTTACATGGTACCCTACATGGGCATTGGCATCAAAATAACTATCTAATGGTATGGTCAATGGTGAGGCAGCCGTCGCCCCATCATTTAAAAATAATTGGTCTTTACGCTCGCCTACATAAAACAAATTAGCCCCAGCAAACCATTTTTCGCTTATTTGATAATCTAAAAACAAAGAGCCTTTAAAATCCGGTAAGTTCCATGCTTCGGCTTCATCATCGGTTGTATAACTAAATGTTTCTGCTTTTAAAGCCAATTTAAAGTTTCTGTTCACATCTACATTTATTTCTCCTGCAACTCCTAAAGTTTTCACATTGTCGTAAACAATACCGAATGAGTTGCCATACGAATAATCTTGGGTAGTTAAGGTGATTTCATTATTTCTAAATAAAGCCTTACTTCTATCGGCTAAATAATGTCCGCTAATGTTATAACTAACATTGCTGGTTACTTTTCCTTTTAAACCTACATATGCATTATACAGTTGGTCGGTTGGGGTGATAAACAACGTTGGCGATACAAACGGATTTTCGTTTGCAAAACCATAATACGAGTTTTGAATTAAATCACCTTGAATACCTCCGTAAGCAATCAGTACATCGTTTACCAATCTATACGTTCCCGTTACATTGGGATATAAATAAATTTTACTGTCATTTGCTTCATTGTCTCTCATGTAAAACAACGACACTCCTAAATTCAAGGTTAAATCGTCTTGCTTTAATTCGTATGTTGACGAAACACCTACTTGAATATTTCCGTAATTCAATTCATCAACGGTATTATAACCTCTATCAAAACTTCCGCCTAAATAATCAATCACCACATCGGTAGCTAGTTCAAAATCGTTGATAGGCACATCTACTTTTGTTTTAAATGTAAACCTGTTTTCTGCTGAACCTTGGTTATCACCAAAACGTCTGAACAGGAAACTTGCGGAATTGATATAGGTATCTTCAAAAGACACATCACCACCTAAATGGGCATTGAAAAAAGAATGGTCAACTTGAATATTATTGGTTTGCGACACAGCCAGTTGCGACTCTGGAACGCCATACCAATTATATCTTTGGTAGCCTACCCCACCTTCGACATTCCATGCCAAATCCCGTAAGCGTGATGCGTAGTTCACATTTGCTTTTGAATTTAAAAAATCATCATCATAAGACAACCCTTCGATGCCTCCTCCAGAAGAATGGTGGCTTACATAACCTCCCACGCTTTCGGTACGGCTGATGGCATGGTTTAAATACACTTCACCTAAAATGGTGGTGTAGGTACCAACGCCCAATGTCGCATAGTTATCATATAACTTGATAGGTTTTGCTTTATCTACAGTCGCCGCTTTACCCTTTGCTGGTGTAAACGTAGATGCTACCGGGAATGAAAATATATTGTATTTAATTTCCTTTTTTGCTTGGGTCGTTTCGTCATTTAACGATGGCACTTCCTTTACCTTAAAAGCATCCGATATGGTTGGTGTATATGGTTTTACAACATCAATAACCCCAGTATTAATTGTATCGGTGGTTTTCTTTTGTGAAAACACAAGAGTTACACTAAGTGTAAAAACGACTAATATGATTTTTTTTATGTGCTTACGCATACTTTTTTATTTACGATTTTTGATTAACGATTGACGATTTTTGATTTACGATTTTTGATTGACGATTCCCGTTTCACGTTTCACATCTCACGATTAACGATTAACGATTTTTGATTGACGATTGACGATTCCCGTTTCCCGTTTCACTATTCACATTTCACGACTCACCAACACCCTAATTACCTCCCGCTTGAATGGACGAGTTGGTCTTTGCTTCTTCTGCTTTAATTTTACTTAACTCTGCTTTTGCTTCCGTAACCACGTCATTAAACTCCGTGAAATTTTGAATCACACTTTCTAAAATATAAGTGGCTTGAAAGGCATCTTCTAAAGCATAAAAATTCTTTGCCATAAGCACCAATCCTTTGGCACTATAATATTTATAACCCGAAAAATCTTTTGCTAATTTTTGAACCGCTGTATTTGAAGCTTCATAATTGGCTTCTTTGTTTTTAAAGTATGCGTTATAGTACAACGCTTCGGCTGCTGTTTCGCCTGTTGCAACCGTTTCTACTTTTGCATAGGCTACTTTTGCTTTGGTTTCATTGCCTGTTTTTATGGCAGAACGGGCTATGATAACATTCGCATCGGCTTTAATTTTGTTATCAATTGTTGAATTAGCCAACACTTTTTCAGCATAAGCAACTGCTGTGTCGTAATTTTCCAATTGATAATTTGCTTTCATTAAGTTTGATTGTGCAAATACCACATTCTGTGGAAAGTTGGCTTCATCTTCCAAACGCTCCAATAACGGCATGGCTTTGTTCCAGCTTTTGCTTTCTAAATAAAATTGCGATAATCGAGACAATGCTTCTTCTGTAAACTCGCTTCTTGACGTATCAACCACATATCTATAATGAGGTGCTGCATTGTCCATCAATCCTTTTTTATAATACATTTGAGCGATGTAAAAATGCGCCTGTAATGCATGTAAACCGTTAGGGAATTGGTTTATATAACCGTTAAATTGCGTAATGGCTCTATCGGTGTTGTTTTCTAAATACTGCTTTTCGGCAGCTTCGTAAGTGGCGTTGTCTAAATCGGCATCGGTTACCTCCACATATTTTAAGGTTTTTACCCAACTGGCGTATTCATTAACACGGCCTAAATCAATATAAATTAATCGTGCTGTTGCTACCGCTTGTACCGCTTCCGGTGTTTCTGGGTAATCGCTTGCTACTTGTTTGAATTTACTTAATGCTTGATCGTTTTTACTACCATTATAGTATACCAAACCTTGACGCAATAAGGCTTTTGGCACAAACGAACTCATTTTGTATTCTGAATTCAGACGGTTGTAAACCTGTATCGCCTTATCGGTATCACCAGCTTTTACGTAGGTATTACCAAGTTCGTACATGGCATCATCGCGCAGTTTTGATTTTGGATATTCTGTAATAAACTGCTCTAATTCTTTTATTTTTTTAGACTCTTGCCCCACATAACCTACACTTATGGCTTTTTGAAAAAAGGCATAATCGGCATCGTTAGCACTTAATTTAATAGCATTTTCATAAGCATTGATGGCATTTTTATAGTCGCTTGACACAAAATAGGCATCGCCTAAACGAAGATACGCATCATTCAACCTGACATTATCTGTTCCTTTATTTGATGCTATAAATTGGTTGAAATACTGGGCGGTTTGTGAGTAGTTTTTCAGCTTAAAATAGGTGTAAGCTAAATTATAATCTATGTTTTTATATTCTGGTGTTGCTGTCGCAGTCGATTGTTGCTGAAATTGTTTAAAGCTGATTAAAGCTGTATCATAGTTGGCTAAATTATAATCGGTTTCTGCTTTCCAAAAAGTTGCTCTTGCTGTAAAACTAGCATCACGTGGTTCTTTTAAAGATGCTTCAAAAAGATGTTTGGCTTCTAAATAATTGCCTTCATTATACAATTCCAAACCTCTGTAAAATGCTACTTTTTGATACGCTACTTTATTCTCGAAGCTCTTTTTTCCTTCCAATAATTTAAGGGCTTCTTTGTAGTTTTTAGAGGTGATATACGAATCAATCAACAAGGTTTCAATTTCTTCTTTATAAGTTGTTTTAGGATATTTGTCTAAATAACCTGCTAAAACTTGTGGTGCCGATTGATATGGATTCCCTATGTCATAACTGATTTTTGCGTAGTTTAACCAAGCATCTTCCTGGATCTTTAAATCGAAATCCATTTCGGAAGCATTTTTAAATGCATTTAAGGCTTCCTGCTTTTTGTTTAATTTGATATAGCTTTCACCTAAATGGTAATAGGCGTTTTGGGCAATGGAATTGGTGCCTCCTATTATTTTATTGAATTCCGAAATGGCTTTTTCGTAATCGCCTTGTTTATAATGGGCATATCCTAATTGATAAAAATCGGTGTTACTCCATTTTCCGTTTTTGCCTTTGTAAGCTTCCAAATACGGAATGGCTTCGGCATATTGTTTTAAGTTAAAATAGCTTTCGCCAATAATTTTTGACAGTTCCGATACCTCATTTTTATCGCTACTCTTCAATTTATCTTTTGCCAGTTGAATGGCTTTTTCAAAATTCCCTAATTTAAAATTTAGGTCTGCTTGATAATATGATAACTTCTCTTTATACTGTTCTTGGTCGCTTACTTGTTCAAAATACTTATTGGCATTCTCGTAATCATCACCTTCATAAGCCATAAAACCAATGTAATATTTAGCTTGCGACCCGTATTCTTTAGAGTTTTCAACGCGTGTTAAATACTGCTTTGCTTCTTTATATTGTTTACTTGAAAATGCTGAATAGCCATTGTTGAAATAAAACTTTTCTTTTTCATTTCTTCCCAGTGCGTTTTCATCAACTTTATCATACCACTTTCTGGCATAGGCAAATTTTCCGTTGGTAAAATAATAATCGGCTACATCAACATAGGCGGTATTGCGCTTGGTACTTGTTGGGTAGTCCTTTACAAAATCCTCTACCAATTGATCTGCATTTTGCTGATTTAAACGTACGGCACAGTTGGCGATATAATAGGCACAATCGGACAACAAAACCGTTTCTTTAGTGTCCTTTTTCACACTTCCAAATAAGGATTGTGCTGCAAGATATTGTTGGTTATTATAAAGTGACAAAGCTTTTTGATACTCTACCAAATTGCTTGTATAAGTGGCAGATTGTTGCGCCCATATTTGAAAACTAAAACTTATGGCAACCAAAAGGGAAACACTGTTTTTTATAGTCATTAACGATTCGTTTTTTAATTTAAACCCAAAGATAATTCAATACAAATCTTATAACGCAACAATCGTGCTATAATTATAAACCGACTTATTAAAAGTTGAAAAAAATGAAAGGAGGAAGGCCAATGACCGAAGACCGAAGAAGGAGACATTGCAGTTTTCAGTTAGCAGTAATCAGTTTGCAGTGTTCAGTGTTCAGTCAGTGTAGTTGCAGTGGAATTTAATCCAAACACAGATGCTGAAGTAACAGATTTCTTTTTGAGCCATAACAACTCAGCAACTCTGCATCTTTAAATCTCTGTAACTTTGAAACTTTGAAACTTTTTACTTTTAACTTTCAACTTTCAACTTTTATATAATACTTTTACATCACAAAATATACTTTACATATGTCAAATCCTATTCTACAATTAAAAAATGTATCTATATATCAAGGTGATAGCTTGGTGCTTTCTAAGGTGAATGTTGAAATTAACAAAGGTGAATTCGTATATTTAATTGGAAAAACGGGTACCGGAAAAAGTAGTTTTATGAAAACACTTTACGGTGATTTACCTTTAACCGAAGGCGAAGGACATATTGTGGATTTTGATTTAAAAACGTTGAAAGAAAATGATATTCCTTACTTAAGACGTAAATTGGGCGTTGTTTTTCAAGATTTCAAATTACTATCGGACAGCACTATAAACGAAAATTTACTATTTGTTTTAAGAGCAACCGGTTGGAAGGACAAAAACGAAATGAATAAACGCGTAGAAGAAGTTTTAAGTAAAGTAGACATGAAAACCAAAGGCTTTAAATATCCGCACGAGCTTTCGGGTGGCGAGCAACAACGTGTCGCTATCGCCAGAGCCTTACTTAATAACCCCGAACTTATCCTTGCCGATGAACCTACCGGAAACCTAGACCCACAAACCAGCATAGAAGTTATGGAGGTTTTACAGGAAATCAATAAAAATGGCAATACTATTTTAATGGCGACCCACGATTATGCTTTGCTTTTAAAATATCCTAGTAAAACGCTCAAGTGTGAAGAAAGTCAGGTTTTTGAAGTGGTGCAGAGAAAGGGGTAAACGCTTAGTCACTTTCAATTAAGGATTGCCATTGTTTCCCAATGTTATCCATCGATAAATATTCTACCGATTTTTTACTGTTATTTTTACAATGTTTATATAACGATTGATTTTCTACAAACAGGTTAATTGCATCTGTTAATTTTTCTTTGTCTTGAGGCGTTACCAATAATCCATTTTCTCTGTTTTTAATTATCTCGTTTGGTCCTGTTGGACAATCATAAGAAATTACAGGAGTTCCGCATGCTAAAGCTTCTAAAACCACCAACGGAAATCCTTCAAACTTACTTGACAAAACAAAAAACAATGCCTGATTCATGTACTTATACGGGTTTTCCTGAAACCCAACAAAGTGTATTTTATCACAATGCAAAAGACCATTTTTAACATCATTAAGCGTTGATTCGTACTTACCTTTTCCTAAAATTAATAAATGGATATTTTTTTCTGGAAGAACAGAATTAGAATAGGCTTCCATTAAATGATCGAACTGTTTAATGTTATCATCCATTCTGCCAACTCCAATAATAAATTCAAAATCGTAAATTTCATCAGAGTTAATTTGGCTATCTATAAAATTAAAGTCTATTGGGTTTAAAATTACCTGAGTATTATTTAAACCTATTTTATTGGCCTTTTGCATAATGCCTTGTGATACACAAACATTTTTTTTTGAACTATTGTAAATACCCCTAAATAAGCACCATGGTTTTGGTATGTATTTAGACATTAAAGGTAAATGAAATGTATAAATCATTTTCTCGAATTTGGGAACAACAAGATATGAAAAAACATATTCGACTAGAAATCTTCGTCTTGACCTAAAGTCTATAATAAAATCGAAATCATGCTCTCTTAAATATTTTCTTAGTTTTATAAAGCCAATAAACTGTTGAAATACATTGAAAGATGAAGACTTTGATATGTTGAGGCTATAAAATTCACCTCCAACATTAAAATCTTTAATTGGATACGCTGCTATAAAGTGAACTTCAAAGTTTAGTTTTTCAAGCATTAAGGAAAGTAGCGTTGAAGCTTTTTCTGCACCTCCGTTTCCTGCTGAAGGCGTAATAATAGCAATTTTCTTGGATTTCATTATTCAAATATCACAAAAAGTATAGAAATATATAAAGTAATTTTGTTTTTAAACCAATTAAAATTAATCCGCTAATTCTAAGAGACTGTTTAAGTTTTATCCTTTGTCTCTTTTATGTGCCTTTTTCCACCATACTTCAGCTATTTTTCGGTCCATATATGGCCCAATGTCATTGAGTTAAGGGAAGGTGTCAGGTTGAGCGCAGTCGAAACCCTTTTCAATCCCTTTTCTGTTAAGCATTTCGACTTTAGTTTATCTTGAGCGAAGACGAAAGGCTCAATGTGACAATTTAGAATAATCATGCTTAACTTAATGACATTGAACTATGGCTATGAATCTCAAAACACTTTCGCCTGACAAAAAAATACCCTATAAACATTCATGAAACAAAGTTTAAACAGTCTCTAAAACACGAATCCAATCTTTGGCTATTATTTTTGTATCATATTTTTCAACACTTTTTAATGTATTATTTTTACAAAAATCGTATAGTTCTGGATTTGTTATAAATTTATTTATGGCTTTAGTGAGTGCTACAAAATTTTGGTCTTCTACTAACAATCCATTAAATTCATTTACAATGACTTCCCTAGGGCCCGTTCTACAATCAAACGATATAACCGGTGTGGCACAGGCCAAAGACTCTAATATCACATACGGAAATCCTTCAATTTTACTGCATAAAACCAAAAACTTGGCTTTACTCATATATTTATAAGGGTTTTCTTGAAATGACAAAAAATGTACATCATTGCTTAATCCTCTTTCCTGAACGCTGGTTTTAATACTATTTGTTAAATCACCATTTCCCATAACAAACAATTTAATATTGTTTTGCTTTAAATTAGTTTCAGAATAGATATCTATTAACCTATCTATTTGCTTAATGCCATCGTTCATTCTTCCAACTACCAAAACAAATTTACCTTTCTCGATAATAGCCTCACTTTTTAGCTTCATTATTTTATTTATATCTATGGCATTATAAATTAACGTTGTGTTATTTAACGATAACTTTTCTTTTAAAAGTTGCTGGATTTCATTGGAAACCACAACAATTTTTAATGCTCTTGAATATGTTTTTTTAAATAGAAAATATGGTTTAGGAATGTATATAGATAGCTTTGGCAGATGTATTGTGAAAATTTTGCTTTTTATATTTTTATATATGAACGTAAGTATTAACAATTCTCTTATAAAAAAATTTCTTGTTCTAAAGTCTATGACATAATCGTAATGGTTATTTTTTACATGATTCCTAAAGTTTATAAAAAAGTCGATTCTTGTTTTAAAGTTTTTTTTTAAACCTTGTTTGTTAAGAACAATACACGATCCATTAAAATCATAACTCACCTTATTGTCTAAAATAATAATAGAAACATCAAAATCATAGTTTTTAAGCATTAAAGACAAAACTGCGGCAGCACGCTCTGCGCCTCCTTCACTTAAACTTTTTGCTACTATCAGTATCTTCTTTTTATTCATATTAACATTCAATTGCTATATAAACATATGGTCGCCACAATAATTTTTATCAAAAATAAACGTTTATTTTTTTATCTTCTTTCTATTTATATTAAATTCCAATTTATGAACTCATTTAAAGTTTTTCAATTTGCTAAAAAACTGCTGATTTCAGCTCCGTTTTTGCCTTTTCTTCCTTCCGTAGCGCTGCTATGCAACTCAAAAAAGCCTTCAACAGAACTAAAATCCCCTAATTTTCGCTTAATTTCAAAAACTTTAAATGAGTTCTATTAAAAAAACAGACAGATCTTAACGCTCAAATTTTATTTATGATAGAATTATCGGTTCACCTCATTACTTATAACAACGAAAAACATATTAAAGAAACTTTAGAATCTATATTAAGACAGAAAGTAGATTTTAAATTTGAGATTGTTATTGGAGATGACTGTTCCAGTGACAATACATTAAACATTATTTACGCTTATAAAGAACAATATCCCGACCTATTTAATATATTAAAGAACAACACCCAATTAGGAATTTTAAAAAATTTTAAAGCAACCCTCGATAGATGCCAGGGAAAATACGTTTTTGATATTGCTGGAGACGATCTATTAAAAGGCACGAATGCTTTACAAACAATGGTTGATACTTTAAAAACAGATGACAGCCTCGGATTTGTTGATTCTGGTTTTGATTTGCTTTTTGAAGGAAAAAACAAAACTGAACCTTTCAACAACAAACACTTAATTAACGTCCCTAAGAATGATTATAAAAACAACCTGTTATTAGGGAAAGTAACCCCTATTGGAATATGCTTTAACAAAAACCATTTATATAAATATGTTGACTTTGACACCTATATCAGCATGGGAATAACTATTGAAGATTATCCTATTTTGGTAGATTTGGCTATGAGCACTAATTTTGAAATTATTGAAAAATCGTTACATGTTTACCGTGTTCATGAGTCTTCAATTTCACATCAAAAAAATTTTGAAAAACAAACATTTTTATTGAACCAAATGAAAATGTTATTTGAGTATTTTGAAAAAAAATACAATTACCACGAAGCACTATCAAGCATTTTTTACAATAATCATTATAAACAACTTTTGTATTACGCTGCCTATTTTGAAAAAAAAGAAACAGGAAAATTGGCTTTTAACAATGTTGAAACAAAAAACTTAAAAGATTACATTTACTATTTAGCAAGCCAAAATAACTTTTTCAAAAAACAAGCTCTATTGCTAAAGCATAAATTTTTAAAATGATTTAAATTCCTCAAAATCGCGTATATAATCTTCTTCCTTATAAACATCGGATGCTACAACTAAGCAAATGGCTCCTGATGAAAAATCTTCAAGTTCTCTCCATATCATACTAGATATAAGCAATCCTTGATTAGGTTTATTTAAGGTAATTTTTGTTTTGTTTCCAGTTATATCTTCCAATAAAACATTAAAACTACCGCTGACTGCAATTAAAAATTCTTGCTGCTCTTTATGCGCATGACCACCTCTGTACGTACCACTTGGCACATCGTATAAATAATACACACGTTTAAAGGCAAATGGCAGGATGCCTTTTTCTAACACCGATAAATTACCGCGAGCGTCTTTAATCTTTGGTATTTCTATAATTTTTATGCTATTTTTGTACAAATTTAGAACCTTTAGTAAAACTTAAAATTGAAGCTTATTTTTTAACCGAAATAAAGAATTAATTACGCTTGTCAAAGTAATCATTAAAATATAAATATTAAAATTTTCAAACTCATTTGTTAATGCTATTGTAACTGCTACAATAGCCAAGAGCATTGCAAATCCCATTGTTTTTAAAGTTGCCCTTCTGAATTTAAAATTATAATACTTTCGAACCACATAATAATTATAGAATCCTGAAACAACAAACATCAAAACCATTGCGAGGCCTAAGCCAACTAAATTGAAATAATAGAAAAAAAATACTGAAGCCACTAGGTTAACTCCATCACCCAAAACGTTCTGTTTAAAAAAAAGCAATTTATTACCTTTAACTAAAGGTATAAATCCAATGGGCCAAACTATTGCTTTAAAAATAATTGCGACCAATCCGATTTTTAAAATATTAAGCACGCTTAAAAATTCTGCCGAATACAGTAAAGTTACCAAAAAAGGAGCTATCAAGTACAAAATCAAAACTGCTGGAACCACCAGTAATAAGGCAAGTTCTGTTTGATCGTTAACTAGATTGTTAAAGTTCTCTATGTCATTTTCATAATTACACAATCTTGGGTAATAATCGTTTGACATAGCTGCAAAAACCAACCCTAAATAGCCAACCAGTATTGTGTTACTCACTTGATACACCCCCAAAATTTCATAGGAATAATATTCTTTTAAATACCATTTAATAATATAAAAACAAAGCTGTCCAAAAATAGCACAAACAGATAGCAATAACCCCAATTTTGCTATGGGCAATCCTTCGTCATAGACTAATTTTAATGTCATGTGATACGGTACTGTTTTTATATGTTTAGTAAAATAAAGGCTTAATAAAAAAGCTCCGAAACTCGAAATTATCATTACAGGAATAATGGCATTAATTCCATAAAGATAATATCCAACAACTGTTATTAAAGACGATATAATAGTCGAACAAATGTTATATTTAACAATTAAATTTATACTTTTTTTTGCTTGTAATACAGCTATTCTAATACTTGATAATGACGTGAATAAAAAATGCGTAGCAAGTAAAACAACCCATATATACGCTATATTATTTCCAAAAACTGTTTGATGAATTTGTCTTGAAAAAACTATAGCTACTGTCAAACCTAAAACACCCGTTGCAATTGCCCATTTATAAACAATTTTTATGAGTCGTTTAGATTTTAACCCATCTAATTGTTGGTCTGCAATAGCTATTTCACGCACACTACTGTCAGCTATGCCAAAATTTGTAAATCCTTGAATTACACCAATTACATTTTCCAGCAATCCAATAATTCCAATTCCAACTGGACCTAAAAAAAGCGCTGCTATTTTATTACTGAATAGTCTCATTAAAATTTTAATCAATTGGGCAATACCAAACAGCCCAGTGTTCTTAAATATTATTTTATGAAAACTATTTTGTCTCATTTATATATTGCAACCTATTTTTTGGTACTCTTCCTTAAATTTATCAACCCAATTTTGCCATTCGTTAATGTAACGATTGGTTTTGTTATATAGCTTTAAGATTTTTATTAGTTCATTTTTATCTAAATCAAGTTCAAGGTTATCACAAAACAATAAGTCGTTTTTTAACCAATGCTCATTAATTGTAAAATTGAAATTGAAAATTGAAAATTCTGAATATTTATATTTTAAAAACGCAGACGACATAAAGCCCGTTTTTAACACCTCTGTTTCTATCCTTCCAAAATTGGGTTTGTTTTCATTTCGATATTTTATGGCATTAGTTAATTGTTGCTTTTCATTTACCAAAGTTTTTGAGTTTTTCCAAATACTTAAATAATAATCCTTTTTAAAAATTGCTCCTGCCACAGAATAAATGGTATAATAACGCACCTCTTTGTTGCTTGAATACAAATTTAAAACTCCCAATAATTTTCGCCATAATCTATTATGCTTTGCATAAATGTATTTAAAAACCGTTGGGTTATTAAATTGAATAACTGGTTTATACAAAATAACATCACTCAAGGTTTTAACCGTGACATCTCCAATTACGTTCTTGTTTCCCACCCAAAATAATTTCAACAAAGCAATATTTTCTTTTTTACATATGGTAAGCAAATTTGCCACATCTATAGCTTTTGTAAACCACATATCATCTTCTAAAACAATAAAATAGTCTGATATATTTACAGCGCTTTTGTACCAAAGATTAGATGGAATAGTGTTAGGTAATTGATAATTTTGAGTTTCTATTAATTTTGATTTCAACTCATAATCATCGGATTTTAAGATAATTATTTTAGGATACTTAGATTGTATTCTATCCAAATAAATTTTAGGTGTGCCATCGTCTAATACGTAAATACTACCACTAAAGTTCTTTAAATGTACCGATATGCTGTAAAGGCAACGGTTTAAATAATATACTCTGTTAAACGATTTTATGAGTATATCCATTTATAATGTTTTAATTACTCTAGCAGGATTTCCTGCTACAACACTATTTTCCGCAACCGATTTCACAACAATACTCCCATTACCAATTACAACATTATTTCCTAGAGTTACGCCTTTTAAAATAGATACGTTATTTCCTATAAATACATTCTTACCAATTTTAACGGGTTTTGATGGTGGGTTTTTATCATTACGTTTGTACGGTTCTAAATGATGAAAGTCGCTGTCAAGAACAGAAAAATTGATTCCAATGGTACAATTATCTTGTATTTCAATACTAGTTAAGGCTACTATATTAAAATTATTATTTATTACTACATTATTACCTATTTGAATTTTAGAGGATTTTAATCTGGCTTCTAGATAACCATAGTGAGTGTAATAGTTTGCAGATTGCTCATAACCAAATTGGACATTATACCCTAAAATAATTTCCCCCTTACCTTTAAATAAAACTGGAGAAATCAATTTTGGAGAAGAACCCATTGGTTTTAAATCTGAAAGCCATTTATACTTAAATATTCTTGTTTTAATAAAAAGATAATATTTTATTTTTCTTAATAAAATCATTTATAACTGTTTAAAACCTTAATAACCATATTGACTTCTCTTTCTAAAATAACCGGATTTATAGGTATACTTAAAACTTCTGCATGTATCTTTTCTGTAATTGGAAAATAATAACCCTTAAACTCATTATACGCCAACTGTTTATATATTGGAATTGGGTAATGAATTAATGTTTCTATACCATTTTCAAATAAATACTTTTTAAGTTCGTCTCTTTTTTTACTTCTAATAACAAAAAGGTGAAAAACATGTTGTTGAAAACCTTCATATTTAGGCAAAACTATGTCCGAATTATTTATTTTTTTTAAATATAATTTTGCAATTTCTCTACGTACATCATTATCTGTGTCTAAATATTTTAATTTAATTCTTAAAAAAGCCGCTTGCAATTCATCTAATCTACAATTATAACCTTTAATATCATTCTCGTATGATGATTTTCTGCCATAATTTCTCAACTTATTAATAATATTAGCCAAAGCTTCATTATTGGTCGTAACTGCCCCAGCATCTCCCAGGGCTCCTAAATTTTTAGTTGGGTAAAAACTAAAGGCTGCCGCATGGGAAACATTTCCTGCTTTTCTTCCATCTTCATTAATAGCCCCATGAGCTTGGGCTGCATCTTCAATTAACAGTAAGTTGTGCGCTTTGCAAATTGCTTCCAATGCTTCAACATTATATAACCGTCCATATAAATGGACACCTAAAACAGCTTTTGTTTTAGAGGTAATTGCTTTTAAAACTCCCTTTGTATCTATATTAAAAGTTTCTATGTCTGGTTCAACTAAAACTGGTTTTAAACCTGCATTGCTTATTGCCAACACCGTTGCAATATAAGTATTGGCAGGAACAATGACTTCATCATCAATACCAAGAATACCTAATGTTTTATAGGCCTCAAATATTAAATGAAGTGCATCTAGTCCAGAACTTACTCCAATACAGAATTTGGTACCGCAATAATTAGCAAATTCTGTTTCAAAACAGCCAACTTGTTCTCCTAATATATAACTACCCGAATCTAAAAAATGATTAAACTCGTTTTTTAATTCTTCTCTAAAGCGATCATTTAACGCTTTTAAGTCTAAAAACTTAATCATATAAACACATTATTAAGTAATTGGTAATTATTTATAGGCACTCTATAAAAATTCTGGGTTAACATCCTAGCCCCAAAACCTTCTTTCCAAAACTGTAAACCTTCGTTTATGTGCAACCCATTATTTTCATTAGAAGTGCCAAAATCAAAATATTTTTTATCCTTAAACACCTCTGTAATTAGGTGGTAGTGTAAAAAATCTAGGCTTCCTAATGTATTCTTATCTGCATTACCAGATATGTACTGAGAGTGAACTACAAACCTTGATTCGAAAATGGTTGTACCCGCAACAATCTCATCTTGATTATAAACATTAAACTGCCTAATGTTATTTGGAAAATGTTTTTTTAATAAGGTTATTTCTTGTAAGGTATGCACAGGATTTGCTTTGTGTCTGTTTTGTAAATTTTTAACTAGAATATTATTCCAAAACAACTCAAAACCAGCTTCTTCCTTAACAATCAAGTTATGCTTTACGCCTCTTTTATAACCTTCTAACCTATTATTGGAAATTTTTAATTTGTTGTTCAAATCAATAACCGATAATGTGTCTTTTCTAATTAATTCCGCCTTAAGAATAAACATTAAGAACTCTATTTCTTCAGTAAACACCTTTGAATAAATAGATGGGATTTGTTTTAGAACAAGCGTTTCAAATCCATATCCCTTTAAATACTTAAGCAGCTGTGCAAATACAGCTATAACAGTATCAAACTTAACCATTTTTGGAAGGATCAATCCGCCATAAGTCAACCCTTGGTGGGAGTGTATTTCTTGTTCCAATTTATTTGCAGGCAAAACGGCCAATAGCTTATCCTCTTTGAAAACCAATAAAGAAAAATCTTCAAATCGGTCTTTATGATACTCCATAAAATCTCTATGAAAAAGAAATGTTCCGTTTTTTGAGTTCTCTATAAAACCATTCCACTCATTATAATAAGCACTAGTATATTTTACTATTTTAAAAGAAGTATGTTTTTCAGTCATAATTAATACCCAACAAACATTAATAACTCTAAATATACAGAATACTTAAACTATTTTAACTCTTCTCCACATCCACCCCAAAAAGCGAGCTACCAAATATGAGCAAAATAATGCCATAGTACATAATATAACTCACAAAATGAGCCATGACAGCACCTTGTACATTATCGTATAAGTCTATAAAATAAACACTGGTAGTATATAATATAATTACCAAAAAAGCTTCGGTTAAAATATAGTGCCAAAACATTTTCTTTGCTAAAAGCTGATAGGCTATTACCATAGATAGTACTTTAATAAAATCGCCTAATAATTGCCATAAAAACAAGTCTTCAACAGGTTTAAAATCCTCTGAAAAAATAAGCATTACTATATATGGTTTTAAAAAATATATAACAACCAATCCGATAGCTAAAACAGGTATAACCGTTTTATAAAAGCTAAATACTTCCTTTCTAAATTCCTTAATGTCATCAATTTCAGAAAATCTTGGTAAGATATACAACGCCATTAACGAGCTAACAAGCATTAAATAATATTTAGAGATTCTTGTCATGGCTTCCCAAAAACCAGCATCTTTATAACCTACATTTTCTATGATATAAGAACGAATTGCAATGGCAACCAAAGGCATTATAATGGCCGAAAAAAGAGCCATTAAGGAATACGCACTCATTTTCCTTAAGAAACTAAAACTAATACTATTAACTTTAATTAAAGGAACCAAACTACGCCTATTGGTAATACCTACCAATGTTATTAAAAATATTAACGACTCTGCAATGACTACTGATATTAATGCCCCATTAATCCTATTTTGATAGATTAAAAGTAATGCTACCGAAACACTTAATATTTGCCCAATAATATTAATAACGATAAGTATCTTATACTTTGAAAAGCCATTCATTATTGAAAATGAAAACATATTTAAAGCATAAAACGGCAGTACCATTGCAAAAACCTTAATTACAAAAGCGTAATCGTTGTAGTCAGGAAATATGATGTTATTTATAAACTGTGCATTAAAATAACAGAAAAATGACACTAAAATGGTGGACGTAAACCCCACATAAAATATGGTAGAAATCGTTTTACTTAGCTCTACAACATCATCCTTAAAATCTGAAATATACTTTACCGCACCATTATAAAAACCAAGAATGGCAATAGTTTGAAAAGAACTTACAAAATTACGCAGGTTTCCTATTAACGCTAATCCGGTTGGTCCAATAAAAATAGCAATAGCCTTTGAAGTTAATATACCTGCAATTATTCTGGTTACTACTGAAGCTGCCTGTAATGAAGTAACTTTAATTAGAACATTTTTATTTATATAATCGATTATTTTTTTCAATTATCCTAGGTTTTCTGTTTTCAACCAATTAATGCTTTGAAAAATAGCTAAATAATTTATTTTTTATGTTTTTTTTAAGAAACCAAATATACAAAATCATTTTACGTATCAATACAATTTAAATTTTAAAACGTAAGAATTTGTCTATTAAAAATGAAATCGTTGTTTTTTAAACAAGTAATAGGCATTTATGAAGAAAATAGCTGCATTTGTAATGATAATAGGTATTGATAATGGTTCTAACAAAACACCATAAAACACAAATAGTAAACATCCAAAGGAGTTTACTATTCGTAACTTATTAACCGATTTCATTAAGAATGAAATTAAGACGGTTGCCATGGCGGCATACCCTATCCATTCTGTATATGAAATTCCTAAGAATTCCATATTATATTGATTTATTTCGCTTTCTATCTACTTCTGTTAAATAAATTTTACGCAAACGTAAATGGTTGGGTGTTACCTCAACATATTCATCTTTTTGGATATACTCCAATGCTTCTTCTAACGAGAACTTAATGGCTGGAATAATTCTAGCTTTATCATCAGCACCCGAAGAACGTACGTTACTTAACTTTTTAGTTTTTGTTACGTTAACGGTCATATCGTCACCACGAGAGTTTTCGCCAATAACCTGTCCTTCATAAATATCTTCACCTGGATCCACAAAAAACTTACCTCTATCTTGAAGTTTGTCAATTGAATAAGGAATCGCTTGCCCCTTTTCCATAGACACCAAAGAACCGTTTTGGCGTTCAGGAATACCTCCTTTTAATGGTTGGTACTCTTTAAAACGGTGTGCCATAATAGCTTCGCCTGCAGTTGCCGTAAGCAATTGGTTTCTTAAACCTATAATACCTCTAGATGGAATCATAAATTGGCAAACCATACGGTCACCTTTTGCTTCCATACTTAACATTTCACCTTTACGCAATGTAACCATTTCAATGGCTTTACCAGAAACACTTTCAGGTAAATCAATCGTCATTTCTTCAACTGGCTCACATTTTACACCATCAATTTCTTTAATAATAACTTGTGGCTGACCAATTTGAAGCTCATAACCTTCACGGCGCATGGTTTCAATTAAAACCGATAAGTGTAATACACCACGGCCAAATACCAAAAATTTATCGGCACTATCTGTTTCGTTAACACGTAGTGCTAGGTTTTTTTCAAGCTCTTTAGTTAAACGGTCTTTAATGTGGCGTGAGGTTACAAACTTGCCGTCTTTACCAAAGAAAGGCGAATCGTTAATAGTAAACAACATACTCATGGTAGGTTCGTCAATCGCTATCGTTTTTAAGCCTTGTGGATTTTCAAAATCGGCAACAGTATCACCAATTTCAAAACCTTCTAAACCAACAAGAGCACAAATATCCCCTGTTTGAACTTCATCTACTTTTTTACGTCCTAAACCTTCAAAAATATGAACTTCTTTAATTTTTGTTTTAACAATGCTTCCGTTTCTTTTTACTAAAGAAATGTTTTGTCCTGTTTTTAATCCGCCACGAGTTAATCTACCAATAGCAATTCGACCTGTAAACGATGAGAAGTCTAAAGAAGTAATTAACATTTGTGTGGTACCTGCTTCAATTTTTGGCGCAGGAATATGCTCAATAACCATATCTAATAACGGCTCAATATTAGACGTTTGATTTCTCCAATCGTCACTCATCCAGTTATTCTTAGCCGAACCGTAAACTGTTGGGAAGTCTAGCTGCCATTCTTCAGCACCTAATTCAAACATTAAATCAAACACCTTTTCATGTACCTCTTCTGGTGTACAGTTTTCCTTATCGACTTTATTAATTACCACACAAGGTTTCAATCCTAAATCGATCGCTTTTTGTAACACAAAACGTGTCTGTGGCATAGGCCCTTCAAAAGCATCAACCAATAATAGCACACCATCTGCCATATTAAGTACACGTTCTACTTCGCCACCAAAATCGGCGTGACCAGGGGTATCAATAATATTAATTTTAGTGTCTTTGTATATTACCGAAACGTTTTTAGAAGTAATTGTAATACCTCGTTCGCGTTCTAAATCGTTATTATCAAGAATTAAATCACCTGTATTTTCGTTTTCACGGAATAATTGACAGTGATACATAATTTTATCAACCAACGTCGTTTTACCGTGGTCAACGTGCGCAATAATTGCAATGTTTTTAATATTAGCCATAATAGTGCCTTATTTTAAGCGTGCAAAGGTAATTATAATTAATGGATAAATTATACAATATTTTTATTTTGGGCATTACCCTTTGTGTTCAGAAACTTTTTTGATAAAAACAAATGTAAGGGTCTGTGAATAAATAAAGTGTACAAAATTGACGAAGGTATTTTGTTCTTTTTCAAAGCGTAAATGATGCAAATAGCCTTAGCTACTTAAAGCATTTACAACGATGAAAAAGGGATAAAGAACAAGTTAAAATGTATAGGTTGTTTATTCACAGACCCTCAGTTACTAAGACACAAAGGGTCGCGCTATCCATTATAGCTTTTTTGCGCATAAGCGCGCACAAAAAAGGCTGTCATTTCTATCGCTAATGCACTTATCAACTTTGGGCATTCCCTTCAATTTAAAAAAGTCATTATTTATATGGTTCATTAATCTTATCTTTACAGCATTAAAATATAAAACATGAAACGAGCATAGTCAAAATTAGGAATTAAGGATTAAGAATTAAGAATCAATGTCATTAAGTTAAGCGTGTTTACTCTAAATTGTCACATTGAGCATTATCGAAAATGAAAATATATTTTTATTTGAAGATAGAAGCGCAGCTTGCGAAATGCTTAACAAAAAAGAGCTTGATAAGGGTTTCGACTTCGCTCAACCTGACTCACTTCTCCTTAACTTAATGACATTGGATCAAGAATTAAGGATTAAGAATTAAGAGACAAGTTATGAACCCTGAACCCAGAACCCAGTCCATCAAACCAACAACCATCAACAAACCTTGAACCTTGAACCTTGAACCCAGAACCCAGAACCTTAAAAAACAAACACATGAATCTTCAAGATATTCCAAAAATAAAACACACCAATTCAAACAACTTTTTCTTGCTTTGTGGCCCTTGTGCCATAGAAGGCGAAGACATGGCATTACGAATTGCCGAAAAAGTAATGGAAATTACCAATATATTAGAAATTCCATATGTATTTAAAGGCAGTTTTAAAAAAGCCAATCGCAGCAGAGTAGATAGTTTTACAGGTATTGGTGACGAGAAAGCATTAACTATTTTAAGAAAAGTTTCCGAGACTTTTGATGTTCCAACAGTAACCGACATTCATGAAATTTCGGATGCCGAATTGGCTGCTCAATATGTAGATGTACTACAAATTCCTGCTTTTTTAGTACGCCAAACCGATTTACTTATTGCTGCTGCCAAAACAGGCAAAGTAATAAACCTTAAAAAAGGGCAATTTATGAGTCCGGAAGCCATGAAACACGCTGTACAGAAAGTGTACGATTCTGGAAATAAAAAAGCTTGGATAACCGACCGAGGCACCATGTTTGGTTACCAAGACATGATTGTAGATTTCCGTGGTATACCAACCATGCGCCAATATGCACCAACGGTTTTAGACGTTACACATTCGTTACAACAACCCAACCAAACCGTGGGCGTTACTGGTGGCAGACCAGATATGATTGAAACTATTGCCCGTGCTGGCATTGTAAATAATGTGGATGGTTTGTTTATTGAAACCCATTTCGACCCCGCAAATGCGAAAAGTGATGGTGCCAATATGCTACATTTAGATAATTTAGAAAAACTACTTACCAATTTAGTGGCTATTAGAAAAACCATAAACGCACTGTAGTTACTGGAAAAACTTAATGAAATCTGCTTTTTTAAATCCATGTTAGGGGTTACTATAAACACTTATTTTTACAAAGTTAGATTTAAAAGGTGGTTATATGAACATGCCAGATATTAGAATAACTAGCAATACTGTTGAAAGCCTTTTTAATATTTAGATAAACCAAGCCTTTTTACTTTTACTAAGTAAATTTGAAGCCTCGTGAAGCAATGCAACAAAATTGGCATGGTCTAAATCTTCTAACGTTTTTAGTTGGATAGAGCGCACTTGTTTGCGTTTATTATCATTTTTTAGAACAGGAAATTGTTTTTCTAACAAAATGCCTTGCACAAAAGCCACATCAACATAATTGGTTCCTTTTAAAATATTTAAATAAATCATGGGCTTTTTGTGGCAATTATAAAATGGAATTCTGTAACTGTAACGCTCCTCTGCTTCTGGCAATGTATTCAAAATAATGCTTCGCACATAAAGCATAATGGATTGATAAGGCTCTTTCTGATTTAAAAAATAGGTGTCTACTGGCTTCACTTTTAATTAATTTGTATTCTTTTTCAAACTTAACAAAATTTTACGATGCTATATTCAAAATTATTTATTTACTTTGTAATTCAAAGTACTTTAATATGGATTCTAAAGATTATTTAAAAGACATTAGCGAGATTAAGCATTTAATGAACAAATCGTCTCGCTTTATTTCATTAAGTGGCCTATCGGGAATAATGGCTGGTGTTTATGCTCTTATTGGAGCCGCCGTTGCCTATTATTTAGTGATGAATTTCAGCTATGGAACTTTAATGCTTGATGGGCAAATATTTAGATGGGTACTGTTGGATTTAGTTTTGGTTGCTTTGCTAAGCATTGTAACAGGTATTATCTTAACCACCAAAAAGGCTAAGAAAAACGGTTCTAAAGTTTGGGATGCTACTTCACGACGCTTGGTTATTAACTTTTTAATTCCGTTGGTTGTTGGTGGTTTGTACATTCTAATTATCTTAAATCAACAAAAATATGGACAAGTAGGTGCTTTAATGCTTATTTTTTATGGATTGGCCTTAATAAATGCTTCTAAATATAGCATTGGAGATATCCGCTATTTAGGTTTAACTGAAATCATCTTAGGATTAATTGCTGCCCTACTCCCTGGTTATGGTTTTTGGCTTTGGGTTTTGGGCTTTGGCATTATGCATATTGCTTATGGAACCTGGATGCATTTTAAGTATGATTCAAATTAGTAAACAGCAGCAGTTTTCAGTTTTATAAACGAATAAACGTGTCTACAAACAAACTTAACAATTGAGCATAATAAACAACATAAATAAAGTATTCGATCACAGAATTAGATTAGGCATCATGTCTATTTTAATGGTGAACGAATATGCCGATTTTAATATGCTTAAAGAACTTTTAGAAGTAACCGATGGTAATTTAGCTAGTCATACAAAAGCTTTGGAAGCTGCTGAATATATAAAAGTTGAAAAACAATTTATTGGCAGAAAACCAAACACGCGTTATAGCACAACCAAATTGGGCGAACTTGAATTTAAAAAACATATTGACGCACTCGAAAAATTAATTAACAAACAATAACTTTCCTGCCTTCACAGGAATAACAAAAAAACTTAAATTTTTTTAATCTTTTACTTTGAAATACAAAGTACTTTATATATGAAATTAAGAAAAAAAATTATAGAATGGCTATTTAATAAATCTCAGGAAATTTATACGAGTATGTTTAAGAAACATCAGCCTTGGGGTATTTACAGAGAAGAATTACTAACTTATCCAGATGACTCTTTTGGAAAGCATCTCGGTTTATTTTTAGATAAAAATAATTTTGAACTCATTTCAAAAGTAGAACGCCATGATGCCTATCATACTTTAACAGGATATGGGACTAAAGTTGAGGATGAAATTGCTTTACAGTGTTTATGCTTTGGTAACGGAAAAAGAAGTCTTTACTTATATGGAGCGGTTATACTGGGCATTATTATTTTACCAGATTATTTTAAGTTTTATTATAATTCATATTGCATCGGAAAAAATGCAAATGCCTTTCATCATTACGATTATAAAAAGCTTTTAAATGTTTCTATTTATACATTTAGAGAATCTATATTTTCAAACGATCAAATGAGTCTTCTAAATATTCAAACTAAAACCTTAAAATGAAATACATAAAAAAGATTATTTTTCTAATCCTATTTGTATTTATTGTCATTTTCGCTTTAAATTTTTGGTTGTCTTTTCAAACCAAAAATTCAATTTATAATGACGTGCTCCAAATCCCTAAAAATAAAGTCGGTCTGGTTTTGGGGACAAGTAAATATCTGTCTGATGGTCGTATAAATTTATACTATCAATATAGAGTTGAAGCTGCTGTTTCATTATATAATGCAAACAAAATAGATTTCATTTTAGTTAGTGGTGACAATGGCAAAAACGACTATGATGAACCAACAGATTTTAAAAACGACTTCATCAAACATGGAATACCTGAAGAAAAAATATTTCTAGACTATGCAGGTTTTAGAACATTAGATTCGGTTGTGAGGGCAAAAGAAATTTTTAATCTTACAGAATTTACCATTATTTCTCAAAAATTTCATAATGAGCGAGCAATTTATTTGGCCAAGCATTTTAATATAAAAGCCATTGGTTTCAATACTCAAGATATAAAAGGCAAATATGGTTTAAAAACTAACTTACGTGAATATCTCGCAAGAACAAAAGCTTGTTTAGACATTCTCTTTAACGTAGAACCAAAATTTCTTGGCGAAAAAATTGAAATAAGATGACATTAAAACTTAACAAAACCTATCTCACAGTAACCATAACGCTTCTTATAGTTGAAGTGTTGATTGCTACCTTTTTAAAAAGCGGCTTTATTCGTCACACCTTTGGCGATTATTTGGTAGTCATTTTAATGTACTGCTTTTTTAAAAGCTTTATTAAAGGCAAGCATTTTTATATTGCTATGGGTGTTTTAGCCTTCTCTTTTGCTATAGAGTTTTCACAACTGGTTAACATTCTTAAACCGCTCAGCCTACAAAACAGCCATTCAGCCAAACTCATACTAGGTAGCACCTTTCAGTTTTCAGATCTGGTGGCATATACCTTAGGAATCGTTACTGTTTTAATTGTTGAACTAAAACCAATCAAGTTATGTATACCATAAAACAATTCATATTCAACCAATTTAAGCTTTATTCAGTATTAGTCATATCATTAATATTTAGTGTGTTTTTGCTAATGATTAGAATAAAATTAAACCACTCATTCTTTTACTTGTTTTTAATATGGAATTTGTTTCTAGCCATCATTCCATTTGTTATTACAAGTTATTTAATCCTTCAACCAAACATTAAAAAAATGAAGCTCATACTTTGGTTTGGCATATGGTTATTATTTTTACCAAATGCATCATATATTATTACGGATTTAATGCATTTAAGATTTAACCCCGATTCTTATTTGTGGTTGGATATCCTGGTAGTAACATCATTTGCTTGCAATGGCTTATTATTATTTTATTTATCGGTGCTAGATATGAAAAACATTCTAAAAGCATACATAAAGAAACCTGTTAACGATATTCTATTCATTATACTTCTATTTCTATCAAGTTTTGGAGTCTATCTAGGCAGATTTTTACGTTATAATTCTTGGGAAATTCTAAGCAATCCTAAATATTTAATTTTAGATGTTTTTAATATAGTGTTACAGCCTATAATATATAGAGAAGCTTGGTTGTTTACTTTTTTATTTGGAATATTCTTGAATATTGGATTTTGGATGTTCAAACAACTCTATAAACCATCCTTTAGTACATAACAAAAATGAAGCGTCACATGGAGCTTGTTGAAGTCCAATACCTAACCTCTCTGCATATAGCTTCGACAGGTTCCTATGAGAAACTGTGTCCACAAAACCAATTCAAACCATACGTTGTAAGACTGAGCATCGTCGAAGTCCTTCTCCATCTCTTTTTTATTTATACAGCTCCGGCAAGTTCATACATATATCTGATTATATTTGGATTACTGTCATGTACTAAAACGTACCGTAAAAACCGTTGCTGGCCTAATATGTGTTTTCTTTAAATTTAAACGAGTTCATTAACTACTAGTTTCTTTTTTATGTTGTCTAGGCAATACTTCTTCCGGGAACGGGAACACTATGGTTGAGTTCTTTTCTGCTGCAATGTTAGATAACGTTTGATATAACCTTAATTTAATCGCTGATGGCGATTGATCTATCAGTTTACCAGCTTCCAGTAACTTGCCCGCTGCTTGCTCTTCCGCCAATGCCAAAATAATACGTGCACGTCTGGAACGTTCTGCTTCTGCTTGATTGGCCATCATACGTTTCATGTTTTCAGGCAATTGGATGTCTTTTATCTTGACATCAATAATATCAATGCCCCATTGCTTGGTTTCAACCTCAACAATTTTCTTGATGTTTTTGCCCATTTCTTCCCGTTTGGATAGAATGGTATCCAGTTCAACCTTACCACAAACATCACGCAAAGCTGCCTGTGATAATTGTGTAATGGCAAATTTGTACTCTTCAACTTCCAAGACCGCCATTTCAGGGTCAACAACCTTAAAAAACACCACACCATCAATACTACATGGCACGTTATCTTCGGTCATAACTTCCTGGGAAACCACATTAATTGTGATAACCCGAATATCCACTATCTGTATGGTCTCAACTATGGGAATAATCCATCTAAATCCAGGTTGTAAGGTTTTAATATATTTACCAAACCTAAATTTTAAAGCGCGTTTGTATTCAAAAATAATGCGTATACCCGATAATAGGAGTACCACAAGAACAACCGTAAACATTAAAGGAGGATTCATAATACATCTCTTTTTAGTTAATACTCAGTTAATTATCTTATAAGATAATTCTTTTTTAACAACTATAAAAAGAAATTCATCAAATAAATCAAGAAAATATATGCTTTAATTTAATCCCTTTAGAAATTATTACATTGGGGTCATTTAGTCTTTATTCTATTTTCTTTTAGTGAAGCTTAGAATCTTTAATCGGACACTAATGAAATTATTATTAGTCCCTGTTTTTTTCCTGCAAGTTCCTAACTATCCTTGTAGCCATGCTTCTAGAAACAAAGCGATGTATGGTTGAAAGAAATTTATTTAAGATACCTGGAATAGCAACCGTTTTTCCTTTTTGCATGGCGTTATAACCATAAAGCGCTACTTCCGATGCACATGCCATATTAAAACTAATCTTATTTTCTGAAGTATTTTTTGAAACTACTTTTTGAAACGATGTTTTAGTTGGTCCTGGACATAATGCTGTAACGGTTACACCCGTGCCTTTTAACTCGTTGGCAATAGCTTCAGAAAATGATAACAAATACGACTTAGAAGCGTAATAAATAGACATAAGTGGTCCCGGTTGAAAAGCCGCCAACGAAGACATATTAAGTATTTTTCCCGAACCACGTTTTAACATGCCCTCTAACACGAGCTTGGTTAAATGCGTTGTGGTTAAAATATGCACATGTAACATATCCAACTCGCGTTCCCACTCGGTATTGGCAAAAGTTCCAAACAAGCCAAACCCAGCATTATTGACCAAAACATCTACTGGTACATGATTGATTTCTTCCATTATTTCGGTAGCAACGTTAGGTTTGCTTAAATCTTTTAATAGTGTAGACACATTGCACGAAAACATGTTCTCTATGTCAGTTTTTGCAATTTGTAAGTTAGTATTATCTATATCTATTAAAATTAAGTTATAGCCATCATTGGCCAATAGCAAAGCCAATTCATAGCCCAACCCTGAAGCAGCTCCAGTTATTAATGCCGTTTTTGTCATAAATTCAAGTTCAATTAGGGGAATTTAGCATGCAAAGCTATTGCTTTTCATTTACATAATCTTGCAAATATTTAAAACGCTCGGTTAACCTGCCATTTTCAGTTATTTTAGCTCGCTGTAAAACACCATCGACATCATTATTAAAGAAAGCAGGGATAACATGCTGTAAAAATTGCTCCCCAAACCCTTCGCTGGCATCTTTAGGAAGCTCGCAAGGTAAATTATCTACCGACATAACAGCTATAGCATTTTCTGATTTAAAATCGGTTTCGGTTTCGGTTTGTGGGTCATAGCCATAAATAGGATCTAAAATGGTTGAGGCTCTTAAAGTAGTAGCAATAGGCCCATTAACATCACAACTAATATCGGCAACTACTTTAATATTAAAATGAGGAGATTTAACATCTTGTTTTGTATAAAAATGGGGCGCGTCATTTCCATAAAAATGCCCTGCAATATAATAATCAGTTACCTTGGCAAAACGCATAAAGTTAGACTCGTAATCTTGTGGATTATTAAAAAAATCAAACACATCTATTACTTTTCCGTCTTTACGTTTGTTATAATCCAGCACGTCAATTTTACAATATACAGCCTCACTAAACGAGTTATTCAAATAATCATGTACCGAAACTTTTTTAATGCGCATGGCATCCAACATGTGTTGTGCACCGTTTGATACTTTTCCACTTCCTGTTAATAGTATTTTAATGGCGGGTAGTTTTATTTTGTTTAATTCGGTGATTAAAGCTTCTTGATTAGGCAATGTTCCTGCTTTTGGTAAATTCCAAGAATCGAATTTTAATCCCCAAGCACGAAACCCATTATAAACACCAACAATACCTGCATAATAACCAAACCCTATTAAGCGAAATCCTTGGTTATTTACAATGGTTTCATAATCATAAAGTTCTATGTTTTTTTCTAAAATAGCCTGTAACAGTTTTCTATTGTAAGGCTGTTTTTTTATAGTATGGGAAAAGAAAAAATATTTTTTATTTGGAATAAGCGCTTCTATAGGCACTTCTTTTACACCTATCATCACATCACAATCGGACACATCATTTGTCACTTCAAATCCTGCTTTTTTATATGCCTCATCTGAAAAAAACCTAATATCAGACAATTCTACTTTAAAAGTAGCTTCAGGAAATTGAGTTTCGGCTTCGGCTAATTTTGCTGGTGAAAATACCACGCGACGATCTGGTGGGTTTTTACGCTCTTTGATGATAGCGAATTTTATATTCATTTGTTGATTGTTTACTGACAACTTGTGCTTTGGTATAAATTTTGCTCTAAAATAGTTGGATTTGCAAGGGTATACAAACTTTTTTGATAACTTTGCAGTCCGCGTTAAGGATTACTCATACATTCCTATTTAAACAAATAGGAATTTGTGAATACCTTTGGCATTTGAAGCGACATCCTTTTGCTTTTGCAAAAGATGTAGCGGGGAGCCTAGATCTTTTGGATAACGCCATAATTAAGAATATTATTTTTTCAATTTATAAGATTCCTGCCTTCGCAGGAATTAATGGGGTCGACTGGTTTTGACAGCGAGATTAATTGAATGGTAAGCACGTCGTGTAATGACTTTGAAACACGTAAAAGGCTAGGTCAAACTTTAAACGGCGAGAATAACTACGCTTTAGCTGCTTAATCTGAATTTTAGTAAGATTAGCCTAGGTACACAAGGTGTACAAGCTTTATGTCTCCGGAAAGCCTTGGTTAACGGCGTTCCTTTTTGAGGCATCGTAAATGTTAACATAGATTGGGTAGTGCTTTGATGCCCAGTTGAAACTAAAGAAGCTAAGTTACATGTAGGTTGTCTTTAACCAGCTTGTAATCGAAAACCCAAGAAAAGAATAAACGTGTAGAAAGCCTTTTGGTTACTTGTTTGGACGAGAGTTCGATTCTCTCCGACTCCACAGAAAGACAAACAAAGCTACTGAAAGACAGTGGCTTTGTTTTTTATAAACTTTTTAAAAGTTCAACTCTCCAAGATACCGATTCGAACACCTTAAGGGTTGTCGTTAAAAAGATGTTGGATGTGCAAACAAAATACATCTCAACTTTTTGTTTGTACAAACATTAGATAGAATTAAATTACAATGATTAATCTACACACAACATTTGTAATAAAAATCAACACAATCACATAGTTTATACAATTTAAAAATAACATAATTTACAATATATTTGTACAACGGCGATTATCACCGCAAATAGCTAATCTTATAAATTATGGCTGTAAATATAATACGAAGTATACACGAAAAATAAACGCAGTTCATCCAAAGGAAAATCTATTACGCTATATTTATGTGTTTCAAGAATTGTATCGTCTCCATCACTATAGGTGATACTGGCTCACATTTTTTCGCTTCTTGCTCTTTTTTAGATAATCTTTTAAAATCTATCGTAATAAAGTAACTTTTAGTCATCAAACTTTTAACTATTACCGAAGTATCAGTAATCAACCAAAAACATTCCGTCACGCCACACTTGCTAAATATTTTAAGCTATTAAGGTACCTGAGTGATAAGTTAATTATGACCAACCGCAATTTTAATGGATTGATTATTCAATCTTAGAATATAAATCCCATTCGATATATGTTTAACTAATTTGATTTTTGAAATTTTAGTAGCTTCATTAAATTCCAATTCAATACTCAAAAATCTTCCATTTATATCAAATAAAGAAATATTATCATTTTTAGAGGTATTAGTTATAAAAATCTCGTTAGAATTGTTAGAAACTGGATTAGGATATGCTACAGCTTTATTTAAATTATAATCATTAAATTTCTTATTACCATCAAAATATTTAGCACCATAAAAAAAAGCTTTTTTTCCTATTTCTTCACCTATTAACCTTCCCTGAATATCATCTATTGGAGGATGTATACCTCCCCAAATTCTTGATAGGCTACATTGATCTGAAGCATCTCTATATGTTGCCCATTGTAGTTTTACATCTACAGAAGGCCCTTTTTCAAATACTAAAAAATCATCTTTTTTAGCCAAAAACTCACCCATCCCACCAGGAAAATATTCACTCCCTGTTATCAATGTCATTACCTCAGCGGCGGCCCTAGAAAAAGTTGAATGTCCTGAAACAAATCCAGCAAATGGAGGTGTTACAAAAGTTGGCCGTTGATAAGGCCACCAATCTTGAGACAAAATCCAACCTACTCCTGCTGTATCTGTTTTTGGATCATTAACATAGCTATGTCCTTTCCATGATTTTATCTTTATTTTTCCTAAGTTTTCATTATTCTCTCCAACTAATGGGTCATCTAATTCTATTACTTCTACAAACCCTTCTTCTAAAGGAATTCCTAACTCATTATAATTTTGTCTTAACGTTTCAGTGCTCTGTCCCTTTTCAGCCATATACCTTATAGCTGTTATTGGTCTAACATAATCATACCATCCTTTTATACTCCATGCTGATATGGCTGAATCGTGCATTGCTCCACCAAGGATAAAATATGATTTGACATCCCATTCGAGGTTATCTAAAACATCGCCTTCTCCATTTAGCTTCTTTTCCAATAATTCATGATCACTAACATAATTTAATATTGTAAACCAATGACCTGGTGGCGTTTCTGAATCTGGACCATCTGCCCAAAACTCGGCTAAAACCCTAGTATAATCCCCTCGTGGCACTACTTGCTCTTGATATAAATCTTTTGTGTATGGATTTATTAAACGCCCAGTTCCAATATCACCTCCGTCAATTTCATCATAAAAATTTTTATAATCATCATAATTACGAGGGAATAGAGAACTAGAAATGTTACCTATAGATTTAGGTGAGATATCCCATAAAACACCATCTGCAGGATCTAAATGTGAAGACCACTTAGCTACAAGTGAAAAGCTCCATTTATATTGATCAAAATAAATACTAGGAGGTGGTATCGGGTCATAATATACATGATAGTTATGCCCTGAACGGGAATATGTTTTTTTATCTGATTCTTCTAATGAAAATGGATAAACATTACCCCACTCTGGCCCTAAAAAACCTGGGGTCACACCCTCTATTAAATTACCACTTTGATCTATAAATGTATTAAAACTTAATGGCTGCCATCTATCGGGATTTATATTAAGTAAACTTTCTGGTTGTGACAATTTTAATGGTTCATTTACTGGCTCGTAATACGTGTTTTTATATTGATTAGCTTCGTTAGAACCATCTTGTAAACCATAGCCAATAATTTGATTTGCTATATAATTGCCTAATGCTTTGGGATCGCCATTAGCATAATCTATGCCATCTATTGAAATATCATATCCCAATTCATCCATAAGTGAATCTAGAATAGATTGAGATAAAATTTGATTTGGAGATTGCCTGAAACGCTCACTAAGAAGTCTATATGCGGCATAACTTATAGTTTGATTTCTTGCCGCTTCTATACTTTCGGTTGTAGTAAACCCATTAAATTTACTTGAAAACCCATTAATATCATTACCTATTAAATATGTAGATGCGTTATCATCATAAATAGCCCAAGCATCGTACATAGCAATACTAGTATGAAATAAATTTCTAGAATGAACCGTTGGTCTTGCATAGTCTTTTCTTATTAATTCCAATAAAGCTTCATTCCATAACCGAGCAACTGAATGTTTTTCAATATCAACATCATTATCTAACAATGCAACAGATAATTCTACCAATCCACTATTACACAAATCGCTAGACTCTACTAAACTAATTTTACCCGTGCTGCCAGTGCCCCATTCTACATCTATCGAATTTATAGTTTTCTGTTCTATAATGGTACCTCCTTCTACTTTCCATACAAGGGAATTCCCTTCTTTTATTGGATAACTATATACTTCAACACTATTCTTATGAGCCTTTAAAGCGCCTATAATGTTATTTGCCTCTAAATAAATACATGTTTCGGTACTAACTACTGCAAATGGATTGTAATTGCAGGAATTAGGGTCTGTACAACCATATTGTTTTATACTAGGAGGGGTTTCATCAATAGAATAACCTTCATTCTCTTTTAGTTTTATAGTAGTATCAGATGGTAAATCTTTATAATTTTCAATAATTCCAGAAGGCCAAATAATTTCTATTTCTAAAACATTGGTATCTGAACTTAATCCAAAATGTAATGGTAATAAACTTTGTGATAAAAACCCTTTTCCTGAATTATATCTAAGAAAAGTGCCTTTTGTTGTTTTAACAGACACTTTAGCCCCTATAGCATCTCTATTTGATATGGTTCCTTCTAGTTTTACTTTTAACCAATGTAAATCCTCACTTGGCTTAACAAAATCTAAAAGTTGATTTTCATAAAAAAAAGACCCTGTATTATTATTGGTTACATAAATATCTAAATCCCCATCATTATCGTAATCGAAAGCGACTTGACTAACACTAATAACATTTGCCAATAAATTCGTTTTTACCGAACTGTTAACAAACTTATTATCTCCATCTGCAAACAAATTTTCAAAATATATGTTTTCTGTAGAAAAGGGACCTCCAAACTGGTATCCATTTAAAACAAATAAATCCTCATCAGTATCTAAATCGAAATCTGAAAAATTAACGCCCCATGCCCAGCCTGTATTATTAACATTTAATTCGGTTGATCGATTAGTAAAAGTATTATTTTTATTATTCTCTAAAAGGGCATTTTCTGTTATTGCCGTAATATAAAAATCAAAGAAACCATCATTATTATAGTCTCCAATGGCAATTCCCATATCATCTTTAGAATGGTCTAAACCATAGGCATTTGCTTGCTCTACAAATCCATTTCCATTATTATTAATAAATAAATCGTTGGGTTCTGTGCCATAATCATTTGCTACATATAAATCCATCCAACCATCATTATTGAAATCAAAAGGCATACTTTGATACGAAGATTTTCTTACAACACCTTCGAATATATCACTCACGTTTGTAAACGTGGAATCACCATTATTTCTATATAGTTGATTTCCTTTACAAGAAGATCCAGAATTAGATATATTCCAATCGGATATATAAATATCTAGGAAGCCATCATTATTATAGTCAAACCAAGTGGCATCTGTATTAACACAGCCATTATTTTTTTCAAAACCTGCAATATCAGTTTTTTCCACAAAAGTTCCATTGGACTCATTATGAAATAATTGGATTTTATTTGAGTGTGTAAAAAATAAATCTGGATAACCATCATTGTCATAATCACCCCAAAAAGCACCAAATTTAAAACCTGCTAATGCAACAGATGATATTGCGCTCTCTCCAATTGGAAATAAATTAACTAACCCTGAAAATTCTGTTACATCAGTGAATGTTCCATCGTTATTATTTTTAAACAATCGACTGTAACTTGTCTCATCATCTTTTGAATCTTGACTTTTTGCTACAACAAATAAATCTAAATCCCCATCATTATCATAATCCGCCACAGATACCCCATTATTTTTACTTACAGATTCAAGCCCAGCAAAACTCTCTATACGTTTAAATGTTTGAGCTTTTAATTTTTGAAAAGACAAAAATGAGAATAACCCAGCAATAATGAACTTTAGTAATATGTTTTTGGTTTTCATTATTTTAACAGTTAATCATTTGAGGAAACTTAAATAAGATAATATTGCTAGTTTAAAAGAACTTGCTTCTATAGAAAATATTAGTTTTCACAAATTATAAAATCCTTAGCGTATTCTTTAAACCATTTATGCACAGGGAAAGCACATGCATCAGGATCACTACCATAAGCTATTCCTCCATCTAATGCCCCTTCATCTATTAAATTCTCAGGAGCTAATAAATTCCATGATACATTGCCAGATTCATCTACTAGCGCTTTAAAATTGGCTCCAAAACCCCAGCCGCCTGCAACACCAGTAATTCCCCCTTTGCCCCAAACACCATATTGTTCTGGTCCCCAATCAATTTCAGTAATTGCAATAGGAGCTATATTGGCAACTGGTTTTATATTTTCATTCCAATTTAATCTAAAAGTTTCAGGATTATTATTGTCTTGTCCCCAATACCCTGGATAGATATGAACGGCATATCCTATATTTTCTCCTTCAATAGGATTGTTAGGATATCCTTTATAATGCGATTGGTATCCTGAACCTGGTATCCATATTATATTACTCGCTCCATTATTTCTAATTATATTTACAATAGGCTGAAAAAATAGTTTTAAAGCATCAAAATGTGGTTGAGTATTACTACCAAAATCTCCATTTGTACTTTTTATTGTTATAGGTTCATTAGCTAATTCAAACATGACGTTATCTGCATTTTTTAAACCTGAATGAGTTGATAAATAATCCCAAATAGAAACCAAATAATCATAATAACCATCTCCTACTTCCAAATCTCTAGGACATACACCTGGTGGTCTAAGAACCACATACATACCACGAGATTTGGCATGTGCAATTAAAGGTATGATTACATTATCTATAGCTAATTTAAAACGTTCAAAATTAAACTGGGAAATATCATGTTCTCCATCTGTTGAGGCACCAACATTATTGGTCCAATACGGGTCTATATGTAGTCTTACATAATTTAAATACCATCCTTCATCCGTATTGGTCAATTTATCCATAACCCCCTTATTATAATCCAAGCATCCATTGATATCATAATTATTCCATCTCCAATCCCCTACTGCTCCGCCATTAAACCAAGGGCTAGGTGTTATAGCTACTCCATGTAACAATACATTATTCCCACAGGGATCATTCAGAAATCTTCCATTAACATGCAATTCTGGTGTTGCTATAGGACGATCGATTATTTCATTTTCTTCTATTTCTTCTTGTTCTTGTTTTTCTGGCTGTGTAATCTTAACCACTTCATTGTCATTTTTTGAGCAACTTAATACAACACATAATAATAAAAATAAGTACAATTTATTCATAACAAAAAATTTCTTTAAACAAAATATGCCATACATTTAAATAACATACAGCATATCTCAAACATTAACTAAACTAAAATTTAACTCTTATTATTATAACCCACTCAAACCTTCTGCAAAACTAGCATAAGCAGGCTTTCTTAAATAATCTATAGTCCACAACCCTTGCTTTTCACCAGGCAACCAATTTGTATTTTCTGGACTATCCGTTACACCCCAAACGGTAATACCGTAACGCTGATTTACTGGTATGTATTTTTCATACATATCAACCACATATTTATACATATCAGCCTGTTGTTGTAAAATTTCTTCTGATGGATCATCAACTAAAACCCGAACATCTAACTCAGATACTTTAATTAATTTACCTGTCTCTGCTAATAACTGGAACATTGTAGCTATGTTTTCTTTGTTAGAGTTGATACTTATGTGCATTTGACTTCCTATCCCGTCAACAGTCTGTCCTTGAGATTCTATATACTCTACATATTGAATAAGTCCTTTACATTTATCGAGATTATATTCCAAATTATAATCATTAATAAATAATTTATCATCAGCATTACCATATTCTCTAGCTAACCTAAAGGCTTCTACTCCATAATCTTTTCCTAAATAATCTTGCCAGTAGAATTCGTCTGACGATAATGTTTTCCCTTCTCCTGTTTTTAACTCATATGGATTTCCGTCGTCCATTGGCTCATTTACAACATCCCAAGCTTTAACATATGTTGAACAATTTGATACCATTTGTGAAATCCAACTCTCTAAAGCTTCAGCTATTATTGTTTTCTTAACCTCTGGTAATTTTTCTACAAATATTGGTTCGCTGGTTGAGCCTCCTGCTTTTCTTAAAACCACATTATCTATATAAACGGTACCTACTGTATCACCATAGCTTATAACCAAATGATTTCGTCCAGCTACTGATGGAGTTACAGCTAGTTCTACCTTACTCCATTCATTTGATAAATAAACGGTTCCAAAACCATCTGCTCCATCTTGCCATGATGTACTTTGCATTTCTGGCCTAATATTACCGTTAGCATCGGTAGATTTTACATAAAAACTTAAAATATATTCTTCTCCTGCTTCCAATTCAGAAATTGCTAAACTTGATTGAACAATCCAAAAACCATCAACCGATGATGGGTTAGTTACTGCCAATGCATAACCCGTTCCTCCAAATCCTTCTCCATCACTGGTAATTTCTCTGGTTGAATTATTACCCCAGCCTCCCCAGCCATCTATATGACCTTCTTCAAAATCTCCATTTGCTATTAAATTACTAACAGCAACTTCTCCTTCTGTATCATAAATATGGAAATTATTTACATCTACATAATAATTAACATCAGATTGATAACCTAACTGTAAGTGAGCTTTAAAAGCGTTGGATTGAAAATCACTTATTTGGAATCTAACTTCTTTCCAAGAAATATCTGTTTGAAAAGTTTCACTTTCCATACCACTTCCTGTCCAATCTAAAATTGGCTCATTATCTAATAAACCTTCAAAGGACATACGTCCTTCACCTGGTTTATCTGATTTTATATAAAAAACGACTTCATAAGTATGTCCTTCAACTACCTGTATATCGGGTGTTACTAACTCTAAATCATTTGGATTAGTTGAACCAACATTAGAGACTAATTTAATAGCCTGGGTGTTAGCAGATAAGCCCATTCCATCTTCAATAGAAATTCCTGCCCCGTTATTAGCTATACCCCAACCTTGAAAATCTCCATTATTTAAACCTGTTAAGTCTAAAGAATTTGCTACTGAAGGAGGTGTAACAACTAATGGTCCTATAATTCTATTAAGGTATCCAGCATTTTGATTAGCATGCCAACACAATGTGTGTCCATAAACCGATATATTAGCTTCATTTGAAGCCATTAAAAAATCATTTACATTTTCAAGGTCTAAAGTACCATCAGATTTTACAATGGCTCCATGCTTCATTCCGTATCCTAATGTTATTTCATCAAAATTTCTATTGACCAATCTGTAAATTACATTTCTACTAACATAATCTGATAATGAAATTCCTGCTCCTAATTTAAAACCAGGATTAGATTCCTTATCTACATAAGTTTTCAAATCAGAATAATCATCAATAACTTCTTGTAAAGCTATGCTTTCTGGCTTTTCTACTTCAAATCCTGGTCTATCTCTATCTGCACAAGAAACAAACATTGTAAAAATTGAAGCACAAGCCCATATTTTATATAGTTTCATCATTTTGTCTTTATTAAGTTTAGTCTAAAAATTATTGAATTACAGGAGAAAATGTCTCTGCGGTAACCCCTCTATTTCTCAACACCAAAGTATCTTTAGTAATGACTCGCATTTCCTCCATGTTAATTTCATAATCTAAGTATAATGCATCTCTATCTTTACTACCCCAGCTATTTTTTTCTCCATTTTTAATAAATTTCCCATTTCCTATAGCTGTAAAATCATTAGAATCAGAAGACACTGTGCAGTTTCCATCATTATCAAAACTTAAAATTAAATCGCAATTAATATTATTACCATTTTCATCTTTGAAAACAACTTGCATTCCAGATTTACTTAAAGATTGTGTATTTACATTAAAAACCTCATCATATTCAACATATTCTTCATGTCTGGTAATAACATCATCTAATAAAGTATTTCCATTATTCCCAGTAATGACATCTTGGCCTCTTCTCAAATAAATTCCATGCCACGTATTTACATATTTCACAGCATAAAAGATAAAATCCTTAGGTTGAATACTCCAATCACTACTTATTCCTCTTCTTGGATTTGCCACCAATGCTTCTCCAGATAAAATAGTATCTGCATTAATTACATTTTCCATACGTATAGGAATTACATAATTTCTTTTTGTTGCTAATGGATCTTCAAAAAAAGCATCGGTAAATTGTACCTCTACTCCTCCCATAATTTCTCCTTTAGATATAATCATTTTATCTGAGGCTAAATTATAATAAGAACTTGGTAATGGCACCATTGGCTCCTTACCAGCTTCAAAAAGCAAATCTGATACTAAGGAATTATCTACAGAAAAATCTATAGTTATATCCTTATTATTTTCATAAACACCACCTAGAGTTGCTAATATTTTTGACTTATGTTCATTATCTAATGATGTATCAAAAACATCTTCTCCTAGTGTTAAGGTTCTAACAGGATATTGATAAGCGAAATAAACTGATTGATATTCATAATCATCAAACTCCCAATCTTGATTCTCACAAGATGTTAGAGATACAAGTGTGATTATAAACATTATAAATACTGTATTTTTCATATTTTTATTTTTATTTATTGCTATTCTAATTAAAGTCTTTAACAAATTACCATCCTTTGTTTTGCTCTAAGGCATCAAATTTTAAAATTTCACTGTATGGAATAGGTCCGTAATTCATATAACCATCAAAAAGCCTACTTTCTACATTAATTGTGTTGTAATTACCTTCTTCTATTTTTACACCCTTAGCTGTTTCATTTAAATCATCCTTCCATCGTCTTAAATCCCAAAAACGGAATCCTTCAAAACACAATTCTAAGCGACGTTCATTTTTAATTAATTCTCGCATTAAAGCTTTATCATTCTTAACAGATTCTAAATACATGTCAGGTTGTGCAATACCAGCTCTTTTACGTATTACTGATACAACATCGTACGATGAAAAACCTATATTAGCAGTTCCTAGTGGTCCCCAAGCTTCGTTTGCTGCTTCTGCATAAATAAGATATAATTCTGTATACCTCATTCTTGGTTTATAATGCCTTTGTGAGGTTGTTGAAGTAGGATTTAAATTCACATCCTGTCTTAGAAGTTTCTTTAAATAATATCCTGTACGTGTTGAGGTTTCTACCTTATTCAATGCATCGTTTGTTGTTCCATCGTTATTAGTATTAATTACAGTACTATTAACCCCTGCAACATCTCCATTAACTAAAATATAGGTTTTTAAACGCGGATCTCTATTAGCATAAGGATTCGAAGAATCGTAATTACTTGCTGGATTCGATATTGGGTAGCCGTTAGCCATAGGAAAAGCATCAACCAAATTCTGCGTTGGATTTATACGACCTCTTCCATATAATGTAGGAGGAAAATTATCTGCCTCTAAATTATTACTATCTCCAATATCTGTACGCCAAATAATTTCGGCCGGATTAACTCCTGTTCCTAAATTATTCATTTCATCAACATTAGTATACCAAGTATGTCCATTATTGGCTAAACCAGTAACTCCTCCATTAAGATTTAACAATGTTCCTGAATAGCTAGCAGCATCTTCCCAAGTTGTAGAATTAGCATTACTATAAGCTGGACTAGCTGCTAGTAAAGCTGCTTGTGCCCTAACTACCATAGCGATTCTTGCTGTCATTCTTTGTCTAGCATAGAATCCAAAAACTCTATTATAATCATCTAAATTATCATAGCCTGCTGGTATTGAAGACGCATCTTCAAAATCAAGTGGCAGTAAATTTTCTGCCATAGAAACATCACTGTATAACTGCTGCATACATTGTTCAAATGTATTTCGTGGTATATTAAAATTTGAATTAGCATCTTCTGGTTCTAGTAAAATTGGAACACCTAATAAGCTTCCACTATCTACCACTCCAGAATGTGCTTGCAACATGTAATATGTAAAAAGTGCTCTTAGCCCATAAGCTTCGCCTTTTAGCCTTTGTCTAAATAATTCACTAACATCTTCATCTTTAGCCCATCTAACTTTATCTGCTTCTGATAGAAAAATATTTAAATATTGAATGGCTGCTTTTGCATTTCTCCATTGATCTAAAGGATTTAAATTAGAAGTCCACTGTCCTGTTGCTATTTTTAAATACCCATTATTATCATCGTTTGTTACGGCATCATCTGTAGCTACATCATTAAACGACCATCCGTTATTAGGAAGTCTTGTGTAACCATTAAGAAGAATTCCTTGAGCAAATTCAGCTTCCTCATACATTTCTTCTAACCCTCTATTATTTTCTATAGCTGGCTCAAAAAGATCATCACAGCTAGTAAAAATAATTATAGCCGATAAAAAAATTAATAGTTTTTTGTTCATATCATTTAATTTATACTTAATGATTTTATTTTAAAATAAAGCTTTAATACCTAAGTTATAAAACCTTGTTTGTGGAGATCCTCCAACATTCATTTCCATAATATCTCTATAACGTGAAATTGTTAATAAATTAGCTCCACTTATATATAATCCAACTTTACTCACAAATGAATTTTGGAACATCTTTTTTGGAAAATCGTATGAAATTTGAACTTTTGAAAGATCTATTCTATCTGAACTATACATCCAAAAATCTGATGATCGATAATTATTATCACTATTAAAAGTTGTCAGTCTAGGATAAGAAGCTATGTCTTTTGTTTCCTCAGTCCAACTATTACGTACCTCAATAGAATATTTATCATCTCCATCAATCCAGAAATATGAATTATTTTTCATTGAATACGCTCCTAATTGTCCTGTTGCCAAAGCAAAGAAGGTTAAGTTTTTCCACTTAGCTGTTAAGTTAACACCAAAAGTAAATGGAGCTCCACTCCAACCGGCTTTACCTAAAAACACTTCGTCTTGAGTATTAACTAGGCCGTCTCCATTTTGATCCTTATATTTAATATCACCTGGTTTTACTTGTCCAAAAGTATGGGTTGGAGAGTCTGCTATGTCTGCCTCATCAACAAAAAAGCCTTGGTTTTGTAATCCCCAAATTCCATCTAAAGGTTTGCCTTCTCTGTATTGATACTCATCTTCATACATCTCTGCTCTTTTTGATGCTTTTGTATCATAATACATTCCTGTTAATCCTAATGCAAAATCAACCTCTCCAAACTTTTTATTAAACCTTAAATCGAAGTCAAAACCTATTCTTTTGTCGTCATTATAATTCACATTGGGTATAAATGATGAATTTGGCCATCCTGTTGTAAAGTAATTTGGATATAAAATAGAAGCTTGAATTACATTCCCGCTAAGTTTACTTGTAAAAAACGAACTATTTAAAGTTATTAACTTATCGAAAAAAGACGCTTCTATACCAAAATTCAATTCTTCTTTTTTAACAAAAGTCAAATCTAAATTTTCACCTCTTCTAGAATCTGTAGTACGGTTAAGCGCCCCATCTCTCCAACTGTACCAAGCTCCATCTGTTTGAGTATATATACTTTCATACAAATAGTAATCGTTAATATCTAGGTCTGAGTGTAAAATACCGGCAGAAAAGGTAAGTTTTAAATTATCTACCGCTTTACTGTTTTTCATGAAATTCTCTTCACTTGGCCTCCATCCAAAAGCTACTGATGGTGAAGTTGCATTGCGTTCTCCTTTAGCAAATTTTGCAGAATGTACAATAGCCTCCTTAAAATCTGCATAAAATTTATCGGCATAATTATATCCAAACTGTAAACCTAGATTAGCATTACTAACTCTATGATATACTTCTGAATATGATTGTTGATATCCATTAGCTAAAAGAGTGGCATTAATTTTATTTTTTTCATCAAACTTTTTAGCATAATCAAATTGTCCAGAAAAACTAATAGTTTGATTATATGCACTATTGCTTATATTCTGCACACCTGATTTAGAATCCTCTCCATATTTAGTTAACCCTGTAATTTGGTCAAATCCAGCATAAGTATTCCATTGAGCTTCGTAAACGGCATAGTTATTATTGTAAGACTGATTATATGAAGTCTCATAATCTACTCCAAACATACTTTTAAAACTTAACCCTTCTAACACCCCTGAAAGGTTTGCATTAATTCCAGTATTAAATTGAAATTGACGGTTAGTATATGTATTATAGCCCCCAGCATAAATAGCCGCAAATGGATTTGTTTGATCTAATTGTGTTCCTCCTAATAAGTATTTACCATTTATAATATAATTACTGTTGTTAATCAAGGTTTGTGATGCTATATCACCTTCTTCAATTAAATCTAAAGGGATTAATGGAGTGAACCTGTAAGGTCTCAAAGTAGAAGCATTACTCCAATAGTTTGTATTTACCCCTCTTCCATTATAATAAATAGCATTAGCTCCTATATTTGCCGATAAAACATCCTTAATAATATCAAAATCAATATTACCTCTTACATTAAATCGTTCTGTTTTATTATTAGTAGCTTCTCCAAAATCTAATAAATCGCCTGAAGTTGAAAAATTCACGGTTGTATAATACCTAGCTACATCACTACCTCCAGTAATTTCCATATTAGCATCATATCTAGAATAAAAATCACTTACATAATCTTTTGAATAATAATCTACATCGGCATATCTATATGGACTTTCCCCAGATGCATAATTATATATAGTTTCATAAGAATATAAATCTTCTAAACCATCATTTTGTCTAGCTTGATTGTAGAAATTCATATATTCTGCCGACCCTAAATATTTAGGAAAACGTTTAGGAGTTAATATTCCTGCATCAACTCTTACTTTTATTTCTTGCTTTTTATTTTCCCCTTTTTTAGTAGTAATATAAATTACACCTTTTGCTGCACGACTTCCGTATAATGTAACTGCCGAAACACCTTTAAGAAAAGTTACTTGGTCTATTTCGGTAGGTAAAACGGTATTAGCATTACGCGGTACTCCATCAACTAATACTAAAGCTCCGCCAGAGCCCCAAATATTCCCATTATATCCTCCCACAAAGGCTTGCAAGCCTTCTAAACTATAAGTGGTATAATTTTTTTCCATTATTTCTTGAAGGTTTACAAATGAAACACCTCCAATTAAATCATTTTCTTTTACCTTTTGAAAAGCTACTTGAACCTGACTTTGAACATCAACAGAATTTAAATTTATTTGATTTAATTCTGAACTAACTTTAACTACTTTTTGTTGGTAGCCAATAGCACTTACTACTAAATCAGTATTTTTTGGTGCTGTTATAAAGAACTTACCATCTGAATCGGTTGTTGTAGAAATGTTTCTATCATTTTCAATAACAAGCAATGCTTCTTGAAGAGGTTTCCCCATAGCTCCTATTACGACACCTTCAATATCTATCAAATTATTTTCTTGTGCAGTTAACAGTAACGGACAGAAAGTAATAAGTACAAAACATAGAACTATTTTTAGTTGTATATATTTCATTATTTTCTATTTTGTATTATATTATTTAACATTATCAAATTGACTACCAACCAGGATTCTGAGGAAATTCTAGGTACATATTAACATCTACATTTTTTAAAGGCAACCAATAGTGCTTATCGCTAAAATTTCGTTCTAGAATAATTTCTTCTTGAATGTTTGCTACTCTATTTAATGTTGGATCTTCAGTATTAAATTCCCCAACACGATCAAACTCAATAGATTTTTTAAGAGTATATGGGCTCTTTGTTAATAGTAACCAACGACGTAAATCATTAAAGCGATGACGCTCAAATGCTAATTCAACAGCTCGTTCTCTTCTTAACTCGTCCATAAATACATCTATAGACCCCAGAAACTTATTAGCAACATGACCTACTCCGGCTCTATCTCTTACTACATTTATGGCATCTACAGCTGTTCTACTATAACTTATTGCCTTACCCGTAGGTGAATTACTAGCTTGTGCAGCAGCTTCCGCATACATTATATATACATCTGCTAAACGCATCCATGGAAGGTGTATATTTAGGTTTGCCCCCCAATCGTAACCTAAATCATACTTATTAGCTGTAATTGGAATAAACTTATATAGTAAATATCCTGTTCTGCTTCCTGTACTAATATTTCGATAACTACCTCCTGTATAAAGATTAGCATAACGATCTTGAGAGACCGTGCTTGGCATAGAGCCTTGAACGCATTTCACACCATCATAAACGATATCATTATAAAATCTTGGATCTCTACCTTTCCAAGGATAAGCTGGGTCATAGCCAGATTCTGGGTCTGCCATAGTTATATCCTTAATAGGCAATCCATTTTCCATCCCATAATAATCTACATAGTTGGCTGTTGGTAAAAATTTCACATCGCCATCTGCTATTACAGGTGCAGGTTGAAATTGTTTACTGGTTCCCCAATTTGAACCATTAGCTCCCCAATATGGACCTCTAAAAATAGCTTCTGTTCCTCCTGGCATTTGCCAGTTTGAACCTGTAGTAAAGAAATTGTTGCTATATTCTGAAAAAGGCAACAATGCATATTGAGATTCTGGGCTTTCTGCTATGGTTAATAATTCTCCAAAAGCTTCTGCCGATTTTTTACAATAATTAGAATTATAGCTTTCGCTTCCAGTAGATTCCTTATTCATTAAAGGACTACCTGCCCATAAATAATTTTTACCTAAGTAACCTAAGGCCATTATTTTATTAATACGTAACGCATTCTTACCCAATGTTCTCTTTCCTGCTGTTGTTTTATCCCAGTTTATAGGTAATAAATCTGCTGCTAGTCTTAAATCTTGACCTATTTTATCGGCACATTCATGATAACTAAGTCTAGGTAATCTCAAAGGCTCATCACTAGGTAACACAGTATCTATGTATGGTAATCCACCAAAATACTGTATAAACTGAAAATGAAACCAAGCTCTAAAGAATAGTAGTTGACCTTTTATTAAGTCTCTCTCCTCCTGTGTAGCTTCAGTTAAGTTATCAAGATTCTCAAGTCCGATGTTTGCTTTACGAATACCATACCATCCGTTTTTCCATAAATCTTTACTGAAGCGATCGTTAGAGGTATTTGCATTTGAAGCATTCATCCATCCAGCTCCCCAACCATCGTGTTCGTCTTGCCAGCCCCAGAAATCTCCATTATCTATCTTAACACCAAAATGGAAATCACGTGCTGTAGATTGTATCTCATCTTCTCCCCAGTTCCAAGAATTTGTCCAATATCGATTAGTAAAATCAGGGATACATTGATATAACTCTTCTGTAAATCCTTGAAAATTTGTAAAGTTTTTAAAAGCTTCATCAGCTGAAATATTAGTGTCTGGATCTTTATCAAGGTAATCTTCACATGATGTTGAAGTAATAAACAGACATACAACCAGACTGTACTTTAATATAGTTTTGATATATATTTTCATAATAATAAGCATTTAAAATGTTATGTTAACACCTAAGTTAAATCGACGAGCTGTTGGATATGCCCCTTGGGAGGCCCAACCTGTACCTGCAAAGTTAGCTTCCCTGTCATCTGGCATATCTGTCCATAAAAACAGGTTGTTACCGTTTAAATAAAATTTAAGATCATTAACTCCCAATGATTTAACCCAACTTGAACTAGATTTAAAAGTATAGGCTATTTCTGCATTTTTCAATCTAACATAAGATCCATCATAGAAAAAACGATCTGCACTGGTGTAAGATCCATTGGGTGTAGACAACCATCTAGGAACAGGAACTGCTCCATTTATATTGTTTTTGGACCAATAACTATCTACTTCGTAAACCACGTGATTTTGAGAAGACAAACTATTAAGAACAACCTGACGAGATACATTATTTACACCATAAAACTGAACAAACGCACTAAAACCTTTCCAGTTAAATCCTATAGTAGTGTTAAATGTGTTTTGAGGTCTACCCGAATAGCCATAAGGAATATTATCATAGGTGTCTAAAATTCCGTCACCATTAAAATCTAAAACAGTATAATTACCTGGAAGTTTTTGATTATCGTTTGTATTGTGCATTGTAGTCGCATACAATTCATCCCAAGTATTATAATATCCATTAGATACATATGTATAAGCCTGACCTATTTGTTTACCTTCTTGCTTTTGATAATCTGGCAATAATCCTGGATCATCAGCAAAAAGAACTTTATTTTTAGCATGGGTTATATTAAAATTAGACCAAAGATTTAATCCATTAGCAAACGTATGGTTTAATTTTATTTCAAACTCAAATCCTTGATTTCTAACTCTACCAAGATTAGCCACTGGCGCCTGAGTACCATAATAACTTGGAATAGCTCTTCTATCTCCTGATATCAAAATATCACTACGATCCTCTTTAAAATAATCGAAAGTACCAGTTATAAATCTTTTAAATAATTCAAAATCTACACCTACATTTGTCTTTTTTACTTTTTCCCAATGAACCTCTGGATTTCCAACAGCAGTTTCTCTATACCAAGAATATGGACTTGATTCAGCAGTTTCTCCTGTGGTTCCCATAGTTGAATTACCTCCATAGCCCCATTGTGTTAAATATAAAAATCTACCAAATATATTATCATCTCCAATTTCTCCATACGAACCACGTAGTTTAAGCATATCAATAAATGAAAGGGATTCCATAAACTTTTCTTTTGACATTACCCAACCTAAACCTCCTGAAGAGAAAAACGCAAAACGATTATCTGCACTAAATTTTTCAGAACCATTATATGCACCATTATATTCCAACAAATATTTATCAGCATAGCCATAAGTTGTTCTAAAAACCCAATCTTCTCTATAATTAGGAATTTGACTTCCTGTTGCAAATTCATTGCGATTTACATTTCCCATAGCTGTAATGTTATGTTTATCTATCTTTAGATTATAATCTAATTGTAATTGATAAAATAACCTTCTGTACGAAGCCCAATCTTGAACATTACCTCCTGTTGTAGACCATTTAACACCTTCTTGAAAATCAAATCTATTGTTTGAATCGAAAGCTTGCTTATAAGTGGGTAATCCTGTCACGGGATCTATCCATTTCTGTTGAATATCATTATATAAATCATTTACACCTCTGTCTCCTTCAGAAAACGTATTATCTAAAGCTAGAACCCCTTTAAAGTTAAGTCCGTCCACCAACATTTCTAAACTTTGATCTAGAGTAAAATCTGTAGTAAGTTTAGTAGTTGTTCTATACTGAATACCACTAATAGCTAAATTTCTAACTGAATTTGAAGCTTTTCCTTCATTTGGAGCATAGTACCCCCAAGCACCATCAGAATACCTTGGTAAAAAAACATCTGCTGCCGTTGAATAAGCAGCGTCCCACATCGTATATTCCGAACCACTTGCACCCCATGGATTTTTTCTAACACCATGAGATCCCGATAAATTAACTCTTAATTTAGTTGTAGGCGTTATAACAAAATCTAGGTTAGACCTTACATTTAATCTATTAAAACCGTAACCTGGATCATAGCCTCTGCCATTATCATAATCTTTGAACAAATCCCCTTCGCGAAGAAAGTCAACAGCTGCAAAATATTTTACAGCTTCAGTTCCTCCGCTTACATTTAGACTAGCATTATAAGACATGGTATAATCTTTAAACAAAATATCTGCCCAATCTACATTAGGATACCTTTCAGCTTCTTCTAAGTTTGCTGGATTTCTATATTTATTTATAATGTCAAAAGGAAGGTAATCATTCCAACTTTCTGGACTTAGAGATAATTCATTTTCAATTGCATCATTCTTAACTAACAATGCGTCAAATGCATCATATTTCCCGGGTAATTTTGAAGGAACTTTTATAGTACTATTTACTCTTGCTCTAATAGTTGCTCTACCTATCTTTCCGCGTTTTGTAGTAATCAATATTACGCCATTAGCTCCCCTTACACCATATACAGACGTTGCTGAAGCATCTTTTAAAACCGTTACAGATTCAACCTCGCTAATAGCGACACTATTCATAGATCTTTCTACTCCATCCACTAAAATTAATGGAGAAGATCCATTCCAAGTGCTTTGTCCACGAATAAAAATTTGAGGATCTTCTTCTCCCGGCATACCAGTACTGGCAGTTGTAATAACCCCAGGCGTATTTCCTGTTAATGCAGCTCCTATACTAGAAACTCCTCCGGCTTGCTCTAATGTTTCTCCTTTAACCTGAGCAATAGCAGCTACTACACTAACTTTTTTCTGTTTTCCATACCCAACAACTACAACTTCATCAAGTGAAGTTTCATCTGGGCTCATAACAACATTAATTTCTGTTAGACCCGCTACACTTCTCTCTATTGTTTTATATCCTATATAACTAAAGATTAAAACAGCATCTGAACTGGGTAATTGTATTGAATATTCTCCATCAAAATCAGTTACAGTACCAATTTTCGGATATCCCTTAACTAATATATTTACTCCAGGAAGTAACATATTATCATCTAGAGAAGTAATCGTTCCTTTTACTATTATTTGTTGATTTGGTTGTTTATTGGTGGTAGACAAATTGGGTGAAAATCCAGTCGTTTCACTTCCAAACGCAATTCCCGAAAACAAAAGTTGAAACAAAACTCCCAATACCACAAACTTGTATTTTCGTGGAATTTTAAATAATTGTATTTTCATATTATTATTTTGATATTTTTATTTATTACAAGCTTTAGAACTCAAGTATGATTCAAAGACTTTTATAGAATACTTTGTCATACTTTATAGCTTTGATTATAAAATCTTATATACAGTTTTACCAGATTATTTAAGATTAAGAGCATCTTAACATTTAATCCATTTTCTTATACAATTTGAAATAACATTGGTATATAAATTCTTGCTTAAATACAACCCTGTGATTCAAATAGGATAAAAATAAAATTCATATCACCCGGATTGGTGAAAAACATCTTTAGAAAATAGTTTTTTTCTCATAAGCTTTTGGTTTAGTTGGTTTCGTACTTTACGTATAGTACTTGGTTATTATTTAGTTTTAATTTTAAATGCTATTATGATTTATAAATATTTAAACAACCGGTTGCTTAATTAAATCATAATACAGCAAATATGAAGACATCTTGTTATTAAAACTTTAAATAATTGATCATTTTCTTTAAACTTTTGGACATTCAAGGCAATTAAACAATATATTACATTGTTTATAGGACTTAATTAATTACAATCAACCCTGTTGATGGATTTATCGATAGAGTATCAATTTTTTGTAGTATTATGTATTAATTACATACTACAAAATTGAATATCGAATAAGAAAAAATCTTATTTTTGATATTTAAGTCTGTTTTTAATTGCAAAGTTTTATATGTTGTGATATAAAAACCTTGAATTAATGAATAAAAAAATCTCAGATTAAATTTTAACCTGAGATTTTAAAACTTGCACAGTTTATAAGATACTGACAACTAACAATTCCTCTATTATTAGTTCAAAAATTGTGACTATGAAATTTATCAAAAATTATTATAAACAAACTCGATGTAATGAAATCTGATATCCAGGTATTTAAATAGTTGATAAATAAAAACGATATCGTTACAAAATCCTTGATTCAGGTTGATAAACATCCCTATACTTTTTAATTGTTTAACCGTGTAATCGTTGAATCGTGTATCACAAACTTCATCGATACATCAAGCTCTAAACTTTTAACTTAACTCTGAACTCTGAACTTTGTCCTTCTAACATCTAACTTCGTTAAAATTTATACTCAGGTTATAAAGAATTGAATTTATATCATCATTTTCTCTGTAAAAAGCAATATATAATAGAAATTTAAAGTATTCTTAACTTCTTTTATCATTTATATTGTAAAACTACAATCCATAAAAAATGCAATCTTGGGAATAAAGACTAGATTAGATTTAACCTCCGAAAGCTTTATTATAGCAGACATAAAAAGGTTGATAAGCAGATTGTGAGTATATCAAAATTCTTGTAGTTAAAGTTTGTTTACAAAGAAAAATGAGTATTATATTTTTTTTGATAAATATTCAGATGGTGCTTTTCCATATATATCTTTAAAACAGGTGGTAAAATAGGAAGCGGAATTAAAACCTGTTAAAAAAGCAACTTCTGCAAGTGTATATTTTTGCGTATCCATTAATTTTAATGATTGTTTAACTCTAACCATCTTAATGAAATTCACAACTGTTTTACCTGTAAGTGCTTTTATTTTCCGATAGACCTGCACACGACTCAAGTTAAAACTATCTGCAATTGAATTTACTGAAAGTTGAGAGTTTTGCATATTATCTATAATATAATCTATTGTCTTTTGTAGAAACGCTTGATCTATTTTATTTTGTGCTACTTTGTTTGGTAGTAAATGTACATCTTGGCTAAACTGCGTATACAGTTTTTGACGTGACTCAATAATTTGATTCACCTGTGCCTTTAAAAAACGAATACTAAAAGGCTTAGTTATATATACATCTGCTCCTTTCTCTATTCCTTTAATTTTGTCTTCTACTGTCGTTCTTGCTGTTAGAAGAATAAAAGGAATATGGCTAGTTTTAAGGTTTGTTTTTATTTCATGGCAAAACTCTGTTCCTGTTTTAATTGGCATTAATATATCACTAATAATTAGGTCTGGAATCATATTCATTGCTACTTCTAACCCTTCTTGCCCATCTTTAGCTTCTAAAATATTAAACTGCTGACAAAATTCTAACACCATGTATTTTCTCAATTCATCATTATCTTCTACTATGAGTATTACTTGTTTATCACTAGCATCCCCTTCCTCCCAATCATCATCAATTTTAATTTCTTTATTATTTAACACTGGTAAATCTATAAACCCAGGTGTTTCAAAAATATTATCTTCTGAATATACTTGCCGATCGATAGGTATTAAAATTGTAAATATGGTTTCATCGTTAGGTTTGCTTTCTACTTTAATGCTTCCTTTATGTAATTCAACAAGTCCTTTTGTTAGTGAAAGTCCAATACCTGTTCCTGGATTAGTTATCATCAATGCTGATTTTGCTTGATAAAATTTATCAAAAATAAAAGGTAATTCTTTTTTAGAAATTCCTAGACCATTGTCTATAATGATAAGTTCTAAATAGCGTACTATATCTCGTTTATCTTCATATTCAAGTGATTTAGTATTTATCATGACATTAATCTTACCATTATCGGTAGTAAACTTAAAGGCATTAGAGAGAATGTTAACTACTATTTTTTCAAGTTTATCACAATCAAACCATCCATTAAGTGGGTCGATCATGGCATGAACCTTAAAGTGAATACTTTTTTTTAAAGCTAAGTCATTAAAAATATTGGCAATTCCTGTAATAAATGTTACCAATTCCCCATGTCTTATTTGCAACTTTAATTTGCCGCCCTCTAATTTATTAAAGTCCATAAGTTCATCAACTAAACGCATCATTTTATTAGAACTTACTTGAATAGTATCTATTCTTTCTTTCACATTTTCTGGTAAATCATCCATTGCGCTTAAATTTTCTAAAGGCATTGAAATAAGGCTTAATGGTGTACGGAATTCATGAGAAATATTAGTAAAAAACTGAGTTTTTGACTTATTTAGTTTATGCTCGCGTTCGCGTGACAATCGTTCCATTAACAACTGATTTTTTATTTTAATACGCTCTAAACGTATTCTAATTAGAAAAAAAACGAACGTAGATAAAAGTATAATGTATATAAGAATTGCCCACCATGTCTTCCATAGTAATGGCAGGATAGTAATCTCTAATAGTTTTGGTGCGTCATCCCATACTTCTCCTCGATAAAACACTTTAACTAAAAACTTATAATTTCCTGGATCAATATTTGTGTACGTTGCACTATTTTTGGAACCAATGCAATTCCAATTTTCATCAAATCCTTCCAGCATATAACAATATTCGTAACCAGACGATTGCTCATAATTAACTCCTACAAAATCGATCGTAAAAGATCTCTGATTATACTTTAGTTTTATATTAGAGGTAAGACTAATATGTTTTTTTAATGGGGAATTAGGTTTATCTATACCTACTGATTGATTGTTAATTTTTAAATCTGTTAAATATATTAACGGTTTTATAAAGTTGTTTTGTATGCTATCGGGGTAGAATGCATTAAATCCTTTATTACTACCAAAAAATAATTTTCCTGTACTACTGATTAGACTTGAATTATTTGAGAAATTATTTGAGACTAACCCATCAGATGTATTGTAATTTGTTATTGTATTGGTATGACTATTAAACTTATATAACCCAGTGTTTCCACTAGTCCATATATTACCAATGGAGTCCAATAATATTGTTCTAATAGTGTTATTTGTTAGGCCTTTAATTTTTTTAAAGGTCACAAAACCTTGATTATTTTTCTGTTTTATACTTAAACCATTATCTGCTGTTCCAATCCATAAATTATTGTTTCTATCTTCATAAATACTTTGTATGCTATTACTATTAAGCTTACCTTTTTCTGTATCTCGAATATAAAATTGAAACTTAAACACCCCTTCTTCATTACTTTCAATTTCATATAAACCATACAAAGTTCCTACCCATAATTTACCATTAAAATCCTCTATAATAGAACTAATATAGGATGTTTTTAAAATACTATTAATTTGATCTTCCTCATAAAGAAGTGAAAAATCTCTCTGATTTTGTTCTAAATAGAAAAGGCCACTACCACTAGTCCCGGACCATATCGTTCCACTTTTATCTTCATACAAAGAGGACACTTTGTTATCGCCAAAACCATTGGACTCCAATGGGTAATTTTTAAAAGTATTTGTATCAAACTCTATTTTAATTACACCGTCTCCTTCTGTACCTACCCAAAGATTACCGTAACGATCAAATATTAGTGCTGTAATGTATTTTGTAGATAATCGATTATTGATATCATCACACCTCTTTAGATTGTTTGTTTTGTAGTCTAATTTAATAAGTCCAATACCATCACAAGCGATCCATATGTTTTTACTTTGATCTTCTGCAAACGCTCTTATTTCCTTTCCTTTCAGTTCACTTTGTTTATAATCTCCCCAATTATAAGAATCAAATTTTCCAATATTATTATCTACTAAGTATACTCCTTTGTTAAACGTTCCAATCCAAATTAATCCAGTATCATCAATATAGATTGATCTAATAGAAGATGTTGGTAGGTTTTTAGGATTCTGATCTACTTTGCTAAAATAAGTAAACTTATTTTTTTTTGTATCTATATAATTTACCCCTGAATTTATTCCTCCTACCCACAAATTATCTTTATCATCATTACATAACGTATAAATATTACTACACTCTTTTCTGTTAAGGGAATCTCTAAAAATAATTCGCTCTATAGTATACTGTTTATCAAATGATATTTTAATCAGTTCATTTTTTAACGTTGAAAACCATATATTTCCAGCCTTATCTTTAATCAATTGGGAAACTTCTTCAATAGGCAAATTTCCCTTTTCAAATGTTAATGTAGCTGGAGTTAAATTATCTGTGTTAAAAACTTGTACTCCTCCTTTTGTTCCACACCACATTAAACCATCTGCATATAAGAAGCTAACAATATAATCGGTTGTATTTAAACTACTGTGCGTATCTATACCACTTATATAATCATATTCATATGTAGTTGTGTTATAGATATTTATACCACCTCCATGTGTACCAACCCAAAGATTATCTTCTTTATCAAATGCCAACGCTGTAACAAAAACATTATTGAGAATGCCTTTATTACCTGGAATATCCTTTATATTTATAAAATTATCTTTTTCTCTATTGTAATAACAAAGCCCTTCTGCAGTACCTATCCATAACTTTTGTTGTGAGTCTTCAATAATTACATTTATAACATTACTAATGATACTATTTTTGTCTTCTGGGTTATAGACATAGTGGTATGAATTAACACCATCGTAGCGTATTAAGCCATCCTCTGTTCCAAACCACATATATCCTTTATTATCTTTAAAAAAACATTTAGTTGATGTATTTGATAATACTTCAGGCTCTACCGGTACAAATGTCGTGTATTGATATTGTGCATATGATTCAAAAAACACAGATACCATCACTAGTATTAATATACACAGCTTTCTTTCTAAAATTGAAATCATAAAGTTAATTTTTTAACTTGTCATAATTATATTCTATTACAAACTCGAAGTTTCTATATTATCGAAACAGTAAATCAATATTTACTTATTGGTTTAAGTTATATATCGAAGAATAATAAATAGTTACCCTCTTTTATCTTATAGATAATTATAGTAAGATACTACTTTTTTAATTGTTTTTTGGTAATTCCAAAAGACTATAAAATGCTTTTTTAGGTTTTAACTCTCTATCAAAAAGTAACGGATAATTTGTTCTTCCTTTTATTGGAAAATTATTAAGCCATGTTTGCTTATCACTTATACCCCAAAATGTAACTCGACTAATTTTGTCTTGATGCTTTAAAAACAACTTAAAAATATCATTATAACGATCCGCTAGTTTTGTTTGAATAGAATCTGGTAATGTTTTTGGATACGGATTCATTAATTTATTATTTTCAAATCTTTGACTAATTTCAGCTCCTACGAGACCCCAAGGGTTTGGCAAAACACTAATATCTAATTCTGTAATAGCTATTTTTACGCCCAAAGCTGCGTAATCTAAAATACTTTGTTCAATAACTTCAATTGAAGGTGTATCAATATGCCAATGTCCCTGCATTCCTACACCATCAATTTTAACTCCCTGCTCTTTAATATGTTTAATCATAGAAATCGCACCTTGTCTTTTCTTTAAATCTGTCATATTATAATCGTTATAATATAAATCTAAATTTGGGTCAGCTTCAGATGCCCATTTAAAAGCTAATGTTAAATACTCTTTTCCCATAGTATTTAAAAACACAGATTTTCTTAGAGTTCCATCTTCATTCAAAGCTTCATTAACTACATCCCATGAATGAATTCTACCTTTATATTTCTCTATAATAGTTTTTATGTGACTCTCCATAGCAACAGCCATTTCTAAACTATCTTTTTTTAATTTAAACCATGGTGCTAATTGACTATGCCAAATTAAAGTATGTCCATGAATAAACATATTGTTCTTTTCTCCAAATGCAACATATTTGTCTGACAAATCAAAATTAAAAGTATCCTCTTTAGGATGTAAAAACATTGACTTCATGATGTTTTCTGCCGTAATACTATTAAATTCTTTTGATATTAAAGACGATTCTAACGAATTATTATCTTCAATTTGTCTTTGATTAATAGCTGTTCCAATATAAAATTTATCTTTATAAGATTTTTTTAAAGAAAGCTCTTTTGTATTAATTGAATTATAATTTTTACAACTTATTAATACTGCTAATGACATTACTATTAGTAATGATTGTTTTATAATTTTCATTCTTGTATTTATTAATTTATATTAAAATCTTACCTAGTAAATAAAGCTATTCTCTATTTAATAAAAAGACATTCTTATTTAAATAAAAGCTGTGCGAATTCAAACAAATCATGTCTCCATACAGGCCAAGCATGACCTCCGGGATATTCACTATATTTATAATGAATATCCATATCATCAAATTTTTTCATCATAATTTCACAATTATCATGGGCAATATCTTCATTACCACCCATAGAAATCCAAAATTCCTTTAAGTTTGAATTGATATCAGACACATTGTTTTCCATAAATTCATATTGAGGATCGGATAATTCGGTATTATTTGCCCACCAACCTGAACTAAATACACCCAAATAAGCAAACATATTGGTGTTTTTAATTCCAGCATAAAGCGTTTGTAAACCTCCCATAGAAAGACCTGCTAACGCTCTGTTTTTAGCATCTGTTTTTACTTTATAATTGCTTTCAATAAATGGAATGGCACCTCTTTTTAGTTCATTTTCAAAGGCTTTTAAAGAGTTCTCTCCAAATCCCGCCATGCCGCTGCCAACATTTCCATCTAACATAGCAATTACCATAGGCACAGCTTTTCCTTTAGCAATTAAATTGTCTAAAATAATATTGGTTTTGCCTTGTGTTGCCCATCCTCGTTGATCTTCGCCACCACCATGTAATAAATATAAAACAGGATACTTTTCAGTAAAATTATCATATCCTGGTGGGGTGTAAACGTACATTTCTCTCCAAGAATTCGTTCCTCTTGAAAAATATTTTTTAATGCGAATGTCTCCGCTAGGAACATTTTTAAGAGCATAAAAGTCGCCATCTTTATGAGGTATTTCAATACCGCTAGCCATACGGCTCATACCGTAAAAAGTTTCGCTAGCTGGGTCCGCTACCGCAACGCCATCAATAACTAAAGAATAGTAATTGAAACCAGGGTTAACAACATCGGTAGTTACATTCCAGAAACCTTCAATATCTTTAACCATATCATACCTTTTACCTAAATCTATCTGAACTTTTTGGGCATCTGGTGCTTTTACTTTAAAAACGACTCTATTATCAGGTAAAACTTGAGGATATTCAGCATTACGGATATTGGTTTCTGGTTTAGTTCCTAAAACGGTGTATTTAGTAAATGAAGTTTGATCTACTGGTTTGAATAAAAATTGGGAAAACATATAAAGTCCATTTTTCCAAACTTTAAAATCGTGTACTCCAGGCTCTATATAATAAATGTGAGGTACATTGTTTTGGAATAAATAATCATGAGTTCTCTTACTGAATGATATAAGACCATCGCTATCTCCACAAGAAATCCATAATACTTTCAGTTTTTTCTTAGTCTCTTCTGGATTTGGTACCAATTCTTGAGGTTGCTTGGTGTTTGGTGCAGATGAAAATCCTCCCACATAAGAAAACATATCTAAATTACCCAAGCCAAAATTTAATGATTGACCACCACCCATTGATAAACCTGCAATGGCACGATGTTCTCTATCGGTAAGAACTGGATATTTTTTCTCAATAAAAGGAATCAAATCATCTAACAAGTCTCTTTCAAAAGTGGCAAATGCTTTTACTTTATCAGGTGCCATGATGTTGCCTTTATTACTATCCTCTTTCATAGCCCTGCCGTTTGGCATCACCACAATCATAGGTTCTATTTTCCCCTCAGCATATAAATTATCTAATATAATTTGTGGTGTTCCTCCTTTTAGCCATTCATTTTCATCACCACCAATACCATGTAAAAGGTATAAAACAGGATATTTTTTGTTTTTGGTGTATCCTGGAGGAGTATAAACTAATGCATTTCTAGTTGTTCCTACAGTTGTAGATTTATATTTAATGTAACTTAGTTTGCCTTTAGGAATACTAGGATTTACGACATCAAATCCTTTTGGCGCTTCTTTTTCAATACTTTGTGCCAATAGCGAGGTGCTAACAACAATCAAGATAATAACTGATAAGATAATTTTTTTCATTTTTATTAATTTATTTAAATAATCGACTCGTAAATTCTTTAAGATCTCGTCTCCAAGTTAACCACTCGTGAACTGTTTGTGGAGAATCATAATACACATAATTAATGCCTTGTTTGGCTAATGGTTTTGCGTTGTTAATACCTTCACCTTGATAAACCACCACATTATAGCTTCCTTCAGGAATAATAATAACAGCCGCTCCTGAAGCTTTATCAGCATTTGGTTTAAAATATTCAAGTGTAGGAACGGTTATATTCCTGTACATACCCTCACCAGATTCTTTAATATTTGATGTTTTTGAGTTAGGAATTTCAGAAGTATATAAATTGATAATTTCCTGAGATCTAATAGGTGCAGATATCAGTAAAAATGTAAATACAAAGCCAACTGTTTTTTTTCTACTTAAAATGTTAGATAATTTTTGCATGGTGAGTCTTAATATCGTTAAGTTGGTTTTGAGTTGGTAGTTTTTAAGTATCTTACTTTTAGTCTGATTTAATGTTATGATAACCCAATAAAGACAACATTTTTATGGCATATCTTTTACCAAGCATTCTATAGCCTTCAGCATTAAAATGCAAGTTATCTGAACCATCAGGACATCCTTTTGAAGAAATAACATAAGAATTTGGAATTGTTTTAGGTAGATTCGCAATAATTTTGTTCATACTGGCACAAACACCACCTTGATCTTCATTAACAACTTCACCAGCTAATAAAGGAATATCATTTGGATTGAGATTTAAATCTTTCATTAAATTGTCATAAACTATTTTTACTTTTTTAGTCCAAAGTGTATCGTTGGTGTTTGATTCTCCTTGATGTAAAAGAATGCCTTTTATAATACCTTCTTTTTGGGCTAACTTTGCCATTTCTACAAGTCGTCCATAGGGATTACCATCGTATTCCTTCACCATGTTTTTCATCCAATCAGGAACATTAGTCAGGTATTCTTTATATTTATCTTTATCGAATAGTTCAATTTTGCAACCACCAACAGCTACATTGATAACTCCTACTTTAACATTTTCTGGAAGGTTTTGCACCATAATTCTTCCAAAATAGTCGGTTGGAGTTAGTCCTGTTTCGCAACGGCATAGTGGAGGAACTGCAGTGTACCATCTTCCTTTTTCACGATCTAGATTTGGACAATCAACGGCTTCTAAAACCATAAAACGGTCGTTTACATTCACAGTGTCTTGTGGTTGAATACGAGCATTACCTTCCATGTTTGATTGTCCGAAACTTAAATAAATATGGAAGTTTGAATCTTGGGAATATGTTGTCTTTGCAGCTAAGATTATAATTGTAAATACTGCTAGGTTAATAATTCTTTTCACAATGAATAATATTTAATTTAATAGTGTATTAATAATTGGTTATTATTTTGCCCAAGATTCTCCTTCTAGGGTGCGTCTCCATGCGAAATATGAATCTAAAACCTCAAGTGATTTTGCACTTGGAACAGGACCAGTATAAGCTGTTTTGTTGAAATACATTACCTCAGGATTTGAATTGCTAAATACTGGCCAATTTGGAACATCTTTACCATTTGGATCTCCATATTTGGCGAAATTTGTCCAATAAGTACTCATCAAGTCTGAAATTTCTAAATCTGTTTTGGTGATTTGAGGATTCGAAGCATCTAAATTCTTAAAAACATAAGATACTTCTTGGCCGTGCGGTGAACCAAAACCATATCTTGGTGAATCTTCTGGATAGTCTGGATGTTGGTCAAAATAATAATAAAAAACTTTTGATTTTCCTGCTTTAGCCTGAAGTTTAGCCCAAGCCCACGTTTGCCAACCAAAGGCTGCATCTCGAGATAAATCACGAGCCGTTTTTGGTACCGAAGTAGAGTCAACCGGATATACTTTTAAAAGACTATCTGCATAAGGACCAAAGCGCATTTCAACATTACTAATAAATTCTTTTGGGTCTTGTGTTCTAGTAAAGCTAGCTCCTTCATCTGAATTATAACCTACAAGAATAGGTGTGTCATTATAAATTCCCGCTTCGTATAATTTATATTGATCGTCAAGGATAACGTGTCCATCAATAATAGGCCAGCCTCGACCTCCTGGTAGTTTTTCGGCTTCAATGGCTCGTAATTCTGCAATAGAAGAAACGCCAGCACTTTCCATATAAGCTAATCCTTCATTTTCAGCAACTTTAAGTGTTTTCATATTTTCACCAGGATAGGTTGTTGGTCTTGGAGGTCCAAATGATCCACCACTTTCAGATATAGCGCCATTGAAAAGACCTTTAGCTAGTGGAGACGCACTTAACATACTTACGGCAATACCTCCAGCAGATTCTCCAAAAATTGTCACTTTATTAGGGTCGCCACCAAAAGCAGCAATATTATCTTTTACCCATTGCAAACCTGCAATCATATCAAGCAAACCATAGTTTCCTGAAGTATTTTCTGGATTTTCAGCACTTAACTCTGGATGAGCCATAAAACCTAGTTGACCAACGCGGTAAGCAATACTAACTAAAATCACACCTTTTTTAGCTAAGTTTTTACCATTATAAGTTGTTTCAGAAGTTGCCCCAGCACCGAAGCCACCACCATAAATCCATACTAAAACAGGGGTTTTATCATTCGTGGTTTTAGCTGGTGTCCAAATATTAAGGTATAAACAATCTTCACTTTTTCCTGATGGAGGCGTTCCTCCTTGCATTGGGCCAGGAGCAAATTCATTTGTTTTTAATATACCTTCCCACTTTTTTGCAGGTTGAGGTGCACGCCATCTTAAGTCACCAGCCGGTGGTTGTGCAAATGGAATTCCTTTGAAAACTATCAAGCCATCTTCAACAGCACCTTCAACAATTCCTTGCTGAACTTGAACTTGTGTAGTTAAGGTTTTGGAATTATTACAGCCAATACTAATTAAAGATAATATCAATACTATAAAAAATACGTTCTTCATGGTCTGTTTGTTAATCTATTTTCTATTCAGGCATGGCATCATTTGCTGAGGTAGCATATAGTCCTAATAAAGCACCGGTAAAACCTCCAGCGACATCAGTTGAAAGAATATCACCTGAAACAGTGCTTCCAACATTTACAAAATCGGTTCCATTTGTTGAATAACTAAATTCATATTTATCTCCATCAGCTTTTACTTGAAGTTTAATAGGGTTTTTAACATCAATTTTAGTACTTGCTAAAATTTCAGAAATGATTTCTCCTTTTCTTCTTGGCCATGAATTTTTTTGTAACACTAAATAAGTATCTTTATCTTTTTTGGTTACACCAATTACATAGTTTGAACCTTCATTTTGTAATGCTACAATACCTGCTAAATCTCTACTTGATTTTGGTTTAAACTCTAAAGTTGTAACAAATAAAAAGCTATTATGCTGTTGTCTGTAAAATAACGTGGAAGTTGGTTTTACTTCTTTAATATTAGTGTCAAACGGATTAATTTGCAATCCTTTTTTTGTTGTAGAAATGAATGCTTCACGTGGACCTCTTAAACCTATCCAACGGTAGTCTAATTTATCAGCATTAAAGTTTTCTGTAAAAGTGAAATTACCATTAGGTAAAAAACCATCTTGACCTGTTTTGTTAACAGCACCTTCAGGCATTTTTAATTTTGACTCCAGAGGAATTAATCCGTTTTCAAAAACAGGAAATTCTCCAGACCAATCAACTGGTAAAATAAAAGTTTCACGACCTGTGTTTACTCTGTTTTCTTCGTTTGGGCGAACCGCTAAGAATACACCATAATATTTATCGTTTGGTCCTTTAACTAAATCGGCATGTCCAGCCCAATCTACTTTGTTTTTTCTGTCTTTACCAAAATATCTTTGAGTAAGAATAGGATTGCTTGGCGCAGGAATAAAAGGCCCCTTGGGGCTGTCACCTTTAAAAATAACCTCACTATGCCATCCACCAGTACCACCTTCGGCACACATTAAATAGTAACTACCATCTTTTTTGTAAAGGTGAGGTGCTTCAATCCAAATTGGTCTTTTTGAAAGGTCGACACCACCATCAACAATAATCTTGTCAGTTCCATGAATTATTTTATCAGTATTTACGTCATATTCCCAAACTTTAATAACACGATGACCATTATAGAGTTCTTTTCCTTTATCAGGCGCATCATTGTGTACAATATAACCTTTACCATTATCATCAAAGAAAATAGATGGATCTATACCGCCAAAATCGAGTTTAATTGGGCTACCCCATCCTTTCATTGGGTCTTTTGTTTTTACGATGATATTTCCTAGTCCTCCTGAAAATGCTGTTACAATCATATAAAAGGTATCATTATGCGGGTTATAAGTAATGCCAGGAGCATAAACACCTTGGCTAATGCCAGTATCGTGAGGATTGAATTCTGAAACATTATTTAAAACACCACCTAAGTCAGTCCAGTTTACTAAATCTTTTGAATGAAAAATAGGTACACCAGGAAACATAGCAAATGAAGAACAAACCATGTAATAATCATCGCCCTTTCTAGTAATAGCAGGATCTGGATAACAGCCTTGCAAAATAGGATTATAAAACTCGCCTGCATTTAAAGGATTATCTATATAAACCTTATCAGTTCCTTCGTAAACAGCATTTGAAAATATGGCTGGGTTTTTTGATGTCTTTTTCGTTTGGCTATTTATCCCTGTAAAGGATAATAACCCCATAATTGAAGATAAAAATATTAGTTGCGTCTTTTTCATTATTTATTATTTGTTATTAATTGTTTTCGTTTTATTCAAATTTAATCCAGTCCAGTTCAGTTTCATTATCGCCTTTCGAGATAATAAATAGGTTTTGATTATCAGGTTTAAATGTTGTTAATGATGCTTTTACTTCTTTCCAATCATCAGTTTTAGGGATATTTACTTTTGCAATAACAGTCCCATTTAATGAATTGCTTCGTATTTCTAATGTGCCACCATTATTCGATTTAGATTTTATTATTAGAGATTTTAAGCGTTTTTTGCCGAAGTCCACACTATTATATTGTACCCATCCATTGGATTGATTAAATACTGTTTTCCAACCTTTAAAAGTATCTAATGTATCTATGAAAGCAATTGAAGTTCCTTTTTCACTTACATTACTATACCTATCTATTTGGATTTCTTTGGTAGCACTTGTAATACCAATGCCTCTTAAAGTTGGTATTACTTTTTGAATAGTACCATCAGCATTAAAGTTTAAGCTATCTGCTCTAACCGATCTTGCTTTGTCAAAATTTGGAGAATAATCATTATGATGATAAAAAAGATACCATTGGTTTTTAAATTCAATAATCGATTGATGATTAGTCCAACATCCAGATGGAGATTCATCCATAACGACACCTGAAACTTTAAAAGGACCTAGCGGATTGTCTGAAATAGCATATTCTAGACGTTCTATTTTATTTTCAACATGCGGATATGTTAAATAGTAAATGCCCTTTCTTTCAAAAAGATAGGGACCTTCTTTCAATCCTTTTGTTGGAAGTTCACCTAAAGTTATAACTTCAGAATCCAATTCAAGCATATTATCTTTCAGTTTAGCCGCAAAAATATTTCCTTGAGACCAATATAAATAAGCCTGTCTATCTTTATCAATAAACACGTTAGGGTCGATCCCTCTTACACCTTCAATAGGTAAGAATTCCGTAGTATAAGGGCCTTCAGGGTTATCGGCAATAGCAACACCAATGGTAAAGCCTTGTGCTTTTGTTATTGAATCTTTAACTATTGATGGAAAATAAAAATAGTACTTATCATTTTTTTCAATACAGTCTGGAGCCCACATACTATAACTGTCTGGTTTCACCCAAGGCACTTTGTTTTGTTGAACAATAGGACCATGGTCTGTCCAATCTGTTAAGTTTATAGAAGAAAACACATGATAATCTTCCATACAAAACCAGCCTACACGACCTTTACCTTCGGTTGCTAAGATATCGTGGGAAGGAAACAGATATACTTTATCTCCAAAAACTCTAGCAGAAGGATCGGCTGAAAATTGATCTCTAATGATTGGGTTTTGACCATAAGTATTGCTAACCACTAAAACTAGTAATAGACTTTTAATCATTATTTGATTTATATTTCTCATTAAAAACATACTGAAAGTGTCATAAAAAATACATGTTGGTTTATTATATTTTAATTCTTTTTCCTGTATATACTATTGATTTACCACTAGTAGGTGTAGTCATTCCTATGCCTTCAGTTTCATTTACAATAACAATATTGAAAGTACGTTCTGTAAGTGCATTTTTAAAATCACCTTTTATTTCTTCAATAGTTAACGTTTTGTTTTTCTCATCCCAACTAAAAGGTATGATAGTATAATGCCCTTTTTCATAATTATAGGTACCACCTTCATCTTCATATAAATTGAATGTTCCATTAGCTCCGGTATAAACACGTATTTCTAAAACCTCATTAGAACTTTCATCTGAATGCTGAATAATTTCCCCCATAGGAATAATAGAGCCTTCTTTAACATACAATGGAATTTTGTCGAAGGGTGCATCTGTATCCACGGTTTGTCCTCCTTTGAAATACTTCCCGGTCCAAAAATTATACCAGTTGGTTGTGTTTGGAAGATACACATACCCACTATTAACCTTTGCTTTAGTTATTGGTGCCACTAAAAATGACTTTCCAAACATGTATTCATAAGATTGCTTTACAGCTAAATCATCACTGTTAAAATCCATTACTAAGGGGCGCATCATCGTAGATCCATTTTCGGTAACTTGCCAAGCTTCAGAATAAATATAAGGTAGCAGTCGGTAACGAAGGTTTAATATTTTTCGCATATTATCTTCAACTATTTTTCCATACTTCCATGGTTCGGTTTCTGTCTGATATCCATGCATTCGAAAAATAGGATTAAAGGCTCCCCACTGAAACCAGCGGGTCAGTAAATCATGAAATTTTTCGTCGGTATACTGTGAATTCCCTGGTCTAAAAAAGCCTCCAATATCTGTTGTCCAGTATGGAAATCCTGTTATTGTAAAGTTTAATCCTGCTACGATTTGGCGCTTGTAATCATCCCAAGTTCCTCCAATATCACCAGACCAATTTATAATTCCATACCGTTGCTGTCCAGGAAATGCCGAACGTGTAAGTATGCAAACACGTTTGTTATTAGTAGCTTCACGTTGCCCTTCATAAACGGCTTTACTCACCATAAGTGGATATGCCAAACGATAAAAATCGCCTAAACCAGCATGAGTTATTTCTCCTTTTAAAGCATCGTTTTCTGGCTCAACGGCATCCATCCACCAAGAATCAACACCGTTGTCAAACATATTTGTTTTTAAGGTATTCCAGTAATCGTTTCTTGTTTGTGGGTTAAAATAATCTAACCATTTTGTGTTTTTAATGAAGCTATTTTTTGCCACATATTCTTTTCCTATTTCAGAATTTTTATCTGGGTTTGACCAAATGGATATACTGAAATGAGCATTTAAATCGTGAAGTTCTTTTATAAAACCAGACGGATTTGGGTAATTAGTTTCATCAAACTGAGGCACACCCCAGCCTCTATTTCCCCAATATTGCCAATCTTGTACTATAACATCCATTGGAAGCTCTCTACTGCGAAATTCTTTTACCGTTTCTATTAGATGCTTGCTAGACGTATAGCGTTCTCTACATTGCCAAAAGCCATAAGCCCATTTTGGAAGCATTGGTACATTACCAGATAGATTTCTGTATGATGCAATAACGCTATCTGCCGATGGACCACTAAACACTACATAATCGAGCATTTTTGTAACCGGAGATCTAAATGTTGTGATGTTATTATTTAATCTCCATGATAATTTTGGGGAATTGTCTGATTTACATATTACTTGTACATCGTGTTCACCGCTACTAAGTTTAACCGTTTTACTTGTTGTAGGCGGTAACCAAAGATTAGTTTGATCTATAAAGGGAGCACCATCAATCGTGACAAAATGTATATTTGCCATACCACCTAAATCTAAAAACAAATTATATTCGCCATCTTCTGGGACAGAAAATTTACCAAAGTATAATGCCTGGTTTCTGGCTATTTTTTGAGTACCAGATGTTGTTGTAACTTCTACAACTTCATCTTGTCTATTTCTTTGCTCATCTTTATTTAAGGCAATAACATTTTCTGAAGGATTAAAATCTGTTACTCCATACTGATGCCATAATAACCCATAGCCTTCACTTGAGTATATAAATGGAATAGCTATTTGTGTATTTACTTGTGTTAATCGACGACTTATATTTTTTAAATTATAATTTCCGTCTTGAAATTGCCCTAATCCAAAAATAGCTTCGCTGCTAGGAGATATGAAACTTTGTTCTGCAAGGTAACAAGGTTCTCCTGAAACAGTATCTGCAATTAACTTACGAGAGCCTATTTGTTCCGAAAGAAATATTTTCCCTTTTGCATTCGTATAAACTAATTTCCCTGTTTTCTTTTCAAAAATTGCATTTATATTTTTTAGTTTAATTTCTATAGTCAATGAGGTTTCTAAAACCTTGAATTTTGGTGTTTTAACCCTTGAGGTAAGTATTAGTTCTGTTAAACTATCTAATGCATCTTTAGAAAACTTTATTCTTATGGCATCGTCTGAAACTGGATATATACCAAGTGTTCCTTTATCGATGTCGATAAATATGCCATCTTTTGTTTGCGTATAGCTTTTTGTTGATCCTTTTTGATGAAATGCTAATAAACAACAAAAGCTTACCATATAAATTATTTTCATTCTTAGTGGTGTAATTTTATTTAGTTTAATTAATTGTTTTTTTTTATTTATTTAAAGCAACTTTTTTTGAACACAATCGGTTGTTTTTTTATATAAAAAAATATCACATTGAAAACATCCAATAATCAAAAAACAATATTTGACTTGATGCTTTGCCTTTAAACACAAAATATAAATCGTGAACTCCTGTGACTCTTTTAATATCAATTGTCCGCAACTCCCATCTGTCATTACCACCAGTCATTGGTACATTTACGGTTCCAAGCAATTCTCCTTCCTTACTGTCCAATCTTATCTCCATAGACACATTACCATTATGAGTTGTACCAATTCGTGCAGTAAATTTTGAAGCCCCTTCTTTACGGAAATCTACCTCTTTTACCTTGGTATAAGCATTATTGTATTTTGCAGTAATAAAATTACCAACCACATCATTTTTCATTGACTTTACGCCTTCAGACCAAGCCATTGTTTCTGCTTCTGTTTTAGCATAAGGATTTAGCTGACTTAAACTCTGTTTAATGCCTTCGGTCATATCCATCTGTACAATAGAACCATCTTTATTAAATTTAAGTTCTTCTACACATACTGAACGGGTAAAACCTCCTCCTCCTGGTAAAGCTCCATTGTGATAGAAAAAATAACTTTTGTCCTTAAAATCAATGACACCAGGATGATTTGTAAAAGATCCTCCTTGTGTAGGCATCACAACACCTTGATATTTCCAAGGACCTGTTATACTTTTACTGGTTGAATACCCAATATGTTCGGATATTGGCCCTGCAGCAAAAAATAAATAATAAAGATTATTTCGTTTATACAACCAAGGTCCCTCTTCATAAGTCGTAGGTCTTTGATTATTCACTATTCCTTCCCGTTTACCAAATGCTTCTATTGTATTAGGTATTTGTTTAATTTCGTCATCAAAGGAAATCATATCCTCATTTAATTTTACATAATAGCAAACAGGGTTACCCCAAAATAAATAGGCCTGACCATCATCATCAATAAAAACGGTTGGATCTATATCTGCATTACTATTAGAAATTAAAGGTTTTCCTAAAGGATCTATAAATGGTCCATACGGACTATTTGCAACCGCTACTCCTATAGCTCCTTTTCCTTCTCTAGTCGTATTGGGTACATACATGTAAAATGTACCGTTTCTTTCTATACATTGAGGAGCCCAAGCGTTCATTTTTGCCCAACTAAAATCTTTATAGGACAATGCAGCTCCATGATCTGTCCAATTAACCATATCTTCTGTAGTATATAATCGCCAATCGTTCATAGTGAACCAAGTTGATTCATCTTCATCATGACTAGTATAAAGAAACACTTTACCATCATATCCCATCGGAGCTGGATCTGCGGTATAATTAGTTTGTATAATAGGGTTTTGTGCTCCTATAATCGTATAATTTAAAAAAATTATAAGGATGACAATTGCTTTTTTCATTTCTACTATTTAGTTAATACAAATCCTCCATTAGGTTGTATTGTTATTGAAATTTCTCCTTTTTTAGAGATTTTTACTTCATCCATAAATGTGTTTCTACTTTTGTCATCGTTATAAATAGTTGCTTTAACATCTGCAAGCATAGGAAGTTTTAATTTTATTTTTTTTGCAGTTTCCTCGGCATTTACTCCAGCTATATACCATTTTTGGTCAAGTCTGCGAGCCACTACACTATATTTACCAGGGTAACCATCAATAAAAACGGTTTCATCCCAAGTTGTTGGTACATTCCTCATAAAATCTAGTTCAAATGTTGGTACATCTTCAAGATTATTAGGTGTTAATCCAAACATTTGAACTGGATTTTGAAAAAGCACACTCGTTGCTAACTGAAAAGCATCAGTTGTTAAGCGTTTTTGACCTTTTTCATTGCCTTTATTCAGAAATTTATTAAGCAAAACACCTCCAAACTCCATACTTGCAACTGAATTACGAATAAAAGGATGTAACGATGCATAAAAAGATTCTTTGTTGCGGGCATCTTGAGTAAAAATGAGCATCTCTGAAGCTATTACAGCTTCACTACCTACAAAATTTGGATACATGCGCTCCCAACCACGAGGCAGTGTTGCGCCGTGGAAAATAATCATCAAGCCATAATCATTAGCGTCTGAAAGAATATCTTCATATAAACGCATGGTTTCTTGTTTGTCACCTCCAAAAAAGTCGACTTTTAAACCTTTTACACCAGCTTCTTTAAGCCATTTCATTTCTTTTTTTCTAGCTATAGATGTATTCATTTTATTAATTGGCGTCTGGAAAGCATCATTTGAGCTACCGTTTGAATTATACCAAAGAAGCACATCAACACCTTTAGATTTTGCATATTGAATAAGTTCTTTCATTCTATCATAACCTATATTCTTATCCCACCAAGCATCAATTAAAATATATTCAAAATTCATCGCTGCCGCTAAGTCTATATATTTTACTTGGTCTTCGTAATTCATACTGTTATCTTGCCAAACAATCCAACTCCAACTTCCTCGTCCATATTTATAGTCTTGAGAGGCCTCATAAAGCGGTTCTACGACACTATAAGGAATGGTAGTCTCTACAATAGGTTTTAATGTTTTACCAACAGTAATGGTGCGCCATGGCGTGATTCCGGGAAGACCAATTTGAGCACCAGTACTACCAAAACCATTGTTATTGTTTATATTAGGAAATTCTACACTGTAAATGCCATCATTATATTTACTTAAGTGAGAGGCACAATATAGACTTGACACGCCTGTTTCTGATACTAATACCCAGCCGTTGTCTCCTACATGAAATAATCCTGGAAACACATAGCCATCTTCAGATGTATTTGTTTCCATGTCAGAATCGGAAGTATAACCACTTTCATAACTAGGAGCTGTACGAGCAAAACCAGTCATAGATTTCATCATGGATGAAAGAAATGTTGTTGTATTTGATGGAAACTTAAAACCTGTAATCTCTTTTTCTACTATACAAGCCATGGTTTCACCCCAAACTGGGAGTTCGTATCTAAAAGCAATGTCATTATTACTTACTTGGAATACTACTGATATTTGTTTTTTATCAGCATTTTCAATTGTAAATTTTAAACTGTTGGCTTCATAATTTATAGAAGATTTTTTAATTTTTTCTTGCTCATAACTTTTATTAATGGTTCCTGTAGTAGATTCTACAAAGCTCATGTTTTTGCTAAAATCACCTTCATTGGTAATTAAACCTAAAGGTGAATTTTCAAGCATTAATTTATCATTATAAGTTACCGAATATATTGGTTTGCCAGTTTCAAGAGAGACATTTAATTTTAGCTTTCCATCAGGACTTAGTACTTGAGCTTTTTGAGAAAAAGCTAACATGCTTGAAAATAAAAATAAAATGGCTGTAAATGTTGATTTCATAGGTTCTAGTTTTGCTGAATTATAACTTTAGTCATTTTTAAATCTTTAGAATCAGAGCTATTTCCGTAATACACTTCATATTCACCGGGAGTAACATGCATTCCCATAGTCTCCCAATCATAAAAATCAAATGAAGATGCAGGCAAATTAATCGTTACAGTATGTGTTTTACCAGCTTTAACATCAACGCGTTTAAAACCTCTTAATGTCTTTAATGGCCCATCTGGATCATTTAATTTGTGCACGTATACTTGAACGATTTCTGTACCGTCACGTTTGCTAGTATTTGTTATGGGAATGTTTAATTGAATGGATTCATCAGATTTTATAGTGGTTTTATTAAAACTTGCAGAACCAATGTCGAATTTTGAATAACTCAATCCGAATCCGAATGGAAATAAAGCATCATCCATATAACGATAGGTACGTCCTTTCATAGAGTAGTCTTCAAAATCGCCTAAATCATCGGAATTTTCATAAAAAGTAACCGGAAGTTTTCCAGCTGGATTATAATCTCCAAAAAGGACATCGGCAACTGCTTGTCCTCCAGACTCACCACCATACCAAGCTTGAAGAATGGCATCACAACTTTTTGATTCTTCAGCTAAAGCAATAGCAGAGCCTGAACAGTTTACAAAAATAACTTTTTTACCCGCTTCTTTTAATGCCTTCAAACACTTTTTTTGAACAGATGGAAGGTCTATGTTTGTTCGGTCGCCACCTTTAAAACCAGGATATGATACGGGCATTTCTTCACCTTCAAGTAAGGTTGAAAGTCCACCAACAAATACAACGGTGTCAATGCCTTCCAAATTTTTAATTAATCCACTAAAGTCAATATCATACTCTTTTCCAAAATCAAATTCTAGATTCGCTTGCCAGTTGTTGGACTGTGCAAAAAGAATTTCAATTTTATAGGTTTTCCCTGCTTCTACATTAAATGGAATTCTTGTAGGTATAGTACGCCAGTTAGTGTATTTACTTATGGATTCTCCATTAACCAATAATTCAAATGCTCCAGTAGCACCTGTTTTAAAAACCAATTCATCACTTTTTGTTGCCACAAACTCACCTTCATATTTTCCAGAAAATCCTTCAAGCTTTACACCTGTAGCAAATTCATGCTGACCAGCGGTAGTCAATTTTAAAGGATTTATTATTTGAGCAGTTGCTACAATATCACCAGTTCTGTCTGGTGTGTTCCAATAGGTTGCTTTAAATCCTTTTTTTCCATCGAAAGCAATTTCAGAAAAATAAGTAGTGGTTACTTTGTCTTCTACCAAATCACAGGCTTTATCATAAAAAATGTTGCTTTCTGAAACTTTTGATTTTATGCCATTAAGAATGGTAATGGTTTGATTGGGTGTTCCATTATAATTTCCCCACAACATAGGTTCATTATCTGCATTAGGACCAATAATAGCAATTTTGTTTATTGATTTATTTAAAGGAAGGACATTGTTTTTATTTTGAAGAAGTGTCATAGACTTTCTGGCCATTTCAAGAGCCAATTCTTGATGTTCCTTGCTGTTTAAAACAGATGCTGGAATTTGAGCCCAAGGCACTATAGCATCATCATCCATTTCACCTAAATCAAAACGACCAATTAAAACACGAGCCAAACTTTTGTTAACATCAGCTTCTTTTATCAAATCCATCTTAACCGCTTCGGGCAAGGTTTTATAAGGATAATTTTCCCAAACACATTCTACATCTGTTCCCGCCAAAACAGCTTTTGATGCTGCGTGTGTAGCATCTGAAGACACGTTATGTGAAGTAAAAAAATCAGTTACGGCTCCACAATCGGATACCACCATATATTTATAGCCCCATTCATCTCGAAGAATCCGTTGCAATAATCTTGTATTGCCACAGCAAGGCTCATCATCAAGTCTTTGATATGCACACATCACCTGACGAACATCGGCATCTTGTACTAAAGATTTAAAAGCAGGTAAATAGGTCTCATACAATTCACGAGGATTAACGTCATTTAAATTAAGTTCATGTCGGCTCCATTCCGGACCTGAGTGTACGGCATAATGTTTAGCACAAGCTAAAAGTTTACGATATTTGGAATCTTCTGGACCCTGTAACCCTTTAACAACCGAAACTCCCATGAGCGATGTTAGATATGGATCTTCTCCATAGGTTTCTTGGCCACGACCCCAACGTGGATCGCGAAAAATATTGACGTTAGGCGTCCATACAGAAAGACTTAAAAAACGTTTGTTTTCATTTCCAGATTGAATCCATTGGTTATATTTTGCTCGTGCTTCATCAGATACTGCATCGAAAATATGGTATACCAGTTCATTATCAAAGGAAGCTGCCATACCTATAGGTTCTGGAAAAACAGTTACATTGTCGTTATTGGCATAACCGTGTAAAGCTTCACTCCACCAGTTGAATTTTTTAATCCCTAATCGTGGAATGGCATCAGACTGATCACACATTAATGTAGCTTTTTCTTCAAGTGTTAAACGAGAAATCAAATCTTTTGCACGTTCTTCAGAACTTAAATTAGAATTCTGAAAAGGTAATTTTTGAGCGTTTATACTTGTTACACATAATATACTTATTATTAAAAAGTATACATTAGTTATTTTTAGACTACAAAAAATATGATTCATTAATTATCTATTTTAAATGAGTTTTTTTATTCTGATATTTTATCAGAAATATTAAAATAATCGAAATCTACAAAGCCACCTATTTGCTTTGTAGCATAGTTAAATAATCCAAATCTATATCCCATAAAATGAGGTAATGTATAGGGTAACTTAATTGCCTCGCCTATAGATTCCCATGTTTTACCATCAAGACTGTAATAAAACCTTCCTGTGTCTTTTTGATTTCTAAAATCACACTCAGCTTTAAGATAAACTTGATTTTGTTTTAATGGAATACTTTTAAGTTCTTTTTCACTACCAGTAGCAGCACTAACCATAATGATTTTTTTTACGCTATTTTCCATCTTAACCGCAATAAAACCATACTGTTTTTGTAGTAAACACAAACCTGAAACATCTCCATCTTTCATGTTACTTACATCTAATAAAGTTGCTCCTTTACTTTCTGGTCCTATAGTACGCTGGGTAAGTGTATTTTTTGCTTGAACAAATAAGGTATCTATTCTTCCTGTTTTTAGCCTTAAAAATCCTTTTCTTTCTCTTACAGACCATAACGAATTATTTGGATTATGGTTCCATTGCCATACCAATGGTAAATCTCTTTCGTTTTTTTTACGCTCAAAACTGTCTGAGTTTACAATACATGGAATCAGTCCTTTACTCTTCGGTAAATCAAGAGTTTCAGGAACTTTACCATGTTCTCCTAAAACAGGCCAATCGTTAACCCATTCTACAGGTACTAAATAAGGTATTCTTCCTACGCCACCATTGTCTTTAAATAAGTATGAAAACCACTTACCTTCTGGTGTATCAATAAGTCCACCTTGAGCTACGCCTAAATCTTGTAAACCGACTTTACCTTCCCAAGGGCCATTTATATGATCTGCACGATGAATAATCACAGTTCGCATTCCTCCTCTAGGCCAAGTAATGTTAAACAGATAGTATTTTCCGCTTACTTTAAAGAGTTGGGATCCTTCTGCACCTAGCATGATATTATTTCCCGCAGGTGCACTGGCATTTTCAATTAGGACTTTTTCTGTTCCTTCTTTTACACCCGAAAGATCATCTTTTAACTCTGCAATATTAAGTTTTCCAGCAGCCCAAATTATATAAATTTTACCATCGTCATCAAAAAACATGGAGTGATCGTGGTAAGAAGGCTTAAATTCTATTTTTTTCCAAGCTCCCTTTTCAAGATTTTCAGTAATAAAAATATGGGTCTTTCCTGTTGTTGCCGAAAAAGTACTCAGATAAAATTTCCCATTATGATAACGTAAGCAACTAGCCCATGAGCCTCTACCATACATGCTTTTCCCATTTTCCAAATCAAGCTCGTCATTATGTCCAAGTACATCATAGGCATAATTTATAAGTTCCCAATTCACTAAGTCTTTAGATTTCATGATTGGCAATCCCGGACTCATGTGCATGGTTGTGCTACTCATGTAATACGTGTCTCCAACACGAACCATAGAAGCATCTGGTACATCTGCATATATTATTGGGTTTTCAGCTTTGTTATTTTGTGCACCTAAATGGAAAATGAAAACTAAATTGGCTAATAATAGGAATGCTATTTTTTTCATTGCAGTTTAATTGGTATTAATCTTTTAAAATTCTTAATTCGTAAAATCGAGGCGTTGGTCTGTCGTTGGTTGAAGTAATTTTTACGTTTACAATCTCCATATCACTCAATTTTATTCTAATGGTTTTATTTTCTGTAGAAATTATTTCAGCAGGTTTTTCATTAATAGAAATTTCAACATTATCTAATTTTAATTCATCTAATACTGAAATATCTAAAAACTTACCTTGCAGGTTTTTGTTTGAAAGTTGGTAAGCCATAAAACCACGAGTGCTTCTCCAAAATTTATCATCATTATATCCAGAGTTACTTTTTTCACCCTTATAAAAATGTCCGACTTCAGGTTGTTGTTCACCACAACTTATTTTATCAACAGTTTTGGCTTCAAGAGCCGCAGCATCTATTTCTTGTTGTTTAAGTATAGCTTGTTTTTCTTTGTACTCCTCGTTGCTGTATGTATGGAAATACATTTGGTAACGCGCATCGTGCACTTCAAAAAATGGTTGAAGTTCTAAAGAATCTAGACTGAAATGAAGTTTTCCGATTTTTTTTGGTTTAGAAAGGTAGCTGTCTTTATTGCCAACTAAGGCATAAGCTTCATCTAACGGAAAATATCTTCCGTGAGTAGCATGTCCCATACGACTATCGTCTGCAAATAAACCGTCCAAATCTTCTGTTGAAGTTTTGGCAGCTAATACAATAGGACCATCGACATAAGCAACCCAATTTGAGCCGTCTGGTAAATTTTCTAAATGTGTTGAGGTTTTAAACCTAATAGAAATTTTGTCTCCAGATTTCCATGTCCTTTTAATGGTAATATAGCTAGAAGGCTTTTTTTGTATGTTTTGAACCTTATCATTTACTAAAATTTCAAAATTTTCTGCCCATTTAGGCTGACGAATATTTAAAGTGAATGTTTGTTTCTTTTTAAGATTTAAAACTATTTCTGATTGATTTTCATAAGGAAACTTCGTGTTTTGGGTTAACGTAATACCTTTTTCTTCCCAATTTAAAGTAGATGGAATAAAAAGATTCACAAATACATCGTTATTGGTATGGCTATAAATTAATTCGCCATACTTAGTATGGTTTTCTAGACCAGAACCAACACAACACCACATACTTGTTTCTGGTTGTGAATATACTCTGTAATGATTGGGTCGTATGGGTGTAAAGTACACAAAACCACCCTTTTCAGGATGTTGACTTGACAGAATATGATTGTAAAGCGTTCTTTCATAAAAATCTATATAGCTAACATCATTATGGTCAAAAAACAACGCTTTGCTTAAACGAACCATATTATAAGAATTGCAGGTTTCTGGTCCTTGGTTGGATTTTATCATACTGCTAAAATCGTCAACAGGGTTAAAGTGCTCTGCTACACTATTGCCACCAAAAGCGACACTTCGTGTTTGAGAAACATCTCTCCAAAAAAACTTGACAGCTTCAGATAATTCCTCATTATTGGTTAAAGAAGCTACTTTTTCATAACCAAGAACTTTAGGTATTTGGGTATTGGCATGTAACCCTGTTAACTTGTCTTCTTGGTGTAGTAATGGTTCTAAAAAAGTTTTGTGGGTTAACTTTTTAGCAGTTACTAAGTATTTTTCATCTTTTGTTATTATATATAAATCAGCAAAAGATTCATTTATACCGCCATGTTCGGTTCTTAAAATGTTTTGTATTTGCTCGTCGGAAAGTGGTTCGATCAAACCAATAAACCAATCACCTAAATTTATGACAATAGATTTTGCTTTTTCACTGCCAGTAAAATGATAAGCATCAATTAAACCTGCAAATAATTTATGGATATTATAAAGAGGTACCCAAGTATTATTTAAACCAAAACCGCTGCCATCAATATCACCTTTATGAATGCGTTCCCAAAATATTTTGCCTTGAGGAATACCTCCAACATAGCCATTCCCATTTTTATTTTGGCAACGCTCCAATTCAGAAAGCATATAATCTAAACGTGTTTTAAGTTCTTGATTGTCTGTTGAAGCATATAACATGGCTAAAGCCGATAAATAATGACCAGCAATATGTCCATCCAAGCCTATGCTTTCCCAGTTTCCATAGCGGTCTTCTTTTGTTGGAAATCCGGCATCAATTAAATAGGGGGCTAAAAGCCTATCGGGTTCCAAATCAAGAATGTATTTTAAATCAACATCTTGTGCGTTTTTAAAAGGACCATCTGTAAGTCTTACTTCTTGCAATTTAAAAGGCTGCATTTGAGCAAAAACAGAACACGATGTAAGTAAAAACAGTAAGTAGTTCAGTTTTCTGGTTGGTGATAAAATATATTTAAAATATTGAAAGCTCATTTGATTTTAGTATTTGTTTAATTTGTGTTTTTTATTTCATAACAAAAATGTATGATTTACCTTTTTTAGTAGGCATGTCATAAAGAAATGTTGGTTTTAATTGCAATGGTTGAATATTTGATGTTTCAGATATAATAGGTTGTCTAATTTTACTAACCACAAAAAAATCATTTGGATTTTCTCCAGAAGTATTTTTAAGTTTTTTTCCAGATTTTGTTTTTATTTCATTAGGTGTTCTTAAACGTAGATTTCCTCCTAAAGTTGATGTGATTTTAACGGAAACCAGCTCACCATTTTCCCAAATCATCTCGTCAATTGTAAAACCACCTCGTGTTTTTAAACCACTAATCATACCATTTTTAAAATTGTCTGGTAAAGCTGGTATTAAATGTACGGCTCCATCTGAACTTTGCATTAACATTTCTGTAATGCCAGATGTACAACCAAAATTACCATCAATTTGAAAAGGAGGATGTGCGTCAAAAAGATTGTTGTAAGTTCCGCCACCGCCACGAACAGTGCCAAGTGGCATTAATTGACTTTCAATTAATTTGTAGGCGTGATTACCATCTTGCATTTTTGCCCACCAATTTACTTTCCATCCCATACTCCAGCCAGTAGACACATCGCCTCTTTGTAAAAGTGTATTTTTAGCTGCTGCAAAAAGTTTCGGATTGCTATATGGTGAAATTTGGTTTGATGGATACAATCCATACAAATGTGAGATATGGCGGTGATTGTCATCCGGGCTATCAACATCATCTAACCATTCTTGTAATTGGTTGTGTTTTCCAATATGCATGGGAGATAATTTTTCTTTCAAACCCTCTAGTTTTTCGATTAAATCGTTGTCCTTTCCAAGTGCTTTCGCTGCTTGAATGGTTACACTAAAAACATCGAAAACAAGTTGATTGTCCATAGTAGATCCTGCAGTTATTGAGGCACCTTGGTGTTCTTTTGGTGCGTTTTCTGGTGAATTTCCAGGAGCAACCACAAGCCATTTGTATTTAGGATGTTCTACTAAAAAATCAGCATAAAAATCAGCAGCACCTTTAATAGCAGGATACACTGACTCAAGATAGTTTTTATCTCCAGTATATAAATAATGTTCCCATAAATGTTGGCTTAACCAACCACCTCCACCATTCCAAATACCCCAGAACGAGCCATCAACAGGCCCCGTGATTCTCCAAATATCTGTATTGTGATGCGCTAGCCAACCATTGGCTCCATACATCACTTTGGCTGTTTCCTTTCCTGTTTCAGAAAGTTCCATGACCATCTTCAAAAGCGGTTCATGCATTTCTGAAAGATTGGTTTTTTCAGCTGGCCAATAGTTCATTTCAGTATTGATATTGATAGTATATTTACTATCCCAAGCAGGCCTCATATTTCCATTCCAAATACCTTGAAGATTTGCTGGTTGACCTCCGGGTTGAGATGAAGAAATTAAAAGATATCTCCCAAATTGGTAATATAAAGTTACAAATGAAGGGTCTTCTGTATTTCTAAAATTATTAAGCCGCTCATTCGTTGGTAATTTAGAAGCTTCTGTAGAACCTAAATCAAGTTTAACACGGTTGAAATATTTTTGATACGCTTCAATATGTGCCGCTTTCAAGGCTTCAAAATTCTTGTTAAAAGCTTTATCCAAATAATCTTTGGCACGCTGATTTTCATCACCACTGATATCATTATAATTATTGAAATTAGAAGCAATGGAAACAAATATTAAAACAGAATTGGCATTTTCAATAGCAATAGAATCACTAGTATGGATTATGTTGCCGTCATCAGTTTTTATTCTAGCAAGCGCATTAAATTCAACTTTACCCTCTACACCTTCATGATCGCTGGTAGTACCCCAAAGTGATAACTCCTTGTTGCCATTAACTTTAAATTCCTTTTTCTCATATTGAGAAGTTAATGAAGCGTTAAAAGATAAACTATTGGGTTTGTCAGCCGAAAGGCGAATAACCATCACTCTATCAGGGAAAGATGTGAAAGCCTCTCTGATATAGGTTACGCCATCAACGGTATAAGTAGTTTTGACAATAGCATCTTCTATATCTAATTCACGATAATAATCAGAATAATCTTCATGACCAGCAAAGGTTAGTTCTAGGTTACCAACTGGTTGGAACATTTGTCCATGCGATTTTTTTGTTATTATTTGGGCATTAGCCATATCTTCTGCTGCTTTATACTCACCTTCAAAAATGAGCTTTCTAACTTCAGGTAGGGCTTTTAAAGCATTTGGGTTGTCATTACGATTGGGGCTTCCACTCCAAACGGTATGTTCGTTAAGCTGGAATATTTCTTTTTTTACATTGCCATAAACCATAGCTGCTTGGAAGCCATTACCAATTGGTAAAGCATTTTCCCAAACTTCACCAGAAGGTGCATTATACCATAATTTTAATTTTCTTGTTGATTTTTTTAAAGGAAGAGTACTATTGTTTTTCTGAAAAAATATCATAGACTTTCTTGCCGTTTCAAGAGCCAATTGCTGATGCTTTTGATTTTTAAAAACAGAAGTCGGAATTTGAGCCCATGGCAGAATAGCCTTGGCCCTATCTTCAGAACTTAATTTTAGATTTTGAAAAAGTAATATTTGAGCATTTAAACTCGTTACACATAAAACACTTATTATTAGAAAGTATAAATGGTTTATTTTTAATTTAACAAGAATATAATTCATCTATCATCTATATTTAATTAGGCATCTCTATTCAGAAATTTTATTTGAAATATCAAAATAATCGAAATCTATATCTAAAAAATGAGATAATGTATATGGCTACTAATAGAACCTCCTAGATATCCCATATTTTACCATCAAACCTTATGTTTTCCAAGTTACCGTATCGGTCTTTTTTTATAGGTAAATCAATATCTATTAAATAAGTAGCCAAAAGTCTATCTGGTTCCAAATTAAGAATATATTTTAAATTAACGTCTTGTAAATCTTCAAAAGAACCATATCTAATAATAAAATCTTGTAATTTAAAAGTTTGCATTTGTACCAAAGCACTTCTAGAAATAAGTGAAGAAAAATAAACTCTATTGCATTTAGCTATAAATGAAAATGATTTATTAAAATGTTGAAAGTTCATTTATTTATTTTTAATTTAATATTCTTTTTCATGTGTGATATATGAATAATCAACATAACCGGTTGTATCATTTTTAGGTAAAAAAACAAATATGCCGATATATTGTAATTTGCACTTTCAATAATTGAACATTCTCTTTAAATTTATAAACATTTCATATGGTGCGCTATTAAACGCACTTGAAATGAATGAACCTCTCTCTAATAAACAAGCACATGAAATGTATTCTTCATTATTAAATGACTCACGAATTGTAAATTCATTGCATCGAAAAAAAGATGGAGACCATGGTGTTGGAAATGACTAATAATAATTCAATAAACCGATTAGATTCCGTCAAAAGAAAACATATCCTCAATAATTTTAATCATTTTGTCAAAAAATTACTTTTGTAATACCTTTGAAGAAAAGAAATGATATATGAAAAATTACAGAGTACAAAGCATTAATGAATGATGAGAAATATGGTTTATCCCAAATAGAGTATGACGATGATAGGGGGCAAAGATTTGAGTTGATAAAAAAACAGGAAAACTCTACAATATACCCAAGTGAAGAAATTGCAAATCTGGCAATAGACACACACAAAAGAACCCGTTAAAATCAATTAGTGCAATCATATAATCTCATAAAAGTATAAATTAATAAGTGTAAAAACGTTTTACAATAACTAAATAACTAGAACACCATGTATGAAAAATTGTTAGTTTTAACTAGCACAAAGTTGGTTGCTTGTTTGCTGGCTTCCGATTTTCCTTCGAACACGGGCACAGTGAACTGGCGAAGCAAAATCCTCGCCCAAAAACACGTTACCAGACAAATTCTACAGTAAATAATACGACTAATCGAATGATAAAAAACAGACAACATATTGACCTAAATGGTAGAACGATTATAGAAAAGTTACAAGTTCTTCCTCCTTTACGTCAAAATCCTGTTTTTCAAGATGAAGCTTGTTTCCTGTATTTTAAAGAAGGAGGCTCTCATATAGCAACACCAACTGAAAAAATCATAACCAAAGAGAATGAAAGTGTTTTGTTAAAATGCGGAACCTATTTTGCAGATCTTTTTCAAAATAATACGTCGGGTCTTTGTGATGTATGTGTTATTCATTTTTTTCCTGATATTCTCGAAAAAATATTTCAGGAAGAGATTCCTTTTTTTGTTAAACAAAAGAATTCGAGTAATTATGCATACAGACTTTCCCAAAAAAATGTCATTGATCACTTTATAGAAAGTCTTAATTTTTATTTCGACAATCCTGAGATGGCAAAAGAAGAAATACTCTATCTTAAGGTTAAAGAACTTATTTTACTCTTACTCCATACAGATGTAGCTGAAACCATATTAGAGCTGTATAGTTATTTATTTACCCCACAAAAAGCGAATATTTCAGAAGTCGTTGAGTCTCATCTTTATTCCAATCTCAGCCTTGACCAGATGGCTTTTTTAGCCGGTCAAAGTCTTTCTACCTTCAAAAGAGGGTTTAAAAAGCATTTTGATGATACTCCTGCCAATTACATTCGCAATAAACGGATGAAAAAAGCCGCCAATCTGTTGATTCATTCTTCTCTTACCGTAAGCGAGATTAGCTTTCAAATTGGCTATGAAGACAGTTCGTATTTCTCAAGACTTTTCCATCAGAAATTTAATATGCTGCCTTCTGATTACAGAAAATCAAATCAAAAATAACCATTCGTAAACACTGAACCATAAGTCCTATATTCTGGACTTATTATCACAGTTCTAAGGAATTCACATTCGATAGTTTTGTTCAAGTTATTAATCATAAACAAAATAACATGGATTCTTTAATCGTATTGGGCATACAATGTACGTTCAGCCTATTGGTGTTTTTTCTAATTATAAAATGGTATGTGATTCCCAAAATAACGAAAGAAACCAAGTTTGATATTTTAGCTCTTCTGCTTCTTATTAACGTCTTTCGTTACTTACCGCTTTCTTTATTCATGCCGGGCCAGGTCTCGGCGAACTTCCCTCCCTATCTAAAAGAAATAGTAGCTCATGGAGATTTTCTCTCCGGGATATTAGCTTTGGTCGCGCTGCTTTTACTCAAATCCAAAAAGAAGTCTGCTATTAAATTCATCTGGCTTTTTTCTGTTGTGAGTATCATTGATATGGTTGTGGTACTGACTTTGGCCATGAGCGAAAAAGTATATCAATTGCCACTTGGAGTCAACTATTTTACAGTCTCGGTTTATGTACCCATGTTGATGGTGATACAAGTAGTGATATTTAAAATTCTAACACATAAAATGTACAAATGAAAAGAACTATCAAGGTAGAAGATACCGCTCCAGAAATTTATACAACAGATTTATGGGGAAAGAAAATTAGCGTCCCTGCAAATGACAAGTGGATATACTTATCGTTTCATCGTTTTGCCACATGCCCGTTTTGTAATTTGCGAACCAATGAATTGATACAACATTATGAACGCTTCGAGAAACACAATATAGAAGTTATAGCTATTTGGCCTTCTGATAAAGACCGTCTCCTCCGTTATGCAGCAAATGAAAAAACACCTTTCCCAATGCTCTCAGACAAAAATAAAAGCATATACAAAGCATACGGCGTTACAGAATCTTCATTTATCGGTGCTGTCAGACTGTTGCTTCATCCTCAATTAATATTCAATGCCATAAAAAACAAGTCTCAAAAAATTGAGATTGATGCCGATCCGAAACTTATGCCTGCAAGCTTTCTCATAAATCCTGATGGTATCGTACAGATGGCTTACTACGGTAAACACTTTAGTGACCATCCTAAAATTGAATCCATACTTCAATCCATAAAATAATAATTCTGAAAATGGGAAAATACCATCTTCAGAAAAAAACTAACTATTCCTGATGGTGAAAAGTTGTCTTTTACATTGATGGTTTAGAAAATGTGAATATGCATTTGCCCTGAGATTTAATACTCCGGTTCATGATTTATGAACACATAAAACCTTGTTTATTTTTAAAATAATCTAAATTTTATTTGCATAACTAATCGGTTATATATAATTTTATAACCAAACAGTTATATATAGTAGATTATGAGAAGAGATGTATTTCAAGCCATTGCAGACCCTACGAGAAGAGAAATCATTGGACTTCTAGCAAACAACCCAATGAACCTAACAAGTGTAACGGAAAATTTTAACATGAGTCAACCTGCTATTTCAAAACACATGAAAATATTAATAGAATGTGGTTTAATTAGTGTGGAAAAGCAAGGAAGGGAGCGGTATTGCGAAGCTAAACTGGATTCTTTAAATGAAGTTGAGGAATGGCTAGCACCTTTCAGAAAAATGTGGGAACAACGTTTTGACCAATTAGACCAACTCTTAATAAAAATGCAATCAAAAAACGAAAAGTAATCAACAGTAATTAAAAATGGAAGTAGAAGGCAGACAACTGAAAATGGCTCGCATATTTAAAGCGCCTATTGAATTGGTTTGGGAAACTTGGACAAAACCAGAACACCTTGTAAAATGGTGGGGACCCAATGGTTTTACCACTACCATTCACAAAATGGATTTTCAAGAAGGGGGAGAATGGAAATTAACCATGCACGGACCAGATGGCACAAACTATCCAAACAAAAGTATATACAAGGAAATTATTCCTTTAAAAAAAATTGAATTTGAACATTTCAATCCTCATTTTATTACTACGGTTCTTTTTACAGCCAAAGGCCAAGACACCCAAATAGATTGGAGTATGCTTTTCGATACACCTGAAATGCTTGAAACGGTAATAAAAGCACATAAAGCTGATGAAGGATTAAAACAAAACTTAGAAAAATTGTCTAATTATCTAAAAAGTAAAAAATGAAAAACCTAACAAATTTCACCAAAGACTTAGAAAACAAAAAGCTTCATGTAACCCGTACATTCAATGCGCCTTTAGAATTGGTTTGGAGCACTTGGACTGAACCTGAATTACTAGAACAATGGTGGGCACCAAAGCCTTATATAGCCGTTATACAATTTATGGATTTTAAAGAAGGTGGGCATTGTTTATATTATATGCTTAGCCCTGAAGGTGACAAACATTGGTGTCGTGCAGATTATTTAAAAATTTCAAAGCACCGCTATTTCACTGTTCAAGATGCCTTTTGTAACGAAGAAGGCGTGACTAATACCGAACATCCAAGTATGCATTGGAACAATCAGTTTGAATCTAAAGAAAATACCACCCATGTGAAAATAGAAATATCATTTGATAAAGTTGAAGATATTCAGAAAATTATCGACATGGGCTTCAAAGAAGGGTTCACAGCGGCTCTTGAAAATTTAGATGACTACTTAAAGCAACAATTAAAGGAACTCATTTAAAGTTTTTGAAATTAAGCGAAAATTAGGGGATTTTAGTTCTGTTGAAGGCTTTTTTGAGTTAGGGCCGAGCGTAAAGAAAAGGTTTAGTAAACCTTTTTAGAGAAGGAGCCAGCTTGTCGCGTTGGAAAAGCTACGGAAGGAAGAAAAGACAGGACAGAGCGTTAAGAAACAGTCCAGTGGACTGTTTTAGTGAAATCAAAGATTCGGCGTAGCCAATGGGCCGGGAGACGCATGGACAAAAAAGGACAATTTTTTAGCAAATTGAAAAACTTTAAATGAGTTCAATAACCAAAATCAATAAAAAATGGAAACAACAAAAAAAACATCAAAAGTACAATTATGGACTTCTTACATTCTACAAGGTCTTGTAGTTCTTATGTTTTTAATGGGAGCTATTATGAATCTATTACAAACTGAAGAAGCTATAACAGGTGCAACAGCTATGGGATATCCAAAAGAATCTGTCTTTTATTTAGGCATCGTATTACTTATAGGTACTTTATTATATGCTTTTCCGAAAACAGTCATCTTCGGTGCCATTATTTTAACGGGGTGGTTAGGTGGTGCGGTAGCAACCCATGTTATCCATAAAGACCCCATGTTTAATATCATTTTTCCAGTAATTTTTGGAATTGTTTTATGGTTAAGTATTTTGCTACGAAACAAGAACCTAAAAGCACTTTTGTCAAATTAAGATTCAATAAGCTGAAATACTAAGTCTATGTCTATTAGTTGAAAAAACATCAAGAAGAAATGAACAATTAAGAAGCATTAATTATGGAAGAAAAAATAGTTGAAATTGAAAAGATTTTTAATGCACCCATACAACTTGTATGGAAAGCCATAACCGAAAAGGATTTAATGAAACAATGGTACTTCGAATTGAATGATTTTAAAGCTGAAGATGGTTTTGAATTTCAGTTTTATGGTCAAGGTTTAAAAGGCGAACAATATCTTCATATCTGTAAAATTTTAGAAGTTGAACCTTTAAAAAAATTAAAGCATAGCTGGACTTACCACGGACATGAAGGCTATTCTACAGTAACATTTGAACTTTTTGACGAAGGCGCAAACAAAACAAAATTAAGGTTAACACATACAGGATTAGATACTTTCCCTGCAAACAATCCAGATTTTGCAAGAGAGAATTTCATAAATGGCTGGACCTATTTAATACATACAGCTTTGAAAGATTTTTTAGAGAAAGAAGGATACAGACGCAACTAAATCCAATTTTTAGCATCGTATTAATGAACTCATCTTGACTTTTTGTTTTTAACCGAAAATCAAGATGAGTTCAATATTTCCATAGATAAGTTAATCAAAACTATTTCTAAAATGGTAGAAGTATTTAAAACCAATATCACTAAACAAAAGAAAGCAGAACAAATAATCGAGAAACTACAGCAAAAATTTTCCGGTTATAAAATCAATTTCGACCTTGAAGATTGTGATAATATTTTACGAGTTGAAAACACTACAGGCCAAATTGATTATGAGGTTCTTGTTCAAATAATTAGTGATGATGGCTTTTATATAGAACCTCTAAAAGATGAACTTTCAATGACAACTCAAAATAAATCTGAAATTTGAGTTTGGATCTTAAAAACGTGAGTTTGATATAATGCAATCTGATATTCAAGTGCTTAAATAGTTAAACCAAAATCAAAAATCAAAATCAAAAATCATTATAAAACCTTAGTTCAAGTTGATAAACATACCCTGTAACTTTTAACTGTGTATCAGTGTAATTATTGAATTGTGTATCATAAACTTCTTCGGTACGAACTCTGAACTCTGAACTCTGAACTCCGAACTCCGAACTTTGAACACGTTAAAAACATCTTCGCCTATAAACTAGATTCTGCCTTTTTCAGTATGTCCTTAATACGATGCTTTAAAGTTTCGGGTTCTATAATTTTAGCATAATCACAAAACATAAGATACCATCTAGGGAATCCGTTTTCCAAATCGGTCGTCATAAAAGTCATTTCAACATAATGACCTTTTACTGTTTCAGAAACAAAGCCATAGTGTTTTCTTCCACTGTTTATATAACGTGCTACACTTTTATCGACTAAAATTATAACTTTTGTTTTTTGAACTGCTTCATTCTTTTGTCGATGCTCATCTATCGTTCCGTGTTCCATCGTAAATGGAAGCTGGGTTCTATTTATCAACAACATTCTATCGGTTCTAAATTGCCTGTAATCATTTCTAATATGGCAATACCCTAATACATACCAAAATCCGTTTTCATGGAACAAGCCTACGGGTTCTATATACCTTTCTGAAGGTGTTTCACTGTTTAAGGCATGGTACTTTAAAAATACTTGCTTCTTTTCAGCAACACTCTCAAAAAGAATCTCTAATGCGTTCGGTAAATTTTTATTGAAGAGTTCCTGGGAAGGATCAACCATTATTTGCGATTCCAATGCTGAAATCCAATCTTTTTCGCGTCCTCGTAACACCGATTTCACTTTGTACATGGCCGATTCATGATGACTTCCTAAAGATTTATCAACAAACTTTTGCATGAACTTTTCTGCCGCAACAAAACTTCCTGCCTCTTCACGTGTAAACATAACAGGAGGCAATCTATACCCTTCCATGATGGAATACCCAACCCCAGCTTCGCTTACTATAGGTACACCAGAGGCTTCCAGCGTTCTTACATCTCTATAAATAGTGCGTAAGCTTACCTGAAATCGGTCTGCTAGTTCCTGGGCTTTAACAATGCGTTTAGACTGTAATTGCACAAGAATAGCTACAATACGGTCAAAACGTTTTACAGAATCTAAACTCATAATGGCATAACATATTTCCCAAAGATAGGACTTCAAATGAAAGTATAAACCAAAATGAGGCTTCATTTTATCCATAGCAATTCAGCATTAATATCATAATCACAATGAACTCATCTTGACTTTTTGTTTTTAACCGAAAATGAGATAAAATTTGTACAGATGAGGCACTTTTTGAAAGGCATAGCAGAGCTAAGCATAAAAAAAGAAACGAAATATGGACGAATTTTAGCCATTTTTTAGGAAATAGAAAAAGTCAAGATGAGTTCAATACAAAGTAACGTACAGATTATGACAACCCTGTGTCAACAATAAATCTGTTTTTTAGAAAATTGCTTTATTCCTTAAAACATTTTTTAAATTATAACCAACTTATTAATAGCAGTTTAAAAATAAAATTGAAAATTATTTTTCACTACTGACAAAAGGCTGTCACACCCCCTCTTTAATTTTGGTTTAGAAATAAAAATCATTAAAAAAAACACTTATGGAAACCACATTAAACAAAAACACAGAATGGCACGATGTCATCACACCAACAGATTTAATAAACCACTGGCAAGGCCACAGAGCTTTAACTCGCAGGGTTATTGAAGCTTTTCCTGAAGAAGCCTTTTTTAAACATACTATTGGTGGGATGCGTCCTTTTTCCGAAATGGTTATGGAACTGCTTGGGATTGCTGGACCTGGGATTAAAGAAATTGCAACAGGAATATCATCGCCTTTTAATGAACACTTTGAGCATGGCAATAAAAAAGCAAAGATACTTGAATTATGGGACGAGGCAACAAACGACATTAACACCTATTGGGTTCAAATTAAACGGGAACAATTTCAAAAGAACATTAAAATATTTGGTCAATATGAAGGCACAGTTTATTCTTCGATATTCTATTTTATTGACAATGAAATTCATCATCGCGGACAAGCCTATGTCTATTTACGCTCTCTAGGTATTGAACCACCAGCATTTTATGAACGTTAATTAACTAAAAAACAATAAATATAAATAGATGAAAACCGTTTTAGTATTTAAAACTTCTATTTCTAAAAAAAGCCATATTAAAACAGTACAACCTTTTTTAAATAATTTGATTAGCAAAAATGGTTATTGGAATTTTGATTTGGAGGATTGCGACAACATCCTCCGAGTCGAAACCCAAACAATTAAAAGTGATTCTATCTGTAGCATTCTAATGAATCAAGGCTTTTTATGTGAAGAGTTATATTAACCTGGGTTCGACATAAATTATAACGAAGTTGAAAATTCAAAATTTAGAGTTTGATGCATCGATGAAGTTTGTGATACACAATTCAACGATTACACGGTTAAACTATTAAAAGTTACAGGGTATGTTTATCAACCAGAACTAAGGTTTTGTAATGATACCGTTTTTTTTAACTATTTAAATACCTGGATGTCAAGCTATATTACAACTCACGTTATATTAAACTCATTTAAAAATATTAAAGATGATTATAGTAAAAGTAACATATACCGTAAAACCTGATTTTGTCAATAAAAACAAGGAAAATACTCAGTTGTTTATGGAAGATTTTCAAAAATTGAATACCAACGATTTTCGGTACACTATTTATTCATGTGAAGACGGTAAAACCTTTGTTCATCTTTCCCATTATAAAAATGAAGGTATTCAAAAACAATTGTTAGAAGTCCCTTCATTCCTATCCTTTCAAAAACAAAGAGATGAGAGCAAATTAGAACTTGCCCCTACTATTGAAACAATGTGCTTGGTTAGCACTTCTATGGGTATTTTTGATAAATAATTAATGTCCTTATAACTATCAAAATATTGAAAACAAAAAATCCATGCAAATTACTATCTGCATGGATTTTTTTATATATAAAATTTAGTTTAGCCCACTTTTTGCTTTTCTTTCATTTTTTCCAAAAGCACTAACTCACGATGAATTTCTTCTTTTCGTTCGTTAAACTTTTTAACTTTTTCATCAATAATCTCTTGCTTTCTTTTGCTTTCCAAACGCCTTAATTCTTCCTTTTCAAGATCTTTTTTCTTTTTCTTTCTCTCTCTTATTTTTTCTAAAGAAACGGAATAATAAGCATAGCCATACATACTCATAAATAACAATGCTAAAATTCCCAGTATAACGTAACCGTTTTGCATAATAAACTTGGATTAATTTAATAATTGGTCCTTAAGTTAAAGTATTAACTCCTAACTTCTTACAAAATTAGGAAAAAGAACTTGCAGCTTAAAATAAAAAAGGCAAAGTGCTCAAAAATAAGCTCAAAGAGCAAATCATAGATTAAAACGGTTAAAAATCACAAAACCAAACGTCTATTGTTTGTTTAGTCTATAGATACCAAGTCACCTTCCCATTCCAAAATACCTCCTTCTAGATTATAGGCATTTTCAAAACCTAACTGATCCATAATGGCACAGGCTTGACCACTTCTATTTCCCGAACGGCAGTACACATAATAATTTTTGTCCTTATCTAAGGCTTCAATTTCATCTATAAAATCCTGACCTTTATGTATATCTATATGAATAGCATTTGGTATAATACCATCGGCTACTTCGGCATCGGTTCTTACATCCAATACGACTGCATTTTTGTCATTCTTTAATTGTGATGCCCATTCTTCTTGCGATAAATCTTCCATTGTTATTTAATCTATTTGTATGATACAAATTTAATACTTCTAAAATTTATAGACGAAAAAAAATCCAAAGTATTACACTTTAGATTTCTTTAACCATTTTTTAAACATCCATTTAATAAAAATGCTATACTTTAATAGTACAACCTATTGCTTTCGTTTCGGTTTGCTCAACCTCTTTTCCTTGTAATAAGGCTTCAACTGCTTTTTCAACATACTTCGTCGATACAGCCGATGCATCTTTATAATTATCATCAATAGCTCCTATATACTTAACAACATTGCCTTTTTCTGTTTTTTGCAGTACAAACATATGTGGTGTTTTGGTAGCCCCAAACTTTGGAAATACTTTTTGTTCTTCATCAATTAGATAAGGAAATGTAAATCCTTTTTCGCTGGCTCTTTGCTTCATAGCTTCTAAATTGTCACCTTGTTTTATAGATACATTATTGGGCATAATCGAAATGACGGGATAGCCTTTTGGTGCATACTTTTTATCTAAAGCTATAATCCTGTCTTCATAAGCCACTGCATACGGACAGGTGTTACAGGTAAATATTACTATAAATCCTTTTGCTTTTTTATAATCTGACAAGGATACCATTTTTCCATCAATATTTTTAAGTGAAAAATCTTCGGCTACATCGCCTATTTTGTAACCTTCACCAAAAGTTGTTTTATGAATTGTAAATGCACTAATGCACAGCACAATAACAGCTGCGGAAATTAATTTGATCGTCTTGTTCATTATTTTCTATTTTAAAAATTGTTTGACTTCTGTTTCTAATGCTTCGAAGGTAAAAGATTGCTCAAAAAACTTACGCTCATTATTTTTATAAATTATGGTAGCTGGTATAGAACCAGACCATGTTTCATCTACTTTAGGTATCCAAGTATTCATATCTACATCATCCAAAGCTATTACTTTCGATTTTAGTTTTTTGTTCTTTATAAAAGGTTTCAGCTTCGAATCATATAAATGTGGAAAATCCAAACTCACCAACAACACTTCAACATTTTTATTAGCATATTCTGCATGTAATTTTTCGAAATATGGCAACTCTTTTACACAAGGCGCGCACCAAGTTGCCCAAAAATTTATAACGTGAATCTTATCGTCCTTTTTATTAAGAAACTTTTCAAAACCATTAAAATCGTATACTTCTAAATCTAAATCAGCTTCACTTTGCTTTTCAACAGTGCTATTATTACTAGCAGTATCTGTTTTTTTCTCTTTATTATTACAGCTTACAAAAACAAGTAGTGTGATAAGTAGTGCTTTAAATTTCATGTTTTTTTAGTTACAAAGTTTCAAAGTTTTGGAATTTTAGATTCTTACCTCTCTTTTCTCTTTTCTTGTTTAATAAAATATCATTTTAGATATAAAAATAATTAATACTTCAAGGTTATTAGACCGTTTAACATTATTTTATGCAAAAATTAACTTGAAATATTGTGTAATTATATTTTCATTTCTATATTTGAACTCGTTAAAACAAAAAAACAAAAAAAATTGAAATCAATTTTAAATAATACTTGGTGGTGGTCCTTTCTAAACTTACGTTTCGTGAAGTAAAACCCTAGTATATTTAAAACTTAAAAAATATTCAAAAGGCTTGTCGTTCACGACAAGCCTTTTTTGTAAAGTATAAAATAGAGTAATAAAAAAAGATTTCCGCCTTTGCGGAAATGACAAAGACATTTTAAATGGACAAATTTAATTTATACACGCACTACAAAAAAATTCTTGCAGATACGATTACGCCTGTTAGTATTTATTTGAAAATAAGAGACAAATACCCAAACAGTATATTGCTTGAAAGTAGCGATTATCATGCGAACGACAACAGTTTTTCATATATCTGTTTTAATCCCATTGCTACTATTAAAGTTGAAAACGAAACTATTTTTCAAACGTTTCCTGATGGAAGTCAAACTTCAAATCCAATAACCGAAAGCTCTGATGTTTCTGAAGAAATTAACCAATTCACGAAACGCTTTAAAGTAAATTCTGAAGAAGAATTCAAATTTATAAATAACGGTATTTTTGGATATATTGCCTATGATGCGGTACGGTATTTTGAGGATATAGAAATTTCAAAAAAAGAAAATTCAATAGCAATACCCGACGTTAATTATGCTGTTTATCAAAATATTATAGCTATAAATCACCATAAAAATGAAGCATACATTTTTGCACATTGTTTTAATTCCGAACCTAACATTGAAGAAATAGATCATTTAATCAAAGTAAAAAACTTTGCGTCTTACAACTTTTCTTCAAATGGAAACATTACTTCTAATTTAACAGACGACGAATACAAACACCATGTAGAATTAGCAAAAAAACATTGTGGTCGTGGTGATGTATTCCAACTGGTGCTTTCAAAAAGTTTTTCTCAAGAATTTAAAGGTGATGAGTTCAATGTGTACCGTGCTTTAAGAAGTATCAATCCGTCACCGTATTTATTCTACTTCGATTACGGAAACTTTAAAATTTTTGGAAGCTCGCCAGAAGCGCAATTAATTGTTAGCGATGGAAAAGCTGAAATTCATCCTATAGCAGGCACTTTTAAACGTACTGGAAACGATATACAAGATGCCGAATTAGCAAAAAAACTAGTTGAAGATGCTAAAGAAAATGCTGAACATGTTATGTTAGTAGATTTGGCTAGAAACGATTTAAGCCGACATGGAAGCCATGTTACTGTCGATACCTATCGTGAGGTTCAGTTTTTCTCACATGTTATCCATTTGGTTAGTAAAGTCACCGGGCAAAAACATAAAGAAACGGCAACGATGCAAGTAGTTGCCGACACCTTTCCTGCTGGTACCTTAAGTGGCGCGCCAAAACACAGAGCCATGCAACTTATTGAAGAATACGAAAAAACAAGCCGCTCTTTTTATGGTGGTGCCATTGGATTTATGGATTTTGAAGGTAACTTTAACCATGCCATCATGATTCGTACCTTTTTAAGTAAAAATCATAAACTGCATTGGCAAGCCGGTGCTGGAATTGTATCAAAATCAAGTCCAGAAAACGAATTACAGGAAGTGTATAACAAATTAGGAGCCCTAACAAAAGCTATTGAATTAGCAGAAACTATATAAATTCCTGCGTGGCAGGAATCTTTTAAAATAAAAAATATACGTCAAGAAATACATTCGTGTATTTATGGCTAAAAAATTAAATTAATTAAAAAACAGCTTCCTGCTTTCGCAGGAATAAAAAAGATGACAAACGTATTAGTTATAGATAATTACGACAGTTTCACTTACAATCTGGTGCATTATTTAGAAGATTTAAACTGCCATGTTACCGTTGTTAGAAACGATAAATTAACTTTGGATGATGTAGAACCTTTTGATAAAATTGTATTATCACCAGGTCCAGGGATTCCAGATGAGGCTGGGTTATTAAAACCCATTATTGAACGCTTTGCGCCAACAAAAAGCATCTTAGGAGTTTGTTTGGGACAACAAGCCATTGCTGAAGTTTTTGGAGGTTCACTCATAAACCTAGAAGATGTTTATCATGGCGTTGCAACAAAAGTGACCATTACTGTTGACGATGAATCCTTATTTAAAGGCATGGACAAAGAGATTGAAGTTGGCCGTTATCACTCATGGGTGGTAAGTCCAGATTTACCGGATAGCTTGGAAGCAACATCTTTTGATGCCAACGGACAAGTGATGTCGTTACGCCATAAAGTGTACGATGTTAAAGGGGTGCAATACCATCCCGAATCGGTTTTAACACCTAACGGGAAACAGATTTTAAAGAATTGGCTGAATATAGACTTGAGACTGAAGACCGAAGACTGAAGACCGAAGACTGAAGACCGAACACTGAAGACCGAACACTGAACACTGAAGACTGAACACTGAAGACTGAACACTGAACACTGAAGACTGAACACTGAACACTGAACACTGAAGACTATAGTCTATTATCTATTATCTATTAAATGAAAAACATATTAAACAGACTTATAAACCACGAAAGCATTTCCAGTGATGAAGCGAAACAGGTTTTGGTAAAAATCTCTAAAGGCGATTATAATCAAAGTCAAATTGCAGCATTTCTAACCGTTTTTATGATGCGAAGTATCACGCTTGAAGAATTGCGGGGCTTTCGTGATGCCCTTTTAGAATTATGCATCCCTATTGATTTAAAGGATTTTAACGCCATTGATTTATGTGGAACTGGTGGCGATGGAAAAGATACATTTAACATTTCAACCTTAGCATCATTTGTAACTGCAGGAGCAGGAGTTAATGTGGCAAAACATGGTAATTACGGCGTATCTTCGGCTTGTGGTTCATCAAATGTTATGGAATATTTAGGTATAAAATTTTCAAATGATGAAGATTTCTTAAAACGCTCGATAGATAAAGCTGGTATTTGTGTGTTGCACGCACCACTCTTCCACCCTGCCATGAAAAATGTCGCACCTATTCGTCGTGAATTGGGCGTAAAAACATTTTTCAATATGTTAGGCCCTATGGTAAATCCATCGTTTCCTAAAAACCAAATGGTGGGCGTTTTCAACTTGGAATTACTTCGTCTTTATGGCTATTTATATCAAAATACTGATAAAAACTATTCCATAGTTCATGCATTAGATGGTTATGATGAAATTTCATTAACAGGACCAACTAAAGTCATTTCAAACCATGCCGAAACTATGTTTTCCCCAGAAGATTTAGGGCTTTCAGAAATAACGCAAGAATCCATTTTTGGAGGAAATACGGTTGAAGCTTCTGCCAAAATTTTCATGGACGTTATACAAGGAAAAGGAACAGAACAACAAAACAATGTAGTTTGTGCCAATGCTGGTTTAGCGATAGCAACCACCAATCAAATGGACCACAAACAAGGATTTGATTTGGCAAAAGAATCTTTATTAAGTGGAAAAGGATTAAAAGCATTACAAACCATTCAAGAGTTAAGTAAATGAACATTCTAGATAAAATTATAGCCGATAAACGCATGGAAGTCGATTTGCGAAAATCGTTAATTCCAATAAAACAATTGGAACAGTCGGTGTTGTTTGAAAGGGAAACCATATCATTAGCAAATAGATTACGCAATAGCCAAACAGGAATTATTGCAGAACATAAACGCAGATCGCCATCAAAATCAGTTATCAATCAAAATTTAAATGTGTTTGATGTTGCAAAAGGTTATGAAAATGCAGGTGTTTGTGGTATGTCTGTTTTAACCGATGGCAAATATTTTGGAGGTTCTCTAGACGATTTGCTAACAGCAAGAGCCAGTTGTAATTTACCACTTTTACGCAAAGAATTTATTATAGATGAATATCAACTATTGGAAGCCAGAGCTTATGGCGCAGATGTTATTTTACTTATTGCTGCTATTTTAACAAAAGAGGACATTAAACAATTTTCAGAATTTGCTAAAAGTCTAAACTTGGATGTCCTATTAGAAGTTCATAATGAAGAAGAATTACATAAATCCATCATGCCAAGTTTGGATATGTTAGGCGTAAATAACCGAAATTTAAAAACCTTCGACGTAAGTTTAGAAACAAGTAAAAAGCTAAGTGAGCTCATTCCAAACGATTTTGTAAAAGTATCGGAAAGTGGTATTAGTAATATTGAAGCCATTAAAGAATTACAGCCTTATGGATATAAAGGGTTTTTAATTGGTGAAAACTTTATGAAAACCGATAATGCGGGTGAGAGTGCAAAACAATTTATTAAAAAATTAGAAAAATGAAATTAAAGGTTTGCGGCATGAAATATCAAGACAATATAGAACAAGTTGCAGCTTTGCAACCAGACTATCTTGGGTTTATATTTTATGATAAATCTGCAAGATACTTTGATTCTGAAAACATATCCGAATTACCAAAATCAATAAAGAAAGTAGGTGTTTTTGTTGATGAGGACATCGCCATTGTTATGGAGAAAATAAACACCCATAATTTACAAGCCGTACAACTTCATGGTAAAGAAACACCTGAATATTGTGACGCTTTAAAAAAACGTCATGCTGAACTTGTTTCAGCATCACATCATGAGAATCTGAAACAAGTTCAGATTGATGGGAAACTAGAAATAATCAAAGTATTTTCAATAAAAGAAACATTCGATTTTGGGATTTTAAAAGCATACGAAGCCTTTTGCGATTATTTCCTGTTTGACACCAAAGGAAAATTACCCGGAGGTAATGGTTACACTTTCGATTGGAATGTTTTAAACAACTATCCTTCAACCAAACCATTTTTTTTAAGTGGTGGTATCGGATTAAATGAAGTAGAAAAAATTAAGGAATTTAAACAACATACAGCTTCAAAATATTGTTTTGCTATTGATGTAAATAGCAAATTTGAATTGGAGCCAGGATTAAAGAATATTAAAAAGTTAAACGAATTTAGAAATAAACTGATTTTTAAATGATGAAACATCCATACCAAAAATACCATTAAAACACGGAGGTATGATTATGGATGTAACATCTGACCATTGAAAAACAATAAATATAATCAGATGAATTATAATGTAAACGAAAAAGGTTATTATGGTGAATTTGGAGGTGCATATATACCTGAAATGCTCTATCCTAATGTAGAAGAGTTACGCCAAAATTATTTAAAAATAATGGCAGAACCAGATTTTAAAAAAGAGTTCAATCAGCTTTTAAAAGATTATGTAGGGCGTCCTTCCCCACTCTATTTTGCAAAACGTCTTTCAGAAAAATACCATACCAAAATTTATTTAAAGCGTGAAGATTTAAACCATACAGGTGCTCACAAAATCAACAACACCATTGGGCAAATTTTAATGGCAAAGCGTTTAGGCAAACACCGTATTATTGCCGAAACTGGAGCAGGTCAGCATGGTGTGGCAACCGCAACAGTTTGTGCTTTAATGGGACTGGAATGTATTGTTTATATGGGTGAAATCGATATTGCACGACAAGCACCCAATGTGGCCCGTATGAAAATGTTAGGTGCCACCGTAGTTCCTGCATTATCAGGAAGTCGTACTTTAAAAGACGCTACCAATGAAGCCATTCGCGATTGGATTAACAATCCTGTAGATACGCATTACATCATTGGTTCTGCCATTGGTCCACATCCCTATCCAGATATGGTAACGCGTTTTCAATCGGTGATTTCAGAAGAAATCAAATGGCAATTAAAAGAACACGAGAACCGTGAAAATCCCGATTACGTTGTCGCTTGTATTGGTGGTGGCAGCAATGCCGCTGGTACTTATTACCACTTTTTACATGAAAAAAATGTGAACATTATCGCGGTTGAAGCTGCTGGTTTAGGTGTCGATTCTGGCGAAAGTGCTGCCACTTCTGTATTGGGCAAAGAAGGCATCATTCATGGTTGTAAAACCCTTTTAATGCAAACCAAAGATGGGCAAATCACTGAGCCCTATTCTATTTCGGCAGGATTGGATTATCCTGGTGTTGGCCCCATGCATTCCCATTTGGCTAAAACGGGCCGTGCCGAATTCATGTCTATTACCGATGATGAAGCTATGAAAGCAGGTTTAGAATTATGCAAGTTAGAAGGCATCATTCCAGCCATTGAGAGCTCGCATGCCTTAGCTATTTTTGAACAGAAAAAATTCAAACCAAACGATGTTGTGGTAGTCAGTTTATCTGGTCGTGGTGATAAAGATTTAGATACTTATATTAAATATTTCAAACTATAAGTTTATTTTTCTCATTCCCTCGAAGGAGGGAATCCTTTATTAAAATATAAATGTTTATTATGTATACATTAACCAATAAGAACCCTTACAGTTTTATATTAACAATTCAGTAAAAAAGAATGGCAATTAGAATAATGGCAACTAATCAATAATAAATATTAACCACAAAGAACACAAAGAAAAATCGCAAAGTTCGCAAAAGTTTACTTTGAATTCTTTGCGAAACCATAGTCGTTAAAAAAAGTAGTATGACAGAAAACGAAATAGCTAATAAGCTAATAGGTTTGGCCATTGAAGTTCATAAAGCATTAGGCCCTGGGTTACTTGAGAGCGCCTATAAAGAATGTTTAATGTACAAAATCATTCAATCAGGGATGTTTGCGAAAAGGAAAAGCCCATGCCTTTAGTTTTTGAAGAAGTCAAATTAGATTGTGGTTACAGAATAGATATATTGGTAGAGCATAAACTGGTTATTGAAATAAAAAGTGTAGAAGCATTAAATGATGTTCATTTGGCACAAACACTAACATATATGAAGCTTGGTGGCTTCAAACTTGGATTGTTGATCAACTTTAATGTTGCATTGTTGAAAAACGGAATAAGAAGAGTAATAAATAACCTATAAGTTCCCTTCGGTTTTGCTCAGGGCATACTTTGTGGCACTTTGCGGAAACCTTAGCGCACTTTGCGGTAAAAAAAACAGTCTGATTAGTAACAAAAAATGGAATCGTGAATGGAAAATCAATTTAATAAACAGCCTGAATCCAGATTGGAAAGACCTTTCAGAATACATTTAGAAATACAATTAATTATATTTAGAAATAATATTATAAGATTTCCTCATTCGAGGGAATGAAAAAGAATCACTTACAATGAATAGAATAAATCAAAAATTACAAGAAAGCAAAAAGTTACTTTCCATATACTTTACAGCAGGTTTTCCTTCTTTAAATGATACCGCAACCATCATTCAAAACCTAGAAAAAAGTGGTGTTGATATGATTGAAATCGGGTTGCCTTTTAGCGACCCATTAGCTGATGGCCCCACCATTCAAGCGAGTTCAACGCAAGCATTAAAGAATGGCATGACCACGGAAGTACTTTTCAATCAAATAAAAGATATTAGAAAGTCGGTATCCATTCCATTAGTCATTATGGGATATTTTAATCCGATGCTTCAATATGGTATAGAGGCATTCTGTAAAAAATGCCAAGAAATAGGTATCGATGGTTTAATTATTCCCGATTTACCAGTAGATGTTTACAACGAGCAATACAAAGCGACATTTGAAAAATACGGGTTAATTAATGTGTTTTTAATAACACCACAAACAAGTATGGAACGTATCCATTTTATTGACTCTATTTCTAATGGGTTCATTTATATGGTAAGTAGTGCCAGCGTTACAGGCTCACAATCTGGTTTTGGCGACGAAAACACTACTTATTTTAAACGTATTGCTGATATGAATCTTAAAAACCCTCAAATTATTGGGTTTGGTATTTCTGACAATAAAACATTTACACAAGCCACAGAACATGCCAAAGGCGCTATTATTGGCAGTGCATTTATAAAGTTTTTAACCAACAATTCCATTAGCGATATTAATAAATTTGTAAAAGACATTAAGAACTAATGCCCTTAAATATTGTTTTAATCGAACCCGAAATACCCAACAATACAGGCAATATTGGTAGGTTGGCCTTGGCTTCTGGATCTTGTTTACATCTTGTAAAACCTTTTGGGTTTCAAATTGACGATACTAAGTTAAAACGTGCCGGTTTGGATTATTGGAAACATGTCACCATCATTTATTACGATAGTGTTGATGATTTTTTCAACATCAACAAAGACCAAAACATGGTATTTCTTTCTAGCCATGGTCATAAAAATCACTGGGACATCCCTTTTGAAGATAATATGTTCTTAATTTTTGGAAAAGAATCGGTAGGACTGCCAAAATCAATTATCGAAAAACATTCTGAAAGTCTTTATAAAATACCCTTATACAGCAGTCATGTAAGAAGTTTAAATTTAGCCAATGCGGTTGGTATAGTTGTGTATGAAGGGCTAAAACAATTGAGCTAAACGTATTTTAACCTGATTTCGAAATAAGCAATTAGCTCAAATTCATATTAAAATATGCTTCGACAGGTTCCTTTAGATTTGTTTTTATAAATTTAAGAAAGAGAAAGGAAATAAAGTAAAGCTTAATTAGTTATTTATCAAACATATAAAAAGGTTCAAGCTATTAACTTGAACCTTTTTTGTTTTCATTCTGTTTCAGCATATTTAAATACATCGCTTCCACTTTAGCTCTTGCCCAAGGTGTTCGTCTTAAAAACTTTAAGCTCGACTTAACCGTAGGGTTGCTTGTAAAACAATTGATTTTAACAGTGTGCCCCATATATTCCCAACCATAATGTGCCACCAAATCATTAATAATTTGTTCTAACTTTATGCCGTGTAATGGGTTATTTGGTTGTAATTCCATTTACTAAGTCTCTAATTTTTACGGCCTTTTCAAAATGGTCTAACTGGTGTTCTTTAATCCACCAAGTGGCAGCTTCCATTAACAAGTCTGGATTGCTGTTTTTATTCTCAAAAAACGCATAAAAGGACACGCCAACTTGTTCGCCTTTAGCGGTTATTTTTTCATTACAAACTTTAATGATTTTAGCTTTTAAACTTGCTGTCATTACCTTTAATTTCGTCTGTCGTTTCTACGTCTGTCGTTATTACGTTTAGGGCGTCGGCTACTATCGTTTTTTTGAGTATTCGAATTAGCAGACCTCTCATTGTTTCTACTTCGGTTTCCACCACCACGTTGTTGGCGTTTTTCGGGTTCGGTAGAAGCATTCGGGTCAGGTTCAAAACCTGCCACTATTTCAACAGGAATCTTAATTCCAACCAACTTTTCAATATCACGTAAAAAGGTAGTTTCATCGGCGCTCACTAACGAAAGCGCTTCACCACTAGCTCCTGCTCTACCCGTTCTTCCAATTCTGTGTACATAATCTTCAGAAATATTAGGTAATTCAAAATTAATAACGTGTGGCAATAATGGAATATCCAAACCACGGGCCGCAATATCGGTCGCTACCAAAACACTCACACTTCCGCTTTTAAAACCACCCAGTGCTTTGGTACGTGCGCCCTGACTTTTATTACCATGTATAGCGGCAGCTTTTATACCTGCTTTTGCCATTTTTTCACATAGCTTATTGGCGCCATGTTTGGTTCGTGTAAAAACCAACACTTGTTTCCAATTGCCATCTGAGATTAATTTAATAATCAAATCGGTTTTTAAACCTTTAGCTACGCGATATACTTTTTGTGAAATGGCATCAACCGTCGTGTTTTCGGGTGTTGCTTCTACCTGTATGGGATTGTTTAAAATACCATGTGCCAGTTTTTTAATATCGGACGAAAAGGTTGCCGAAAACATTAAGTTTTGGCGTTTCTCAGGCATGAGTTTAATAATGCGTTCTATATCGCGTAAAAACCCCATATCGAGCATGCGATCAGCTTCATCCAAAACCAAAATCTCAACACGTTTTAAAGATATATGGTTCTGATTTATTAAATCCAATAATCGTCCTGGTGTTGCCACCAACACATCAATACCTTGACGCATCGTTGTTACTTGTGGATTTTGATTGACGCCTCCAAAAATAACAGCACTTCGCAGTTCTAAAAACTCACTGTATTCTTTGACGTTTGCATATACTTGTGCTGCCAATTCGCGCGTTGGCGTTAAAATCAATGCACGAATGGGTCTGTATTTTTCTTTTGGATTTTCTGATAAAATGTGTAAAAGCGGTAATGTAAAACCTGCTGTTTTACCCGTACCCGTTTGTGCACTTGCCAATACATCTTTACCTTGTAAAATAGGTGGAATGGCTTTTTGTTGAATGGGACTTGGGGTTGTGTATCCTTTTTTGCTAATAGCTTTTAGCAAGGCTTGGGATAAGCCTAATGAGTTAAATTGCATATAATTTGTTTAGTAGCCCTAAATTGGACATTTTAAGATGACAATCTATGAACTAAACATCACCTCTTTTTTTATTAAGCGGCAAAGGTACGGTTAATTTATTGTTATATGCTATTTATTTAACCCATACACATAGCCACGGAAAACTTAAAGATCTATTCTGTTAAAATTTTGTTAACGAAAATATTTGCTAATAATATGCTTAAAGCATTACTTTTGCATCAATAAATCATTGAGCTATGAATCCATCAGCTAAAGGCTGGATAAAAAAATTGCTTAAAGAAGTAGCTAAAAACAATTCTTTTTTGAATGTTGAAAGTGAAACCTTTTATTACGCTTTAAGAGATTGTGGTTTTATTTATGGAAGTAATTTTGATGTTGTTTGCAACGTTATTTCAAAAAAAGATCTCACAGACGAAGAACTTTCTAAAACCAATTTGTGCTTAGCTTTAATTTATACCCACAAAAATTCTGGTTCTGAAATACCTTTTATAGAAAGTGTCATTAATTTTTACACGGAGATAAACGAACTTAAAACCTCGTTCTTTTTAGGGTTTCTTGGTGAAAAAAAATCTAATGAGCAATTAGAAAAAATAATACATAAGCGTATTCAGATTGATGATAACTTCATTACCAAAAACTTTAATTACTTTATTATTAATGCACTTATATATGTTGATATATTAGCGTATGAAACGTTTTTAAAAAGTGAATCCATATCTATTGAATATATTAAAAACCTAGAGTCTTCTATTGAAGCCATTTCTTTAGGGGCTTTAAAATCAAAAGCATCAAAAAATAAATATGACAACAGTTTAATTAAATTGTTCGAATCGTCTTTACGCTATCATAACAACACACCTATAACATATCCTGAAGCCATAAAAAACATAAAAACCAATCTTGAAAAATATTATATCTTAGATTTGGAGTGTATGGCTACTTGGAGCGACAAAACCATTGACCAGAAAGAACAACTGTTTTTACTTCAATTAAGTACCGATTTACAGGTTGATACGCAACACATAAAGCAATCCATGAAAACGGTAAATACCTTTTACCATGTACATAGAGACCAAATTGCCTTGTTAAGTTCCAATAATATGGCACAGAGTTTCTACAACAACTCCAGTAAAATGGTAAAAAAATTAATTACAAGAAATAGTAAACGCCTGTATCAAGAATTAAAAGACAGCAAAGAACTTATGGTGCTACTTACACAATCTACCCAACGCGATTTAACCCCTCTTGAGCAGAAAAAAGTACAGGAACAACTATTAGACATTTTTAAATCCATCCCTAGTCTTGCCATCTTTTTGTTGCCTGGTGGTGCACTTTTATTGCCTTTGGTTGTTAAATTCATCCCCAAACTGTTACCTTCTGCCTTTGATGAAAACAGAATTGAGGAATAATAATTTATAGAAGTGGTTTAAACTTTTTCGATTGAAGCGAAAATCAGTCATTTTTTGTCCAATCGAAGCCTTTTTTGAGTTGCATAGTATCTCTACGGAAAGAAAAAAAGATGTAGAGTGGGCAAAATAGGGCGATTTTTTAGCCAATTAGAAAAAGTTTAAACCACTTCATTATCTCAATTTTTTCATTAAATTTACCAATACTTCGTATTAACCTAAAAATCCAACTTAAACTTTGAAGAAATCGTACTCCATTGAGGAAATTAACAGCTTTTTAAACGGCGAGTTAATTGGAAACACCACACAAACCATTGAAGGTCCGGAACAATTACAAAACGCAAAAAGCAATCATATCTCCTTTATAGGAAGTACAAAATATATAAAATATTGGGCAGACTCTAAAGCTTGTGCTGCTGTAATAAACGATAATTTAAAATTAGAACCAGGGGATAATAGAGCCTTAATAAAAGTGAAAAATGCCGATTTAGCCATGGCTAAAATATTAGAGCTCTTCAACCCTTCACCACCAGAATTCGCTGTGGATATCCACCCTACAGCGGTCATACACGACTCGGCAAAAATTGGGGAGGGTTGTAAAATTGGTGCAAACTGTTATGTTGGTAAAGATGTAGAATTAGGCAATGGCGTTGTTTTATATCCTAATGTGTGCGTGTTTGATGAAACCATTATAGGAGACCATACGGTTGTTTGGTCTGGAACCGTTATTCGCGAGCGCTGTATTATTGGTAGCCATTGTATTTTCCATACCAATGTAAGTATTGGTGCCGATGGTTTTGGATACAGACCTAGTGAGGATGGACGAGGCCTCGTTAAAATACCTCAAATAGGTAATGTTATCATTGGGCATTATGTGGAAATTGGCGCCAATTCATGTGTAGATCGCGCCAAGTTTAGCTCCACCATTATTGGCGATGGCTGTAAAATTGATAATTTAGTGCAAATAGCCCACAACAGTATTATGGGACGCTCTTGCATTATGGCAGGCCATAGTGGACTTGCAGGTTCCGTGACCTTGGGCGATGGTGTTATCATTGGCGGTAGTGCTTCTATTAAAGACCATACCACTATTCATTCTGGAGCTACCGTTGGCGCAGGTTCTGGGGTTGTTGGGGATGTTGCTGCTGGAAAAACCGTTTTAGGATATCCTGCTCAAGATGCCCGAGACATGCTAAAACAGTGGGTCGCTTTAAGGCAGTTTATGAAAAAACAATAATTTAATACATAAGTAAGTTGAAAGTTTAAACGTTGTAAAGTAAAAAGGAAACATATTGTAAATAGTAGTTTAAAATCAATCTGTTGCGTCACTTTGCCTAATTTTAAAACACGACATTATTCAATGGTTGTTACTTATACGCCATAAACCACAAAGCTTTTTAAATAATTATGATGCAAAATATTGAAAATATAGAATTACAGTATTTAACTTTAGAAGACTATCAAGAGCTAAAGGAAGTCATGATTGAGGCTTACGCCAATATGCCTGGGTCGTATTGGAGAAAATATCACATAAAATCTTTAATTGAAAAATTTCCGGAAGGACAAGTGGTCATCAAAGTAAACAATCAACTTGTTGGATGTGCGCTATCTATTATTTTGGATTATGATAAATTTGATGATCACCATACATACGAACAAATAACCGGTAACTTCACCTTTGATACCCATAATAGTGAAGGCGACGTACTATATGGCATTGATGTGTTTATAAAATCGGAATATCGCGGTTTGCGCTTGGGCAGACGCTTGTATGACTACCGTAAAGAACTTACCGAAAAACTAAACTTACGAGGCATTGCTTTTGGGGGTAGGATTCCCAACTACCACAAGTACGCCGAACAAATGAGCCCGAAAGAATATATAGAGAGGGTAAGAAGAAAGGAAATTCACGACCCTGTACTAAACTTTCAAATATCCAACGATTTTCACCCTTCAAAAATACTAAAAGGCTATTTAGAAGGCGACAAAGCTTCCAACGAGTTTGCTGTACTTTTGGAATGGGACAATATTTATTACGAAAAGAAAACGACTAAAGCTATAACCAAGAAAAAGGTAGTGCGCCTTGGCTTAATACAATGGCAAATGCGCTTGTATAAAAGCATGGAAGACCTCATGCAGCAAGCCGAATATTTTGTTGATGCGGTGTCGGCATATCGGTCTGATTTTGCGCTGTTCCCAGAGTTTTTTAATGCCCCTTTAATGGCCGACCATAACCACATGCCCGAAAGCCAAGCCATTAGAGAGTTAGCAGCATTCACACCCGTTATTGTTCAAAAATTTTCGGAACTAGCTATTTCATACAATATCAATATCATTACAGGCAGTATGCCCGAGTTACGAGGTGACTTGCTATACAATGTAGGCTACCTGTGTAAAAGGGATGGAAGTACCGAACGTTATGAAAAACTGCACATAACCCCAGATGAGTCCAAAGTTTGGGGCATGCAAGGCGGTAGTGAATTAAGAACTTACGATACCGACTGTGGTAAAATAGGCATTCTTATTTGTTATGACTCCGAATTTCCTGAGTTAAGCCGTATTTTAGCCGATGAAGGCATGGACATTTTGTTTATACCGTTTTTAACCGATACCCAAAATGGCTATTCCAGAGTTCGCCATTGCGCTCAAGCCCGTGCTATTGAAAACGAATGCTATGTGGCTATAGCTGGTAGCGTTGGTAATTTACCTAAAGTGCATAATATGGATATTCAATTTGCACAATCTATGGTATTCACGCCCTGCGATTTTGCTTTTCCTGCAAACGGTATCAAAGCCGAAGCAACCACCAATACCGAAATGATTTTAATTGCCGATGTGGATATTGATATGCTTCGCGAACTGAACCAATTTGGTAGCGTTAGAAACTTACGGGATAGAAGAAAAGACCTTTTTGAGTTGCGTAAGAAATAGATTTATTTCTTTCCTAAAACATAATTCATGATACCATTTAAATTCATAATAGCATTGATTTTAATTCCAAATTTATTGCTAGCCCAAAATGAAGCTGATGTTGCTCAATTTAATAGAGCACTAAATCAATTTCTTAATGTACGGGATTTTTGTATTTCACAAAATGGCGACGAAGCCTTTTTTACTATACAAAGTCCTGGACAGGAAATCTCCCAAATAGCTTACATTAAAAAGGAAAACAATAAATGGCTAGAGCCCGAACTTCTTCCTTTTTGTGACAACTACATGTATTTGGAACCCTTTCTGTCGGTTGATGGAAAACGACTCTTTTTTGTTTCCGACAGGCCTCTAGACGATTCTAATGCCAATAAAAAAGATTTTGACATTTGGTATGTTGATAGAAATAGTACGGATAATGATTGGTCTAAGCCCAAGAATTTAGGGAAACCCGTTAACTCTAACTTAGATGAATTTTATCCTTCTGTTAGTGAAAATAACAACTTGTATTTTACAATGGTGTCTCCCAATGGATTAGGGAAAGATGACATTTATTTTTGCAAATGGGAAGCTGGCAACTATTTAGCTCCTGTTTTATTAGACGAAAATATAAACAGTAGTGGTTATGAATTTAATGCTTTTATTTCAAAGAAAGAGGATTTTATAATATTCACAAAGTATAATGAGAAAGACGGCTTAGGAAGTGGCGATCTGTACCTATCAAAAAAAGATATTACCGGAACATGGAAAAAGGCAGTAAACCTAGGCGCGCCCATTAATACCAGGTATATGGAATACTGTCCCTTCTATGATGATAAAAACCAAATATTATATTTCACAAGTAAAAGGAATAACATGAAGCCAAAAACTTTTAATAAAATATCTGAGTTAAAAAAGCATATTGAGCAAAGTGATAATGGCTTAAGTAAAATTTACATGATTTTATTAAAAATAGAATAGAACGGGTTAAACCAATTAATTGTAATAACTAGTTAACACCAATCTAAAAATGACAAAGAGAATAGAAACATACATAGTTGACTCTTTTACAGACAAACCCTTTAAAGGAAATCCAGCAGGTGTTTGTGTTTTAAATCAAGAATTATCGAGTACACAAATGCAATCTATCGCAAAAGAATTGGGGCTTTCCGAAACTGCTTTCATAATTCCAAATGGTGAACTGAATGAATATGCGATAAGATATTTTTCTCCAAAAATGGAAATTCCTCTTTGTGGACACGCAACATTAGCTGCGTCTAAAGTTCTTTTTGAAATTAATTCTGAAATAGTCTCAATTCATTTTAAGAATATTCAGAATTTAAATTTAATGATTAGAAAAAATGGAGAAAAAATTGAAATGGAATTCCCTGTCTATGATACAGTTCCTCAAGTCGCGCCTAAAGAGTTACTGAATGCTCTAGGAATAGAAAAAATAATTAATAGTGAATTTAACAAGGAAACAAATATCCTACTTCTGGAAATCGAGAGTAGTGAATTATTAAATAATTTGTCTCCGGATTTTGAACACCTAAAACGTTCACATAATAAAATAAACGGCGTGTTAATTACGGCAATCTCGAAAAAAAAAGACTTTGACTTTGAATCAAGATACTTTTGGCCTTGGAGTGGAACGAATGAAGACCCAGTAACTGGAGGAACACATACTTTCTTGACAAAGTATTGGAGTACACGCTTGAAAAAAAGGAAAATGAATTCTTATCAATGTTCTGAAAGAACTGGATTTATGGAAGTAGAACTGATTGCCAATAATAAATTAATAATAAAAAGTCAAGCTCAGATTGTTTTAAAAGGAGAATTGAGGATATAAAAACGGGCATACACAATGTATAAAAAAATAGCCGAGCAAGTTGTAAACACAAGGGCTGTAGCCGCTTCTAAATTGTTATGATTAGAAAAGTTTGAAGCCCGCAATCGGCTACTATTTGTATACCATTCGTTACTCCAACCATTCCCTAAAATCTTTAACACGTTCGCGGGCAACAATAACCTCACCGTCGTTATATGAGTTTAACTTTATTTGCAAGCGCGAATTGGTATAGCTTACCATATCTTTTATAGCATTAATATTTACAAAGAATTTGCGGTTGATGCGGAAAAAGGTTTGTGGCTCCAGTTCGTTTTCCAATAATTCCAAAGTAGTATCCAAAAGGTAATTTCTGCCATCGGAAGTGTATAAATACGTGCCTTTATTTTCGCTGTAAAAGCATTCTATCTCTTTAATATTAATCAGTTTTAAATGTTGTCCCACTTTTACTGAAAAGCGTTTTTTGTATTCGCGGTCTATGGGGTTTATGAGGAGTTTTTTGATGTCGTTAAAATCTAAAGTAACGGCTTGTTTTTGGGGCAAGCGTTCTTGGTATTTTTTTACGGCTTTTGCCAAATCGTCGTCGTCGATGGGTTTTAGTAAATAGTCAATACTGTTAAGTTTGAAGGCTTGCAGCGCATAGGCATCATAAGCTGTGGTAAAAATAACGGCGGATTTAATTTCTACTGCTTCAAAGATTTCGAACGAGAGTCCGTCACTTAATTGAATATCCAGAAATATAAGATCGGGGTGCGGGTTGTTTTGAAACCAATGGATAGCTTCTTCTACGGAATGCAACATGGTTTTGGTTTCCATGTCTAAAGCACTAAGCATGCGTTGCAAACGTCTTGCTGATGGTTTTTCGTCTTCTATGATGATGGTGTTCATTGCTTTATGGTTCTGGGTTCAAGGTTTTGGGTTCAAGGTTTGTGGTTTGGGGTGGTTTTTGGTTGATGGTTTTTGGTTGTTGGTCGTTGTGCGTTAGGGATTGCAGCAAGCTACCGTGTAGCGTGGAAAGCCCGACCGCCTGTCCTGAGCGAAGTCGAAGGGTGTGGTAACGCTCTAATACTATTTTCTCGCAAAGCCGCAAAGTCGCTAAGCAGCAAAGTTGCAAAGCCGTTAAGCTAAAAATTAACTTTACTTCCAAGGTTTTTTGTCTTTTTCCATGAGTTCTTTTATTTTTTTCTCTTCCCAGTCTTTTCCCAAGATGAAGTTTGGCGTAAAAACCGATAGGCCATGAGCTAGTAAACCGATACCCCAAAAGAATAAGGTGGTGAAATTATGCCATTGGAAATAGCTTTCGCCAGCGTTTAAATTTTGAATGTTGATAACAACTATCATCGTATTGATTACCACATATACCACGGCATGTGTGTAAAAGCTTTTTATACGTTTTACGCGTTTTACAGCACACTGGTAACGGTCTTTTTCTATATAATTATCCATTATTTCCAGGTTTTATTGTTTGATGATTCTTCTTTTTCCAGTATTTCTTGAATTTTGCGCTCTTCCCATGATTTTCCGTATCCGAACACTCCGAAGGCATGAAATATTAAGCCCATACTCCAGCTCGACATGGGAAACCAAAACCATTGAAACTCCCATGAAGTACGGTAGTTTATAAATATTAAAAACGGGATGACTATACAATAAGACAGTAAATTAGAATAAAAGCCCTTAATTTCTTTGACGCGCTTTTTGGCTTTATAGTAAGCGTCTTGTTCGTTATAATTATGATTGGTTTCCATGTTATGAATTTGTTTTGTAAGCATTGGTATGGCGACCGCAAACCTATTTGCTTCTTTATTAATGTTTATTTTTTTTGTAGTTAGCAGATCGTAACGCTGCATAATGTTGTTTAAACCCACGCCACTGCTCTTTTTTACTATTTGTTTGGGTTGTAAGTTATTTTCGACCACCAAGCTATCTGCATCTTCATAAATTTTTATATGTAATGGGTTGCTTGATGTTACGGTATTGTGTTTTACGGCGTTTTCCAAAAGCAGTTGCAATGATAGTGGCACAACTTTACTTTCTGGATTGTTCGCCTTTTCGGGGATATCGAAAATAATACTGTCTTCAAAACGCATTTTTAATAGCAACATATAGGTTTTGGCGAATTCCAATTCTTCATCTACCAATACCAATTCTTTGTTTTTTTGTTCCAAAACATAGCGATATACTTTGGATAGTGAGGTGGTAAACTTTTGGGCGTTTTCTGGGTTCTCTTCAATTAAACTAGTCAATACATTTAAACTGTTGAAAAGAAAATGTGGATCTAACTGATTTTTTAACGCATCGAATTTCGCACTTGCCGTATCTGCAATGACTTTTTGTTCCTTTATTTTGCTTTGTTGATACTTATTATAAAAGTACACAAAGTGAAAAATAATAACGATGGTTAAGGTTATCCATAACCCAAACTGGTAATACTGGATTTTTTCGTTAGTTATAAAATCTTGAAACGACCTACCATTAAACACTACCGCCGTAAATGCCCTGAGAAGAAACAAACCCATTAAAGTTAATACCGTAGAGCCTACAATCCCTATTGTGATACGTTTTATCTTATCACTCTTTTTCCATTGGAGGCGTTCCATATAATCGAAAAAGTACATGTTACCAAACCCAAGAACAAAACTATATAGTTGATACAGTGAAAAGTTTACTAAAAATTCGTCAACACTTTTAAAACTAAGGCCACCAGACAAGGCATTCCCTACCCCAAAAACAGCACAACCTATTGCAAAACTTAAAATGATTGATTTTCTTAGTTTTCTCATGACTTTGTTTTAAACGACCTACGTTACTCTTTACAAGATCGCCATAACATTTCTGCGCGTTCTTTTCCCCAATTTGGGCTAAATGGTGTTTCAGGTTTAAAGTTAACAAAAAGTTCTAATGCATGTTCTAAATCCTTACAGAATGGTTTGGTATCTTGTCCAAAATACTTAGCGCCACCTATATGCCATTCGGCTTTACAGTAAACAACTCGTGGGTTTTCTGGTGCTATCATTTCTGCTTTGGTATACAACTCTACAACTTTACCAGATAAGGTCATACCATAAGTGGCACCATCAAAAGCTACCCAAGCGGTATGCAATAAGGCTTGAAGTACTAAAATTTCAGGATTATCTTTTGAAATTGCCGTAGCATCGTTAATTAAATTTTGTGCCTTTTTAAGTTGATCCGATAGTTTTTCTTCGTTTTTTTCACCAAAACTTCTAACAATATTAATTTGAGCCGCATAGTACAGAGGCAACCAATTATCTGGTTCTGCTTTTGCGATGCGTTCAAATAAATTAGAGGCTTCGGTTGGGTTATTACTGCCCCAAAGTTCAAAGGCTTTTTGCATGCCCTGTTCGTAATTAGTTTGAGCATTCGTTACTACCGATACTAAAAATGTTGCGATGATGATTAAATGTTTCATTTGGTTTTTGTTTTAAATTATGAAACAAATATCCATCTCTTTTGGAGGTTCTAAAAAAACGACTTACTCAATTGTATTTTTTTTAGGATGGATTGTATTGAACTCATCTTGATAAGTCATAAAAAAAATCAAGAAATATAATATCTCTTGATTTTTCAACAAATAACTATTAACTAAATTCAAATACTATCGTTCATGATACTTAAAGTAAATAGGCACAGCGTAAGCGACTCTAACAGGTTTTCCTCTTTGTTTGCCAGGTTGCATTTTAGGTAATAACCCAATAATACGCTCAGCCTCTCTTTCTAAAATTTTATCCGGACCTCTTGAGCGTATTCCAGTGGTAACACCTTTAGAATCGATGGTAAATACAACCGACACACGTCCTTGAATACCAAGTTGTAACGCCGTTTCCGGATAATTGAAATTCTTAATTACATGTTCTTGCACTTTTCGTTGAAAGCAATCTTTAGTCTCACTTTTTGATAAGCCTTCGCAACCGGGAAACACAGGCACATCTTCAATTACAGCAAACGCTACCTCTACATCTTCTTCAACATACGCCACTTTAACATCACTAACACCAACAACACCCTTATCAGTATTTGAAATGGCTTCATTTTGGTTCGTTTCACTACTCTCCATAACTGTTTCTTCAATTTCAACAACATCATCAACTATTTGAATACTTTCGCTATATGCTATGGGTGGCGGTGGCGGTGGTGGTGTATTTATATTTATTACGGGTATTTCTTCTTCCCGCTCAGCTTCCATAGTTAAAACATCCATCTCGACCTCACTTTTCTCATAAGTTTTATACTCTAAAGCTTGCCAAGAAAAAAACAACATTAAGTTTAAACCAATAGCAAAATACAAGCTACTGTTTCTACCAATTTCTAATTCTGGGTTCTTCTTTGAAGGTAACATGACAAATTCTTTTGTTACCATAAAATTATTAGAAACTAAAACATCCTACTATGATATTTATCATATTAATTCGTTTTTAAAAAATTGATTTCGTGAGAAAAAACTACCGACTCATCAGCAGTCGACACAGTCAACAAAAACCGATCATACCTTTAATTTTCAGCGAATTAACTAAATATGACTTTTGTTGCTACGCACTCCCAACTCCCAAAAGATATGTTACAAATTATCCAACTGATTACTCTCCTTATCCTCACTAATGGTCCAAAAGAAGCCCACAAAAAAGAATTGGTCGGCTGCGGGTTGTAATGAACGACGGTTAAAATTCCCATTCATATCAGGCGTACTAGCATATTGGTAACCATTAATATTTTTAAAACCCAGCACATTGTTTACCGAAGCGTATAGTATTTTTTGCGGACTTATTAAATACGCCCAATTCACGCTTAAACTATTATATGCTTTTGTTTTTTCGTTTAAAAAACCAATTTTATTTGGATTTGTATAAGTTCTGCCCGATGCAAAGGCATAACTAAACCCTACTTGACTGCGCCAATCATTAATCCAGTATTTCCCAACTACCGACACATTCTGGGTATTCACAAAGTTTGGTTGTGCTTGTGTTGGGTAGTTTTTATAATCCCGTTCGGTATCCAACAGCGAATAACTCACCCAATAATCCACATTTTTAATGCTTTTGCTATCTCGCCAAAAGAAATCGATACCCTTTGCATATCCCGACCCGTTGTTGCTGTAATTGCTGTTAAAGTCGGCAAAGTCCGTGTCATACTTTACCAAGTCGCTATAGTCTTTATAGTAAGCTTCAGCCCTAAAAAGCTTTCTATCGCCATTGTATTGATAGTTCGCTATAAAGTGCGAAGCATTTTGTGCTTTTAAATCTTGGTTGTATATTAAAATGTTGCTCGATGGGTTTTGATAAAAATTCCCATAAGCTAAAGACAACTGACTTTTACCTGATGTTTTATAGGCCAAAGACGCCCTTGGTGCGATGGTAGCCTCTTCAAACAATTGGCTATATTCGGCACGCACCCCGGTTTTAAATGCTAAATTTTTAGAAATAAAGATATCGGCCTCTGCAAAAGCTGCGGCAATATTACTATCGTACCCATATTTAGCATCATTTATAGAGGCGTCGTTGTAGGTTTCTTTAAAATTGGTAACGTAGTATTCTACACCAAAATATAGCTTAAAACGGTTGCTTATTCTGTTGTTGAATTTTAATTTGGCATGCATCGAGTTTTCATTGTCTTCAACAGCACTTTCAATAATATTTAAACGGTTGCTGCTATGGGTATAACTTATTCCTGTAAAAACCGACCAAGTAGCATTCAATTCCCCTTCATAAGAACTGTTCAAATAAATATTTTTATTGTTCAATTTAAAATGAACACTTTCCGGATAGTTAATATCTTCTTGTGTTAATTCAAAATCAGTAGTATCAAAAGCGCCGTATAATTTAAACAAACCTTTATTCATTTTTTTTCTGAATACGGTTTCACCCGAAACAGTTTCATAAGGTTTAATCCAATTATTTCTATTAGGAAAAATAGCGTTATAAGGTGCTAAATTAATATAAGACACATTAAAACTCAACGAACTTTCGCGCCACTTTTGAGTGTTTCCAATTGCGCCACCAACACTCATTATACCTATATCGGTTTTCTCTTGGTCGGGTTCGTCAATGGTATTTAATAGCAAGACACTCGATAGTGCTTGACCAAACTCTGCCGAATAACCTCCCGTAGAAAAAGTAATCCCATCAAACAAAAAGGGCGAATAGCGTCCACGTGTCGGTGCATTATTTGTAGTTGGCGTGTAAGGTGTAAACACACGAATACCGTCAATAAAAATCCGGGTTTCATCGGCATCACCACCGCGTACAAACAATCTGCCATCTTCGGCAACGGTAGTGGTCCCTGGTAAAGTTTGCAAAGCACCTACAAAATCGCCCAAAGCACTGGCTGTTGTAACAACATCCAATGGTTTTAAAACATTCACTTTACTGTTATCGCCTGCCGAAAATGTTCCCGCAGATAGTACTACCGCATCCAACGTATTGACATCTTCTCGAAGTCTTACATGCAAATTTTTCATATAAGTTACATCGCCTACCATAGTAAAAGTCTCAAAGGACAAATATGATACCACCAATGTTTGTGTTCCTGTTTCACTGGTTACAAACGAAAAGCTTCCGTTTTCATCGGTCGTACTACCATCGTAAGTACCTTGCAAATAAACATTAGCCCCTGGTATAGGCATACCTTTTACATCGGTAACTTTTCCGTTAATGGTAGTTAGTGCTGTTGAGAAGTTCGAAATGACCAAACAAAAAATGATGGTTAGTTGTTTCATTATAAAATTGATTCGTTCGTTTTTGATGATGAAGCAAAATTGAACCTTATCCACCAATTGAAAAACTAATACTAACCGAATTGTAAAAATCCAAGGATGAATTGAATATTTGTAAAAAAACATTCAACGAACTCGTCTTGACTTTTTTGATTAAAGCGAAAAGATAGAGACGTTTATTTTTGTGATTTGGTTGCTTTTTTACTGTCCAAAATCATGTGTTTTTTAATTTTTTTTAAGGAAGAAAAACAACAACAAAAAGTACTTTTCATAATTTTTTTATCTCATTTTTGGCAATGAAATTTTCTTGATTTTGAAA
>NZ_JBIQVZ010000008.1:0-141562 GCF_044335535.1 Mariniflexile sp. HMF6888 | reverse complement strand
GTCATCCCATCTGTAAACGCCGTTCCCGCTACTGGACTTTGTGTGATGGCTGGATTTGGGTCTTGATTATCCGTTGCCGTTACCAATCCCGTATAATCAGGAATTGAAGTTGTATTACAAGCCAGTTCTTGATTTGGGGGACACGTGATGGTCGGGGCCTCTGTGTCTGTATTGTCACTTACAATAAAAGTACAATTAGACGTATTTCCTTTTTTATCTGTTGCTATAAGCGTAATGGTCATCCCAGATGTGTAAACACTTCCAGCAATAGGGCTTTGGGTGATTACAGGTGCTGCATCACAATTATCTGTTGCTGTAGCCAAAGAAGTGTAGTCTGGTAATATATTTCCAGATACTAAAATCTGATCACCAGGGCAAGTAGTAATTACAGGAGGCTCTGTATCTGTAACAGAAAACCCATAAATTACATGAGCATGACCAGGATCCAAACTAGAACTACTGTCATAATATAATTTTTCTTTCTTTCCTGTGATTACATCTGTAATACCATCACCATTAATATCTCCCAAATCAGAGACCGAATAATCTGAATAGTCTGATCTATTTATAACAAAAGCTTCTGATGATGATAATAAAAAAGGATTTAGCGTGGCACTCCAAGGAGTATCCTTCCCATAAACAATAGCAATAGAACCATATTTCCCCACAATCAAATCATCAATACCATCGTTATTAAAATCTCCCCCGGCACTAGACACTATATAAGCGTCTCCTGTTAATTCAATTCCATTTGCTCCATCTAAACTTGTAATATCTTCTGGTACAGAAAAACCAGTATTCTTTCCAAAAAGGAGCTTCTTATTCCCAAACAACATATCGTTTATCCCATCATTGTTAACATCACCAACTCCCGTTATCTTTTTACTCAAAGAACCAGAATCCACATAAAACCCTGTTGTTCCATTTATAGTTGCAGTAGCTACAATACTTGAAAAACTGCCTGTTTTCCCAAAAAGAACATATGTTTTATTTTTATTTCCGCCTCCAAATCCAACATCATCAATTCCATCTCCATTCACATCGCCTAAACCTGCTACCCAATTACCAATTTTATCTCCATCAACATCTCCTTTTATTATAAATCCATTGGTGCCATTTAAATCGCCACCTTTTATCAATGCAGGAAATGCCGTTGAACTCCCATAAATAATATAACATTTACCAGGATTATTTGTGCCTCTTCCTGTATTTGCTCCTATTATAATATCATTAATGCCATCATTATTAATATCTCCTGCCGAATCAAAATGATATCCAGACTGGTCATAATTATCTGCTCCCATAAAAACAAAGCCATTGGTACCATCAATATCAGAGACATTAAAAACCGCAGGAAAGCCACTTGTTTTTCCAAATACCACATATATAGTCCCTAATTCTAGACCAAAACTATCATGACGAAATGGATCACTAAACATCAAATCATCTATGCCATCATTATTAATATCTCCTGCAGTGCTTACTTGAAGGCCAGAAGACTGAAAAAGCCCTCCTGGAATATCATTCGTTATTTTAAATCCGTTTGTACCATCTAACAATGCTGTATCCAAGTTTGGAAGAAAATCATTTCCTTTTCCAAAAATCACAAAAACATCTCCAGGAAAATTACCTTTTTCTTCCCCATATGGGGTGTTAAATTGATATGCTTTACTAGGTGCTCCTACCAAAAAGTCCTCAATTCCGTCTCCATTAATATCACCTGCTCCTCTTACATCATAACCCAGTTCTCCTTTTATTTTATTTCCATCTATTTGAAAACCGTTACTACCATTTAAATCATTGGTACTTATTGAAGTGGTATTACAATCTGTTGGAGCTATAGGTGATTTAACTGTAACCAAAAATGAACAACTCTCTGTATTCCCACTATCATCTGTTACTGATACTGTTACATTAGTATCTGCTGTAAATACAGTTCCCTGCACAGGGGTTTGTGTATACGTAAGATCAAAAAGTGATGTACAATTATCAGAAACACCTAATTTTAAATAATAATTAGGTAGTGTTGAATTGACAAACAATGATTCTGATGTTAAACAAGTAAGTACTGGCTTATCAGTATCTGCTGCTTTGGTTACAATAAATGTGCAGCTATTAGCATTATTACTGGCATCTGTTGCCGTAATGGTAATCGTCATTCCATCTGTAAATTTGGTTCCTGCTGCTGGACTTTGAGTGATGACCGGATTTGGGTCTTGATTATCCGTTGCCGTTACCAATCCTGTATAATCAGGAATTGAAGTTGAATTACAAGCCAGTTCTTGATTTATGGGACACGTGATGGTTGGGGCTTCGGTGTCATCTGTTGTTACGACTAGTGTAGTCACATCATTTAACTGATAAATTTCGCCTTGGTTTCCTGCACCGTCCTCTAAAAAGAGATAAACATCATAGGTAGGGTTTGCTGTTAATGAAGATATAACTTCAGAAACATCGGTATTTTCAATATTCATAGCAAAACTCCCTTGTGTCATGGCTCCTGTACCATTTAAAATAGCATCATGGGTCACTGTAGTAGAATAACTGCCTGGATAAATGGCATAATGTATGGTACCTGTTTCAGGGCCATTTACCAGTAACGTAAATCCTGTTGATGTTTCATTAACAGCCTGTGGGTAACCTGTAGTCAACGGCACTGCATAGTGATCCCCTCCAAAAACCACATACACCTGTTTGGCATTTTTAGTATCACTAAAAATAAAATCGGTGAATCCGTCCCCATTTACATCCTTCCCACCATCAATTGGTCTTCCATTAGTTGAATTATTTGTTACGATTTTAAATCCGTTTGTACCATCAAGCGAAGCGGAATTAAACGTAGCGGAAAAACCTCCTGTTTTACCAAAAATCACATAATCATCTTTGGATGCTACTATAAAATCATCTATGCCATCTCGGTTTAAATCCCCGGTAGGTGCAGCACATAAAACATAATTGTTCAACAGAAAGCCATTGGTACCGTTTAAATTACTCTGAAGTAGGCTTGCAGGAAAAGCAGATGAGGATCCAAATATGATATCGTTCTCCGAAAAACAATCATCTATGCCATCACCGTTAACATCTCCAATAGGTCCTACAAAGGTTAAAAGCCCATTTCCTTGGTTATCAATCTTAAATCCATCTGTCCCATCTAGGGAAGGTAAATCTACCAGTACATCAAAAGGGGTACTTTTTCCAAATAGTGCGTAACTAATTTGTTCATTTATATCTAAAGAACCATTCCAACTTCCTATAAGAATATCGTTGATTCCATCACTATTAATATCTCCAGCACCTCCCACATTATATGAAGCCCTACTACTTGGAAAGCTGCTAGTTTGAAACCCTTTAACCCCATCTAACCAAGTTGAGTCTATGTTTAAGGGAAAATTAGCCGCCTGACCAAAGAAAATCCAGGCTTGTCCTCCGATACTCTTGCCGAGGATAAAGTCATTAATATTATCCCCATTTACATCACCTAAAGAACCTATCTGATTAATTTGTAGAAGAAACCCAGTAGTACTAATGATAAACCCATTGTTTCCATCAATATCTCCCCTATTTATTGCAGCATTAAAAGCGACATTAGTTGGTTTTCCATAGATAACCAGTATCCCTCCTCCATATCTACTTGCTCCAACAATAAGATCATCTATACCATCCCCGTTTATATCTCCGACACCTTCAACCGACAATCCTATACTCTCATATTCTACGACACCTTCAACAATAAAACCATTTGTCCCATCAAGAGAGGTAATATCAAAAGAAGCTGGAAACCCTGCATTAGAACCAAAAATAATATAAACGGTTCCAGCTGAGTTGACACTATTTACTGTTGTGCTTGGGGCCACAATTGCAATATCCTCCAACCCGTCATTATTTATATCGCCTATAAATCTGGTTTCTGCTCCAAACTGTGAACTTGCCTGTATACCCGGAATTGCAAATCCATTAGCTCCATTTAATGTAGTTACATCAAAAACTGGAGGGTAGGATTGAGCCATAAGACCTGTGTAATTTAACCAAGATAGCATGGTTAAGACCATAAATTTAATAAAGGGAGTATTTCTATTTGTACTCATATTTCAAAGTAGATTTGTTCGGTACAAAATTCTCAAATTAGTATCCTGATAAAAACCCCATAAACCGTGTATTTAGAAACCTCAATACACCCCTGTTTTCGGGGTATTCAATTTCACCGTAAAGGGTGTTTTACCCAAATTTAATATCTCCCAAATTTGTATTGTAATTGTCTAACGAATGTTTGAGCTTTAAAATAGCTCCTTAAACCATGAATTTAGATATGTATTACACAACAAATTAATCATTATTAATCCATAAAAATTTAAAATTATGTTCTGGGGAATCACATTAATCTTATTAAGTATTATTGCAGTACCATCACTAATCCTTTCAAAAAAACCTAATGCAAAAGAGCTTTTAGAAAAAATAGAACCTTATCAGGGATGGATAGGGTTGGTATTTTGTTTCTGGGGAGTTTGGGGAATCATTTCTGCCATTTTAAACATTGGATGGCTTACTACAAATCCTATCTGGTGGACTACACTTTTAGCTGGAAATTTTGTTGAAGCAACATTAGGCTTTATGCTTGGATTTGGACTAATCAATAAGTTTTTCCTTTCAAAAAATGAAGCGGCAAAAGAAAAAGGAATTCAACTTAGAGAAAAGCTAGCTCCAAAGCAAGGTAAATTAGGAGTCTTAGGCTTGATTGTAGGAGGATGGATGATTGCAGCATCTTTTTTATTCTTTTAGGTCTCGTTTACAATCTGAAACAATTGAAAAACTGGACTTACTATATTTGACTGGACATTAAGTTGAGGGAATAACAGTTACATCATTTACATTTAACACATAAATATCCTTCCAGCTATCCATACCATGTTTTTCTATAATTCTAAACCCTAACCAGTAATTCAGCCTTTCTTGGTGCATCCTTAAATATTTCAGATGGGCTTTGCCCTTTTTTTCACATTTGTTGTCATACCAACACTAAAAAAACAAAGCATGCAGCATTAAACTTCTCTTATTCATAACCAGCCTACATAACAAATTCTTTATTAAAGCCTTTTATAATTAACCAGAAGCCCAGCACAAGCTCAAAAATTCCTGTGGGTGCATTTAATGCCAAATACTCTACTGTTATGACCTCTACTATGCCAAACAAGAGCAGTATACTTGCAGCTATTGACAATAAAGTGCCTGATATTCCCCAAAAGGACAGCCATTTCGGTATTAATTTTACTTTTAAAAACAAGATGTACAGCAACAGGTTTCCTGTACCTATGGTGAACACCATAAAAATATGGTTGATATAATCTCTTGTGATTTTAAGTATATTACCGAATGCTTCAAATGCCCATTGATTTTCGGAAGAACTCTTAACAAATTCTTGACTTACAACAAGAATTGATAATAGTATAACCGTACCAATAATCAAGACAACTCCAGAAGTGATTCTAAAACTTAAAAAGCCTAACGCTAAACTTTTATTATATTTCTTCACTATTGGGTATAATAAAATGGCAAAGCCTATGTAGGTTAGACATAATATAAACTGGAACAAAGCTGCTATTGATACCTGTGCTGCATTGGCAGTAGCTTCTGTTAAGTAATTTGGCGAATCGACTGCTGAAGCTATACTTAAAATACCTGCTATCATTCCTGAAATGATAAGCAATCCGGCTAATTTTACGTTGTTTTTTAATAGATTCATATACTTATTCTTTATCCAATACATTTGTTTTACCTCCTTGAGATATATGCATTTGATTTTTTTCAATATCAAACATTATTGTAATACCCGCAGGTTCGTATTTAAATTCTCCTTTTGCTGTAGCTTGTAGATTCATTACAGAATCGCCGGGTGCTTGAAGGTGTAATTGATTACCAGATTTGATTACTGTTAATTTTACTGGGAAAGTGTCGCTTGAATAGACTCCTAAATATTGATTTAACTCTTTATATTTCGGCTCATAGACTCTAAAATCCGGTATATCAAAATGTTTGTTAAAAAGACCGTTAACTATTGTAACCGCTATTAAGTTCAGACTATAATTTGCACCATTGGACGTAATAGCAAAGGCAACATTTTCATTTGGAAAATACCTTAAAGCCGAAATAAAGCCATCTATTTCTCCATTATGTCCATAACTAATCTTATCGTAATATTCGATTTTAAAAAACCCCATTCCAAACTTGTCTTGAATGGTTTGCATTTTTTCAACATTTTCTAATAAAAGTATTTTGTTATTAAATAAGGCTTCTGCAAAACGAATTAAATCGGTAGGTGTAGAAACAATACCTCCGGCTCCCATATCGATTGACGGATCTGTTTCCTCCGTTTTTTTCCATTGCTTATCAAAACGATAGGCATAACATTCGTTGTTATCTATCTGGATTTTGCTTCCAAAAAAGGTATTGGTTAGGTTTAAAGGCTTAGTAATTTCATCTTCCAAAATTTTGGCATAAGGCTTTTTATAAAGTGTTTCCAAAATAAAGGATAACAAGACGTAATTTGAATTACTATAGGCTGCTTGTTCACCAGGTTTAAAATCACTACCGCCATTAGCAATAATTTCCAGCATTTCCTTTTCGGTTTTCGGCTGGGTATGATAACTTAAGAATGCTTCCTTGTCATCCGTGAAACTATGAATACCGCTTCTATGATTCAATAAATTAGAAATGGTAATTTTACCTGCGTTTTCTATTTTAGGAAAGTATTTACCAATGGTCTCATCAAGGGCTATTTTCCCATCTTCTACGGCTTTAAATAGAAGGGTTGCCGTAAAGATTTTGGATATAGAGCCAATTCTGTATTGGGTATTCTTATCAGGTTTTTGTTTTGAATTGATATCAGAATAGCCCACCTGTTTCTTATATACTATGTTTCCATCTTTAAGGATGGCTATACTCCCCATAAACTTATCATGGTCTTCTAACATATTGAAATACTCATCCAATTTTTGGGTGTCAATGCTTTGGGCTAACCCTATTTGAATGGTTATTATTGTAAATACTACTATTTTAAAAAATGTCATAGTTGTTAATTTTAACATGATTAAATTTTATACTCAGTAGAACTTTTCAAACGACAATTACTTTGCCCGCTCTTTATTAATTAATTCCAATGTGTATTCCATTTCCACATCTTTCTTTTCTATCCAATCTTTTAAGTCCGGGGCCACAATATGATCCGGAATGGTACCGCTTCCAAAATTTTTAGTTAAGTCAACTGCATTGGTATATTTTTGCAACGGAATGGTTAATCGAAGCCCTGTAGGAATACTAACTTCCGGCATCATTCCACTTGTATTTCCCTGGTAACCTCCACCTGTTTCCTGACCAACAACAACAGCTTTTTTGTTATGAGAAAGTATTGCTGTAAAATCGGCACAAGATGACAAACACATACCATTAGTTAAGATATACAGATTTCCCTTAAAGCTATGTTTTGCCGGCTTTTGTTCTTCATAAAAGTCAAATTCTTTAGTCACCCACGTTTTTTTCCATTGGTATAATTCAACATTCTTTTCCGGTTTTTTATAAAACAGTTTATCAAGGCCTTTTACATCATTAGCAATGGCTTCTGTCACCTCAATTTTATCCCAATATCTAAAAGGTTTATCAAAGAAATATGATGCCAGTAATACAGCGTTACTATCTGTACCACCTGTATTATACCTTACATCCAGTATTAGTTCTTTAATGTCTTTAGTTTTAATTTCCTGGAAAACTTCTTTGATAAACTTTTTAAAATTCTGACTGTCTTCTTTTACCTCTGTTTTTGCAAATGAATGTATTTTAAGTATGCCAATATTGTCTAGAATTTCAAATTCTAAGGTTTTTCCATTTCCATAAATAATGGACTCTAAAGAAGGAAATATATCCTTTGAAACGCCTTTAACCTCATACGTTTTAATCTTTCCATTATTTGCTATTTCTATACTGAATTTTTCATTAACTTCTATAATGGTTTGATACCAAAAGGAAAACCTGTGGTTTAATAACAGTACTTTTTCTGTTTGATTATACCCATCCGATGGAATGGCTCTAAGCAATTTATTAATTATAGAATGCATCGGTTTTCCATTAATGGATAAAATTTCACCCCCAATTGGGATATTAGCATCTGAAGCATAACTATTTGAAACCAATACTACCCCATTGGAATTTATAAAAATCGCTAAGGGTAGCATTGATTGGCTGACATTCAAATAATCCTGATATGCTTTTGAAAGTGATATACCGGTATGAAGACACCCTATTTGCGCAATTAAAGGTTTTAACTTTCTGTAATATTCTAATTCTGTTAATGAATTTTTAATTGTTTGATTTGTAGAGTCTATGAGGAAATCAAATCTTTCCTTACTAGTATACCGATAAAACCCAGGGTGACTTTTACTCATTTCATCAAAAATGTCCGTTGTCCAGATTTTTAAACTATCCTGAGAATATGTCCTGTTTGGGCTAAAACCACTTTGTTGTGCCTTGAGGTTACTACATATTAAAATGAGCAACAAGATGAATACGATTGGTTTTACTTTTTGATGAAATGAGATCATAATTAATGGGTATTTGCTATTAATTATTCTGGATTTTGATGAGTCTTACGCTCAATGCATTACTACCATCTGTACTTCCTTGATTAGTAGAATTGATAGCAAACTGAATAAAACCATACCAATTAGTCTCATAAGGGTGTGCATTAGATGTCCAATACCACCCATATTCATCTACATAAGAAAACCCATCCATATTAGTCCTTCCAGCCCTCAATAGTTCAAAATCACCCTCCATTAACTCTGTATGAGCCACATCATACCCTCCAACTTCATTTATTAAGTCATACCAATCACTTGAAGATGGTAATTTCCATCCTTCGGGCGCCATTTGGGAAGCAGCCTCCCAGGTGTAGAGCTTTCCATAGGTATCGCAATTAGTCGATTCATCGTTATAACACCATGACGACGTTGTGGTAGTAGTATTGGTATCGAAATTAAAGTTTTCACCCAACCAGATTTGATTGCCGATTTTTACAATCTTGTAGCGTTGCCCATCCCGTTCGTCCAGCAATGAGTTTAAATCGGCTTCTGTTACACTTGTAGTAGACGTACAGGTGTTGGCATCTCTAACCGTTAGGGTATAGTCTCCGGATTCGACATCAGTAAACGTATCGGATGTTTGAAATGTAGTGCCATCTATGGAGTACTCGTAAGGTTCTACACCTCCTGTAGCTGTTGCTTTTATGGTATATTCCTCTGCGACAGCTGTTACTGCCAATGTGCTGTTGGCACATGGGTCACTATCGTTTTTGGAACAGGATGTAAACAATAAGATGACTGACATTAAAGCAGTCGATTTAAACAGGTTGATAATTTTTCGATTCATGATAATCAATTTTTATATTAATAATTAGAAAAGTTTAAGGAACTTACTATTCTTTCACAATAACTTTTTGTATTTCAGACATTCCTTCATGAGACACTTTTTTAATAAAGTAAGTGCCATTATGTAATTCCGAAAGGTCGATATTACTTGTTAGGGTAGGCTCTAATGTTTTAATAAGTTGCCCTGAGGTTGAGAATACGTCGATTTTTCCTGTAAATGGTGAAGAAAAATGGAACACCCCAGATGATGGATTTGGATATAACTTATAGGAATCCTTTAAATAAGGAGTTTCCGATGATGTAGCAAGTACATCTGTTATACATAATTTAGGGGCATCAAAACCAGTGCCTTCGTTTCCGAAGGAGAAATCTGCATACAAATCACTATTTGCTACTGCAGTTGATGTGTAAAAAATTGTACCATTTTTAGAGTATGTAATTTGGGTTCCAATTTTTTCTATTTTAAATACATCACCAGAACTCCAAGTTGTCTTGTAACCTCTTTCTTCTCCTGATTCAACTATATACACAATGTTGGGGCTCCATAGCTGAATGGCATAATCTATGGAAGAATACCCTGTATAAGAAGGGGTATCAGATAGACCAACAAACCCAAACATAGAAAAAGCTGTAAACTCAAACGATCCATTTTCACTTGCCGGTATTTTATCTACAGAGTAAGCATTGGATCCGTAGCTTGTATTTGTCGTGGAACGCACACCTCCATCTGCATTAACGGTAACTCCTATTTGTGATGTCCACTCTACTTGGTGGCAACCATAATCTATTACCGAGTCCTTAGCGTCGTCAGTATTGGAAAATGATGCCGACAATAAAATGACTGCAATTAAAAATGTTGATTTAAACAGGTTAAAAATTCTTCGATTCATGATAATCAATTTTTATATTAATAATTAGGTTAATTCTTCTTATTTAAGATTTCGTTATACATTTTTTCTATTTCGGATAACAGCGGTTCTTGTTTCATCCACTTAACACGTTCTTCTTGTGTGTCCATCCACCTGTAAAGCCAACTGATGCCCCATTTTTTGTAATAGGTGTCTTTTTGATTATAGATTGGATCTGTTAACGATTCTTCAAAACTTACAATGCTGTAATCCGCTTGCTTTAACCTTGATATAATTTCTGCTAAATAATCGGCATTGATAGCATTATCGTGACATAAATAGATGTGTTTTATTGAACGATTGTAAATTGCATTTGCCATGGTTTCATAAAAGCTTACTAACGCTATGGTTTTATTTACATACTGTTCGCCAATGGCTTTTGCTTTTTGGAAATCTCCGTTATTCAGGTAGTATTGATATACTGCATCGAACATCCAATCGGAACTTTCAACTGTAAAAGGGGCTATTATATAATCTTGTGATTTTAGATATTCCCCGATTTGTATATGTTGGGTGGAATCCTTGCCCATATCGTTAAATGGGAACCGAAAATACTTAAGGTCTTTATTATGTTTTGAAGCATATTGTCTTGTTAAGTCCTCCCCTTGTTCAATGTTCTTTACAAAGCTTTCAAAACCTACCTCGGAATATCTGGAATGGCTGTAAGTGTGGTTTCCTATTATGGCTTTCTTGTTTTTAATCCACTCTTCCAATAAACCCTTGTTTCTATCTAACCATTCTGTTTTATGAATTTTATCTTCGTTGATAAATATGGTAAATGGTACCTTTAAAGAGTCTAGTACATTTAATAGTATAGAGTTAAAATTATCTTTTTGATATTTGGCTGTATTTGGCACATCATCTATGGTGATGGCTATGGTTTTTTGTTGTGCAATGGCCAGTTGAAAACAAAAAAATGATATTGTTATAAAAAAGTGGTTTCTCATGCGTTACTTGTATTCGGGTTCTTAATCAATCCCTTTTGGCATTCACATCAACTTTTGTTTTCAAATTCTTCTTTAGTCAGGCGATATTGAATTAGATTTTTATAGCATTCCCCTTTTTTTGTATGCTCCTTTAGCTCACCTTCCTTAATCATTCCATTCTTTAGCATGACTTTTCCAGAAGCGATGTTCTCTTCAAGATGAGTAGCGTAAATTTTATTTAGGTTTAACTCTAAAAACCCAAACTTTAAGATTGCTTCCATTGCTTCTGTTGCATACCCCATGTTCCAGAATGGTTGACCTATCCAATAACCCAATTCGGCACGATTAAATTTTTTGTTTATTTTCAATCCTATACCTCCAATAAATTCACCTGAAATTTTAATCTTGATTCCAAATGTGAATTGCGATTTATCCTCAAACCCCTGATTAGCTGCATTTATCCAAAACACAGCATCTTTTTCCTCATAAGGATGCGGGATGTTTAAAGTAGTGTCAGCAATTTTTTTATTACTGGCGTATTCAACTATTTTGGGAATATCATTAAATGATACTTTAGCCAAAATCAATCTGCTTGTTTTTATTTCCGGAAATTTGTCCATTTATTTACTCTTCATTTTTTATTGATAATATATGTTGTAAGTGATGATAATTGGTACTTATACATGTTTATGTATTATATTGTTATATACTTATTCTCTTCCAAACTGACCTTCCACTTCCTTTAAAATCAACTTAGGGTCATAACCAATCCCGTTTTTAAAAACCACTTCCACATTTTTAATTACCGTAGCATCTGTTCCCAGGTTTCCATTTAAGATTACAAAATCGGCTCGTTTACCTATTTGAACGGTTCCAATATCCGAACGTTCCAATGCCTTGGCACCGTTACCCGTCATAATTTGAATGGCTTCTTGTGGTGTAAAACCGGCTTCTATAAGCAGTTCATAGTTTCTTTGGTCTCCAAATCCAGGAAGCACATGTCTGCCTGCATCTACACCTGCACACAACACCCCTCCCATTTTATAGTACTGGTATTCAAACTGCATGATTCGTTTCAATCGATTTTCTCTTGTAGTGTTATTTGTGTCTTTGTCAAAACTTGCTCTTCTTTCTTTATATTCATTCAACAAAAAAGGAGACATCGCTTCTAATGTTCTATCATTAGCAAGGGCTCTGTTAGGAATACTGGCTTCATAAATGGATAAGGTAGAGGTTAAAAACACCTTATTATCAATCATTAGTTGTTGTAATGCTTGTACTTTTGAGCTATTCATATCAAGCTCATCCATATATTCACGTCCGCCATTGCATACTCCGTAGTCTTTATTGGTTCTAAAATCGCTGGAGCTGTTTAAGCCATGTTCTATTGCATCGATCCCTAGTTGAGTTGCTTCTTCAAAGGTTATGGAACATAAATGTCCTCTCACTTTACAGCCATTTTTATGGGCTTCGTCAATGATTATCCTTAGATCATCAGGTGCGGTATTTCGATACACCTTAAACCATTTTACACCTTGCTTTATCCAGTATTGCATAGTGTCCCTTAAGTGTTCAGGATTCCTTGGAATGATCATATTAGGATTACCACCCGCTCCTGTAATAAAAGGGGCACTTGGAATAATGTCAGGCCCTATTTGTGTTCCTGATTCTATTTTTTCTGATAGTTCCAGTTCTTTATATGGTGATGCTGCACCACAGGTTTGAATGGTTGTGACCCCTGAAGCCAGATACAGTTTAGCTGCAACACCTCCTACATATGGAAATCCCGGGATATGTAAATGGTTGTGCATACCCACAATACCGGGAACAATGGTTTTTCCGTTAAGGTTTATTATTTGAGTATTTTCCGGAATTTCAAATTCACCATCATTACCAATGGCCTTGATGTTTCCATTTTTTATAATAATGGTTTGATTTTGTTTTATGGATTTACCTGTGCCATCTATTAAGGTAACATTGGTAAATGCCATCAAATCCTCTTGATGCTTAACATAAGGTAATATGCTATCGGATATCCTAATATTTTGGATAGCTTCTTTACTAATAGAATCGTTTTTTTCTGAACTGTTTTTACAGCCCAAAAAAAATGAAAGGAAGGTTATTATGAAATAGGGATAGGACAAGTTAAGTGATGGCATGTATTTCATTTTACTTTTTAGCTTCAAACAATTTGTTTAAAAAAATTTGTTAATTTTTTGACTGTAGTTTTTTTAAAATTTCTGCTCCATTAACATTTGTAGGATCTATTTCAATTGCCTTTTTATAATTTTTAATGGCAAGCTCTTTATTTCCTGCTATCATATAGGCTTCCCCTAAACTATCATAAACATTTCCAGAATTTGGGAATGAGATTACATTAAGTTTAAAAATCTCAATTGCTTCATTGTTTTTTCCAGCTTGCAATAAGCGGTAGCCAATTGCATTCATTTCGCTTTCTTTAAGTAAATAGGCTTTAGAGTCTTTTACTTTTTCAAAATGCTTAAGCCCTTTATCTATCCCTTCATTACTTATGATCTCAAATAAAGAATTTGCTAAAGATTTTGTTGGTAATTCATTAAGGTTGTCATGTGATTTAGCCTTAAACAACTTGTTTAAAAAACGTTCATAGATCTCCTTATCGGTTCTTCTTCCATAAACACCTTTAGTTTTTAATGCCACAACAATATCTAATGAAGGAATAACAGTAATATACTGTCCTTGATTACCTGTAGCGGTATATGCACCTTTAAATTCTGGTGATATATTGGGGCTATCCCATATTCTCCACATAAGTCCTTGTCCCCATTTCCACCAGGACCAATCTTTAAGTCTTGGGTCAACTTTATACATGTCTTCATAACTTGTTGTAATAGTGGTCATTTTTTCAACCCATGAAGCGGGAATGACTTGCTCATTTTTCCATTTCCCCTTTCGCAACATGAGATAGCCAAGTCTTGCCATATCCCTAGTAGATAATTCAAAATGGTAAGCCTTGAACTTGGATTTACTGGTATCACCAGATTTTTTTTGTTTGGCACTGTCCCATTGTTGGAAGTCTATTTTTTTTGCAATATCCTTTTCAAAGGCCTCGTAAATATCTTGTCCCGTTTCTTGTTCGAATATGTGACCTGCGACATTAAAATCCCAATTATTATATATAAAATAGCTTCCCGGTTTTTTACTGCCTCGCTCGGGAAATAACCATTCATTCCCACCAGGGTTACTTGCCGGGTGGTATACTCCTGATTTAGATTTAAGAATATCTAATATGGTGGCTTGCTTCTCAACTTCCAATAGTCCACCAATATCATCAATATTTAATTCATCAAGTGTTTTGTTAAGATTAATGATCCCGTTCTCCACATATTTCCCAAATAGCATTGATAATAAGCTTTTTCTAACAGATGCTATATAACTCAATTCGTGTGTATCTCCATAGTCGTATATCATTTTACCACTTTGTATAACAATAATCCCAGTAGCATTTGTACTGTCAATAGCATATCTGTAAAGCTGATTAATTTTATCCTGACTCCAACCAAAATCGGATACATTGTCCATCATATCCCATTCTCCTTCAGGATAAGTGATGTATTTTTCAACTGGAATATCCCTGACATATCTCACGCTAAATCCGCAACCTTTATTCCCGTATTCGCGTCCAATTTTTTGGTTATTCACCCCCATTAGCCTTTCGTGAGCCCTTTTATTGTCATGGGAATCTGCTACCCAAAAATTGGCATGTTCATTTTGAAATCTAAAATCACCATAATCCGTTTTCCAGCCGGCAAATCGGATATCAAATCCTGACCTTCCTTTTTCTTTTAGGGCTACAGTACTATTTTTATCTCCTCTCCAACCATTTTTGGTCACCTCCTCCTTAGGCATTCCCACGGCAGTTTCCAGCTGTATCCAATCGGCATCGGTCGGTAGTCTCCATCCTTTCGGGGCTAATTCATTTGCTTTTTCCCAGGTATAAAGCGCTCCATATTTTTTATAAGATGCTGTTTTTTTAGCTTTTTTAACCGAATTACCTTTGTAACCATAAACGGAAATGTTTACCGTATCGACCTCTGGTAAATACGCAAAGTTTTCAGCAAACCATACCTGGGTTCCTATACTTACTGTTTTATAAACCCTGCCATCACGAACATCAGTAAATGTATTTTCTTTGAGTTCTGAAGTGGAGTTTAAATTCTGCGCATTTGGCAAAAATTGAAAGCCAATCGTTAATACCGCAGTAATGATGATAATTCTTTTTGATTTCATTTTGATTGATGATGATTATTTCTTACTGAAAACCTGCAAGATTTTTAATGATTATGGGCAATTTGTATTATAACTGGTCAGAGCAGCCTTTTCCCAATTAGAAGGAGGAGTGAAGTCTGCATCTATTTGTATACAGGCTAAATTTGGATTGTTCGTAGCCCACATTGTACTTAGTTTAGTATTATTACCATTGGCAAGGTTTAAAGCTGTTAGTTGATTCTGAAAGCAATATAAAAACTCCAAGGCAGGATTACCAGAAACGTTTAAATTTGTTAACTGGTTTTCATTGCAATAAAGATGTCTTAGATCTGTATTTTGGGAAACATCAAGACTAGATAGTTTATTAATTCCACAGTGTAATGTCTTTAAGTTGATGTTTTGGGATACATCTAAATTGGGTATTTGGTTATTAAAACAACTCAATAATTCCAGACTTGTATTGTTTGAAACATCTAAACTGCTCAATTGATTATTATTACATCTAAATTCAAGTAGAGCCGTATTCTGTGAAAGATCTAAGTTGGCCAGGTTGTTATTCTCGCAAGAAAGCTCCTCCATGATGATGTTTTTGGAAACATCCAGAAAGGCTATCTCATTGTTTGTACATGTTAAATACTTCAAAGCGGTATTATGGGTCACATTCAAACCGGTGAGCTTATTACTATGAACAAACAATGTATGCAACGCAGTATTGTTTGAAACGTCTATACTATTTAATAAATTGGTCGCAATTATAAGAGTTCTTAATGCTGTGTTATTAGAAGTGTCCAAATTGGTTAATTGGTTATTAGCCAAATACAAATTTTCTAAAGCAGTGTTTTGAGAAACATCTAGGTCAGTTAATTCATTATTTTGAACTGACAACACTTTTAAGTTTACATTACTAGAAACATTTAAACTTTTCAATTGATTGTTATCACAAACCAGGTATTCTAAAGCTACATTATCACTTACATCCAAATTAGTTAATTGGTTCTTTCCAACGCTTAGTACCTCTAAGTTGATAAACACTTCAATTCCTGTTAAATCACTAATATTCTTATCATAACAGTTAATAGTTCCTACATAAGCTTGTGCTTCTCCTACTTGTATTTCACCATCGTCATTGGAGTCAATTTTATTAATCCCTTCTCCTGTTATAGTGATTCCATGAGCCAACAAAGCAGCCTTGAAATTGGCATCCGGAATATTCACTATGGCATTTGCACCCAGGCTTGCAGTTCCCGATATATTTACTTTATGCTCACCCATATTACTGGTAATGGTGAGAACTGCCGTTTTGTTTCCTTCTTCCATAGGTTTAAAAACTACTGAAAACTCATAAGTTTTACCGGCTTGTATGGTTTCTTCGGTTTCACTAGCTCTAACGGTAAACTCAGCTGTATTTGAACCTGAAAAAGTGTAATCTTTTAAAATTAAATCTTCATCCCCGCTATTGGTAACCGTTAGTTTGATTTCCTTTAATTCGGGTATTTCTACCTCTCCAAAATTAACTGTACTTTGGTCTATTGAGAATTGAGCAGGAGATGGTTTTGTATCATTATCTTTGCTACAAGCGAAAAGACTTAAACAGGTTATAAAAAGAAGCATTGTTGTTTTTAAAAAAGTTTTCATTGCATAGGTTTTTTAATAATTATTTTTATGAACTCATAAAACGAGTAGTTTTTAGGTTATAATGTTATAACTAAAGCTTAGCATAACACGATGTTTAATGGTTTTGATATTCTACAGCTCCAATGTCTATTTGTGTTCCTTTTTTACGAGGGTTTAGCAAAAAATCAACATTAATGGCATAAACATCAATATTTTTACCGGCATCTATTAATTGGTTACCGGCTTTAGGAGTAAAATCACCTTGTTCGGGGTTGGTTAACCCGGCTTCTTCAATAGTAGTCAGTAACATATTATTATCTATATCTAAACTGACTTCATTACTCAATTTGTTGTGAAGGCCATTAGTAATATCTACAAGTAAATTATTATAAAAAACATTGTTTACACTAAGTTTTGAGTTCATATACAATACGAATTCACCTATACCATACATGGTATTGTTTACCAATACATAGCTTTTACCTGCAGGTGGATTTCTATCACCTATGTGAATACCGTCTTTGGCACAATTAACTATAATGTTGCTATATACTTTATTATCAAAGCCATTAAGAAAAATAGCACTTCCAGTACCACCTTTAATTAAGTTACTAAAAATTGTACCTGTAGTACCCGGATTTATTTGAATACCTGATTGATGGATCTCTATATTTTTAAGCCCGTAGTTAGTAACGGTATTATTGTATATGTTACAGCCTTTAATGGCACCTCCTACCTGTATGCCGTCTTGTCCTACATTTTCAACCCTGTTGTTATATATCAATACGCCTTCTAATTCGGGTTCCAGCAACGTTACATCAGGACAATCTGATTGTTGAGGAAATTGGGTATGCCAATGAGAACCACCAATATAAAAACCTTCTCCACCAACATCATGAATATAGTTATGGTGTAGTATCGTATTCTCCTGAGTAAAGGTTCCTCTGTTAGTGCTCCCATCACACACAGGGCGTGTACGAGCTGAAATTGCGGGGCCTTTAACACCGCTAATTTCTACATGATCTATTTCTACATTAGAAGCCGCAAGTTCTGCAACGATACCAAACGGGCGGCCATTAGTAATTTTAATTCCATAAGTGTCTGAACTACCGGTACCTGTTAAACGAACATGGTTTAGTGTATGTAGTTTTATGGTAGGAAGTTCATCTGCAGCTATGACCTGAGCATCACAGTTTATAAAAATATATGGCTTTTCTTTGGTGCCATAAAAATTTCTAATAATCAAAGATTTTCTTTCTCCGCCTCTTATGCCAATGGTACTTCCTGGCGGAAGTTTCAAATCATTATTATCTATAACACTCATGGCAGGTTCGATAATAAAATCGCAATCGGCACAAGATGTAGGCGTATAGTCGCAAGAATTATCGTCGTATGTGTATTCCAATGAACTATTAATAGCTCTATTGTCTGTACAACCTAAGAGTGCGTTTTTATCAGGTTCGTTTTCTTTAATAATGTTGTCTTCTTTATTACAGTTAAAAAAGAGTAATAGAAAGGTAAGTAGGTAGATGTTTTTCATTTTTTTGATTTGGTTTTATATAATGAAATACGTGACTTTTTTTTAATGTGAATTCGATATATTATATATTGTTTTACAGTTAGTTAATTATTTTTAAAAATGAAAACCCTGTCATTCAGAACGCAACGTAGTGAAGTGAAGAATCTCACGATGATTAGATTTCTGGTCGCTCGTTCCTCGCTCTGCCTAAATAACAAGTAATTGATTATCATTGTTTTATTAAGTGTTTACTTGTCTTATTATATATTGAACTCACATTGTTTTAAGTTTTTAAAAATTTTAATTCCTGTTAAATCACTTAATTCTGAAGCGTTTGCCCCAGAAAACGTATAGTCTTTTAAAACCAAATCTTCCTCCCCGGTATTGGTAACGGTTAACTTGATTTCTTTTTGTGTTGATACTTCCACCTCGCCAAAATCGACCGTGCTTTGGTCTATTGTAAACTGTGCGGGAGACAATTTTGATTCATCATCTTTGCTGCATGATAGTATAAGTAGGGCTACAAAAGCATATACTAGTGTTTGATATTCATAACTTAATATTTTTTTATGTTTTTTTAAATAGAAATTTTAGAAACAGCCATTACTATAACTCGCCGTATCGTCTTTTTTCCAGGAACCATCACTTGGAGGTGTAAAACCGGCATCTTTTTGAATACAGGTTAAATTGGGGTTGTCTTGGGCATACATCTTTGTCATAGACAAATTATTTCCATTGGCTATATTTAAAACAGATAACTTATTATTACTATAACAATACAATTCCACCAAAGCAGTATTCTGAGAAACATCTAAATCTGTAAACTCATTAAGAATACAACCCAATTCCTTTAAAGCTGTATTTTTAGAAACATCTAAATCGGTCAACTGATTATTGTGACAATACAATTTCTCCAAAACAGTATGCTGAGAAACATCTATGCTTAGTAATTGATTATATGAAAAATCCAACCTGATCAAACCTGTATTTTTAGAAATATCTAGATTGGCCAGCTTATTTTCTCCACAGCTAAAATCTGCTAAGGCAGTATTTTTAGAAACATCTAAATTTGTCAACAGATTGTTACCACAATATAATGTTGTTAAAGCTGTATTATGACTCACATCTAAACCGGTTATCGAATTATATGCACAAGACAATTTCTTTAAAGCTGTATTCTGAGAAACATCTAAACCGGTCAACTGATTACCTAAACATTCCAGATGCTCCAGAGCAGCATTTTTAGAAACATCTAAACCGGTTATCTGATTATACGAACAATCCAATTGCTCTAAAGCAGTGTTTTGAGAAACATCTAAATTGGTTATCTGATTAAACTCACAAGACAGTTCCTCCAAAGCAGTATTTTTAGAAACATCTAAATCTGACAACTTATTAAAACTACAAGACAATACCTTTAAAGCTGTATTTTGTGTAATATCTAAGTTGGTTAATTGGTTCTTTTCAATGTATAACTTCTCTAAGTTCACAAAAGCTTCAATTCCGGTTAAATCTGTTACGCTTTTATTATAACAACCTATAACCCCTTTATAAGCTAGTGCTTCACCTACTTGTATCTCTCCGTCATCATTGGTATCTATTTTACTAACACCATCTCCTCCATATATAACTCCGTGCAACAACAAACTTTCTTTAAAGTTTACATCCGGAATATTAACTATGGCGTTGGGATCGTAAGATTTAGACAAAAGATTTATTTTATGCTCTCCAACATTACTGGTAATAGTGAGGGTTGCTGTTTTGTCTCCTGTCTCAGCGGGTTTAAAAACCACCAAAAACTCATACGTTTTACCGGTCTCTACCGTTTTTTCCGTTTCACCGGCATTAATACTAAATTCTGCTGCACTCGAACCCGAAAACGAATAGTCTTTTAAAACCAGATCTTCCTCCCCGGTATTGGTAACGGTTAACTTGATTTCTTTTTGTGTTGATACTTCCACCTCTCCAAAATCGACTGTGCTTTGGTCTATTGAAAATTTTGCAGGGCTTAATTGTGGTCCGTCATCTTTGCTACAACCGATAGTTAATAAAAAGACAAAAGCGATTAATGTCAATGTTTTTTTCATGTTTTTTTATAGATTTAGGGATTAAAAAGTACTAAAAAGTACTTCGTTTAAATTGATGAAGCAAAAATAGTTAGCTAGAAAATCTCTTACAAATGAAAACTTTCAAGAGCGTTAACAAAGCGTTATCAAGTTCAAAAAATTTGTTTTAAATCTTACTTTGCTCACAAAAAAATAACTTTAAAATATATCAAATAATAACAGAATATATGAATGCCTTGTTAGGCTATAAAATTTAATCTACAATTAAAGTGCTTATTTTTGCATTAAAAATAAGCATTAAGGTTACTAAAACTTCTATCATCAATCAATGCATTATAAAACTCAAGGACAAGAAACCGAGGCACTATTAAAGTTAATAGACAACAATAAAAATTAGATAGTTTGCTTTATCCATCCTATTGAAAGAACATAATATTGCAAGTTAAAATTAATTGCAGAGCACACAATTGGTGTGGTTTGTTTACATCATCCTGTTGATGGCAGGTATTTCTATGCCAGTTCTTCCACTGAAAAGATAATGGGCTACAACACAACCTAATACCTAGAAGGCAAAATACCTTATGACTATATTCATCCTGATTATTTGATAATTCTTCAAAAGAATATTTTAGCTTCCACAAGTGGGTTTTTTAAGTATGCAAATCCCTTTGAATGAAAAAATCAGCATTATAGGTGGTACAGTCTTTAGCATTATTCCCAATATCCCACCCAGATGACCTTATTGTTACAGCCATAACGGCGTTTGTGGGAGCTTTGGTCAGTTTTATTGCCTCGATGTTGTTCAAATCTATTGTTAACTCAAAATATAACTAGAAGCCCAGAAAGACCCTGGGCTTTCTTATACTAAACCTTTTCAGTTAATTCTAAAATCCATATCCCAATTTTATATGCAAAAGCATATAATTATATCTTTTTCATTAAAATTATATGTAAAAGCATATAATTATGTATATTTGTTTAAAATTATATGTAAAAGCATATAATTTAAATATTAATATAAGATGAAATCATTAGCAGAATTTGTTAAAGAACGAAGAAAAGAAGTTGGGCTTACACAAGAAGAGTTTGCCGACAGAGCTGGTGTTGCTTTAACGGTAGTACGAAAAATAGAACAAGGTAAAACCAAGCTTAACATGGAAAAGGTTAATCTTGTCCTTGCTATGTTTGGACATGAGTTAGCCCCTGTGAACAGTAGAGCATTGAACGATGAGACAAGGTAATGTATATTATAAAGATTATTTGGCAGGAACTATTACCGAAACTGATGAAGGTGATTATGTTTTTCAGTATGATGCAACTTATGTAGAAGCGCACCCTTCCGAATTTATAACGTTTACCATGCCTGCTAGGAACGAAGCTTATACTGATAATAAATTATTCCCTTTTTTTGAAGGTTTAATCCCTGAAGGCTGGTTACTGGATATTGCTTCCAAAAACTGGAAAATAAACCGAAATGACCGAATGGGCTTGCTATTGGCCTGTTGCCAAAATTGTATTGGAGCTGTAAGTGTTGTACCCAAATCTGATGATGATGAAAAATAGATGTCTATATTGTTATGAGCCTCTTGAAAACGAAGCTGATTTTCATGAAAAGTGTTCTATGGAATTCTTTGGCACTAGAACACCTCCTATAATCCCCTACACTATAGACCAAATGGCGGAATTGGCAAAGAATGTTGTGGAACGCAGTGTTGCTGTACCTGGTGTGCAACCCAAATTATCTATGTCTTTGGTAAAGGAAACCCAAGAGCATGCCGATACACGGTTAACTGTTGTGGGCGCACTAGGAGGCCAATACATTTTCAAACCACCATCCGATCAGTTTCCGGAAATGCCAGAGAACGAACATTTGACTATTCGAATTGCGGAAGCTTTTGGTATACGAGTTGTTCCCTCTAGTTTGATAAAATTAGCTTCGGGTGAATTGTCTTATGTTACTAAACGTATCGACAGGAGTGTAAAAGGAGAGAAAATCCATATGCTGGATATGTTTCAAATAACAGAGGCTTTTGATAAGTACAAAAGCTCCATGGAAAAAGTTGGCAAAGCTTTGGACAGTTACTCCAATAACACCTTGTTAGATAAAATCTTCTATTTTGAATTGGCTGTTTTTAGTTTTCTAACAGGAAACAATGATATGCACTTGAAAAACTTTTCCATGATAGAAAGCCCTTCGGGTTGGATATTGGCTCCTGCTTACGATTTGTTAAACGTGTCTATTGTTCTTCCTGAAGATACTGAAGAGTTGGCGATCACTCTTGAGGGAAAAAAAAGAAAGCTTAAAAAATCACATTTTGAGCATTTAGGACAAGGACTTGGATTAACCAATAAGCAAATACAAGGTGTTTTTAAACGTATGTTTAAAAATAAATCCAAAGCTATAGAATGGATTGATAATTCTTTTTTATCAGAAGATATGAAAACTGCTTATAAGGATATTCTGGAAGCAAGATATGAACGTCTCACTTAACGGGGCAAAGTGTCGTAGGTGGAAGTGATTATTAATGTTGTAGTGGTTGGAAAAATAAAAAAAGAGCATTTTTTAGAAAATGCTCTTTTTTTATGCGCGATGTTGAAGTAGGTAAATGAAAAGAGCGATACCCTGATAAGGGATTGAGTGAATGTAATGCATCCTACCGCAGACACAAGGCGAACACTAATAATTGCCGCAACTTACACCGTTTAAATGGGTGGTGGAAAAAAGTGGCAATCTTATGTGTTCTAAACTTCAATGTTTGTTCTGAATTGAGCGATATTTTCAGATTCGATTATTTTCTTGATTTCCGAAGTAAGTTCTGCTCCTTGCATGGTTTTACCATCTGCAGTTGTTATTGTTTCACTTTGTGCACAGGCAAATAATGTAGTTAAAAAATTTACTGTTACCAGTGTTATATAAATTGATATGTTTTTAAAGATCATCCTATTCTTAATTTATGTGATTATTATTTTGTTTAAGTGAATTCACATGTATAGGACAAAATGACTTAAAAAAAGGTTACGAAAATTTGTTGAATTTAGCTGTGCCTCAATTTAGGTAAGGCTACAAGCCACAAAAAATGCAATTAATTTATACAACGAAATAAGATTACATTTATCTTTAGACTTTAAAACACCAAATATGGTATACAAATTAACAGCGCAAATTCTCCCGACAGCTATCGGGATTAATCTGTAGCCATATTTCAGGACTAGACATTTTATCTATCATACAAGCTTAAGAAATTATAAGAGTTTACTTTAAAATATGAGGCCTAAAGAATTTAATAGAAATAGCGTGTTAGAAAAGTGCATTGTTCTTTTTTGGAAGGAAGGATACAATGGAACTGGTATCCAGAAAATCGTTGACACAACCATGGTTAATCGATATTCCCTTTATGACGAATTCGAAAATAAGGATGGGATATTAATCGCTTCCCTCAAGCTATATATTGATCGCCATATACCTTGGGAGTTACTATCTAACCCAGATTCAGTAGAAGATATACTATTTCAATTTTACACAAGCTTCTTTAGACCGTCAAAAATCGACAAACATCCAATTGGATGTTACATCTCAACCATGGCGCTAGAACTTAGAGAAACTGATGTGATGCAAGCTTTTTTTAATTCCTATCTTGATGTTTTAAGAGACAAATTCATTCAATTACTTCAAACAAAATCAAACATAAACAAAAATGAAGCGAAACTTGTGGCAGAACAGTTAACCATCTTCTACTGTACTAGCATGGGGATGTATGTCATCTTTTCTCAGCAAGAAACCGAAAAATATATTCAGGACAACTTAAACCTAATCACCAAATGTCTAAACAAGTAGATCAAGCTCAATTAGTTAAAAAGGCGGTGCCAATTTTCTGGAAAAACGGTTATCGAGCTGTTTCGTATCAGAACCTTGCTGACGGGATGGGTATAAGTCACTCCTTCTTATATAATCAATGGGGTAAAGAACAGCTTTTGTTGGATAGTATAGAAAGTTATTTGTCTGAAAACATTGATCCCATATTCCACTACATTGCACATAGTGAAAAAGGAATTGAAGCCATTCGTGAGGTTTATCATGAGGTAGCCAACTCAAACTTTCAAGAGGACCCATGTACTTGTATGCTCATGAATATAGCATTGGAACTAAAAGATGAGGTAAAAAGTTTACGTCCCGTTTATGATCAATTTTTAGAAAACATGAGGAGATCATATAGTGCGGCACTTCATCAATCACACAAAACGGGGGTTATTAAATACGCTGGAGAAATACCAAAATATGTAGAAATGTTAGTAGGCTTAATGTTTGGGTTAAATATCTTACTCCATTATAAATCAAGTAAAGAACTCATCGTTTATATTGATTCATTTTTTGATCTTATTGAATAAAAAGAGCCATCTCAAAATCTAATGGTGCAATTTAAGTCTGCATTTCGATTCTTCAGTGCACTTTGACATGTTATAAATGCATTAACATAACCGGCATTTGAGACGCCCTTTTCATTTAATAAGGTTAAACTTTATTCCATCCAACCTAACTCACGAAGAGTCCAGGGTGCATTCCAGATTTTAGTCATACTTACTATTTTCCCCTCGTCATTCATTTTAAGTGAGTACACATAGTGTGCGTTGGTAGTCTTATTCGTTGGAGGTACCGGACCTCCTTCTCCTGTATGAGTAGCCGTATAAGTGGCAAAAAACAGCGCTGTGTTGCTAGCCTCATCAAAACTTGATGTGTGTAACTCATAAGTGCAACCTGGCGCAATGTTTCCAAATCCAAGCATCCATTCTACGTACTCTTTTACCGTTTTAATCTCAAGTAAAGGTTCGCATTGCCCTTGGAACGAGGCATTTTCTGCTACTAGATCTTTACAAGTATCCCATCCTTTAAGTGATTCACAATTGTGAAAGAATTTTTTAGCGTTTTCAAATAAAGTCATAATATTTTGTTTTTAGTTATTTTTAATACAATAGTATTGAGACCTGAGCATTGGCTAAATAAATTCGTTCAGAAACTTCTTATTGATATTAACTAAATTTGTACTTTATGAATTCTAAAAACGTGTACAACACTGTAGTTCATTGAGTCTTTTACTTATATTGTCCTCAACCAGATAACGGGATTTTATCGCTTGGGATAAAACGACCTTGTCCTCTTCCAACAACTGTTTATGGCAATCCAATAACCTGTTGTGCTCTTGGCCAAGGTATTTGTTCAAGGTCTGAATGGGATACGAGCTACCCCGGTCCCTATTTTTAGAGGAATCCCAATCTTTCTGTTGGACATATCACTTTAGGATGATCTCGGAACGTTTACCGTTAACAGCAATCCTTACATAAATGGATAGTTCCTTGTGTTTGCTTCGGGATTTCCTTGTAAAGAGAACCTCCAAAAAAGTGTTGTTTGTTTACGTTTTAAGAAGCCTTCGTTAAACATTTATTTGCAAAAACAAAAGTCAAATCGTTCTTAAATGTTCCTTAAAACTACAACAATTCTGGTAAATGGGTTTTCACCGATTTGCACACCTTTTATATGATTTTAATTGGTTTCAAATAAAACCATTAAAAACAAAACAAAAAAAAAAAAAAAAAACACTGATAATCATACAATTAACAGTGTTTTGTTTTAACCTATTACTAGGTTCGTCGGGGTGGCAGGAATCCTATTCCCCACTTCATTATGCTATATATCAATCATTTATAAACTCAAAAAACAAGCTGTTAGCCGATTTGTTGACGGGGTTATAAATGACCTTAAAATAAATTGCTTTACTTACTGGTTTTATAAATATTATTAATCACCAAATCAAGGCAATTCAATATTAATTTTATGATAACCATTCATAAATTTACTACCCCAACACTATTTAACTTAAACATTGGCAAATACATGACTATTAAGTTAACGCCCTACTGCCCTACATTCTATTTTAGTTCCAAAATTGAACTACTTATTTTAGAATTTCTGTGGAGGGAACAAATTTTTGTCGAATTTATTAGGTGTCCTAAAATGGGATAGGCTACATTTTTGGATGATGTTTAATATACATTTGAGTTTTAGTTGAATAAAAATGCCATTCCAATTATTATAATATTTTAAACTTCACATAAAAGAAAATTAAACCTCCGAACAATTAAAAACAATAATCATTTCCTTTATTACTAGGTTGCTTAAAAGCAATAGATATAAAAATATACCCCATTTTGTACCCTATTTTTTTTTTCTACTTATGTAGCAAAATCTTAAACTTGCATCCACCAAACTTAACACTACAATGAAAGATTTTGAATTTAAAAAAATTAAAAAAGCGTCATATCCCGAAACGCAAATAAAAACTTTGGATACTTGTTCGAAAATTCTATTTGGGATATCAATTCTTATTTTATTGGCAATAATATTAGTTCAGATCAATTTCTAACGATTTAATTACTTACAATAGCTCCATATTTATTAAAGCATTAACCATAACCCAAGTATAACCACCTTAACACCAAAACTATGAATGAAAAAATTACTTTTTTTGCCCTTCTTACTTTGTTAACATCTGTTACAGTTTTTTCTCAGACCAGCTTTTTTGAGCAAAATTTTGAATCTACCTCACCTATAACCAATTTCAGAAACTCTGATGGCGGAGGTAATTTCACTGAAGCAACATTACTTGAAGGCTCATCCGCGTGCGGATATGGTTCTAAATCGGATGCCTCCACGCATTCCGGAGGCAATATATCCTTTCATGCTACGGAAAATTCTACCTATTTTTTTGGAATGAATCCTGAAGACCCTTGTGGTGGCTATACCAATTGTTACCCACAAAGTGCAACGTTTGATTTATCAGGTCAAACTACTGGCGCTTACTTTAGTTTTAAATATCTTATAACTGCAACCAGTTCTTTTGGACCAACATCGGTTACAATTGAAATCAAAAATAGTAGTTCTACTTTTACTACATTAACTTCTGATGCAGATCTTACGGTTAGGAACCAGTGGACCAATTTTGAAACGCAACTACCAACCTCGGCAAATGTTTCTAACGTTTATATTTCAATTTCTATGGTTGGAGGAAATGGATTTGGTATTGATGACATTGTGGTATCCGATCAAGCAACACTGGCTGTAAAGAATTATAATGCGTCAAATTCTTCGATGTATCCAAATCCCGTGTCCGACAAACTTTTTATAAAAGGAAGTGCAACGATTAGCGCCGTAAAAATATACAACATTCAGGGACAGCTTGTTGAAAGCAGCGACTCCTTCAAAGATTACATTAATGTTAAAGCATTGAAATCCGGATTGTACCTGGTTAAAATCCAATCAGATAAAGGCGAATCGTTCAAAAAAGTTTTGATTTCGCATAATCAATAATGACTTTATTATAAATGATATTAAGGTGCGATTACCAAAAACTTTAACACAAATTCATCTTAAGAAAGTATCATTTATAAAAATTACTTTAGAAGTACCATACCAAATCCCAAAACGCCCCATGAAATCAAAAGCCAAAACTATTTTCAATTTCCTGATTTTTATTTTTTTAGGAACCTATTATTGTTCCAGTCAAAATATGGTATTTGATTGGGCAACCGCCTACATTAATTCACCAAATGCATTACGTCCTGAAAGAATGGCTGCACAAAGTAATGGCATCACCCTAATGGGTGCCAGACTTGATGCATCCGTTGATGCAGACCTCGGGCTAGGGACAAGTACGGTCACAAAAGACCACAACTCCGGACAAGTATACATCAGTTTTGATCCAGACGGTCAGTTTTTATGGGCCAATAAATTAGAATCTGATGATGTATTGACTACAACTTCTATGGTTGCAACCATAAATGGAAGCTTTTATGTAGTTGGTAACTTCAGCACTAATTTAATTGCTACTATAGGCGGGGTTGAACAAACCATAACGGACTCTGGTTATGGCAGTGGGTTTTTAGCTAAATTCAGCGCTACAGGTCAAATAGAATTTATCAAAAACTTTGTAGGCACCTATGCTCAAAACTTTGCGGTTGATGTTGATGGATCAGGAAACGTATTTATTGGAGGCTATTTCTATGATGCTTTATTCTATCCTGCCGGGACTAATGAACCTTCAAATTACTTGGATGTATTTGTTGTAAAACTCAATACCAGTGGTGATTTTCAATGGATATATCGAACAGAAGGCGCTGCAGGTAAAATGCCAGATTACCAAGTTAACGATATAAAAGTAGACTCCAATGGGAATATTAATCTTTGGGGATCCTATAGAGAGCCTAATAGTTACAACTTAGATTTTGAAGAAGGCCCCGGAGTTACAGAGATTGCTTCGACTGACCAATTTTCTTCTTTTTTATTACAAATAAATAGTTCAGGTAATTTTAATTGGGTTAAAAGTTATATGGCGGATGCAGGACCTTTACCTAGGGAGGTTCTTTCCGAAAGCATGGCATTGGACTCAAATGATAATATTTACATTTATGGGAGTGCTTACGGCCTTGTAGCTTTTGATGATGCCAATCCAACGGTTAAAACTGATTTTTCTGCCACAAATACAGAAGGATTTTTTCTTTTGAAATTAAGCAAAGATGGCGTTTTTATTTGGCTTGATCCTTTTGAGGTATATAATGGATTACTCCAACTTTCACAAATAACCATAGCTCCCGATAATACGATTCTGATTACTGGAGCTTTTATTGGCTCAATAGATTTTGACCATACTACCGGAGAGCAAATTATAGATAATAGTACAAGTTATACCGATATTTTTTTCTCCAAGTTTCAAACAGATGGTTCTTTATTACAGGCTTTTAATATTGGACGCAGTGATGCTACAGACACTGCACACGATGTTGTAACCGATGATTATGGAAACATTTATGGTACCGCTTCCTGCTCAACAGGATCTTCAGGATCGTTTTTTATAGGAAATATTGAACTTTCCGGTGCTAATATCCGGTATGTTTATAAAATAAGATCTTGTGGTGCTGAATCGGTAACTCAAATTGACGCATCTACTTTAAGATCCAATTTTAGCAATGCATCTTACCAATGGTTGGATTGTAATAATGGTAATATACCCATATCAGGAGAAACCAACCGTACTTTTACCCCAACAGCATCGGGTAGTTATGCGCTAGAAACTACCAGTTACAACTGCGGCACAGAAATTTCACCTTGTTTTGATCTGGTGACATTGGGCTTAAATGATTTCACCAAAACTTTGAGCGCTTACCCAAACCCAACGGATGGTATAGTCTCAATTGATTTGGGAACGGCGCATTCAAATCTAAATGTTACTGTGGTAAATTCTTTGGGTCAAAAGATTTCAAGTAAATTCTTTAAATCTGCTGAAAAGATTGACGTGGTACTACCTAGCAATCCGGGGGTTTATTTTATCAAATTAAATAATAACAAGTTGATGACTACCATAAAAATTATTAAAAAGTAACCTATGGCTAGACACCTATTTCTATTTTTTTCCGTTTCTTTGAAAATTCAGCTTAAATGAATAACAAGTAGCTAAGAATTCTTTTGAATATTTGATTTGGTTTCCTGCCCAATGCGTTTGATATAATCATCAAGGAATACCTTTGAATCCAGGTTTAATTTTTTCTTAATTCTGGCTCTTGAAGCCTTAACAGCATGTAGGGTAGTATTTCTCAAATTTGCGATTTCATTTCGGGTTAAATCAATCAGAAAAAATGAACAGATTTCTAGATCAGTTTTTGAAAGGTTAGGATGCAATTTTTTTAATCGTCGTAAAAATTCAAAATTAATATCAGAAATATTTTTTCGAATAAGCAACAACTTCGAATCCTCAAGTTCTTTTGATTTTAAATCGGCTAGGATACTCTTCAGATTTACGCCCTCTTCCTTTGCCAGTTTTTTCAGGTTGTTCGCTAGTTTAACCTTGGATTTTAGATGCTCTACGGACTCGTTCATTAGGGAAATTACCTCCTCTTTTTTATTAGTAAGCTCCATTTCTTTCAGTTGCAAATTGGAACTTAAAACATATTTCTCACGTTCCGACTGTCTGTAGCGACTAGCTAAAGCAAACGATAACAGGGAAACTTCCATAATCGAGCCAAGGAGATATATGTTTGAGGTAATTGTATTAATGGGTATAATGGTAAATAAGGTACCAACATAAACGATCATTCCTAAACAGAATGCTAACCAGGCATATATAAAATAAAGCGCAAATCGGTTTCCGTTGCGATAGCATGTAATTCCCGCGTAGAGTGCAAAAATTCCTAAAATCATGACTCCTGAGGCTACTAAACCATTGGTGGTATACATTCCAAATACCTCCATTCTTATAAATTCATACAGAAAAAAACAAGGTTCTAAAATAAGAAGCCCTTTTAAGGCAAAATCGGCAGTTCGGCTATATTTTTTTGTATTCAGAAACCGGATACAAAACATTAGCGCAAGCATCACACTAATGGCTATAATAAAAGGTGGAAACCATTCAAGAAAAAGTCGGTTAGCAATTCCGAATAATTGTTTGGGAACTGCTCGAACAGTTAATTGAGTAAACAAGGAACCAAAACAAAGCAACCCATAAAGGCCATAAGTACTATCTTTCAGTCCTAAACCCAAAAAAATATTATAGATTCCTATAGTTAATAAGGCTCCTATAAGGATAGATACAATTATTAATTCAATTTTCTCTTTTTGAATGTATGAGCTTTGGTCTTCGATGGTTAAATCAAACGATTTTCCATATTTACTCACCACTCTTAGGTAAACAGTTTTTGATTCCTTCGGTTTTAAAACAAAAGGAAAATAAATGGAAGATCCTTTTAAAATTTTATTTTTTTCTTGAACCATCACTCCGGAATGGCGCACCTGATACTTCCCGTTTACTTTTGAAAAGAAGCTGATACTATCCTGAAGCGGTTTTGCAATTCGCAAAATCCGTGAAACGGTCGTGGAGTCCTTATTTTTTAAAAGTATTTTAACCCAATCAGCTTCGGTTCCAAAGCCTAAATTGACGAGGTTGTGCTGGTACGAAGTAAACTTTAGTTGTTCAACCTTGGAAAAAGACTTTTTCCGTGAAACATCTTTAAGTACCGAAATTTCATGAATTTGAACATCAAAATTATCTTTGAATTTTTTTTCCTTGCAAGACCCAAGGCACAAAATAAATACTCCTAACAGAAAAAATTGGATCTTTGGGGATTTGTTAGTTATCCTGAATTTAAAAAACCAGGCTTTATTCATCGAGGATTTATTGATTTTGAGTGATATCATTTACCATTACAATAATAGCACTTTTTATCAATTTGTGGTATTATTATTTCGATTGTTCGGAAAAATACAAACGTTTATCAACTGAATTAAGAAACCCAGTAATGACAAAAGTCAAACTGCCTCTAAATAGCTCCTTTAAATTACAACAATTATGGTAAAAAAGTATTCACCCAATTGTTCACCTTTTTAATGATTTTAAATGCTTTTATTTGATATCAAAGTAATATGCATAAAACAAAAAAAACACTGTTAATCACATGATTAATAGTGTTTTTATTAGAACTGTTTAAAAACAAAATTTGTTTGCTTTTGGTTGTATAAAGATATAAAACTGAAAGACACTATCCATAAAAGGCAGCCCATAAACCCATCCCATTAAAAACGTTTACTGTATGGTATGAAACGAACATTAAAATTATGCGTTATAGCATCCTCCATGATGAAGGTTTTTATGTTTTATTTACAAATTTCAAGTCCATTTTTTGCTGGCAGCAAACAATGATCCATTAAACCCATTATACGTTTCGTTTTATCTTTATTGTGTAAATCGGTTTTTGCTTTTAATTTGTCATGATCTAAAACAGGCAATAAAAGCTTATAAAGTTGATCTTTGGTGAATGGTTTGGTCAAATAATCATTCATCCCACTCTCCAATGCTTTGGTATTTGCTTCGGGGGTCACATTGGCCGATAATCCAAAAATAGCAATATCAGTATCAAACTTTCTTATTAGGTGTGTCGCTTGATAACCGTCCATTATTGGCATGTGTATATCCATAAAAACTATATCATATTTTTTGGTTTCAACTTTATTGACCGCAATTTTACCATTCATGGCAATATCAACTTTTATGTTACTGTCTTCCAGTATTTTTTTAAGTATTACAATATTTATTTTGTTGTCATCCACAATTAAGATGTCTAAATAAGAAAAATCCATATTGACATGGTTCCTATTTAAAATATACATATCTTGTTTTTCTGCCATTTCAAATACTACTGAAACTTCAAATTTAGAACCTTGGTTTAAAACACTGTAAACCTTAATAAAGCCTCCCATCATACGGGCCAGATCTTTACTAATGGCCAGCCCAAGACCACTGCCCTCATGCTGTTTTTTTAAACAGCTATCCAATTGCATAAATCTGTTGAAAATGGTATGCACCTTATACTTGGGAATACCCTTTCCTGAATCCTCAATGGTTATTTTTACTTTTAATTGATTATCTATCTGTTCTTCGGCATATGAGATAATGACTCCTCCTTTAACCGTGAATTTTGAGGCATTTTTAAGAATGTTAATTATAATTTGCGACAATTTGTTTGGATCGCCAATAACATTGGCTCCAAAGGGTTCTTTAAATTTGGAGTTTACATAAAGATCTTTATCATAGAACAGATGCTTGTAGGTATCTATTAATTCATTTATTTTTTGCGATGGGTTGAAACGGATATTTTCTAATTGAATGCACCCTTTTTCAATTCTGTCAATTACCAAAATATCATCAACAATTGATAAAAGGCTGGATGAGGATTTATCCAACAAATCAACATACACTTTATCGGCTTCATTTAATTTGCTGCCTTTTATAATTTGTACAAATCCCAATATGGCATGGAGTGGTGTCCTGATTTCATGGCTCATGTTGGATAAAAATTCTGATTTTGCCTTTGTGGCCTTTTCAGCTCTATTCTTTTCTCTTTTTAGGTTTTGATTGGATTTTGATAATGCCATGCTATATCTTATCGCCCTTTTAGTTCTCACTTCTGCTTTTATACAAAAGTGAATAAGCAAGCATATTAACAAGTCCAAAACGAAACCTATTAGCACGTATAAATTAATGAGGTTGAGCCCGTCCGCTAAAATCGATGATTGGGAAGGGTACATTTTTAAGATCCAGTACTTGCTGTGAAGTTTATCAATTAAAATCTTTTCTTCGTAAACTAAACCATTGGATCTTTTAACAATGTCCTGTTTGTTGTATGTATAGAAAACAGTACCATCACTATCACTCATTTCTATTTGGTATTCATCCTTGTTTTCTGTAATTCTGGAGAGGCTTTCCCTAAAATCCAGACCGGCACTGATTGTGCCTTGAAATTTGTTTTGGAAATACACTGGGACGTCAATTAAAAAGGCTTGCCCACCTTGTCTCATATTTGTCCAAGAGGTTATATTGGTAGTGTTATCAAGACTATGTTCAATCCATTCCTTTTTTCGGTAGTCCACTTTGGAAATATCCAAATTAAGGGCACTCTCATTTCCCATTAAAGGAACAATGCTTTTTATCACCATAGTAGAGTCTATCCATTCAATAAAATGAAAGCACGGATTTTGTTCCAGAAGCAATTGCGCATCTTCTTGCCAATATTGGAAGTTTTTCCCATCCGTATATTCTAACCTCATTTTAAGGTTTTCAATACTTTCTATATCTTGTTCAAAAATCAAACTGAATTCTCGTGAGACCGATTTTCCGGTATGGGCTAGATTTCTATGTATTGCTTGCTTATGGGATTTTATCAGTTCATTCCATATTGCCAATATCAATACTGTAATTAAAACAAAAGAAATTACAGGAAGTGTTACTTCCTTTTTACTTATTTTATAAAACACTTTTATGATTATACTACGATTAGGAGCTCAAAATGAGAGAAGAATCGTTATTAAACTAGCTCCAATACTGGCAAGATACTGGTTATTAATAATATAACCTAACCTATTAGCATAAATATCTTACAACATACCTTTTCTTATAGTCCTTATTTCAGGATAGGTCACAGTTGGACTTGCAACAAAAAGTTGCTGTTGTTTTCATGTTTTCGTCTTTTTGTTAATAATTGTTTATTACCAGACGAAAGCCAAATCACTTTAAAGATACATTTATTTCTCCAACCAATCGATGGATTTTAACAGTTCGGTCAACAAACTTTTAAGAATTATTTTGTTATCCGATTTGTTGCCTTTTTTGATTGCATTGTTTACTTCTTTTTGATTTCATTAAAAATTAAAAAACCTGTAAATCATACGATTAACAGGTTTTTGTTGTTGATTGATATTCTATTGTGTCGGGGTGGCAGGATTCGAACCTGCGACCTCCTGCTCCCAAAGCAGGCGCGATAACCGGGCTACGCTACACCCCGAGGTTAGTTTTATTCTAACGGGATGCAAATATACTTTTTTATATAATATACTCAACAAATATTTTATTTAATTTTAAAAAATCTATTTTTAGACTTTTTATTTTAAATCAAGTTATATTAAGTTTTAAAAACTAATAAATTAACCAAATTCAAATGACCAAACCTAACTTATTCATTTTAAGGAAAACAGTTTTAATAACTGTTTTTTTTATTGGTATTTCTTTTACTTATGCACAACAGATTATAAGAGGTAGAATTATTGATAGTGAAAATGGGACACCTATTCCTAATACAATAATTAAAAATACACAAAACAATACCACTGTAATTTCAAATAATTCAGGTGAATTTGAAGTACAAAAAACAGGAATTTATCAATTTACCCTAACAGGTTATCAAGAAAAAAACGAATATTTAAAGTCTGGTTACACCATTATTCAGCTTGAATTAAATCCTTCAAACTTAAACGAAGTTATAGTAAATACAAATCACATTCCCCAAAAACTACAAAGAGCAAATACAACCATTGACATTATCACTTCTAAAGACATCGAACGTGTAAATACGGTTAATGTCGTTGACGTTTTAAATAGAGTACCCAGTGTGTTTATGCAAACGGGCGCATTAAACACAAACAAAATCTCCATTAGAGGTATTGGCTCTAGAAATCTCTACGGAACCTCTAAAATAAGGGCTTATTTTCAAGACATTCCGTTAACTTCCGGAAATGGGGAAACAACTATTGAAGATTTTGAACTTGGTTCTATTTCGCGTTTTGAAATCATAAAAGGAGCTGGTTCTAGTATCTATGGTGCAGGACTTGGCGGTACCATTCATTTAATTCCAAAAAGTGCTTATCTAAACCAAACTACAGTACAAAGTGATCTTTCTTTTGGGTCTTTCGGACTTATGAAAGGTGTTTTAAACGTAAACCACGGAACTGAAAAACATAGTTTTCGTGCCATTCACAGTAATACACATAGCGACGGATATAGAGACAATAACAACTATGACCGACAAACATTTACCATAAATACCAACCATTTTTTAAGTAACAATGATGACATCACATTTTTGGCCAGCTATGTAGATTTAAAAGGATTTATACCAAGTTCCATAAACGAAAGCACTTTTAAAAACAACCCGAAATCAGCCGCCTTTACGTGGGCACAATCTAAAGGATATGAAGATTCGCAACGTGGTATTCATGGACTATCATGGAACCATCAATATAATAGCAATACAAAACAAGTCACCAGTATTTTTACATCCTTCAAAGAAGCCTACGAACCAAGACCTTTTGATATTCTTACCGAAAACACTTCTGCAATTGGCATCCGAAGTCGTGTCTTAGGCACTATAAAGAAATTGAATTGGACACTTGGTGGTGAATTATTTAAAGACTCTTATAAATCGAGAAATTACGAAAACCTATATCAAGATTATCCCGCAGGCACAGGTAGTGTTAAAGGCGATAAATTCTCGGATTTTAAGGAAAAGCGAACCTATTACAACCTCTTTTTCGAGGCCAATTATACCGCTTCAGAAAAAACGACCCTTTCTATTGGATTGAATTTCAACAAAACATCTTATGATGTATTAGACCGATTTGTTACAGATGAAAACCCTGATCAATCGGGTACTTACAATTTCAAAGGCATGCTATCTCCTAAATTTGGTATTTCACATGTATTTAATGACAACATCAATGCTTACTCTAATATAAGTCATGGTTTTTCGCCACCTTCAACTGCCGAAACTCTATTACCCGATGGTTTAATCAGTCCCCATATAAAACCAGAAACCGGTTGGAATTTTGAATTAGGTACGCGCTCATCTTTCATCAATAATCGTTTACAACTTAATTTAGCATTGTACAGATTGGATGTCAAAAACCTTTTAGTAGCTAGAAGAACGGGCGACGATCAATTTATAGGCGTAAATGCTGGAAGAACCTTGCACAATGGTTTGGAAATGGTTTTAAAATATCAATGGATATCATCGGAAATTATCTCATTAAACCATTATGTTTCGTACACGCTTAACGATTTTAAATTTAAAGAATTTGTTGATGATGGAAACAATTTCTCAAATAACAAACTAACAGGCGTTCCTTCAAACATATTAAATACTGGTATAGACTTTGATACAAAATTAGGACTATATACAACCATTAATTACCAATTTGTTGGACGGATTCCTATGACGGATAGCAATTCACTTTTCACAGACAGTTACAGTTTAACACATATCAAGTTAGGTTACAAACACCCTATTAATAAAAACCTTAAATTAAATGCTTATTTTGGTTTAGATAATGTTTTTGATAAGCACTACGTATCACAAATACTAATTAATGCCACTGGTTTCGGCGGTGCAGCACCAAGATATTATTATCCAGGCAATCCTGTTAATTTTTACACAGGAATAAACGTAAGTTATCTATTTTAACTAAATTTATAAAAAAAAACATGAAACAACTACATATTGCATTCGTTATAATTTTAATCTCTTTAAATGCTTGTGCACAACAATCCGAATCTGCAGTAAAAGCCCAAAATCCTGAAAACGTAAATTATACAACAGAATTAGTTGTTTCAGATATAAACATCCCTTGGGGCATGGCATTTTTGCCTGATGGCAGTATGCTAATAACCGAAAAAGCAGGCGAACTTATTCATTTTAAAAATGGCACAAAAACCTTAATTGAAGGCGTTCCCGAAATATACGTGCGTGGTCAAGGTGGTTTTATGGGCATAAAATTACATCCAAATTACGAAACTAATGGCTGGATTTATTTCTCTTATGCTTCCGCGGAAGGAGAAGGCGATGGTGGCAATACCGCAATTATGCGCGCCAAACTAAAAGACAACAGCTTAGTTGAGAAAGAAGTCCTATATAAGGCATCACCTAACTCAAAAAAAGGACAACATTTTGGCTCCCGTATAGAATTTGATAACGATGGCTATTTATATTTTTCTATTGGCGAACGCGGTGAACGCGATATAAACCCACAAGACATTACCCGTGATTGCGGTAAAATTTACAGACTTCATGACGATGGACGCATTCCAACAGACAACCCTTTCGTTAATTCAGAAAATACAAAACCAGCCATTTATAGTTACGGACACAGAAATCCGCAAGGCTTAATTAAACATCCGGAAACTGGAGACATTTGGGAGCATGAACACGGACCACAAGGTGGTGATGAAATCAATATTATCAAAAAAGGAAAGAACTACGGGTGGCCAGTTATATCCTATGGCATTAACTATGACGGAACACCTTTTACAGATATTACTGAAAAAGAAGGCATGGAACAACCTCTTTTTTATTGGGTACCTTCTATTGCTCCTAGCGGCATGGCATTTGTTACGTCAAATAAATATCCAGATTGGGAAGGAAGCATTCTAGTTGGTTCACTTAAATTTGGATATTTAGAACGTCTTGTTTTAAAAAAGGAAAAAGTTGTGAAACGTGAAAAATTATTAGACAAGATTGGTCGTGTTAGAGACGTTATTCAAGCACCAGATGGCTATATTTACGTGGCAGTAGAAGGCAAAGGCATTGTTAAAATAGTTCCTAAAAGTTAAAAAACAACAAGTATTTACATATGAAATTATTTCAGTTAAGTTTATTCGTTACACTTTCAGTTATATTTACAAGTTTTTCACAAACCAACGCTTTAAAAGCGAGTATAGAACGCGGTGAAGAAATCTACACCGATTTTTGCGTATCCTGCCATTTACCTAATGGGAAAGGTGTCGAAAAAGTCTATCCACCACTTGCCAATTCAGATTATCTGCTTAAAAATAGGGAAGCTAGCATTAAAGGCATTAAATTTGGAATGAGTGGTGAAATTGTTGTTAATGGAAAGAAGTACAACAATGTTATGACGCCTTTAGGTTTAAGTGACGATGAAATTGCCGATGTTATGAATTACATAAACAATAGTTGGGGCAATAAAAACGACAACATAGTAACCGAAGCAGAGGTTTCTAAAATCAAAAAATAAAGTAAGACACAGTGAACTCGTTTAAACTTTTTTGATTGAAGCGAAAATTTAACCTTACGCCAGTTGGGCTCGGTTGAAGATTTTTTTGAGTTGCATAGCAGAACTACAAAAGGAAAAAAGACAATACTTAGCCAATTATAAAAAGTTCAAACGAGTTCTGTAATTGATTTACATTTAACTAACTTTGTAAGACCTAATTAATCAAACTATTCATGCTTATTATAGGAATTGCTGGCGGAACGGGTTGTGGCAAAACAACCGTTGTAAATCAAATACTTAACGAACTTCCTGAAGGCGAGGTTGGCGTTATCTCACAAGATTCTTATTACAAAGACACCACGCATTTAAGTTACGAAGAGCGTATTAAAATAAATTTCGACCACCCCCGATCTATAGATTTTGAGCTTTTGGAAAATCATCTTAAAGATTTAAAAAATGACATTCCAGTACACCAACCCGTGTATTCTTTCGTTAAACATAATAGAACAGGCGATACTATTTTAACGCACCCAAGAAAAGTAATGATTGTTGAAGGCATATTAATTTTAACACATCCAGAATTACGGAATATCTTCGATATTAAAATATTTGTGCACGCCGATAGTGACGAACGCTTAATACGCCGATTAAAACGTGATATTTCTGAACGTGGTAGAGATTTAGACGAAGTGTTAACACGCTATCAAACCACATTAAAACCCATGCACGACCAGTTTATAGAACCCATGAAAGAGTACGCAGACATTATTATACCAAATAACAAATACAACACAGTAGCGGTTGATATTGTTCGCACCATTATTAATAACAAGTTATAAATATGGCTTTTTTTAAGCATAAAATATTCAAACCTTTTAAAAACATATTCATACTCATTTTAGCAGTATTTATAGTTTGGATGCTTTTTTTCGACGCCAATTCGTGGTTAATCCATCATGAATTAAATACCGATATTGATGCTTTGGAAAGTGAAAAAGAATACTATAAAAAAGAAATTGAAAAAGATAATAAAGCTATCAAAACACTAAGCACCAAAAAAGGTTTAGAAAAATTTGCTCGTGAAGAATACTATATGAAACGTGATAATGAGGAAATTTATATCATTGAATATGAAGATAGCTTAAAAACTAAAGAAAATGATTAATGGTTTGTTTGATGAATTCGATTCGGTTTCAGCTAAACAGTGGAAACAAAAAATCCAGTTCGATTTAAACGGTGCTGATTATAACGAAACGCTTATTTGGAAAAGTAATGAAGATATTTCGGTAAAACCATTTTACAATTCAGAAGATTTAAAAACCATCCCAGAAGCCCCAAACACTAGAGCAACTCTATGGCAAATTTGCCAAGCTATTTTTGTTGCAAATGTTGAAAAATCAAACCGAAAAGCCATTAAGGCCATTCAACGAGGTGCAGAAAGCATCAAATTCATCATACCCAATCAAGATATTTCAATTGAAGATTTATTGGAAAACCTTGATGCCATTCCTGTTTTTTTAGAATTCCAATTTCTTTCTGAAACATATATTAAAAAACTAAACGAATGGCAACTTGAGCACAATCGAAAGGTTACTTTAAAAAACAACATCCAAATTCAAACAGACATCATAGGAAACCTTGCTAGGACAGGCAATTGGTTTGACACTATAAATAGCGATTTTACTAAATTCAAATCAATAACCAAACAAACCAAGTCTTTTAAAATCGATGCTACCTTATACCAAAATGCAGGTGCCAACATGGTACAGCAATTGGCTTATGCACTTGCACATGCCAATGAATACTTAAATGCTATTGATAGTGATTTTAACACAGAAACCAAACAAACTTTTCAAATAACCTTTGAGGTTTCCGTAGGTTCTAACTACTTTTTTGAAATCGCCAAATTACGTGCCTTAAGACTGCTTTGGAATACACTAGCTCCAGAATACCACATAAACAGCCATTGCCACATCACAGCAACACCTACAAAACGAAATAAAACCATATACGATTACAACACCAATTTATTACGAAGCACCACCGAATGTATGAGTGCTGTACTTGGTGGCGCCAATACTATTTGTAATTTACCTTATGATGCCATGTATAAAAAAGCCAATACGTTTAGCGAACGAATGGCTCGTAACCAGCTTTTAATTTTAAAGTACGAAAGCTATTTTGATAAGGTAAACAATCCGTCTGATGGTGCTTATTATATAGAATCTTTAACCAGCCAACTTGCAGAAAAAGCCTTAACCCTATTTAAGGATATTGAAGCTAATGGCGGTTTTTTAAAACAATTGAAAGAAGGCACCATTCAACGAAAAATAAAAGAAAGTGCCACCAAAGAACAGCAACAGTTTGATACTGGCGAAACTATTTTATTAGGCACAAACAAACACCCAAACCCTAATGACGCCATGAAAAATGAATTAGAACTTTATCCTTTCGTAAAAACACATCAAAGAAAAACCCTTATAGAACCTATTATTGAAAAACGATTAGCCGAAACATTAGAACAAAAACGATTAAAGCATGAATAGAAACAGCTTCATATTATTTTCTCTTTTAAGTTTTTTAACACTATGCAACATATCCTGTTTAAGCATAGCCAAAGACGTTAAAAGCTGGATAGAAGTTGGCGATATTGAAGACGTTCGAGGTAAATATCATTTTTTAACCGAAGACCAAATAAAAATTTATTTACCAGACGCTTTTAAAAGATATTCAAGAGCTGGATACGAAAAGCTTATAGATTCTTTAGCAAGTAAAGAAAATTACGAACTGGAAATAAAACGCTTGGAGTTTTTACGCAACATGGAAGGTCATTTTTACATCTTTTTTGATGAAGAAACCCGTTCCACCTACACCATTAATACCATGCCGTATATGCCAATGCACAAAGGTGACGCACAGTATATTTTAGGCATGATTTCCATGAATAACGATAAAATCTCAAGAACAACCGATTTGGAATTCACCAAAATCACAGCAAAATACAGTGCCCATGCCGGTACTCAAATTTTTAAGGCAATCCATAAAATCGAAAACACAAAAAAGCAACTCACAAGTTTCAATTCATCATACATCGTATCTGCAAATAGCAAAACTATTTACGTACAATTATTAACAGGTTTTGATGTGAATTTCGACCCTTTTTTACAAAAAATGATATTATAATGTCTAGAAAAAATATTCAGCATATTCATCTAAAGACCGAAATCGGGAAACCGAAATCGGAAGCTTCTGAAACGTTTGTTACAGCTGAAGGGATTGACATAAAATCAACTTACTCAAAACAAGACATTGAAAATTTAAAACACCTCAACTTTGCTGCTGGCATAACCCCAAACCTTCGCGGACCTTACAGTACCATGTATGTCCAAAAACCATGGACTATTAGGCAATATGCAGGATTTTCAACTGCCGAAGATAGCAATGCCTTTTACAGGCGCAACTTGGCAGCAGGACAAAAAGGACTTTCGGTAGCGTTCGATTTAGCCACACACAGAGGTTACGATAGCGACCATGAGCGTGTTATGGGCGATGTTGGAAAAGCAGGTGTAGCCATAGATTCGGTGGAAGATATGAAACGGCTTTTCGACCAAATTCCACTCGATGAAATGAGTGTCTCCATGACTATGAATGGCGCTGTTTTGCCCATTATGGCATTCTATATTGTGGCAGCACAAGAACAAGGCGTTAAAACAGAACAACTTTCCGGTACCATTCAAAATGATATCTTAAAAGAGTTTATGGTGCGTAACACTTATATCTATCCACCTAAACCATCCATGAAAATCATATCGGATATTTTTGAATACACTAGTAAAAATATGCCAAAATTCAATAGCATCAGTATTTCGGGGTATCACATGCAAGAAGCTGGTGCCACTTGCGATATTGAGTTGGCATACACATTGGCTGATGGGTTAGAATATATAAGAAAAGGGTTAGACGCAGGCATGGATATAGACACATTTGCCCCTCGCCTTTCGTTTTTTTGGGCGATTGGCATGAATCATTTTATGGAAATTTCCAAAATGCGGGCTGCACGCATGCTATGGGCAAAATTGGTAAAGCAATTCCATCCTAAAAACGAAAAATCGTTAGTTTTAAGAACACATTGCCAAACTTCTGGTTGGAGTTTAACAGAACAAGACCCATTTAATAATATAGCTAGAACCACTATTGAAGCGGCGGCGGCGGCTTTTGGTGGCACGCAAAGTTTACACACCAATGCTCTAGACGAAGCCATTGCGTTACCAACCGATTTTTCGGCACGAATTGCCAGAAATACACAACTGTTTTTACAAGAAGAAACTAAAATAACAAAAACGGTCGATCCTTGGGCGGGCAGTTTTTATGTTGAAAAATTAACCCATGATATTGCAAAAAAAGCATGGGCACTTATTGAAGAAATTGAAGCACTTGGTGGTATGACCAAAGCTATTGAAGCAGGCATACCCAAAATGCGTATTGAACAAGCAGCAACAAAAAAACAAGCGCGTATTGACTCCAATCAAGATATTATTGTGGGTGTCAACAAGTTCAAGCTTAGTAAAGAAGACCCCATAGCAACACTTGAAGTTGATAATGAAACGGTACGCAGACAACAAATTGAGCGTTTAAACACCATTAAAGCCGAAAGAAATTCTGAAAAAGTAAACATAGCCTTATCAAAATTAACAGAGGCGGCTAAATTTTATGTAAATTTGAATAGTAAATCTGGGCAAGATTTCACATCTAAACTAAAAGATCCCCATCTTCGTGGGAATGAGAATTTATTAGCTTTAGCTGTTGAAGCAGCTCGAGAGCGTGCCACATTAGGAGAAATTAGTGACGCACTTGAAGAAGTATTTGGACGTTATAAAGCTGAAATAAAATCGTTTTCTGGTGTGTATAGCAAAGAAATAAAAAATGATGCCTCGTTTAAAAAGGCACAAGAATTAGCCGATATTTTCGCCAAGCAAGAAGGGCGAAGGCCTCGTATTATGATTGCTAAAATGGGGCAAGACGGACATGACCGTGGTGCTAAAATAGTTGCTACAGGTTATGCCGATGTAGGTTTTGATGTCGATATTGGCCCACTTTTTCAAACACCACAAGAAGTGGCAAAACAAGCCATCGAAAATGATGTGCATATTCTAGGTGTTTCATCGCAAGCAGCTGGACACAAAACACTTGTACCACAAGTTATTGCGGAACTTAAAAAATATGGCCGCCATGATATTATGGTTATTGTTGGTGGTGTCATACCTAAACAAGACTACCCATTTTTACTAGATGCAGGTGCCACAGCCATATTTGGCCCAGGTACCAAAATTAGCGATGCAGCCATTGATATTTTAGAGATTTTGATAGACACTAATTAAAATAAGGCTGTATAAAAAGTCCTTTAAATTTAGTTTGTCAGGTTGAGCTTGTCGAAACCGATATTGATTACCAATAAGTTAAAATATTTCGACACCCTCAATATGACATGGAACTAGACTTTTTATACAGCCTCATTAAACCCACATTATGCCATGGAATGAAAAAAGTTAATCCACCTTTTCATCTTTGTTTTTAATTTCATGCTCAACAAAATCACCTGCGTTAACAACAGTCCATTTGTCAAAAGTTTTAAAGTATTTTTTAATTACTTTATTAACATCCGCAACGGTTAATGCTGTTATTTTATCTTCAATCTCTTTGTGAAACATCATATCCCTATCATAATACAAGTTATTATTAATCAATCCAGAGAGTTCATTATCTTTTGCTCTAGAGACATTCTCACCTTGCACCCAACTGGTAATGGCAACTTTTAATTCTTCTTCGGTAATCCCTTCTTTTATAAAACGTTCTATTTCTTCTTTAAAGCCCGTTTGTACTTTTGCAGCATTTTCTGGTGCATAAATAGCATAGACTAGCATTGATGAATTTTTGTCATTTTTATCTGCATCAACACGAACTTGTCCTCCAGCCCCATAACTAACACCATCTTGTTGGCGTAATCGTGTGGTAATTCTGGAACTTAAAACACCGCCGCCAAAAATCTCTCCTGCTATTTGTAAAGCAGCATAATCTTTATCAACCTGACTGCTTTCAAAAGGCAAAACACCTATGCTTATGGCATTTTTCTTGTCTGGTGTTTTTATACTCTCATTAGCCTCCTTGTTAGGTGCAAATGTATCGGCTATAGGTGCATATGGTTTGTTCGACTTAAAATCGGCATATTCGGTTTCAAAATAATTTTTCAATGTCTGCTCGTCAATATTCCCTATGGCAATTAAAGTAGCGTTATCTGAAAGTCCATAAAACGTTTTATAATAATCTTGAATAGCCTGAACTGTAACAGCATTAATATCTTGAATATCTTCCTCTATGGTTGTAGCATAAAGTGGATGTCCTTTTTTATACTTTTGATTTAGCAGTCTTAACCTTTTGCTAGCCAAAAACTGAGGTTCTGTTTTATTTTGTTCAATACCCGCCAACTCTTGTGTTTTAAGCTTGTCTAGCTCATCTGCATCAAATTTTGGGTGCTTTAACATATCGGTCATTAAAGCCAATGCTTCCATAAGATGTTCTTCAGTTGTATTAATACTTGCAGTTACACGACCATTGGAACCGTTAAAGGAAATAGATGATTTTATAGCACTCAATTTGTCTTCAATGTCCTGTCTTGAATTGTTCAGGGTGCCTTTATTAAGCATTCTAGCCGTATAGCTTGCCACCTTGCCTTTATTCATAAAATCGTTTACATTTCCATTTCTAAAAGTAAAGGATAGTGTTACCGTTTTACCACGATTATCTTTTTTAATAAAACCATACTCTATAGGTGTTTTTTGCAATATCCCAGAATTCAATCTGCTTTGAATGTTGTCATAAGATACATCAAAAGCTTCACCTGCTCCGTAGCCTTCTTTTCCTTTATAGCTAGAAACCAATGCTTCAATACCTTCCGTATGTTCAATTTCTATTCTAATTGGTTGTTTGCTTGGTATAAAATTCCCTACGGTTCTATTGGTATTAATTAAATAACGTTGGATGGCTGTGTTAACCTTATCAGCAGTCATACTTTCAACCCTATCGCGATGAATAAAGGACAACCTCCAATCACCAGCACCAATAAATTCACTCATATAAGTACCCAAATACGCCGAATTTCTGCTTATTTGATCATATTTCTTCAATAAATTGGCTTTAGCTCTATTTACCTCTTCTTCAGTTACCGGTTCATCTTTAAAACCATCTAGTGTAGAAAGCAATGTGGTTTCAGCTTCAGTTATTAATTTATCTGATGGCACATCTACGTTAAAATACAAAAACGAAGGTTCTTTTGTAAATGGTGAGTAGGACCATACTGAAGAAGCTTTCTTACCATCAACTAGTGCTTTATAAAGTCTTCCCGAAGGCTGGTCGGTTAAAATTTCTTCTGCAATTGCCATGGCTGCATAGTCTTCATGGGAACCAGCAGGTATGTGATATAAAGTGGAAACAATTTGCAAATCGCCTACTCTGCTGACTGTTACACGCTTTTCTCCATCTTGCGCTGGTTCAATAGTTGGGATATCTCGAAGTGGTACGTTAGGGTTTTTAACACCTGAAAACTTTTTATCTATTAGAGCTAAAGTTTTATCTGTTTCAAATTTCCCAGTTACCATCAATACAGCATTATCTGGTCGGTAATACTTTTTGTAAAATGCTTGTAGATTTTCGATAGGAACACGCTCAATATCCGAACGATTACCAATGGTAGAATTTCCATAATTATGCCACATGTAAGCTGCGTCAATGACCTTTTGCATTAACACTCTTGATGGGGAGTTTTCTCCACTTTCAAATTCATTTCTAACTACTGAAAATTCCGATTCTAAATCTTTTTTTGCTACATATGAATTTACCATCCTATCTGCCTCCAAATCTAAAGCCCATTCCAAATTTTCATCATTTGCATTAAAAGTTTCAAAATAATTGGTTCGATCGTAATAAGTCGTTCCATTGGGCCTAGCCCCTCGAGCGGTTAATTCTTTAGGTATATCAGGATGATTGGGCGTGCCTTTAAACAGCATGTGCTCCAATAAATGAGCCATGCCTTTTTCACCATAACCTTCATGCCTAGACCCTACTAAATACGTTAAATTTACGGTGATGGTTTGAGATGAATTATCCGGAAATAACAAGACCTTCAATCCATTATCAAGCATGTATTCGGTAATACCTTCAACACTGGCCATTTTTTTAATTTGGGCTTCTAATGTTAATGATGTTACCATCAACATTACAGAAATCATTAATAATTTCATGTTTTGATTGATTTTATTCATAATTACAATGGTATTTTTTCAAAAATAATAATTAAAAACAAAAAAATCATTTTAAACATGTTAAATTTATTACAAATAAACTCTAATTTTAATTTAACTTATCATTTGATCTCATGTGTAAAGACTGTCTAAGTTTTATCCTTTGGTTCTTTATGCGTCTTTTTCCACAATACTTAATCGCAACTGTGGCTATCACCCTCAAAACACCCTCGTCTGACGATAAAATACACTATAAAATATTCCAAAAACAAAATTTAAACAGTCTCTTATAATTTGGGTTTTTATTACTCATAAATAATTGTATTTTTACCGTTCATAAAACCAAATCATTTAATGGGTAAAATCATTGCAATTGCAAATCAAAAAGGAGGCGTTGGTAAAACAACAACATCCATAAATTTAGCCGCTTCACTAGGCGTTCTGGAAAAAAAAGTATTACTTATTGATGCTGACCCTCAAGCAAATGCAACTTCTGGAATAGGACTTGATGTAGAATCTATAGAAATAGGCACCTACCAACTTTTAGAACATTCTAGTTCTGCAAGAGATGCCATTTTAAAAACTGAAACACCTAATTTAGACATTATCCCAGCGCATATCGACTTAGTGGCTATCGAAATAGAACTCGTTGATAAAGAGGCTAGAGAGTACATGCTAAAAAAAGCGTTACAAGAAATCAAAGACGATTACGATTATATTTTAATTGATTGTGCGCCATCTTTAGGCTTATTAACCCTAAACGCTTTAACAGCTGCTGATGCTGTAATAATACCTATTCAGTGTGAATATTTTGCACTTGAAGGTTTAGGAAAGCTTTTAAACACCATTAAAAGTGTTCAAAAAATACACAACCCCGAATTGGATATAGAAGGCTTACTACTAACCATGTATGATTCGCGCTTAAGACTGTCTAACCAAGTCGTAGAAGAGGTTCAAAAACACTTTAACGATATGGTATTTCAAACCATCATACAACGCAATGTAAAATTAAGTGAAGCGCCAAGTTTTGGGGAAAGCATTATTAATTACGATGCCGCTAGTAAAGGCGCTAGCAATTACTTAAGTTTAGCAAAAGAAATTATCAATAAAAACGCTTAATTATGGCTAAGGCAATTAAAAAACAAGCTTTAGGAAGAGGTTTATCGGCACTTTTAAAAGATCCAAGTAACGACATACAATCGGCACAAGATAAAAATGCAGATAAAGTTGTTGGTAATATTATTGAGTTAGATATTGCCTTTATTGAAGTTAACCCCTTTCAACCGCGTACCAATTTTAGCGAAGAATCGCTGCGTGAATTAGCATCATCTATAAAAGAATTAGGCATCATTCAGCCTATTACCGTTAGAAAACTAGGTTTTAACCAATACCAGTTGGTATCTGGTGAACGTCGTTTTAGAGCCTCAAAATTAATAGGTTTAGAAACCATTCCTGCATACATACGTATTGCAAACGATCAAGAATCGTTAGAAATGGCTTTGGTTGAAAACATTCAACGTCAAGATTTAGATCCTATTGAAATTGCCTTATCCTACCAACGTTTAATTGATGAAATCAACTTAACACAAGAACAAATGAGTGAGCGTGTTGGAAAAAAACGTTCTACCATTACCAACTACTTGCGTCTTTTGAAATTAGATCCAATTATTCAAACAGGGATGCGTGATGGGTTTATTTCTATGGGACATGGCCGTGCTTTAATTACAGTTGAAGACCCAACCACCCAGTTAGATATTTACGAAAAAGTACTTTCAAACGAACTGTCGGTACGGGATACAGAAAATCTGGTTCGCAATTACAGTACCACACAAGAAGTAAAAGTAGCACCTAAAAAAGAAGAAAGCGAAGAAACCCCTAAACATATTAAAGAGGGAATTAAAGCCATTTCAGAATACTTTGGACATAAAATAGACGTTAAAGTCTCTAAGAATGGAAAAGGAAAAATTACGATTCCGTTTCATTCTGAAGAAGATTTTAATCGTATTAAAAAATTAGTTGAAGGTGCCAAATAAACTCTTTATAGCTAGCGTATTCTCACTATTATTTTGCTGCTTTCTATCAGCACAAGAAAAAAACAAGAAAAAAAAAGAGCTACCTGCAGCTATTACTGTTGACTCTATTATAGAAATTAAAAGTTCCTATAATCCGCTTTCTCCCGCAAAAGCTGCTTTTTATTCGGCAGTTTTACCCGGTCTGGGACAAGCCTACAACAAAAGATATTGGAAAATCCCCTTCGTTTATGGTGGATTAGCCACTGGTATTTATTTTTACACAACCAACAATAAAGAATACAATCGATACCGGGATGCCTACAAAAGCAGACTGGCAGGTTTAAAAACCGATGAGTTTTATTTTGATCCTCAAGGCAACCCACTAACCACTCCACGAGTTACAACCGAAGGTTTAGAACGAGGCCAAAAGTTTTACCGAAAGAACAAAGAAATTTCACTTTTGGTAACACTTGGCATTTATGCCTTAAACATTATTGATGCCAATGTAGATGCACATTTAATGCAATATAATGTAGATGAAAATCTATCTTTGGCACCACATTTTAAAATCAATGAGATTGATGCAACAAGCAATCTCGGATTAACTTTAAATTTTAAATTTTAGCCCATAATGGGCATTTGACAAATTAAAACTATAAATAAATGAAAATAGCTTTACTTGGATATGGGAAAATGGGAAAAACCATTGAGCAAATTGCCATTAAACGCGGACATACCATTGTTTTAACCGTTGATAAAGATGATGAAGGTTACGATATAACAAAAGCCGATGTTGCTATAGATTTTAGTATTCCAACCGTGGCTTTTAATAACATTTCAAATTGTTTAAATAGCGGTGTTCCTGTAATTTCCGGAACTACTGGTTGGTTAGATAATTACGATAAGGCGGTTGCTTTATGTAAAGAGAAGAAAGGTGCTTTTATTTATGCTTCAAATTATAGCTTAGGGGTTAACATCTTTTTCGAGCTTAATAAGACACTGGCAAAAATGATGAGCACTCTAAAACAGTATAATGTGTCTATGGAAGAAATTCATCACACACAAAAATTGGATGCCCCTAGCGGAACAGCTATTTCTTTGGCTAATGACATTATTGCAAACAATGCCAATTTTGATGCGTGGAAATTAGACGAAACTGCAGATAGAACCATTCCTATTATTGCAAAACGTATTGAAGACGTTCCGGGCACACACACTGTAAATTACGTAAGCGACGTAGATACCATTACCATAGAACACGTGGCACATACCAGACAAGGATTTGCCTTAGGTGCTGTCGTTGCTGCTGAATGGCTTGCAGGAAAAACAGGTGTTTTTACCATGAATGATGTGTTAAATATTGGTTAATAGATTCAAAAACACGTAACAACATAAGTAAGTTTAGCTACTAAAAAATAAAAAACACGATTATGACATTGATACAATGGTTTATTTTCATCTTAATTATTCAAGTAATACATGGTTTAGGTACTTGGAAATTATACATTAAAGCAGGAAGACACCCATGGGAAGCTTTTGTACCTGTGTATAATGCGGTTGTTTTAATGAAAATTATTAATCGTCCGTGGTGGTGGGTTATCCTTTTATTTTTACCTATAGTAAACCTTATTATGCTTGCTGTAGTTTGGGTAGAAACCGCTAGAAGCTTTGGAAAAAACAGCAATTTAGATACCTTTTTAGCAGTAATCACTTTAGGTTTTTACAACTATTATTTGAATTACGCTACAGATGTTAAATACATAGAGGACAGAAGCTTGCATCCTAAATCTGGTGCAGGCGATTGGGTAAGCTCTATTTTATTTGCCATTGTAGCTGCAACCATTGTACACACATATTTTATTCAACCGTTTACCATTCCGTCTTCATCTTTAGAAAAATCGTTATTAGTTGGCGACTTTCTTTTTGTAAGCAAGTTTCATTATGGTGCCAGAGTGCCCATGACAACTGTGGGCGCCCCTATGGTACACGATACCATTCCTCTATTAAAAAAGAAATCGTATTTGTTTGATGACCATAAAGGGAGCGATTCTTGGAAAAACAAACTACAATTACCTTACCTTAGAATTCCAGGTTTTGAAGATATAGAACGAAATGATATTGTCGTTTTTAACCAACCTGCAGATACTCTGTTGGATATGAACGATTTTCATCCAGACAGAAACTATTACAAACCTATAGATAAAAAAACCAATTTAGTAAAACGCTGTGTTGGTGTTGCGGGTGATTCTTTAGAAGTTCGCAACGGCTTTGTTTATATTAACGGAAAGAAAAATGAGTTGCCAGACAGGGCCCATTTGCAATTCAGCTATCATGTACAACCAAAAACGTCACAATTTAATCCTGTTTTCTTAAAAGAACGCTACGATATTACCGATGGATTTGGCATTATAAACAATCAAAATACCTATTATTTTTCTGCTATTTCCGATGAAGCTTTAGCTAAATTTAAAAATAATCCTAATGTTTTAAGCATAACACCTAATAAGCAAGAAAAAGGCGTTAGAGACCCAAATATTTTTCCGCACGACCCAAATTACAACTGGAACATAGACTTTTTTGGCCCACTATACATTCCTGAAGCCGGAAAAACAATAGATATAAACCTAAAAGTATTACCACTTTACAAACGTGTTATTACAGAATACGAAGGCAATACACTGCAAGTAAAAGGCAACCAAATTTTAATAAATGGTGAAGTAGCAACTACTTATACCTTTAAACAAAATTATTATTGGATGATGGGTGATAACCGACACAATTCTATTGATGCACGTTCTTGGGGCTTTGTGCCTTTTGATCACGTCGTTGGGAAACCCGTATTTATTTGGATGAGTTGGGATGGCAAAAAACCACGCTGGGAACGTTTCTTTACAACCGTTAGCGGTAGTGGGAAATCATCTTCTTTTTTGATTCCTTTTTTGATTTTACTTGCTTTGTATATAATATTAAATAAATGGATACAGAAAAAAAGAGCAAACCAAGACGTTAAAACATTGGAAACTGATAAGGTTTATGCATCTGTAGCAAACAGAATTAAAGCCGCTTTCATTGATTCAATAATTATAATTGGAGCAATGTACTTAAATAGTGAAATTTTTACACTCTTTGGCTCAATCCCAAATACTGTAAAGATTGTTGTTTCTGTGGCAATATTTTTACTGTACGATCCATTATTTACAGCTTTTAATGGTGGAACTATTGGACATTCTCTCTCCAAAATAGGTGTGAGAAAAGATGGTGAATTTGATAAATACATTTCCTTTCCAAATGCTTTTATAAGGTTTATCCTTAAAGCAACTCTTGGATGGATATCTCTTTTGACAATAACTGGAAATGAAAAGAAAAAAGCAATTCATGACTTTGCTGCAAAATCAGTAGTAATTGAAAAATAAGAGTAAAATTTAAATGCAAAGTATTTTAATTCATCTAACATACTTTCCTAACATCGCACATTTTGTTGCCATAGCAAATGCTAAAGATGTAATGTTTGAAGTTGATGATAATTTTTTAAAGCAAACTTACCGAAACCGCACTTATATTTATGGTGCAAACGGTAAGCTTGCTTTAAATATTCCTGTTATTCATACCCAAAAAAACAGGCAGAAATATCGGGATGTTAAAATTTTCAATGAAACCAAATGGCAAGATTTACATTGGAAATCTTTACTTTCGGCCTATAGAACTTCTCCTTTTTTTGAGTTTTATGAAGATGAACTACACCCCTTATTCAACTTAAAAACGGATTATATTTTAGATTATAATTTGAAATGCTTTGAGGTGATTTGTGATTGTTTGCAATTGGATTTGCAGACTTCAAAATCGGAAGTTTATCAGAAAACCATTGAAAACACAAGTGATTTCAGGTACTTGGTAAACGCTAAAAAAGAACAACCACAGGCATTTGATAGTTACACCCAAGTCTTTAGTGACAAACATGGCTTCATTCCAAACTTAAGTATTTTGGATTTGCTATTTAATGAAGGTCCGAACGCTCTAAATTATTTAGAATCTCAAACTATAACCCCCCAATAATGTTACAAACAGTAGCGCATTACGGTTGTCATTTTTTAATTCCGTTAGTGGTGGCTTTGGTTTTTTATAAATCGAATTGGAAATTTGCCTACCTCATCATGATATTAGGAATGCTGATAGATTTAGACCATTTATTGGCAAACCCAATTTTCGACCCAAATAGATGCAGTATTGGCTTCCACCCACTACACTCCTACTATGCCATTGGTGTCTATCTATTGCTTTTAATTCCGAAGAAAACAAGACTGATTGGCTTGGGTTTGGTCATACATATTTTTGCTGATACAGTAGATTGTACGTTGATGTAATTTTTTTTAGAAGTTGCAAAGTCTCAAAGCTACAAAGTTTCAAAGATGCAGAATTGTAGAATTGTAAAGAATCAAAGTATTGGTATTAAAGAGTAACGAGTAACGATTTTTGATTTCTGAACAAAACTGCGACTGTGACTGCAACTGCAACTGCGACTGAGACTGCCACTGAGACTAAAACTACTCCTCCAAACTCAAAGTAGCCATAATGGGATAATGATCGGAATAATGTTCATTGTACGCCTTAAATCCATTTACCGTAAAGGCTTTATCTGAAAAAATATAATCAATACGTACTGGAAAGAATTTAAACTCGTAAGTGCGTCCAAACCCATTACCTGCCTCTTTAAAAGTATCATTCAAATCACCTTTAATTTTTCTATACACATACGAATAGGCTGTATTATTAAAGTCGCCACAAATAATCATCTTATAGTGGCATTGTTTTTTATGTTCTAAAAATATTTCAGATTGAAATTGTTGTCTTTTAAAGGTATTTTCAACTTGCTTAAAAATGCGCGATGTACTTTCTTGTTTCAGTTTTTCTACATCGGTATCGATTTTTAAGGATTGCAGATGAATATTGTAAACCCGAATGGTATCTTCTCCTTTAACGATGTCAACAAAAATGGCATTATTATTCGTATTTGGAAATTCTAAAGAGCCTGAATTTATTATTGGAAACTTAGATAAAATAATTTGCCCGGTATGGATTTTTTTTCCCGAAATTTTTTCAAATTTATGTTTAAAAAAGGTCAAATCAACTTGTGAACTTGGTCGATAATCTTGAATACACAAGACATCGGGAGCTTCAGTTTTTATAAAATCGACTATTTTGGTATCAATATTTTTTTCGGGAATCCATTCATACAAATTAAATAACCTCACGTTATAATTCATAACTTTTATGTTATTGGGACTTTCTACCTTTTTTGAAGATGAGAACCTATATAACGATCCAAACACTATTTGCCCTACTAAAAGCACCACTAACGATATAATAAGCTGCTTTCTAATTCTAAGCAACCAATATAAAAAAAACAATACGTTACATAAAATTAAGAAAGGCACTCCTAAGCTAAGTACAGACCATACAGAAAACGCCTTTGGAGGTAAAAAAGGTAAGGCATAAGCTAGTAATAGAACAACAGCGACCAATACATTGATAACGTAGATGATTTTGTTTATACCTTTAAGTTTTTTCATATTCATTTTTAATGACGGCTGGCTGATGACCGACAGCTATTGTCCAAATAAAAATATTATTTTAAATTGTTTCCAAAATCAATCCTAAAGCACTCATCATTTTTTATCACAATAAGCTCTTAAACCTATCATTTATCTCTTGCTTTTAACATATAGCACTATCTCCTGTCTTTTAACTGTTACTTCCCTGACCTAAATAAAAACTCTTTTTCTTCCGCTGTTAAACTATCATAACCGCTTTTGCTTATCTTATCTAAAATAACATCTATTTTCTTTTGAGTATTAAACTCATTAAAATCGGCTTTAGTATATCCCCCAACTTTACTTTTATTCTTATGAACTGTTTTTAATGGTCCTTTTTTTGAAGTTTTAAACATATTGGCAACAAAATCCATAAAACGCTCAAATCCTTTCCCTATATCGTCGCCTTTTAATAATTGCTTTGCATAAAAATAACCCAATAACGCACCACCTAAATGTGCTAAATTCCCACCGGCATTACCTATTTCGGGATTACTTATTCCTGTAAAAACACCAAAGACATCTAAAATCACAATGGCTAAGCCAACATACCAAAGTTTAATATTAAAAACAAAAAAACGCAGCTCTTGATTGGGCATATAAGCACACAGGAAAATCAGCAATGCCCTTACCGCTGCCGATGCCCCTACTAAATTAGAATTAGCACCAAACACGCTTGGAAGCAAGGTGTAGCATAGCATAAACAGCAAACCTCCAGACATGGCTCCAAGAAAGTAAATATTTAAAGCCATTTTAGCGCTGAACAAGTTTAGAAACATACGCCCAATAACATACAGCCAAAGCATATTAAAAAGAATATGCCAAAAGTCATAATGCACAAAAGCATACGTTATAAGTGACCAAGGTTTTACTATAAAACTGCCTAAACTACTCGGTAATTCAAACCAATTTAGCTTAAAAAAAAATGTTAGAATATATACAACCAGATTAACAGCTATAATTTTTTCTAAAACATTAAGATGAGATAGTTTATACTTTATGTCGTTAGTCAAACTCATTAATACCAACGGTTTTTATTAAACTGATTTTTTTTCCAATACCACATAATGATAAACCCAGTGAGTGCTCCCCCAACGTGTGCAAAGTGTGCAACATTTCCATATCCAAAAATTGACTGTCCCCTAATACCAGAAATTAAATCTATAAGTATAATTCCAGGTATAAAATATTTAGCCTTTATAGGAATGGGTAAAAAGATAAGCATCAATTCTGCATTAGGATTCATCATACCAAAAGCAGCCATGATACCCATTAAACATCCTGAAGCTCCAACCATAGTACTATTAAATATACTAACAAAACTTCCAAGTTGTTCTTGAGACAATATAGATTCCCAACGTTTATCATATATATTAAAACCAGATTTCAATGTCTCTAAAGTTTCCATATGATTAAACCCTGCACTATCTAATAAAGACATTCCACTATAAAATTTAAAGTAATAATATCCAACCTGCAACGCAACAGCCCCTAAGCCGGCAGAAAAATAAATAAACAAAAAACGCTTGGAACCTAAAACATGTTCTACGGGTGAACCAAACATCCATAAAGCAAACATATTAAAGAATAAATGCATCCCACCACCATGCATAAACATGTGTGTAATTATTTGCCAATACTGAAACGATTCGTTTTTTGGAAAATGCATCGCGAACCAATCATAAAACAATACGCCACCACCAATGGTTAACGTACCGACAAACATAATCACATTTATGATTATTAAATGCTTAACGGTTTCTGAAATTCGCATCATAGTTTTAATCTTTCTTATAAAGTAAAAAGTAATTAAAAAACCTTTCGACTTTAGTTTATCTTAAGCGTAGTCGAAAGGCTCAAGGTGACAATAATTACCTGCTTCTTTGTTTTAGTTTTATATAAATTTTTTGTCTAACTCGTCAACACTCATCGTTATAAATGTTGTTCGGTTAGTAGGTGACACATTGGGTTCTTTACATGCAAACAATTTATTTACCAAATGCTCTTGTTCATCTTTTTGTAGCGATTGTCCTCTTTTAATCGCTAAACTTTTTGCCATTGATTTTGCCAATAAATCGGTCGCGCTAAAATGAGTATCGGGCACTTCGTTTTCAACATCACCAATTAATTGTTCTAAAATAATGGACACTTCACTTTCCGGAACCGATACAGGAACACCTGTGATTTCAATAGTTTCATTAGTAACGCTTGAAAACACAAAACCTGTATGTTCTAAGTCTTCTTTTAATTGACTGATAATTTGAATCTCCTGTGAAGAAAAATGCAACTCCAACGGAAATAATAATTGTTGACTCACTCCTTCTTTGATAGTCAAATTCTTAAGAAAATCTTCATACAGAATACGTTGGTGTGCCCGATGCTGGTCGATAACCAACATGCCCGATTTTATGGTACTTACTATGTATTTATTATGAAGTTGATAGGTGGTTTTTGTCTGCTCAATTTTATTCTCGTCATTAAATGCCGACATGGTCGTTTCTTCGCTTTCAAAATGTACTTCGCTAAAATCGTGGTCGGTTTTGGTGCCTTTAGACTCCAAGCCTACATACAAACTTTCCCAATGGCTTGGGGTTTGCTTTTTAAAAGCTGTTGCTTGCTTTCCAGATGCATAACTTTCCTTGAACGGATTAAAACTTCTGTCTACTTCAATAACTGGCGTACTTGTTTCTTTATTGTTAAAATGATAAGGCGTATCTAAGCTGGCATCACGTTCAAAATCAAGCACGGGTGCAATATTAAACTGTCCCAAACTGTGTTTTACCGCCGAACGCAATAAAGCATAAAGCGTATGCTCATCATCAAACTTAATCTCTGTTTTTGTAGGATGGATATTGATATCAATAGTTTGCGGATCTACCGTCAAGTTTAAAAAATAACTGGGATGGTTACCACTTTTTAGCAACCCATCGAACGCCGATGAGATGGCGTGGTTTAAATAAGGGCTTTTTATAAACCTATCATTTACAAAAAAATACTGCTCGCCCCTGGTTTTCTTTGCATACTCTGGTTTTCCAACAAAACCCGAGATTTTTAAAACCTCGGTTTCTTCTTCAACGGGTACTAATTTTTCATTCGTTTTGTTCCCGAAGATATTAACAATACGCTGTCTGTAATTACTAATTGGCAAATTAAATGTTTCGCTTCCGTTGTTATATAAAGCAAAACTAATATTAGGATGCGCCAAAGCAACACGATGAAATTCGTCAATAACATGACGCTGTTCTACCGCATTCGACTTTAAAAAATTACGTCGCGCCGGAATATTAAAAAAAAGATTCTTTACGGAAATTGAGGTCCCTTTTGGTGTCACCACAACTTCTTGGGACACAATGCTACTGCCTTCTATAACAATGCTATTACCAACCTCATCTTGTTCTTGTTTGGTTTTTAATTCTACATGTGCAATAGCCGCAATACTTGCCAAGGCTTCACCACGAAACCCTTTTGTGTGTAAATGAAATAAATCGTCGGCAGTACGAATCTTGGAAGTAGCATGACGCTCGAAACTCAATCGGGCGTCGGTGGTACTCATCCCTTTACCGTTATCAATAACTTGAACTAGGGTTTTACCAGCGTCTTTTATAATGAGTTTTATAACTGTCGCATTGGCATCAATAGCATTCTCTAATAATTCTTTAACTACCGAAGCGGGACGTTGTACAACTTCCCCAGCAGCTATTTGATTTGCTACATGATCTGGTAATAGCTGTATAATGTCTGCCATGTATTATTTGGAAAAGAAGATGGATAAATCGAATTCGATGATGGCTAAAAATATAAAAACCAGTACAGCAACAATAATTAAAATACGCTTATCGACTTGTTTATCTGGATTATTTCTTAAATCATCTAAGGCGTTATTCAGTTTTGCTTTAAAACCTATATTACCGCCAACGGTTTTTCTATGTTCGTCAAATTTATGTTTAATTTCAAATGGGTTCCCTTCACCTTTATCATCAAAATAACGTGGTGTATAACTAAATTTTTTATTTTTTCTCAGTTTTAAAATTCCCATAATCTCTAAGTTTTTGGTTACATATATTTTTTCTCTAACAAATACATGCAAATCAATAATAATACCAAAACTATGATGAGTGTTCGCATTGGCATAGCACCTTTTGCTTTTCGGCTTCTTTTGCTATTCCGTTTCCATTTAGAAACAAAATCTATCTTCTTAGAATCTTCTAAGTCGTTATCTAATCTCTTCTCTTTTGAAAAAGGAGATTCGTAATCAAAGGCTTTATGTTTGCGTTGTTTCAACAAAGTGAATACGTTCTTATCCCTCAAAAATACTTAAAAATAGGCAGAAACTAAGAATAGAATTGCTAAAAAATGTTAACAGTTTAGAAGTTGTGAGGTTATGAGGTTATATGGTTATGAGGCTATATGGTTACAGAGGTGCAAAGTTGTAAAGTGGTAAAGCTACAAAGACGCAAAGTGACAAAGATGCAAAGTGGAAAAGTTATAAAGTTGTAAAGTTGTAAAGTTGTAAAGTTGTAAAGTGGCAAAGACGCAAAGTTACAAAGTCAAATCTCATAAACTTTTAAAACTTTAAACTCATAAACTTTTAAACTCTGTAACTCAGAAACTCCCAACCTTTGAAACTCTCAATCTCTGAAACTTTGAAGCTTTGCAACTTTGAAACTCTGAAGCTTTGAAACTTTGTAACTCAGAAATAAAACTATTTTTTCCGTAACTCAGCCATTTTAATGGCGGCAATGGCGGCTTCCGTCCCTTTGTTACCGTGTTTTCCACCTGAGCGATCAATAGATTGTTGTATGGTATTATCGGTAAGTACACAGAAAATTACAGGGGTTTCGTGTAATACGTTTAGGTCTTTAATACCCTGTGTTACACCTTCACAAACAAAATCGAAATGCTTTGTTTCACCTTGAATAACGCAACCAATGGCAATAACAGCATTAACCATTTGTTGCTGCATTTTTTTACTGCCGTAAATAAGTTCGAAACTTCCAGGAACGTCCCAACGGATAATATTACTTGGCAATGCACCATTTTCAATAAGCGCATCATAAGCACCTTGGAACAAACCTTCGGTAATCGTATCGTTCCATTCTGAAACAACAATCCCAAACCGAAACTTGCTCGCATTTGGGATTGTTGTTTTATCGTAGTCGGATAAATTTTTATTTGCCGTAGCCATATTATTTATTTGCCAATACTTGAGCTTTACCAATAAACACATCGATGGTTCCAGCTTCAGATGAGCTTGGAAACGCTTCTTTTATTCTGTTAAAATAAGTAAGTGCCTTGTCGGCTTTACCTAACTCTAAAGCAATAACACCAGCTTTATATAAATACATAGGTGTTGTGTATTCATTATTACGTAATTCTGCAGCTTGCTCATAATAATCCAAAGCATCTTCAGATTGGTTTAACTGTGCAAACGCATCGCCAATATTTCCTTTAGCTAAAGGCGCTAATATTTCGTCATCACTTTTAAAATTACTTAAATGCTCTATGGCTTTTTTATAATCCTTTAGATGCAAATAAGCCGTTCCCGCATAATAGTTAGCTAAGTTGGCAGATGGCGTACCACTGTGTTCCTCAATAATATCCAGCATACCAAATTTTCCTTCACCACCTTTTAAAGCTAAAGTATAAAGTGAATCTTTTGCAGTACCATTTACAGCCTCGTTAAAATATTTTTGCGCTTGAAACATATCGTTCATTGCTGTTGCCTGCTTCGGTTTTGCAATAAATTCGTTATAACCTAAATATCCTAACACTACTGCAGCAACAACACCTATAATAATAAAAATATACTTTTGATTCTTTTCTACAAAAGCTTCAGTTTTTGATGCCGTTTCATCAAGTGTATTAAAAACTTCGGCAGTCGTAGAATGTTGTTCTACTTCTTCTGCCTTTTCTTCTTTTGTTTTAGGTTTGTATCCTCTTTTATTATAAGTTGCCATGTATCTAGTCTAAAATTAGTGCGCCGCAAAAATATAATTTTTCTTCATAACTAAAAGGGTATTTATTTGATATTTTTCAATAATTTGCACATCCTTTTAAAGAGTTGCGTCTTCCGTGTACCGTTTAAGTTAACTTTTTTATGATTTTAAAATCACTTTCATTACTAAATTACAAGAATTTCGATAGTAAATCGTTCATTTTCAACGACAAGATTAATTGTATTGTTGGCAATAATGGTATGGGAAAAACAAATATTCTAGATGCTATTTATCATTTATCCTTTGGAAAAAGTTATTTTAACCCAGTTGCTACTCAAAATATAAAGCATGATGAAGACTTTTTTGTGATTCATGGCGATTACGAAAAAGACAAAAAAATCGAAAAAATAGTTATTAGCCTAAAACGCGGACAAACCAAAGTGATTAAACGCAATGGCAAACCCTATGAAAAGTTTAGTGAGCATATAGGTTTTTTACCCTTAGTTATTATTTCACCAGCCGATAGGGATTTAATTATTGAAGGCAGCGAAACCCGTCGGAAGTTCATTGATAGCGTCATTTCACAAAGTGACAAAAACTACTTAAGCAATTTAATAAGTTACAATAAAATACTGGCACAACGCAACGCACTACTAAAGTATTTTGCATTAAACCACACCTTTAACAAAGACACCTTAGACGTTTACAACAACCAATTAAACGATTTTGGTGTCGTGATTTTTGAAAAACGCGACACTTTTCTAAAAACATTCATCCCCATTTTTAAAGCGCGTTACGAGGCCATAAGCAACGGCAACGAAGTGGTTGAATTAAACTATCACAGCGATTTATTTGAAGACAACCTAAATACGCTTCTGCAAAAAAACATTAACAAAGACAAAGCCTTACAATATACAAGTGTTGGCATCCATAAAGACGATTTGCATTTTAATATCGAAAGCCATCCTATTAAAAAGTTCGGAAGCCAAGGACAGCAAAAATCGTTTTTAATAGCTTTAAAATTGGCTCAGTTCGATTTTATAAAAACACACAGTAACATAAACCCCATTTTATTGCTTGACGATATTTTTGATAAATTAGATGAAAATCGTGTGGCACAAATTATTAAATTAGTTGATAATGAAAATTTCGGGCAACTATTTATAAGCGACACACATGCCGAACGAACGGAGCATGTTGTGAAACAAGTACACCAAAGTTATGAGATTTTTAAATTATGAATCTTGCAGAGCATTACAACAATCTTTACGCGCAATCTGTTAAAAGTATTTTATCCGATGATTATCAATTAGACGATTTAATAGATTCACCTTTAGATAACCGATTTGGAATTACACTTTTAATTAGACCTTCCTTAGAAGTCAAAAATAATATTCAAAAGTTTCTAAATGAACTTAAAGAAATAGAACCAAATCAATATTATTACGATAATTCGGATATCCATATAACCATCATGTCTATAATATCATGTTATAACGGTTTCAAATTAGAATCTATTCAAACATCTAAGTATGTAGAATTAATTAAGAAGAGTTTAGCTAACATATCAAATATAGAAATTGAATTTAAAGGTATCACTGCATCAACATCATGTTTAATGATTCAGGGTTTTATGAATAATGATATACTAAACGAGTTGAGAAACAATTTAAGAGAAAAATTTAAAAACTCAAACTTACAGCAAAGTATCGATCAACGCTATACTATTCAAACAGCACACGCTACAGTAGTTCGCTTTAAAGAAAAGTTTCACCAGAAAAATAATTTCTTAGAAGTTGTAAAAAAATATAGAGAACAAAATTTTGGAACATTTAGTGTTGAAACTGTAGAATTAGTTTATAATGATTGGTATCAAAGAGCTAAATTTGTAGAAAAGCTATCCGAATTCAGCATTAAAAATTAAAACAAATGGCAAAACGCAACAACGAACATATAAGTATATCCGATGCCCTTAAAGAATTTGTTGAGACCAATAAATTGGAAAAAGGTCTAAATAAAGTAAATGTAGCTGATGCTTGGGCAAACCTTATGGGCAATGGCGTTAACAACTACACCACAGCTGTAAATTTAGAACGGGACACCCTTTACATACAACTTAGTTCGAGTGTTTTAAGAGAAGAATTAAGTTATGGTAAAGAAAAAATTATCAAGATGCTTAATGAAGAATTGGGGAAGGAAATTATTAAAAAATTGATTTTAAGATAATTAGACGATTACATATAAAATAAAAAAACCGATAAAAAGCATCGGCTTACAAAAAATTATACTACCTTTGTTCCTTTAATTTTTATAAATAAACATAATGAGTAAAGGTACCGTAAAATTCTTCAATGATTCTAAAGGTTTTGGATTCATCACTGAAGATGACAACAACAAAGAACATTTCGTACACATTTCAGGACTTATCGATGAAATTCGTGAAGGTGATGCCGTAGAATTCGATCTACAAGAAGGTAGAAAAGGATTAAACGCCGTAAACGTAAAAGTAATCTAATACATATACTTTAACAATTACAATTAAAAGTCTATCAATCAATTTGATAGACTTTTTTGTTGGATTTCACCTCAAAAATAAATTAATTGAAATATATAGGGTATATGATGATATTTAGCTGTACTTTTGAAACAATTAATAATTAATTATTTACAACATGAGTAAAGGTAGCGTAAAATTCTTCAATGATTCCAAAGGTTTTGGATTCATCACTGAAGATGACAACAACAAAGAACATTTCGTACACATTTCAGGACTTATCGATGAAATTCGTGAAGGTGATGCCGTAGAATTCGATCTACAAGAAGGCAAAAAAGGTTTAAACGCCGTAAACGTAAAAGTAATCTAACACATATACTTTAACAATTACAATTAAAAGTCTGTCAATCATTTTGATAGACTTTTTTTTGTTTTTACAAGCTTTCTGAAAAAACATTTTTTTTTTAATAATTTTTTACATTACATTTATAGTATTAATTTAATAATTTAAAGTATGAGTAAAGGAACAGTTAAATTCTTCAACGATGCCAAAGGATTTGGTTTTATAGTTGAAGACGGTTCGAAAAAAGAACATTTTGTTCACATTTCAGGTTTAATTGACGAAGTTCGTGAGGGCGACGAAGTTGAATTTGAATTAAAAGAAGGCAAAAAAGGATTAAACGCGGTAAATGTAAAAGTAATTTAATAAATACTATTTAATTTTTTTTAAGACACAAAAAATCCCGTAACCATGTTGCGGGATTTTCTATTTATAAACTTTACAAGTTTTAAAACATCTCTCTTCCAGAAAAATGAAAAGCGCTTTCAATAGCTGCATTTTCATCACTGTCACTTCCGTGTACTGCATTTTCACTTATAGAGTCTGCAAACAATTTTCTAATGGTACCTTCGGCAGCATCAGCAGGATTTGTAGCACCAATTAAGGTTCTAAAATCTTCGACTGCATTGTCTTTTTCTAAAATAGCAGCTACTATTGGGCCACGTGTCATATAGTCGACCAACTCACCAAAAAACGGACGCTCATTATGTATTGCATAAAAAGTTTGAGCATCTTTGGTGGTCATTTGTGTTAATTTCATCGCAACAATTCTAAATCCTGAAGCTGAAATTTTTTCTAATATTGCTCCAATATGCCCTTTCTCTACAGCATCTGGCTTTAGCATTGTAAATGTTCTATTTGTTGCCATTGTTTTGTTTTAATTTTATTCAGTTAAAATAATTTGATTCATAGGCCTTGATTTACAAAAAACATTTTTTTTAGAAAACAGACCAACAAATCTCTTATAATTTTGCTGCAAAAGTAAGGTATTTATCAATAAAAACAAGTCTGTCAATTTTAAAAAAATTGTATCTTCGTCACCTATGAATAAACAAGATATTTCGAATACAAAACAGTTATTATCAACCTCAAAAAAAATAGTAATTGTACCTCATAAAAACCCTGATGGTGATGCCATTGGTTCCATATTGGGGCTCTACCATTATCTTTTAAAAAGCAATCATCAAGTACAAGTTATAGCACCTAATGACTATCCAAACTTTTTGAAATGGATTCCAGGTGAACAAACCATTTTAAAATACGATTCGCAAACAAAAAAATGTGATGATATCATTACTGATGCTGATATCATATTTACGCTGGATTTCAATGCACTTCATAGAACAGGAAACATGGAAACGGTTTTAGAGGCAAGTAAAGCCATTAAAATAATGATTGACCATCACCAAGCACCAGACGATTATGCAACCTATGTGTTTAGTGATGTTAGCATGAGTTCTACTTGTGAAATGGTCTATCATTTTATTGATATGCTAGGCGATTTGAATGTTATCGACATTAACATCGCAACGTGTTTATATGTAGGGATTATGACCGACACGGGTTCGTTTAGATTTTCTTCCACCAGCAGCAAAACCCATCGGGTTTTAGCTGATTTAATTGACAAAGGCGCCAACAACTCCGAAATCCATAATAACATTTATGACTCCAATAGCTACAAAAGTTTACAATTATTGGGGTGTGCACTAACCAATTTAAAAGTTATTCCAGAATCTAAAACAGCTTATATAACCCTTTCCCAAGAAGAGCTCAACCGATACGATTACAAAAAAGGGGATACAGAAGGCATTGTAAATTATGGTTTGTCATTAGAAAATGTCGTTTTGGCTGCTATTTTTATAGAAGACAAACAAGAAGGCATTGTAAAAATTTCATTGCGTTCTAAAGGCAGCTTTTCTGTAAACGACATGTCTAGAACACATTTTGATGGTGGTGGCCATATAAATGCCGCTGGCGGAAAAAGCAATTTATCTTTAAAAGATACCGTTGAAAAATTTATTAGTATATTGCCTAGTTATAATAAAGCCCTAAACAATGAATAAACTGTATTTAATAATCGTTATTTTACTAGCTTTTGTTAGCTGTAAACAACCAGAAGCCAGACGCCCGGTTTCTGTGAGTTCTGGTTCTTTTATTAATGCTTCGGTTGAACGAAATAAAAAATTATATGCCCACGAGCAATCTCTAATTGAAAAAATAATAAAGAAAGATAAAGAAAATAATTATATAGCTTCAGAAAGTGGTTTTTGGTATTACTACAATTCAAAAGTTGAGATTGATTCTTTAGAGACCCCAAAATTTGGAGATATTGTTAATTACGATTACAATGTAAAAACACTAAATGGCCGTTTGATATATTCTAAAGAAGAACTTAAAACCCAAAACTACGCTATGGATAGAGAAGCGCTATTTTCAGGGCTGCGTGAAGGCTTAAAACTTTTAAAAACAGGCGAAACGGCAACCTTTTTATTTCCATCCCAAAAAGCGTATGGCTATTATGGCGACGAACATAAAATTGGTAGCAACATCCCTTTAATTTGTGAAGTCACCATCAATTCTATTACCCAAAATCAAACAAATTAGCATGACCCCATTAAAAATTTCTTTTAAAGTTTTATTTATTACTTTATTAATAGCTATTACATCTTGCAAAGCACAATACCCAGACCTTGAAGATGGTATTTATGCAGAGTTTGTTACTACAAAAGGCACTATGGTCGCTAAATTAGCTTTCGAGAAAACACCTACTACCGTTGCTAATTTTGTATCGCTTGCAGAAGGCACCAACACGATGGTTGATAGCGTTTATAAAGGAAAAAAGTTTTTTAACGGCACCATTTTCCACCGTGTTATCGATAGTTTTATGATTCAAGGTGGCGACCCAACAGGTACGGGTTCTGGGAGTCCTGGATATAAGTTTTTAGACGAATTTCACCCCGATTTAAAACATGATAAACCTGGTATGTTATCTATGGCGAATTCGGGTCCAAAAACCAATGGCAGTCAATTTTTTATAACGGAAAAACCTACGCCGTTTTTAGATAACAAACATGCTGTTTTTGGCGAATTGGTTTTAGGCTTGGATATACAAGATAGTATTTCAAATGTAAAAACAGATTCAAACGACAAACCTCTTGAAGCTGTTGTTATTAAAGAACTAAACATTATAAGAAAAGGAAAAGCAGCCAAAACCTTTGATGCTCCTAAAGTGTTTATTAATCATTTTGCTGAAGCTGAAAAACTTGAAAAAGAAAAAGCAGCCAAAGCCGAAGCACTTTTAAACGCCACTAAAGATAAATTTAGAAAACAACGGGAACAAGCTACCACCCTAGCTTCCGGTTTACAATATACCATTACCGAAAAAGGCACTGGTGCCAATTTAAAAGAAACCAGCAAGGTTTTAACGAACTACACCTTATTCCTAGAAGACGGCAAAATACTTGACACTAACCAACTAGAAATAGCTGAAACGTTTGGCATTGTGAATGAGCATCGAAAAGCGGCCAATCAATACCAGCCCATCGTGGCTAATTTAAGCCCTAATGCACAAATGATTGCTGGATTTAAGGAAGGCTTACAACAATTGCAGGTAGGCGACAAAGCGACGCTATTCATTCCGTATCATTTAGGATATGGCGAAACAGGAAATAGAGCGATTCCTCCAAAGACTAATTTAATTTTTGAAGTTGAAATTTTAGAGCTTCAAAAGTAATTTCGAAAAAAGCATAAAGCATATTAATAAAACGCTGAAAATTATAAATCTATGTACCTATTAAAATTTGACTGGAATCCCATAACAGGCATCGACATTATTGGAAATTTTAAATTACACTTTTACAGCCTTATGTGGGTGGTTGCCTTTGTTTTGGGCTGGTACATTATGAAGCGTATTTTTACAAAAGAAAAAGTATCGTTAGAATATCTGGATCCTTTATTTATATACACCGTTTTAGCGACTATGATTGGTGCGCGTTTAGGGCATGTATTATTTTACCAATCGGAATTAATCTCTCAAGATTTTTTCAGCATCTTTCTACCTTTTAAATTTAAAGGAGGCTTCGAATTTACAGGTTTTCAAGGGTTAGCAAGCCACGGTGCTGCTATTGGTATTATTATTGGCATGTATTTATACCGTAAAAAATACAACTACAAATCGTTACTTTGGATTTTAGACCGGGTCGTTATTTCGGTGGCTTCGGGTGCTATTTTTATCCGTATTGGCAACTTTATAAATTCTGAAATTATTGGAAAAGTTACCGATTCTTCTTTTGGCGTTCGGTTTATCCAAGATGAATACTATAAAAACCAAATTGTGCAATTAACGGGGATCAACGATGTTCAGAAAGCATATAATGCCGTTACCGATAACCCTCAGTTTGTTGAGTTATTAAATGCAGTTCCATACCGCCATCCTGCACAATTATACGAATCGTTTTGTTATATTTTTGTATTTTTAATTTTATGGTATTTCTACTCTAAAACAACAAAAAGAGACCAAACGGGATTCCTTTTTGGCCTGTTTTTAATTTTATTATGGACGGTACGTTTCTTTGTAGAGTTTGTAAAAGAACCTCAAGGTGATGAATACATCAATTGGTTTGGATTAAATACCGGGCAATGGTTAAGCATTCCCTTTATAGGTATTGGTCTGTATTTTATGTTTGTTTACAAACCCAAAACCACCGTTAAATAAGATGTTTTTTAAATACGTTACGTTCGTTTCAATCATCCTTTTAAGTGTTTTTGCCTGTAAAGAAGATAAAAAAGCAGTCACGCAAACAGACATTTCATTTAAAAAAGAAGGCAATCTTACTATTTTTAAGTCGGCTGATTCCACTAAAATACATTTGGATATTGAAATAGCCGATACAGATTTTGATATCCAAACGGGATTAATGTACCGTGATGCCATGGAGGAAAACCAAGGCATGTTGTTTGTTTTTGATGACGTTGCCCAACGTTATTTTTACATGAAAAACACCAAAATACCTTTGGATATTATTTACATAAGCGACACTAAAAAAATTGTAAGCTTTCAAAAGAATGCCCAACCTTTCGATGAAAGCTCGTTGCCATCACATGTTCCTGCTAAATATGTATTAGAAATTAATGCCGGTTTATCAGATACTTGGTCGCTTGCTGTAGGAGATAGTATTAGTTTTAGGCAATAAGCTACACATGGCATTGAAAACAACATAAACATAAGGCATTTACAGAATATGTTGGGACATAATTCTCCGAAAACAACAGAGATTTACACAAAAACCATTGAAATTAATAATAAGACCATTATAAGCCCATTGGATACCTTGTTAAAAAGTAATATATTGCGTATATAAACGATATAATTATAATGGAATTGCTGTTTGTTGTGGTTATACGAGTGTTGGCAGCAAGCTGAACAAATCAAGAAAATGAAGTTATTAATTTGGACATTATTACTTTTTACAAACATTTCGATTGCTCAATCGAACGAAAAATTCCTGACCGCCTTTTTACTTGAAAGTGAACTCAAGTCTGAAAATGTTTTGGACAATTACAGTCAATTTGACTTTTCAAAAATTTGGGAATTAACAGAAAACAATAATGTTCTCGGAATTATAGGAAAAGAACATCAAAGATTAAAAATCAAACTGATTTCAATTAAAAAAGACCAAAATAATCCAAATGAATATCTTGTATTTGGAAAGTCGTGTGTTAAAGGCACAATCTGTGATTTTAATGGAAAAATAACTCTGACAGAAATAAAAGAAGTAAAAGAATTACACTTCGGAGTTGACGATGAATATGCAGACAAAGGAATTAAATCACAAGGAATTTTAATTGCTGATTACGAATTCAAAGAAAACTCGGAACAGAAACATAGCGGAATTTTTAAAGGCAGACTCTATTCAAAATGGTATTTGAATTCCAAAAATCAAATCGAATACGACAATATTGAATTCATTTCAGATGGATATACAAACAATGCGTTTGTTGGAATCTGGAAAAGCTACACAACCGACAAAGAAAAAATTTGCAATTGGGCTGATTATAGAATTCCTAATACAAATCGAGATTTTGACATTGGAGCAGGTGAATTTTCACCGGGCGAAAAGTATTTCGGCAAAGGTTGGTCTGATTACAAACCAATGGAAATTGACGAGTGGTGGAAATAAAGCCAGTTGCTAACAAACGTATATAAAAAATTGCTTATTTTGGTCTAATCAAAAGGGCGTTGCTTGTTTGCTTGCATCCGATTTTCCTTCGGACACGAGTGAAACGAACTGGCGAAGCAAAATCCTCGCACACAAAACCGCACTATTCTTATAGAAACACGTTAGCCACAATCCTCCCTATTCCGAAGCATTGACTTCTCCCGCTAACTTAAGCGGAGGATATCGAATAATTTCGTAAACTTGTTTAGCTCTTTGCAAGGCCGATTTTCAAACTGTTGCATAAAAGCACGGGCGCAATCCTGGTTGAGATGTTTGCGATGACTTCAGTGGCGGTCTCCACCTAAGATGGAGAACCCCGTTCAGAATATTTACTCTGCCAAAAGCACATCTCCTTAGAGTCTTTTTTAATTCTTAACTGTATGGAACATGATGTAATTTCAATGGAAATCGTCAATCCCCACGCTGGGGGCATTGATGTAGGCAGCCGTTCCCATTGGGTGGCTGTGGGACAATCTGAACAAGATCTCCGGGAGTATGGGGTTTTTAATGAAGACCTTTTTGCGATGGCAGACTGGCTTGAAGAGAATCAAGTCAAGACCATAGCTATGGAGAGCACAGGAACCTATTGGCAAAACCTCTATGCGGTATTGTTATCCCGTGGTTTCCACGTAATCCTATGTAATGGCAAGTTCACAAAAAACATCAAAGGAAAAAAGACAGATGTCAAGGATTGCCAATGGATTCAAAAACTGCATAGCCTTGGCTTACTATCGGGTAGCTTTCTACCCGACGGACGGACAGAACAACTAAGGACCTATTGCAGGCATAGGGCAAATTTAATCCACTCGAGTGCTTCTACCTCCAAAAAAATGCAAAAGTACCTGCGCCTTTTAAACCTCAGGCTAGATGTGGTGGTAAAGGATATTTGTGGACTTACCGGGATTTCAATTATCAAGGCTATTTGTGATGGCGAAAAAGAACCTCAAAAGTTAGCATCCCTGCGCCACGGTAATTGCAGGAAATCAGAAGAGGAAATAGCCAAGGCCCTACATTCCAACAATCGTACAGATTACCTCTTTGCCTTGAGGCAGGAACTTGAAACCTATGAATACCTTCAACACAAGATTGTACAATGTGATTTGGAAATTGAAAAAAAACTCAATGAAATAATAGGTAGCGATGACAACAAAAAACAGCACTATATTGACCCCAAAACTCATAAAAGAATAAACAAAAATACCCCTAAGAACATAGACCTGAACTTAAAATCCTATCAAATGTTTGAGGGAACTGATTTGCTTGCCATTGAAGGCATGAGCTACTCAACAGTATTGGCCTTGATGAGTGAAGTCGGTATAGAAGGTATCAGGAAGTTCAATACGGCCAAGCATTTTGCCTCTTGGCTCCGTTTAGCCCCCAATAATAAAGTAAGTGGTGGTAAAGTCCTATCGAGCAGGGTCCCAAAAGGGAGCAACCGTCTTAAAATAGCTTTGAGAAATGCTGCAAATGCCATAGGAAATTTAAAGGAGTCAACTCCATTGAGGGATTTTTTTCATAGAATAAACTTTAGGAAAGGGAGGGTATCAGACATCAGTGCAACAGCTAGAAAGTTGGCAGTGATTATTTGGAATATGGTTGTAAAAGGAACTACATATATCAATCCAGAAGGATACCTGTTTTTGGATCAGAAGAGAAAATTAGGCTTAGTAAAGAGGATTAAAAAACAAATCGATAAATTTGCTTTGACTGATGAAGATCTTGGTTTTGTAAATACTTGATTTTAAACATATTGTAAGAACGTTAGTCAGAAGCTAAAAAATACTGCACTAAACAAACAATCTGAATAAAAAATAAACTTTAGTATTTCAAAAAAAACGATTAAAATTTGTTTAGTTAGGACTCCTTACTATATTTGCAAAAGCAACAATGCTTTAATCAAAAAAATAATAAAATGAAAAAAACAATTTTCTATCACGCAGGATGTCCAGTTTGCATAAGTGCAGAACACGATATCATAAATTTAGTAGGAGCTGAAAATGTTGAAGTCGTAAACATTGGAGAAGACCGAAACAGAATTTTAGAAGCAGAAAAAGCAGGAGTAAACTCTGTTCCAGCTTTAGTCACACCAAATGGCAATACATTACATATCAACTTTGGTGCTTCAATGGCAGATGTAAAAGGTTAATTTTTAAAACATATAGTTAGGATTCCTAATATTAAAGGAATCCTAACTTCTTAAAACAAATCATTATGAAATCAATACTATTATTACTATCAGCAACGATGCTTTTAAACACAACAAATTCTTGTGCTCAAGGAAGCGAATATAAAAATGACAATTTCAAAATCAATGAAGTTAGTGTAATACACAAACCCGATTTAGGAATTACAATTTGGGAAATAACTGTAGAAGGAACAGCAGGAAAAACAACACCAACTAAAGTTGGTCAACTTGATGGTGCACCAGTTTTAGGCTATGTTTTTCCAACAAGTTTAAAACCTACTGATGTTGGCTTTAATCAAACAGACGGAATTGTTGCACTTGCTCTAACATCACATCCTGATTTTGATGATACACCACTTTGGGATGAGAATAATGACAAAATATTTGATAACGATGGAATTATTTGGCATCCACATTGGGTAATTCTTCACGAAGATAAAAGAGTTGATGGAGGACTTTCGGTTAAACAATTTAAGAAAGCAGATGAGACAGTTGTTTTACCACCAACAAATCCAGGAATGCCAATGTATATGGATTCACCAGGTTATCCTGTTACAATTAAAAGCAACACAATAAAAGTAGTTGTGCCAGATTATCGTATGAACAATAGGACAGATTTTAATTATGATGGTGTTACTGCATTTATGAAAGTGAATACAAGTAATGAAAATTTACCTATGCTCGGAGTTTACGAAGTTTTTAGTGTGGCAAGTGGAGATTTGTCGCTACCATATAAAGTAAAGAACTAATAAAATGAAAGTAGCAGTTTGGGACACTTATGTAAAAAGAGAAGATGGTAATATTATGCATTTTGATATACTCGTTCCTGATAATGTAACCAATGAACAAACCATATTTAATTTCGGAAAAGATTATCTAAAGACTAAAATTTTTAAAACCAATCAATTATCAACAAATGAATGTCGTCTGTGCCATATTGAGCAAGCAACAAAAGAAATAGTTTTATCAATTGAAAAAAAAGGGTATTACATAATAGAAATGGAAAATTGTAATTAATTTAATTAGGATTACTAACTTTGCCTGTCGAACAAATTTGGCAGGCTTTTTTATGAAAGAAAGTACATTTAACCCAACACAGCAAGAAAAAGATATTTCGAGTAAAATTGTTGCGGGAATGGAACGCGTTTCGGAAGTATTTAAAATCTTGTTATGGGAAAAAGCTAAATTGGTTGGTTTGAGTCCTATTCAAATTCAGGTACTCACTTTCATAGCTTTTCACAAACAAGAATTGTGCAACGTTAGTCATCTTGCAAAAGAATTTAACGTAACAAAACCTACTATAAGTGATGCTATTAAGGTTTTGGACAAGAAAAGAATGATTATAAAAGATTTTTCGTCATCTGATAGTCGTAGTTATTCAATAACCTTATCTGAATTAGGAACTGAAATAATTTCTCAAACCTATGATTTTTCAAACCCATTAAAAAAACAGATTGATAGCTTTTCTTCATCTGAATTAGAAAGCTTGTTCGGAACTTTAAGCCAACTGATTTACAAATTAAATCGCAACGGAATTTTAAGTGTTCAAAGAACTTGCTATGGTTGCAAATTTTATCAAAAAAAACAAGAATCGGATTATTGTAATTTACTTCAAAAAGAATTATTAAATCGAGAAATTAGATTAGACTGTCCAGAGTATGAAGAAAAAGCCAATGGCTAACACAGTGTATAATTGATTGCTATGGCTACATCTGGAAAATTCCTTCGGAATTTTCTCTGGCAAGTTTTTGTTTACTAAATTAGTTGCTAAACCACGAAACTAACCATACACCAAACGTTGTGCGTCATACAAAAAAAGTCCGTGCAATTCAGCAAGTTTCGGGTTTTATAGGAGTAAAATCAATTCTATTTTTGCTGTTATAAAATTTGAACTTAATGAACGAGCAAGAATACATAAATTATACTCGAATAGCGGAAGCTATTGAATACATACAACAGAACTACACCGAACAACCAACTCTTGAGGAAATTGCAAAAAAAGTACATTTAAGTCCTTTTCATTTTCAAAAAATGTTTACAGATTGGGCAGGTGTAAGCCCAAAAAAATTCTTGCAATTTATTAGCGTTCAACACGCAAAACAAATTCTGAATAATTCACAAACTACTTTATTTGAAACTGCTTATAAAACAGGACTTTCGGGTACAGGAAGATTACACGATTTGTTCGTAAAAATTGAGGGAATGACACCAGGAGAATACAAAAACAAAGGAGAAAACCTAACTATAAACTATAGTTTCGCAGAGAGTTTGTTTGGTGAAATTTTAGTTGCTTCTACAGACAAAGGAATTTGTTATATGGGTTTTTCGGACAACAAACAAATTGCATTTTCAGAATTGGAAAAACGCTTTCCAAAAGCGAGTTTCATTCAACAAACAGATGAAATTCAACAAAATGCTTTACAAATTTACACACAAGACTGGAGCAAAATCAATAAAATAAAACTACACTTAAAAGGAACAGATTTTCAGCTAAAAGTTTGGGAAGCACTTTTAAAAATTCCAACTGGAAATTTAGCAACTTACGGAAATATTGCCAACCTCATTCAAAAACCGAAAGCATCAAGAGCAGTCGGAACCGCAATCGGAAACAATCCTATTGCTTTTTTGATTCCTTGCCATAGAGTTATTCAGTCCACAGGAATTTTTGGCGGTTATATGTGGGGAACAACTCGTAAAACTGCCATTATTGGTTGGGAAGCATCAAAAATCAATGCTTCAAATATTGCTTTATAGTAATGGAGAATTTAAAAACAAAACTTGTCACAACCGATTGGCAATCCGTATCTGAATCAATGAACGAAAAAGGCTATGCCATTATTCCCAAAATACTTCAAGATGAACAATGCAATGAACTAATACAAGAATACAATAACGAAAATCTGTACCGAAAAACGGTTGTAATGGAACGCTATCGCTTTGGTTTGGGCGAATATAAATACTTCGATTATCCTCTTCCCAAAATCATTCAAACATTAAGAGAAATGATATATCCCAAACTTTCACCAATCGCAAACCTTTGGATGAAAGTGCTAAATATTGATAAAGTATTTCCCGAAACATTTGAAGAATTACAATCGCTTTGCCATAAAAATAATCAGTTAAAACCAACACCATTGATTTTAAAATATGGAAAAGGCGGATTTAATACTTTGCATCAAGATTTATATGGAGATGTTTATTTCCCAATGCAAACCGTTCTTTTTTTAAATGAGCCAGATAAAGATTTCACTGGCGGTGAATTTGTTTTGACACAACAAACACCAAGAGCACAATCTAAAGCCATAGTTTTAAAACCAAAAAAAGGCGATATGCTCATTTTCACTACCAATTTCCAACCAATTAAAGGAACAAGAGGTTATTATCGAGTAAATATGAAACACGGAGTTAGTGAAGTAATTAGCGGAAAACGACATACTTTAGGTGTTATATTTCACGAAGCAACCAGCTAATAAAATGATAAAGCATATAGGCATTGATTATGCCGAACTTCATCAAAAAATAAAACGAAAGGAAATCGTTTATGGCGGAAATCTCAATCTGAAAATCTACGGAACTTTGCAATGCAAATCGGGCAAAAGAATGAAAACCAAAAGCCGTGTTTTTTTCAAAACAATCGAACAAGCCAAAGAACTTGGGTTTAGACCTTGCGGACATTGTTTACGTTCCGACTATAAAATTTGGAAAATGGACTTATTTAATGCCTCACAAAATGCCAATATCTTACCTTTTGACGGAGAAGTAAATTATTACGGTTCAGTAATGAATACATAAAAATCTCAATATTATTTCGACCAATTATTACAGAATATTCAATGGGCAAACGACAAAGCAATCATTTTTGGAAAATTGATTATTACTAAACGCAAAGTAGCTTGGTATGCAGATAAACCATTTGATTATACCTATTCAAAAACGACTAAATCGGCTCTGCCTTGGACTAAAGAACTTTTAGAACTCAAAGAAATTATAAAAATTAAAACAGGTGAAAAATTCAACTCTTGTTTGCTTAACCTTTATCATGACGGAGACGAAGGAATGGCTTGGCATAGTGATGGCGAAAAAGATTTGAAAAAAAATGGTGCAATTGGTTCATTAAGTTTTGGTTCAGAACGCAAATTTTTATTTAAACATAAAGAAACAAAACAAACCGTTTCCATCCATTTAGAAAAAGGTAGTTTATTGGTTATGAAAGAGAGAACGCAAACAAATTGGCTTCATTGTTTGCCACCAACAAAAAAAGTAAAAAGTCCAAGAATAAATTTAACCTTTAGAACAATCGACATTTAATACCGCAAGTATCGGGTTTTACAGGCTCAATCGTCAATGTATTTTTGCATCATAATTATTAATCAAAATAACGAAATATGCAAACATTGAAAGACAAAGTAATATTAATTACAGGAGCAAACAGAGGAATTGGGAAATCGCTTGTAAAATCATCATTAGAAAAAGGAGCAAGAAAAATATATGCTACTTCCAGAGATTTAAACAAAATGCCAAATTTTGGAGACGAAAGAGTTCTACTATTAGAACTGGACATTACAGATAACGCTCAAGTTTTAAAAGTAGCAGAAAAAACAAAGGACGTAGAAGTTCTTATTAATAATGCAGGGATATTGAGTCAAGGAAATATTTTAGAAGGAGAAATTAGCGCTGTAGAAAACAATATGAATGTTAACTATTACGGTACTATAAATATGATGCGAGCATTTGCACCAATTTTAGAAAAAAATGCACCTGCAAAAATTGTAAATATGGTTTCAATTGTAGCTTATTCCTCATTACCGTCTTTGGCAGGATACTCGGCTTCAAAATCAGCTCTTTTTTCAGCTACCCAATCTGTAAGAATTGAATTGGCAAAAAAGAATATTGTTGTTCAGGCAATTAATCCCGGAGCTGTTGCTACAGATATGACAAAAGGAATGCCTTTTGATATGCCATCTTCAGATAGTGTTGCAAGCTTAATCTTAGATAAAGTAGAAGAAGGAGAATTGGATATTGTACCTGATGAAATGGGGATTGGAATGTTCAACGCTTGGAAAGAAGAACCTTCAAAATTGGCTGAAATGTTTTCTAATATGTATCACGGAGAATGAAAAAGATGAACAGCAAATAAGCATAAAAAAGTACGAACGCACAACAACGTGTAAAAACCATTGCTTCGGATTTTTCCGAAGGGAAAATCCTCTTTCTCACTTAATTTTCTCGTTTTTCCATTTGTTTTTGTTAAATTTCCGCAACGGATTCTTATACGAATCCGTTATACGTCATACTGAAACATAACAGAAAGGTGAATTTAAGTTTAAAAACATTAAATATAGAATTAGCGGAGAAGCCGAAAACCGATTAGAGTAGGCGTTAATAAAAACTACCAAAATGAAAAATTCAGCAAAATGTTTAACACAAATAGTTGTGACACTATTTTTTGTTTTTTCAATTACCAGTTGTAATAAAAAAGCGGAAGAAACCAAGGAGACCGTAGTTGAGCCTACATTCAATTTGGCAACTGCCAAGGGAGAAATTGTAGATGCTAACAAAGAATTTTCGGTGTTATTTGCGGCTAATGACTCGATTGGCTTGTCCAAGTTGTATACGCAAGATGCCAAGTTTATGAATAACGGAGCGCCTGCCGTAACTGGAAGAAAAAATATTCAGTCAGCCATATCAGGAATAATGAATTCTGGAGTTACCAGTGTTAATCTGACAACAATTGACGTGTGGGGAATGGAAAACCTTATAACAGAAGAAGGAGAGTTATCCCTATTCGTAGAAGACGCTGAAGTATATAAAGGAAAATATATTGTGCTTTGGAAAAAAGTTGATGGGAAATGGAAATTATTTAGAGACATTTTTAACTCAAATTTACCAGCCGAATAATCAATCGGTGAAATCTAATATAAAAAATACGATTATATATTATTTATTCTGCCAGAAGTACGAACGTACAACAATGGTAGCCGTTGCACAAGCCCGTAATTTTGCAAACCTATGATATAAAAACGCCCATTTTAAGGGCGTTTATTGTTTTTTTATAGCCCAGTATTGGATGGCCTGCGTATGCCCACTGACCATACCTACCGACACATACATCTCAAATACCTTTGTAAACACATCTTCAAAAACAGACTCCGGAAACAGCCCTCGGGTACGGCTTATGGTGGAATGCCACGGCAGTTCCTCGTCGATATCGTAACCCAAAAAGTAAAGGATGTCCAAGCGCATACTGCAATGTTCGATAAGCTTACGGTCACTGATGATATTTTCTAAATACCCCACTAGGCATAGTTTGAAGAATACCATGGGATCGATGCTCTTTTGCCCACTGCTGCCATAGAAGCCTTTAGTCTGGCTATATAAAAAGTCTAGGTTTAATACGGCTTTTAACCGCCGGTAGAAATTGTGTTCTGGAACACGAACACTCAACTGAAATTGATTGAACAATTTCTCTTGATATTGTTTTTTGCATTACATCCTTAAAAATAAGAAGTTTCATGCGAATTTTGAAATTTTAGATTATATTTGATGTTGTGCAATAGGCACACCGTATAAAAATAATGCTTAGTTTAATACTTAATCAAAGGTTAGTGCGGTTTTGTGTGCGAGGATTTTCCGGAGGAAAATCAGAAGCTAGCAAAACCGCACTATTCTTATACAATCACGTTGTAACACACTTCCCAGAATCCAATCGGAACAGGACTTTAAAAAAATAATCTCAAAAAAATTTGGCAGAAAACATACTAATTAGTATGTTTGTATTATGAATAAAGCAAATTCTACCAAAATGCACATTTTAAATAAGTCCTTTGAACTTATTTATATTAATGGTTACCAAGCCACCAGTATCGATAAAATCATCGAAACTACACAGGTTACTAAAGGAGCATTTTATTATCATTTTAAGGACAAAGAGAAAATGGGTCTATCTATGATTGATGAAGTCCTATTGCCAAGATTAAATAGAATTTTGATACAACCAATTCTAAACAAAGAGAAACCATTAGAAATAATATTCGAAACCATAAAGAACAATTTATTGCGAGACGCTGATTTCGATAGACGTTATGGCTGCCCTATGAACAACCTTATACAAGAGATGAGTCCCATAAATGAAAAGTTCAAAATCAAATTGAGAGGTGTTATCAAAAAATGGAAAACAGCTTTGACCCAAGAACTTGATAGAGCCAAGGAATTGGGCCATATTGATAAAGACGTAAATACAGCATCTGTTGCAGACTTTATCATCGTTAGCTACGAGGGTCTGCGTGCAACAGGAAAATTAGATGATGACCTTACCTTATATAAATCCTATTTAAAACAACTCAAAAAATACCTTGAAAGTCTAAAATAATTTTTTTTAACCAATAACATACCAATTAGTATGTTTTAAAAATTTAATAAAATGAAAACAACAAAAGAACCCATTACAGGTAGTGAAACCCATGAAACAAAGACAACACCATACGAAGCATTAATCGAATTCTACGATGCTTTTAACAATGGAAAAATGGAGCTAATGTCCAATAATTGGGCAAACTCACCTGAAATTGCTATGGACAACCCTCTTGGAGGAATAGTGCGAGGCTGGAGTAAAATCAAAGAGGTTTATTCTCGACTGTTTAACGGTTCGGCAAAAGTATATGTTGAGTTCTACGATTACACCATTCACGAAAAACCAGAAATGTTCTACGCTGTTGGTAGGGAACGTGGTTTTTTTCAATTGAACGGTAACAAAATAGACCTCGAAATAAGGACGAGCAGAATATTCGAGAGGATTGAAAACCAATGGAGGCAAGTACACCATCACGGTTCTATCGAAAAACCTGAACTGCTTCACAAATACCAATCGGCAATTAATAATAAATAATCACTTTAAAATTTAATACTATGGAATCAATTTTTTATCAAAACACAACGTATTGGGTACTTTTTGTAGATATCGTTGTGGCAATTGCAACTCTTTGGCTTTTTAAAACAGGAAAAGCAAAGACAAAAACATTGTGGACTGTAGCGACTGTTTTCGCCTTAACCATTTTTTTTATGCATTGGCTTTTTGGAGGTCAAAATCTATTGCCTGAAGACCTTAGTGGCACTTGGTTTTATGGTATCATTTTAAGTGGGGCTTTATTGGTCGTCATTCTTTTAGAACTGACATCAAAAAAAGTGATGGTTAACCTAGGTCAAGAGCACATTCAAATCGTGCAAGGGCTTCGGGTTTTTGTAGGTGGAGGATTTTTAATGGAAGGTGTTGTAAATATAATTCCAGGTTGGTTCAGCATTTTGGATGGCTATTTTCATATCGCATCGGGTTTTCTTGCACTTTTAGGAGCAATGGCATATCTAAAGCATTGGAAAGAGAAAAATGTTCTGCTCTGGATTGCGAACATTGTCGGTCTCACAGATATACTAGTTATTGTTACAGGAATTTGCTTTTGGGTTTGGAGCGATATAGGCCCTTTTCATAATATGAATTATGTGGCGTTTGGAATAGGGCCAATCCTATTATGGATTCATTATAATTCGATCAAAAAACTACTGAAGCAATGAAATATTTAATCACCATAATATTCATCTTCTTAACATCTTTGACAATGAAAGCACAAGAAACATTCTTATATCGTTTGGAGCTTCTCGAAAAGTTCAAGACTAAGAACCAATGGAAAGACAAAGAACATAACATTCAGAAAGAACACGTTGCCTATTTGGATAGCTTAACCAACGAAAAGAAGATAATCGTTGCAGGAATTACAGAGCAAGGTCTTAAAAACCACGAGGGATTGGTTATACTTCGAGTTGAGAGCTATGAAGAAGCATTGACCATTGTAAAAAATGACCCGTCTGTAAAACATGGAATGATGACAGCGGATATCGAGAAATTCAATGTTTATTTTTGGAGTACTGAATAAAAAACGACACACAACAAGTTGTGTATAAGCAATAGCGGGGAAAGTGCCAAACCCAAAGTTTCTGCTTTTTAGTTATCTTTGGGCTTAACCGAACAGTAAGTGCATAAAATCCGCTACTGCTCATACATGATACAGTTGGCTGTAATTTGACCAACATGCATAAAATGAAATTTAAGAAACTAAAACTGTATACTAATAAGTTAGAATCGGAATTAAAGTTTTATTCTGAAACTTTAGGTTTTGAACTATTAGAGCAAAAATCCAACTCATTCTCTGTGAAAGTTGGTTGGAGTGAATTATCCTTTGAAAAATCTGAAAAAGAATACAAATATCATTATTGCTTTTTAATTCCTGCAAATAAATTATATGAGGCTTTGGAATGGATGGAAAAAAGAACTGAAATTGTAACCATTGAAAACGGTAGAAAAACTCAAAACTTTGAATCTTGGAATGCCGACTCCTTTTATTTTTATGATACAAGTGGAAATATAGCAGAATTTATTGCGCGGTATGACTTGAAAAATAATGATAATTCAGACTTTGACATTTCTAAAGTTTTAGGAATAAATGAAATAGGAATGCCAACAGCTAATATTAAAAAGACAAATGACCAACTTTCGAATGAATTAAAAACAGAATATTGGAAAGGAGACATTGAACGATTCGGGACAAATGGTACACAAGAAGGAATTTTTCTTTTACCAAACTATAATTTAAAAGCTGTTTGGTTTCCTACTACAATTAAAATAAAACCTGAACCATTTGAAGCCATTATTGAAAGTAGAGAAAAGGAATATCATATAGAATTTAGAAACGAAAAAATAAAAACTACAGCCAACAATGGTAGACGTTGCACAAGCTCGTAATTTTGCAAACCTATGATAAAAAACGCCTATTTTAAGGGCGTTTATTGTTTTATTATAGCCCAGTATCGGATGGCCTACGTATGCCCACTGACCATACCTGCCGACACACATCTCAAATACCTTTGTAAACACATCTTCAAAAACAGACTCCGGAAACAGCCCTCGTGTACGGCTTATGGTAGAATGCAACGGCAGTTCCTCGTCGATATCCTAACCCAAAAAGTAAAGGATGTCCAAGCGCATACTGCAATGTTCGATAAGCTTACGGTCACTGATGATATTTTCTAAATACCTCACTGGACATAGTTTGAAGAATACCACGGGATCGATGCTCTTTTGCCCACTGCTGCCATAGAAGCCTTTAGTCTGGCTATATAAAAAGTCTAGGTTTAACACGGCTTTTAACCGCCAGTAGAAATTGTGTTCTGGAACACGAACACTTAACTGAAATTGATTGAACAATTTCTCTTGATATTGTTTTTTGCCTTGCATCCTTAAAAATAAGAATTCAGTTACAAATATTTAAATTTTTTATTTAAATTTGAAGGGTTGTGCAACAGGCACAAAATATATAGTGCATAGCGACCCTGCGGAACACGCACCATAACCAAACTGTTGTACAACATTTAAAAAATTGTAACAATTATATTTAAAATTCGTCAATTAATTATAACTGTTTTCGATGGCATTTTCACTTGAGAATTTTTTAGAACTTGGCCGTGAAGTTGAATACTCTAAAAATGATTACATTTTAAAACAAGGTGATACTTCAAATAGAGCTTTTTATGTTATAGAAGGTATTGTCAGACATTTTGTGACTGATATACATGGCTGTGAAAAAACCATACGGATTTCTAAAGAAAATGATTTTTTCTATTCATCAAACATAAGTTTTTGGACTGGTGAGCCTTCATACATAAATTGTCAAGTTTTGTTAAATACCAAATTACTGTATTGGACAAAAAGACAACTTGATGACTTAAGCATTTCCCAACCAGAGTTTATAGCCTTTGAAAGTTATAAACTTAAAAATTTTATAATAGAAAAACACAAAAAGGAAATATCCAGCCTTACCAAAAATGCTACCCAACGGCTTCAGGAATTTAATAAGAAAAACATCCATTTATTCAATCGAATTCCGCATCACATCATTGCTTCTTATTTAGATATGACTCCAGAAACGTTATCTAGAGTTAGAGCAAAACTAAGAACCCTAAAAACTTGATATAGATCAATGCAAAATTCGGTTTGCTCAAATAGTTTTGTGAAGTCAATCATAAAACTTAAAAACAATGAAAAAACAGGCTTTAATTTACATGGCTTTTGCCTTATTAATCCTTTCTTGCTCAAAAGAGACCATTGATGGGTCTGGAACCCTAGTGTCTGAATCTAGAAATGTAGAGCATTTTACTAAAGTAAGTGGAGAGGGTGTCTTTGAAGTTACCATCACACAAGGCACACAACAATCTGTAGAGGTCACAGCAGACAACAATATTATATCTCATATAAGAACTAGGGTGGTGAACAATGAACTTAGACTCTACTTGGACAATGACAATAACTATAGCAATCTGACTGTTCAGATAGATATTGTCGTAACAAGCCTAAATGGTTTAAAAAATTCAGGAGTCGGAAACATTTATGCTACTAATATTGATGAAGACGGTTCTTTTTCAATTTATAATTCTGGAACGGGAAGTATTAATATAGAAGGATCGTCCTCTAGTCTAGACATTGTAAACGAAGGGTCTGGATATATTTTTAGCTTTGACTTCTTGGTAAATAACTGTAATGTTGAAATTGAAGGCTCTGGTGATGTAGAAGTAAATTGCTCAAACAGTTTGGATGTTGTTATTGAGGGCAGTGGCAATGTGTATTACAAAGATTTCCCTACCATTAACGCCTCAATTACGGGATCTGGAGAAGTAATCAATGATAATTAATTACATTTACTCAAACCTGATAAAAACTAAAACAATGAGAAGCCTCTTTTTTTTTATACTTATTTTAACTGTTGCCTGTAAAAACCCTCAAAGTAAAAATGTAAGTAACCCAACAGTAACTAGACAACTGGATTCACTAATAGAAATTCAAGACTATTTTAAATTAAGACAAAGCCTTATTTCTAAAAAGGATGAGCTATCTAAAGAACACGTTCTTTATTACGAAGCTATTGTTTTGAATATATTTAATGAGCTATCTAAATCAAACTCTAAAATAGAAGAATTGTTAAGTTTTGAATCACTTAGTTTAACCGACACCATGTTAAACAAACTGTACAACACTAAGCTATTGAATCACATTAATCTATATCAATATAGAAAAGCAAGAGAAGTAAGTGAACTCATTTTAAAAAGCTACAATCATTTAAACGATTCTTCCAAGATAGAAATGTTAGAAAACGAGTTGAAAATTTGGAAATCTTTAGAGAATAGTTCATCTCAAGAAATCGTAAAAAATTCGGATGTTTCTTTTCCACTGATAAAAGATAAAGTAGGGCTTTTTAATATAGATGTGTCCATGAATGGGCAAACCAAGAATTATATTTTTGACACGGGAGCAAATATTTCGGTCATAAAACGGTCTCTTGTTGAAGAATTAGGACTATCTTATATAGAATCTGATTTTTATGTTACAGCATTCACAGGAGAAAAAGTAGATAGTGACTTGGCTGTTGCTGATAAGCTGAAGATTGGAAACCTAATTTTTAAAAATGTAGTGTTTTTGGTTTTAAATGATGAGGATATTTCCTTTCCTCAAATAGATTACTACATAAATGGTATTATTGGGTTTCCTGTAATTGAAGCTATGGATGAAGTTCGTATTTCAAAAAATGATACCATTTTTACTCCAAAAGAGCCCATAGATTACAAACAGGAAAACTTTGCTTTAGATGGTCTTACTCCTATTATCGCAGTTAAATACCAAAAAGATACTTTAAGTTTTGGATTTGATACAGGAGCAAGAACAACTTCTTTGTATGTTCCTTTTTACAAAAAGTATCAAAAGGCTATTGATAAGAGCTATACACCACAAACTTTTAAATCTGGTAGTGCTGGCGGCGTTGTTGAATTTGAAGGGTTTTTAATGGATAGTATACCTTTATCTGTTGGTAATTCTACTGCTAGCCTAAAGAGTTTACAACTTCACAAAAATGAAATTAAGACAGACGTCAGTAATTTTTACGGCAACTTAGGCCAAGACTTTATAAAACAATTTGATGAGATGATTATTAGTTTTAAGTATAGTTCTGTAGTGTTTAAATAACTTGTCTTTAAAAATAATCCGATTTGGATTCAAAAAGAATTACAGGAAATCTCCACAATAGCTTGTATGAGTTTAAATTATAAAACGTTGCACAACAATGGTAGCCGTTGCACAACCCCACAATTTCACAAAACAAAATATAAAACGCCCATTTTAAGGGCGTTTATTTTTATACCAAATTATTAACAGCTAAATCTAAGTCGGTTATACGGGCTTAACATTAAGCCTATAGCTGCTATAAAACGAGAAAAAAGGCATATAGGCTTGCCGCTCCACTTTTACTGTGTTTTTCTATGAATTTCAGGTACTTTTTAAGGTTATAAGCAATTCTGGAACTCACTCAAACACATATTGGAATTTTCAAAATCATAATTTCTGATTTCACTCCTACTCGGGATTGCCAATTGAAACTGTTAGGCCTTTCATTATTGATAGAATTGTTACCAGGAAAGTCTAACTCCAAAATCCAATTTTTTTAGTGTATGAATCCCGATGAAAGGTTCAATACCACTATTCATTAAGTAGCCAACTTTTAATCCGATACCTAGGGCTAATTTTGAGTCAGTTACTAGAGAATAATCTTTATAATAAGTTCTATCAGCTTTAAAACTAGTGAACTCATTTTCTCCTCCAATACTGAATTCAGAATGTACAGTTATTCTATCCATAAATATCCTGCTATATCCTAAATCAATAACCCAGAAATATTCTCCATTCCCAATTTCCGTTAACTCATTAGTTTCTTTTTGTTTTTTTACAACTTTAATTTCCTGTCCGTTAAATTGGTGACCATAACCTAGATGAAATCTATTATTGCCAGCTCTTGCGAAAATATCTACACCCCAAGCATTGTTTGTGGAATAAGAGAATGACAAACCACGACCAAAATCTTTATCTTGCCCCTTGCAGTAAGTAATTACGGTTAATAATATTACGAAAACGATGGTTTTCTTCATAATATATAAGTTGATTTTTTATTTTGACAAGGGGAGTGCATAGAAAGTTAGCTATAATTTTATGATAATCAAAACATTAAAGCAAATTTCTTATCATGCAATTGGTAAATTTGGTGAAATAACAAAAGGAGACATAGACAGCCCAGGAATATTGGCACCTGATGAATATTATAATAAATATAACGTCAAAGGCTTTATAATTGAAAGGGTTGAAAGGTATTTTGGTGATGGTGATAGTTTAATTTTGGAACAAATTTATAAATACAATGATAAGGGTAATAAAATTAATATAAATCAATTTGCCCCAAATGGAGAAAGTGGTAAAGAAACTTTTAAATATGATGATAAAGGCAACCCAATTGAAGTGAATACGTACTACCCAATTGATAGTTTAGAAATGAGTTACAGAAACACCTATAAGTATGATGATAAAGACAATATAATTGAAAAAATCACTTATACAAATGGGAGTTTAGAAGGCAGTTTGGTCACCTATAAATATGATGATAAAGACAATCTAACGGAAGTTAGTGTTTATACAGTAGATGGTATTTTGCATTGGAAAAACATTTTTAAATATGATGATAAAGGAAATGCCCTTGAAAAGAGCACCTTTACAAATGGTATTTTAAGTTGGAAAGAAATTTATAAATATGATGATAATGGCAATAAAATTGAATCTAGTAATTTTAATCAAAATGGTGTAAATCATAAATTCATATATAAATATGATGATAAAGACAATTTAATTGAAAAGAAGTATTTATTGGATGGCGGTTATAGTTCGAAAGAAATTTATAAATATGACTATGACGAAAAGAATAATTGGATTAAGCGGATTGACTTTGGAGAAGACACACCAAAATACATCATTGAAAGGACAATAGAGTATTATTAAATGGCCATATTTTATTCTTTGAAATAAAAGGTAGTATCTCACTAAGTGTGCAATTTCGGAATCAATCAAGAATAAAAGATAACTGATAAACAAATGAATATTGAAATAACTACAACTCCTAATAAACAAGATACTGAAACCATCAGTCAAGGAATTATCAACTTCAATAACTCAAAAACCTCCGACCTTGAACCTATTGAGAAAGAAATTAAATTTTTCGTTTTTGTTAGAAATGAATTTGATAAAATTATTGGAGGAATAAGAGCTGTTTGCTTTTGGAATACCATGCATATAGAATTACTTTGGTTATCTGAAGACTGTCGTGGAAAAGGAATTGGAAAAAAGTTAATTGAATCTGCTGAAAATTTTGCCAAGGAAAATGGTTATGAAAAAGTATTTGTTGAAACTACAAGCTGGCAAGCAAAACCCTTCTATGAAAAAGTTGGATATAGCCACATAGCAACTCTAAATGGCCGGCCAAAAGGTCATGCTTCACATTATCTGACTAAAAATATATGATAAAAAAACTAATGCCAACACCGATAACCGGTTGTACAAACCCATAATTTTATAAAAACAAGATATAAATGCGTCCTTTTAAGGATGTTTGTTTTTTATGGAAGTTATTTGCAATCAAATCCAAGGTCATTATAACGCAATAAAACATAGCCTATAAAAATGCTTTATACTGCATCACCCGAAAATCGAAGGTGGTGAATTTTGGGTTTTCAGCCTTTAGTTGTTTGTATAACGGTAGTTTACTTATTGAAATATTAGCAGCACCAGAACCTGAAGTCAGTGATACCGTTTTAATGATTCTTGTGGAAGCTCCAACTGCATTCAAAGCATCTGATAATTCAAATTGATGTATTCGAGGCACTTCGGAAGAAACAACTTCTAATTTTAAACCAAAGTCTTTAAGATGCTTTCTAAAGAAATATTCAGGACCGTTTTTACTATTTCCACCCGTAAATAAAAGCGTATCAATGTTTGGAAATGCTTTTAAATACCCTATTAAATTTCTTAGTTTTATGTTTTTCATCCCCAAATCGGATGCATCAATTTTATTGCGTTCGCAACTTTCAACAATATCGCAAACACCAATTTTATGGATCATTAGAAAGGCTTTGCGTTCATCTATTGCTTCTTGGGAATTGTTATATTTTAAATTGAGATTGTAAATTTCATCAATATACAACCACAACGAATTATAATAACTTCCATAACAAAAATCGACATCCTTTTCTAAAAGTTCGCCCATTGAAAAACGTGGCGGCGGCAGTGTACCTACAATTAATTTGGTAGTATCTGCTTGTATAAATGGTTGATATGGATGCTTATGTTTAAACAGTTTTACTTTGATTTTAATTTGAAATTTTGTATTTTACCTAGAACTGCCTTTTCGGGCAGTTCTGATCGCTCCAAAGGAGCGGTGAATTGGATACCCCGAGACTGAACCTTCGGTGAGTTATTTAGATTAAAAATACATAGAATTATGGGAAAAGGAGATAAAAAAACCAAACGAGGCAAAATAAACAGAGGCACTTTTGGCGTTAGACGCCCTAGGATAAAAAAGAAACCATCCGTTGAAACCAAAATTAGCATTGATAAAAAAGCCATTGCAAGATAATGTCTAGTGGCCAAGTTCTGCCAAAAGTTTTTCAGCCTCTTCAATAGTGGCTCGGTAAATGCGTTTATTGGAACGTGTCATGTTTTGGGATTCAATTCTTACTTCTTCTAGTATCTCTTTAGCATCGCTCGTTTTATCTCTGCTTATTAAAAATTTAGCAAGTGTTAAACGTTCATTATAAAAAGAATAGCGAACATCAATTTGCCTTAAATTTGACTCTGCCTCTTCAAAATTACCTAACTTTTCTAAAGCCAATCCATATAAAAATTGTGCTCTCGATTTTTTAAACTCAAATTGATTTTGAATTTTTTCAGCATATAGAATGACGCTACTATAATCTTCAATACCATAATATGCTTCTATTAATTTATTAGTAACATAAAAATCGTTTTGGGAACTGTCTTCCAACGCTTCTAAATAATGTGGTATCGCATTTTTATAATCCTTAAGATCCCATAAAGCATCGGCTAAATTAACCCTGTTTTGGTAAGTCTCGGTAAATTGAAGACGCTTTTCCAAATCCTTAATTTTTTTGGTTGGATTGATAACCGATACAATCTCCTCTTGAATTTTTTCCGCATCACGTTTATTATAAACTTGGGTTATTAAGTAAATAATGCAGCCTATAACGGGTATAAACATAATTAAAAAATACCAATAGTATGGGTTTCTGTGTTTATATGCGTGGTAAATACAGTAACCTTGAAGTAATAGAATTAAATAGTATGGCATAACTTATCTTATAAAAACCAATTCTGTGTCGGTAGACATAGGTTCACTGAAATTATACCCTTCATAATTGAAAGCCTTAATATCATCAACTGTTTTTGCATTGGTATCTATAACGTATCTCGCCATGAAGCCTCGGGCTTGTTTCGCAAACGTCATAATCATTTTATATTCGCCATTTTTGAAATCTTTAAAATTTGCAGTAATTACAGGTACTTTTAACGCTTTAGCATCGATGGCTTTAAAGTATTCGTTGCTGGCCAAGTTTAAGAATAACTCACCGTCTTCCAATTCTTCATTTAATGCTTTAGCAATGGTTTTCTGCCAAAAGGCATACAGATTTTTATTTTTTCCAACAGGGAATTTGGTTCCCATTTCTAATCGGTAAGGTTGAATTAAATCCAAGGGTCTAAGTAAACCATATAAACCTGAAATAATACGCACCGTATTTTGTACCGTTTCTATTTTTTCTTTTGAAATGGTATAGGCATCCAATCCTCTGTAAACCTCGCCACTAAAGGCATACATGGCAGGTCTTGCATTATCTGGTGTAAAAGGTAATTGCCACTCTTGATTACGCTGATAATTTAATTGTCCCAAAGCATCGGAAATACCCATAAGTTTCGATAAACTTTTGGCCGATTTCTTTTTAAGCAATTTATTTATACGTTCCGATTGGTCTAAAAACTGCGGCTCGGTATATTGTGTTGTGGGTAACTTAGTTTCAAAATCGAGTGACTTTGCTGGTGACAATACTAATTTCATTATCTATGTTTTTTTTTAGTACATGACAAAAATTAAAGCGTGTCATACAGGTTCCTGTCGAAGCCCAATCCCAAATACTTCTGCATATAGCTTCGACAGGCTCAGCTTGACAGACTGTGTTCGACAAAACCAATTTAAACCATACATTGTCAGACTGAGCTTGTCGAAGTCCTACTCTACCTCTTCTTTATTTATACGGCTTCGACAAACCCATACGGACATCTGATTATATTTGGATTTTTGTCATGTACTAAAATGATTTTTATAATCTCAAAGTTACAACTACTAAGCAATAATTAAAACTTAGACAGCAAGTATTTATTAATAGTTCAATAAGAAGTGATTTAAACTTTTTGAATTGAAGTGAAAATTGATGGTTTTGTGCCGTTATGAAGACTTTTTTGAGCTGCATAGCAGGGCTACGGAGCGATAAAAAGACAAAATAAGGGTGCAAAACGGCGATTTTTTAGCCAATTTGAAAAAGTTTAAATCACTTCTAAGATAAATTAATCATCATGTAGCTTCAAAAACATAAAGCCCTTCTTCTACTCCATTATTATATAAACATTTTTTATGTTGAAATCCGTTTTTCACATAAAAGGCATCTAATTTTAAATCTTCAATAGTTAGCCAATAGTTTTGTTTTGGATGCATCGCTTTTAATTCACTCAACCAAAGTGAGCCCAAATTTTGTTGTCTTCTTTCTTCTATAACAAAAATAAAACCTAAATATTGATAGCCTTTATGAAGCCAAGTGTTTGCTTCTGCTTCAGCATACAACATATCGGGAGGACAGATTGAAAATACCAAACCACCAGCTATTATTTGGTTATTATCCAAAAGCGCATAGCATTTAGTGGTTTCTTTATAATGTTCCCAAAAAGGCACGATGCCGTCTTGCCAATCCTTGGGTAGTATTTTAAAAAATTCGGCGGTATCTGTACAAACTTTAAAAATCATTTATGCATATATTAAAAATGAATTGGATGAAAAATAAGTACCTTTCGACTGCGCTCAAGGTGACATAGTTACAGCAAGCCCCACGACCAAAGTTTATCGGAATCTTCAGTCCAACGATCGCCAATATCTGTTCTGTAGTACCCGTTATTGATGATCACGTTACTAATTCTATTATACATCATCTTTTGGGCATCTTTCATGGTATTTCCAACACCCGTAACTAAAACGGCAATACCTGTATTACCTGTAATTAACCATTCGTCATTTACTTTTTTTAAATGCATGGGGTGTACACCTTCTTTTCCGTTTTTCTTAAATACGACCACAGCATCTTTGGAAAATAGGTTGAATGTTTTTTTGTCGTCATACGGAAACGGTGGTACAACAATAAAAGCTCCTACCTGAAACCCTTTTTTTACATTGATTTTAAATTGCTTTTTCGCTGCCAACTTTAAAAATAATTCGCCCATAGGTTCGTTAATTCCCGCACGTTGAATAAAGATTTGTGGATATCCAAACCGAGATGTAAACTCTAACGGATAAATACCATTTCCGTTTACAATACAGTTAATATCGATATGTCCTATAAAGTTATGTTTGGCGAGTGTACTTTGAAATTTCAATAAAGTGGCTTCAAAAATAGGTGAATCTTTGGTCCAAAACATACTGGTTCCCATTTCACCCGTTGAAACACCCAGCTCTTTTGGGAATAGTTTTTTATGTTCGAAAGTGATGTTAATAGGATAAATAAACTCGTTTCCATTAAAAAATGCAGCAATAGATACTTCAACACCTTTGACCCTTCGTTGCAATTGAAAATCTCCAAAATCATTGCCCCATGATTTTTCATAAGCTTTTAAAACCCGAATGGCATCCAAACCTTCATCATCACTCCCTACAAACAAGAGCTGCTTAAGCTCTTGGGTTTCGCCACAAGGCTTAATAACATAGGTGTTTGGGTAGGCTTCAATATACTTGATAGCATCGTTAAATGATGTAAATTCTTTAGACGGAATGACCTTAATCTTATGTTTTTGTAATTCAGCCTGTCCAAAATTTCTATCCAACTCTAACTTATCGGTGTATTCGGTGCCACCAATCACCAACTTTCCTGCTGTTCTTAATTCGCTTGCCATTTTACCATAACCAGTATAATCGAAAACAACAATATCTGCCCAATCGATGTGTTTTTCCCACTGTGTTACTTTGTTAACAAAGCCATATCCAATTTCTTTAGAGCCTTTGTCCTCAATAAACATTTTAACATCGTGGCCTTCTAATTTAATTGTATTTATAATATCTAAAGATTCGCCCCAGCGCGATACAAAAAGAAACTTTTTGCTCAAGGGTTGTTGTGTTTTCACAGGAAATGAATATGTTTTGAATGATTGAAATCTTTATTAAAAGTATATAATTTAGTTGTTTGTTGTATATACGTTTAAAAATAAATTACTAGTTATCTTTTTTACTATTAATTAGATACTTGAACAGGTCTTCGGTTTGAAAACGGGCTTTGCGTTAGGGGTTGAAGCGGCATCCTTTTTAAAAATTGATTGAAATAAAAATAGTGAAATACTAAAATTTAGCAGATTGCCATATTTACATCCTTGCAAAGACGTTTTAAAAAGATATAGCGTAAAACCCGACCTTTTTAGGGAACGCCCATAAAACAAAAAAAAGCCTATCAACAAACTGTCAATAGGCTTTTTCGAGAAACTATTTTATTAAGTTATTCTTTTACTTTCTTTTTGTCATCACTTCTTTTTACGGTATCGTACATTAAAGGTGTAGCAATAAATAATGATGAATAAGTACCTACTACAATACCCACTATTAATGCAAACATAAAGCCCCTAATAGAATCACCACCAAAAGTAAAGATGGCTAACAACACTACCAATGTGGTTAACGATGTATTTAAAGTTCTTCCTAAGGTACTGCTTAGCGACACATCTATTACTTTATCAAAACTCCAGGTGGTATGCTCATTAACATACTCTCTAACTCTATCAAATACAATTACGGTATCGTTTAACGAGTATCCAATAACCGTTAATATCGCCGCAATAAATGCTTGGTCTATTTCCATACTGAATGGCATAAACTTGTATGTTAACGAGAATACACCTAATACAATTAATACATCATGGAATACCGCTGCCACAGCTCCCAATGAGAATTGCCACTTCTTGAAACGCAATAAAATATAAAGGAACACGACGATTAAAGAGCCTAAGATAGCCCAGAAAGAGGCTTGTTTAATATCATCGGCAATCGTTGGACTTACTTTGTAGTATTTCATTAAACCAACCGACTTATCTTCAGATTCATTAATAAAATCGTCATAAGACTGACCTTCTAAATGTGGTTGCAATGTGGTATAAAGTGTTTTTCTTATCGCTTCATCAACTTCAGAACCAGATTCATTTACTTTATATTTAGTGGTGATTTTTAACTGATTCGCATCACCAAATGTTTTGGCATCGGCACTACCAAACGCACCTACTAAAGTCGCTGTAATTTCCGAAGCACTAACGTCTTGTGGGAAACGTACTTGATACGTTCTACCTCCAACAAAATCAACGCCTTGGTCTAAACTATTTGTAAATAAAGAGCCTAAACTCACTAAAATAAATGCCCCTGAAATGATGTAAGCAATTTTACGTTTCTTTAAGAACTCGATACTTAAATTTCTAAATAAGTTTTTTGTAAGAGGCGTAGAGAACTCTAATTTACCACCTCTGTTCACGTACCAATCAACTAATAATCTGGTAATAAAAATCGCTGTAAATAAAGAGGTCCCAATACCAATTAATAAGGTCGTAGCAAAGCCTTTAATTGGACCTGTACCGAAAATAAATAAAATTAAAGCGGTTAAACCTGTAGTAATGTTGGCATCTAAAATAGAAGACAGCGCATTACTGAATCCGTCTTGAATAGCTTCTTTTTGTCCTTTGCCTTTGGCTATTTCTTCACGAATACGTTCGAAAATAATAACGTTCGCATCCACCGACATACCAATGGTAAGTACGATACCCGCAATACCAGGCAAGGTTAATACAGCTCCTAAGCCCGACAAAATACCGAAGATTAATAAGATGTTTAAAATCATGGCAACATCGGCAAAACCACCTGCTTTTCCGTAATAAAGCACCATCCAAACCAATACTAATACCAAAGCAATCATGAAAGACATGCTGCCGCTATCAATAGCTTCTTGCCCTAATGATGGCCCTACAACTTCACTTTGAATAATATCTGCAGATGCCGGTAATTTACCCGCACGTAGTACGTTGGCTAAATCGACAGCTTCATTTAGTGTAAAGTTTCCTGAAATTTCTGAATTCCCACCAGAAATAGGTCCTGTAGTTACACCTGGGGCAGAATACACAACATTATCTAAAACAATGGCAATTTGACTTCCTTGCGCATATGCTTTACCGGTCATTTCTTCCCAAATTTTAGCACCTTTGGCATTCATTTGCATAGATACCGTTGGCTTATTAGTTTGACTAAAATCGTTTCGGGCATCTGTTACAACAGCACCACTTAATTGTGGTATGTTATCTCTATTACCCACTAAAGCATATAGATCTACTATTTCGCTATCTTTTTCTGGCTTCCCGAAAGCAAATTTGGCATAACGCATTTCGGCAGGAAGTAATGCACGTACTTTTGGTGAGTTTAAATAGTTAAGAACTTTTTCTTTATCCTTAATTTCAAACCGTGCAATAACCGGTCCACCTTGGTAACCTTGTCCGCGAATTAAATCGAAAATTGGGTTTACGGTTTTTGTTGCTGTAGAATCGGTAGCAGCTTCTCCTAAAAGGGCATCAATCGTTGATTCCGTTGCATTTTCTTCATCTTGAGGTTCCGCATTAAGCGTGTCTTTCTCAACCTCAGCAGTTTCTTTTAAAACCTCGTTGGCTTGCATTAAAAAGTTAAAGAATTGCTCACCTTTATAAGCATCCCAAAACTCTAATTGCGCTGTACTTTGAAGTAAACTTGTAGCACGTTCAACATCTTTAACACCTGGTAATTCTACTAAAATACGACCAGAAGATCCTAAACGCTGAATGTTTGGCGATGTAACACCAAACTCATCAATACGTTTACGTAATACTTCGAAAGCAGAAACGATAGATTCATCAATCTTTGTGCTGATGACTTTTTTAACTTCATCGTCAGACATGTTTCCTTCAATCTCGCCATCTAAAGCTTTGGTATAGAATATATCTGGAGACGCTAATTTGGTGTCGCCTTTAATTTTATCAAATGCAATGAAAAAATCTTCCAAATAGGTGTTTTGACTATTTTTCTGGAGTGTTTCGGCATCATTTAAAGCCTTATTGAATACAGGATTTTTAGTATTATTAGCCAATCCTTTTAAGATGTCTTTTACAGAAACCTGAAGAATAACGTTGATACCACCCTTTAAATCAAGGCCTAAATTCATGGCTTTTGCTTTCACATCGTTATAAGTGAATTTAGCAATACCAATATTAAATACAGTATCTGTAGCTACAGATTGCAAATAGTTGGCTTCTTCAGCACTTCGTTTTGCACGATAATCTGGATCAGATTCTGGAATTTTGTTAATGGCTACTTCTTCAGCAGCTTTTTCTATTTGATTTGCCTTGAACGTGAATGATAATTGGTAAATACTTACCAAACCAAACAAAACGGCAAATAACTTTACGAGTCCTTTGTTTTGCATTGTAATTTTTTTTGGTCAAATTTTTTTAAACGAGCAAATATAAAATTCACCAGTGATTTGACAGTTGTTTTTTTATGATAATAAATGAATATCGATAGCTCTAAAACTACTAATAAAGCTATACTTAAAATGGCTTTTTTGTGTTGGTAAAGATCCTCTTTAGCAGGTAGGTCCCGCCCTAACTTCAGGTGTTTTATGGGACGTATTGTCTATGGCAAGCGCCATATTCTTTTGGAATCTATAGGCTTCTTTTTCAAGATGCTCTATGTTCTTCATTACTATTTCCTGTGTTGGTACAGATGCAATAGGAATAAAGAATCGGTTGTAATCGTACTTTAGTTCTAAAGCACATTTACCACCAAAACCTGTGTTTGCGTCATGTTTTTGTATTTCAAATACATCTAAATTGTATGTAGCAGCTTGTTTTTTGGAAGGTGATTTAGTTGGTTTTTCGTGTTCATTAGAGGACACTTTACCTAATGCTAATTCTTTTTCTTCAGAAAGTATTTTTTTTACATGGGCGACATCGGTATGGCTATAATATGAGATTTTATAGCTTCCTACCGCTTGTTCTTCTACTTGAATATTATTAGCACCTAAAATCTGCAATTGTTTTTTAACAATAGCGATGGTGTTTTTGGCTTGGTTTGATGAGGCTTCCAGTTGGGCAAACTGCAATACAATTTCCTGATTGGGCACGGGAGCTTGTTGATGATTTGCAACACCCAATAAAGTAAAAATAAAAATTAAAGTACTAATGCACCATTTTGCCTTCATGCGCCAAATATATGATTTTAGCTTATAATTTGACAGTTTTTATATTTTTAATTTTGAAGTGATACTTATAAATTGAAAGTTATAAATACTTAAAGTGCCTAAAGTAGCTTTTTAACACGCCACTTTAGGCACTCATAACTTTAGTACACTTATAACTTTAGTACACTTATAACTTTAGCGCACTTTAGGCACTCATATATTACAATAAATCGTTAACAGCTTTTACACCTTGTGCACTTTCTACCATAGTTGCTTTTTCAGCATCATTTAAAGTGATATTAACAATTTCCTCAATACCATTTCTTCCTAAAACCACTGGTACACCAAGACAAATATCATTAAAACCGTATTCACCTTCCAACAACGTTGAACAAGGAAATACTTTTTTAGTATCGCAAGCAATCGCATGAACCATTCCAGATACAGCAGCTCCCGGTGCATACCATGCAGAAGTACCTAATAATTTGGTAAGTGTAGCACCACCAACTTTAGTTTCTTCTTTTACTTGGTCTAATCTATCTTCACTTAAAAATTCTGAAACTGGCACGCCATTTCTAGTAGCTAAACGCGTTAAAGGAATCATCCCTGTATCACTATGACCACCAATTACCATACCATCTACATCGCTAATTGGACCACCTAAAGCTTCTGCTAATCTGTATTTAAAACGTGCAGAATCCAAAGCTCCCCCCATACCAATAATTTTGTTTTTTGGTAAGTTGGTAGATTTGTGCACCAAATAAGTCATAGTATCCATTGGGTTACTCACCACAATAATGATTGTTTTTGGAGAAAATTCAATTAAGCTTGAAGAAACAGTTTTAACAATTCCTGCATTGATACCAATTAATTCTTCGCGTGTCATTCCCGGTTTACGTGGAATACCAGAAGTTATTACGCAAACATCACTATTTGCTGTTTTGCTATAATCGTTTGTGATACCCGTTATTTTGGTATCGAAACCATTTAATGAGGCTGTTTGCATTAAATCCATAGCTTTACCTTCGGCATAGCCTTCTTTAATGTCTAATAAAACAACTTCTGAAGCGAAATTTTTAATGGCAATATACTCTGCACAACTTGCGCCTACTGCTCCTGCACCTACTACTGTTACTTTCATTTTTTAGTTTTTAATAATTTTTTGAATAATTGTGATATCTTTTCCTTTTGAAATGAACTCGTTTAAACTTATTTGATTGAAGCTAAAATTAACCCAGCGACAGCTGGCTCGTTCGCTAAAATAGCTCACAAGGTTATTTTTTGCTCCACCCTATGCTCGGTAAAAGGCTTTTTCGAGTTGCATAGCAGGGCTACGGAAGAAGAAAAAGACAAAAAGCGAGTGTAAAAGGACCATTTTTTAGCCAATTATGAAAAGTTTAAACGGGTTCAATATAAAAATTACGCATTCACGCACCACAAAAGGTTAATTTTTATGCTTTTAAGCACGCTAAATTACGAATTAAAATACACTAAATAAAAAAAGTACAAGATTAAATCTTGCACTTTTTTATTAACTAATCATTATTAAAATAACTTAAACTAAACAATTATATAATTCGAATTCATTAAAAATTTTCTTGAAAATTTAAGGATTATCTAAACCCAAAATTTATACCAACAGAAAAGGCATTAAATTCGGCCAAATGATATTCGGCATTAAATCTAAAAAAACCTAATTTCAACTTGGTTCCCAGAGTACCCCTAACACCACTAGCTTTACTTGAAACAGAAAATGGGTCCACAATTTCTTTTGTAAAAACACCATCTGAAATCTCGTAAGTTCCCAATAAATCGGATTCTGATTTTCCTTTGATATAACCAATACCTCCGTAAAAATTAATAATAGGCAATTTTGTTGATGCTATTAATTGAAGCAACCATGTATTGGTATCATTTTCTAAACGCTGATTGTCTCCATTTAAATTTGAAGAACCCGTTAAATCATAAGTACCGTCTAAATGGGTATAAGCAACCAATCCTGAAACAGCTACTGGTAATATTTTATCGGCAGGTAACCATTTAGTAAATTCTACTTGCAAGCCTGCACCGTACATGCTTATAGCGACATCATCCGTATCTATTTTAGGCACAAAACGCGCTTTAACCTCTATCCCTTTACTTAACCCTAACGCTCCTTGTATAAAGGCTGTAGGCAGCAAATTAATCTTCCCTGAACCTATACCACTTGGCAATGTAATTTGTTCGGTTTGACTTCCAAAAATAGGGTCTTCATAAGTAACCTCTACAACAACATCTAAATCGTTAGATCCTAAAGCTGTTGATACATATTGCGAACTTGGTCCTTGAACAAATTGTACATTGTTGTATAAATCTGTATTCATTAAAAATGATTTATTTTCATCTTTAACAGAAGCCGCATTTGCTATCACTGAAATTTCGAAACCACCTAATGGTTTAGCATCTGCTGTATTAAACCAGTTGGCATTCATACTATACATTAAACCATTGGTTCCTGGCGCTAAATAATCATTAGCAAAACGCTGTGCATCATCTACACCTGCAGCAAGTAAGGCATCTAAATCGCTTTGTGCTTTTGATGATATCGTTGCTATACACAACAACATAAGTAGGCAAATTTTTTTCATTCTTTTAAATTTAGGTTACACAAATATATATAAAAAACTACATAAACAAACTTTTTATCGTAAAAAATAGCATTTTAACGATGTTTTGTTTTAAAAATAAACTCTAAAGCTCACATTTGGGGTTAAGCTTAAGGAAGCATTATTTATTTGAATGGTAGCATTAGAATCGTTTGGATTTACTTTATAATAACGGTTTATTATGTTTTTAGTATTAGTAATATTAATTACACCAATCTTTAAAGAGGCATTAGTTGATTGGTAAATATTAAACTTATAACTTAAAGATGCATCCAATCGTTTAAATTCATCAAGGTTTTTGCTATTGGGTGCATCGTAGTTTACATAAGTGGTATTTCCTGACTGAACAGTTTCGTTACCTACTACGGGCGATGTATATGGGCGTCCGGAACGCCAAATACCACCAATCGATATTTTCAGATTTTCCAAAATATCATAGTTAATGCCTAGAGAAATGGAATGTCTAATATCTACATTGTTTGGAAATACCGATGGCGTGAAAGTTTCAAACTTATAGTCATTAATGGAATACGTATAACTTACCCATGTACTAAAATTATTGGTTGTTTTATTAGCTAAAAATTCCAGACCTTTCACTGTATAATCCCCAATGGCATTGATATATTGAAAGTTATTATAAAACCCTTGGTTACTTGCTGTTATACCTTCAACCGTTTTATAAAACCCAGTAACATCCATGTTTAAATTATTCTGATTGAACTCAAGCCCAAAAGACCCTTGTTTGCTTTCTGAAATCGGTATATTCCTATCGTTTGGATCAGATGAATTTTTCTCGTTGGCCAAAATCCATCGCCTGTTCTCAACGCCTAAAAAATCGTCCTGGAAATCAATTATTTGTGTTGCCGATTGGTTTTTAAATTCGCCTTCTAATTTTACGGCCAATTGATTTGATAACTTTTGCCTTAGATTCAATCGAGGCTCTATTAATAACTTTTTAAATTTCTGAAAATAATTAGCCCGGACTCCAATTCTAAAAAAAGTACCGGCTTGCTTATACTCCGCTTGGGTATATAAAGCATGATTTAACAATACATCTTTCTTTGTTTTATCGTACGAAGGTCTTGATACCGATGTATTATTCAGTATCCCTGTTTCATTAAATTGATAACCGTTTAAAAGGGTTAAAAAATCAGTTAGTTTATAATAAGTATTAAGCTTAAAACCAGTCTCCAACACTTCATTTGTCTGTGTTAATAACTGATCCGACTCAATTCTATAATCATTGGCGTCTACATTATATTTTGAATAATACGTAGTAAAATGAGATCTTAATTTAGGACTCCAATTAGCCATCCAATGACCGCCAAATCCCATGTTTTTTTGAGCTAAATTGCTTGATTTAGATGCGGTTTCATTACTGTTTGTGATACGCTCATAATAATCTAAATTATTATCGATACCAATAATATTGGCTCTAAATTTATGATGGTCGTTTAAATCAAATAACACTTTAGCTGTGTAATCATAAAATACAAAATCTGATGTTGTGGTTTGGTTTTCTATAGGCCCGTCGTTGGTTTTTATATCACTATCCTGAAAACTTCTGTCAAAATAATTATCATAAGTTGGTGTACCAAAAACATCTGTAATAGATCTTCGACCAGAAATATGAAGTTCTATTTTTTTGGTAATGGGAATTTCTAAAAAAGCATCGACACTTATTAAGTTTGCGCCTGCCCCACCGGAAAATTTACCCGTTAACTCGTTTTTAGTAAACATGTTTATAGTACTTGACACACCGTCACTAAACTCACTACTTGTACCGTTTTTAGTTACAATAACCTTATTGGTAAGATTGGGATTATAAGCCGAAATCAACCCGAAAAAATGCCCAGAATGATACATTTTAATGCCATCCCAAAGCATCAGGTTTTGGTCGTTAGTCCCACCTCTCACATTAATATTTGCAATACTCTCATCGGCACTTTCAACTCCGGGAAGCACCTGTATAGATTGCAAAATATCGGGATCTGTTAAACCTGGTAAAATCCCAAATGCTTTGGTATTTAAAACCGTACTTCCGTCCAATAACTTCTGAAAACCTGTAGTTAAGAACTTGGTTATAAGGACTTGGTTTAATTCTTCTTTATTTTCAACTAAAAGAATGTGTTTGCAATTGTTGGCTTCTGAAAAAAATTGTTTTGCATTTAATTCTTGACTTTTATACCCAAGATACGAAACAGTAATAATGGCATTTAGAGGCACTTCATCTAACTGAAAATTGCCAACTTCATTAGTAATTACGCCTTTATTAGTATTATTTACGGCTACCGAAGCTCCAAATAATGCTTCTTTTCCCTCTGAAGCAATCACAAAACCACAGATGGAAATGTTTTTTTCTATAACAGATACGGTAATATATCTATTATCTAAAGTTTTAAAATTTAATAAGGTTTTGGAATTAAGATATGCTATGGTTTCTTGCAGGTTATACTCAGGCGCTGGCTGCTCAACAAATACATGAACAACATCATCAAAAGCATACGAAAACTTGACATCAAATTTTTGCTCTATTGCCTCTATTATTTCCGTAAGCGGTTTTTTATTTGAATTATTTTGGGCAAAACAGAAATTAGCGACAAATAGAACTATATAAATAATACATTTATTATTTTTCATATTTATACACCGTAACTTGATTACCTTCTATTCTATAACTTAGTTTTAAAGGAATAGTGATTGATTGCAATGCTATATTTTTGTTTTTATGGGTAAAAGTACCTGTGAATAATTGGGAAGCATCCACTTCTTTTAAAGACACATTTAGATCATACTGTCTTTCAAATTCAGCTATTACTTGACTTAATGGGATCTTTTCAAAACTGGTCTCGGCTTGCATCCAAGATGGGGTTTCTGCGTTAAAATCATTCACTTCCTGAATACTTCCATTTAAAACCCTAAATGTTTTTCCTTTAGGAAGTTTTACCGTTTCGTTTTTAAAAGTAACACTTACCAAACCTTCATAACATTGCACTTCAAAATAATTGTCGCGCTCCTTTACATTAAACTGGGTACCTAAAACCTGAATCGTTCCTATATCGGTTGTTACGGTAAACTTTTTTCCTTTGCTTACTTTAAAAAAGGCTTCACCATCTAGCTCTAGATTTCGTTTATCTTTCCAAGTTTTTTTGTTGTACTTTAATTTTGAAGCGGCATTTAAAATGACTTCGGAATTATCGGGTAACGTTAAAGTTTCATTTTGAGCAATTTGGGTTTCAAAAGACACATTATTATTAAAAAACAGGAAGTAAGACGATGTAAGCATTACCACCAACACAGCAGCTATTCTTAAAAAAGTTTTAAAATTAAGCGGAATTATTTTAGGCTCTTTTTTAGTAAGGTTTCTTTCTTTAAAAGCTGCCAATGCTTTTTGCACATCAACTTGAGGTGCTTGCATTTGTTTGGCATAAAAAGCTATCTTCTCAAGGGTTTCAACATTTTCAGATTGTTTTAAATCTTGAATTTGCTCCTTGCTAAGCTCATTATCAAACCATTTTAATATGTTATTTTCGTTTTTCATTTCTTTACGCTTCAAATACAAGACAACTTAAACTATTTTTACCCTACCCCAATTTTAAGAAACTGTCTAAGAGACTCTAAATATTTTCAATATGTTCTCGCAATATTTTTAAAGCTCCAGACATTCTTTTTTCTACAGCCTTTTGGGAAATATCCAATAAATCGGCTATTTCCCTATATTTCTTACCTTCTATTCTATTTAATAAAAATACTTCGCGTTGCGATTCAGTTAATAACGAGATGGCATCTTGTAACTTCTTTTTAAATTCTTCTTCTTCAAAAATATATTCAGGACTTTCGTTTGTTTTATCTAAATAAGGTGCTGCTTTGGCATATTCCAAAACGACCTTATTATGTTTAACCATGTTTAAAAACAAATTATTAATAGTAGTAAATAAATAGGTTTTAGCTTTTGTGAAATCTATTTTGGAACAATTTTCCCAAATTTTAGAAAAGGCATCCTGCACAAAATCCAAAGCGCCATCTTTATCTCCACATTTATAATAGGCAAAATTACTTGCCGATTGTACATGTTCTAAATAAAAAGCATTAAAATAAGTTTCTTCACAAAGTTTATTTGCATCCATTTATATAGGTTCTTGAGGCTTTAAAAATAAAAATTTCTACAAAAGTAGGGTAAAAATATTTTAAGTTGTCTTAATGGTGTAAGATAACACAAACAATTATGAAGCAAGATTGCATTTATAAAATAATGAAAACCACCTTAATCATAATTCTAACTTTATCTATTTTAGCAGTAATACTTCTAAATTTAAAAATGACTTTTAAAATAAGGTAGGGTAAAATAAAAGGTAGTTGTCTTACTAAAACAAAGGCGAAAAGATCGCTATGAAAAAGAAAACGAACGCATTTAAACTTTTTTGATTGAAGTGAAAATTAGTCATTTTTTGTCCAATCGAAGTTTTTTTCAGAGTTACATAGCAGGGCTATGGAAGGAAAAAAAACAAAGAGTGGCGTAAAAGGGCCATTTTTTAACCAATTGAAAAAAGTTTAAATAAGTTCAATATCATAACCCAAAAAAATTATTATCATGAAAAATTTAAGATTTATTACAAGTTTAGCCTTAACAGCCTTATTAACTTTTACATCGTGTCAAGATGAAATTGATAATGAGAACGGGCAAAACCCAAACACCAATAATTCAAATTCTGAAACTGCGAGTAACCTAGAGCGTAGCTCTATGTATGACGGAAGTTTTGACGACTTTTTAGATGACGCTTCTTGTTCATCTATACTATTACCTGTTGTTGCAACAGTAAATGGCATCCAAGTGAGCATTATAAGTCAGTCTGATTATGAAACTGTTTTAAACATTTTAGGCCAGTTTACTAACGATAATGATACTGTAACACTGGAGTTCCCTTTTAGTGTCCGATTAAGTAATTATACCGAAGTGGTTGTTACAAATCAAGGAGAATACGATGCTATTATTGATGCCTGTGAAGCTGCTGAAGCTGCTGGAGAAGATGCCATTTCTTGTTTAGACGTTAATTTCCCCATAACAATTTTAACCTATAGTCTAAGTTTGGAGCAAACCGGAAGTGTGGTTATTGAAACCGAACAACAATTATATGCGTATATGAATGATATGGACAACACCGAATTATTTGCAATAAACTATCCTATTACCGCTACATTATCAGATAGCACAACGGTAACACTTACTAGCGATTTAGATTTACAAGCTAGCATTGAAGATTGTTTAGGTATTGAAGATGCCGAAGATGAAGCAGAAGACCAAGCAAATAACTTGGAAACTATTTTAGTTGAAGGAAGCTTTAAAATACAATCATTTGTAAATGCAGGCATCGACAAAACTTCCGACTATGCCAATTACGCTATAGATTTCGCAAACGACTTATCGTGTGTAGCAGAAGACAAAGTAAATGCACTGGCAGACAATGTAGAAGGCACCTATGAAGTAGCTTCTGAAACTGAAGTGTATTTAGACCTAACTTTTACAGGTAACGCCACATTTAGTTTATTAAATAACACATGGGAAGTAACCAGTTTTAGCAATACATCCATTTCATTAAAAAGCACGACAAATGCTGCAGTAACATTAGTTTTGTCCCAAATTTAGTACCTATTTGATTTTTGGTTGGTTGCCATAGTATTTATGGCGAAGCAGCTGTCGGGAAACTGACAGCTGCTTATTTTAAAAAGAGAAAAAGAGAAAAAAGAAAAAAGAGAAGAGAGAAAGAGAAGTAAGACAACAAACTTTGAAACTCTGAAACTTTGAAACTCTGAAGCTTTGAAACTTTGCAACTTTGCAACTTTGCAACTTTGCAACTTAAAAAAAACAAATGAAAAAAATAATAACATTACTATTGGTTTTTGGCTTTTTGGTTTCTTGTTCAAAAGAAGATGCTACTGATAACGAAAACGCAACCAACACTAAATTAGCTAATCAAAAAAATACGGGAAGTTCTTCAAACGATTTACTATCAGATACTACTTTTAAAAGTATGGTTATTGAATTGGTTTATGTTGAAGGTTTTGAACCCACCCAAAGCAGCATCAATAACTTTGTTAGTTTTTTAGAAGCAAGAACGTTTAAACCTCATGGCATTACTGTTGAAAAAAGAGCCATTGCCTCCCCTGGAAATGCTCCTTACACAAATCAAGAAATCATTACCATAGAAGATGCCAACCGTACTAAGTACAATACAAACGATCAAATAGCCGTTTGGGCTTTTTTTGCGGATGGTGAATCTGCAAGCAATACCGACTCGGGCGTGGTTTTAGGAACAGCCTATAGAAACACATCGTTTGTAATTTATGAAGAAACCATTCAGGATTTAAGTAATAGCCCATTTGAGCCCAACCGAACTATTTTAGAAACAACTGTAATTTCTCATGAATTTGGTCATATTTTAGGTCTCACTAATTTAGGAGCAAACATGGTAGAAAATCATGAAGACACCGAACACACCAAGCATTGTAACGTTGAAAGTTGTTTAATGCATTGGTCTGTCGAAAGCGGCGCTGGTTTAAATAATTTAATTGGTGCAAATTCCGCACCAGAGTTAGATGCCCAATGTATTGCCGATTTACAGGCGAATGGCGGTAAATAAAACAAATAGACAAGAGACGAGAGACGAGAGACAAGACAAGAAGAACTTTGGCACTTTGCAGCTTTTTAACTTAAAAACTTTGCGTCTTAGCGGCTTTGCGAGACAAATTAGCGAGACAAAAGACAAAGAGATAAGACTTTGAAACTCCATAACCATATAACCCCATAACCTCATAATCTCATCACCTCATAATCTCATAACCTCATAACCTCATAACCTCATAACCTTACAACTCAAAAAAAGCAAACACATGAAAACAATTTTTAAAATAGTATGTATCCTTACAATAGCATTAACATCAAATGCACAAACACAAAAATCCAATGCAGGACTTAAAGGTGGTTATAATTTAGCTGCGGTAAGTTTTGATGGTGATACCGAAACCGGACAAAGACACTCATTCCATATTGGTTTTTATGGTGAATCATTTTTATCAGAAAGCGTGGCATTACAAGTAGAGTTACAATATTCACAACAGGGTTATGAATTAAAGGATAATGGGGGCACTTTTACCCAAAAATTAGATTACATAAACATGCCCTTAATGCTAAAGCTTTATCCAGACAAAGCATTCTTTTTAGAAGTGGGCCCTCAAGTAGGCTTAGCAGTCTCTCACAAAGAAGAATTTGATAGCAGTTTTGGATTATTTGATACCTCTCAAGAATTTGACCCACAAAATTTTGATTGGGGTATGAACTTTGGTGCTGGCTTTAAAACGGAGTCTGGTGTGTCTTTAGGTATTAGATATCATTTAGGATTAGGGAGTGTTTACGATGAAGGCAATCCTAAAAACCGTGTTTGGCAATTCTCTATTGGGTTCGATTTTTAATCAATAGATAGATATAAAAAAATGCCGTTTCAATTGAAGCGGCATTTTTTATATAATTTTTATATAATTTAGAATTTTATTTAAGCATCAATTTTAGCATAAACAGCATTCTTTTCAATGAAATCCCTACGAGGTGGCACTTCATCACCCATAAGCATCGAGAAGATTCTATCGGCCTCCGTACCATTATCTATTTGAACTAAACGCATGGTTCTAAACTCAGGATTCATAGTGGTATCCCAAAGTTGCTCTGCATTCATTTCTCCCAGACCTTTATAACGTTGGATGCTTACACTACCTCCAAGCTCTTCAGCTATGGTGTCGCGTTCTTTATCGCTCCAAGCATATGCTTTTTTATTTCCTTTTTTAACTAAATATAAAGGAGGGGTTGCAATATAAATATGACCGTTCTCTATTAATTCTTTCATATATCTAAAGAAGAATGTTAATATTAAAGTCGCAATATGGCTACCATCAATATCAGCATCACACATAATAACAACTTTATGGTAACGCAATTTAGAAAGGTTAAGTGCTTTACTATCTTCTTCCGTTCCAATGGTTACACCTAAAGCTGTAAAAATATTTTTAATCTCTTCGTTTTCAAACACTTTGTGAACCATGGCTTTTTCAACATTCAAGATTTTTCCACGAAGCGGAAGAATTGCTTGAAATGCTCTATCACGACCTTGTTTTGCAGTTCCGCCTGCCGAATCTCCCTCTACAAGAAATACTTCACATTTTGAAGGATCTTGTTCCGAACAGTCACTTAATTTACCAGGCAAACCACCAATACTCATAACGGTTTTACGCTGAACCATTTCACGTGCTTTTTGAGCTGCATGACGCGCTTGTGCCGCCAATATAACTTTTTGCACAATGATTTTAGCATCGTCTGGATGTTCTTCCAAATAATCGGTCAGCATTTCAGAAACGGCCTGACTTACCGAAGCAGACACTTCTCGGTTTCCTAATTTGGTTTTGGTTTGTCCTTCAAATTGTGGTTCTGCAACTTTCACCGAAATGATGGCAGTCAAACCTTCACGGAAATCATCACCCGCAATTTCGAACTTTAAATTTTTAAGTAAGCCAGATTCGTCTGCATACTTCTTTAAAGTCATCGTCAACCCACGACGGAAACCAGACAAATGAGTCCCGCCTTCATGTGTATTAATATTGTTTACATATGAGTGCAAGTTTTCGGCATACGAGGTATTATAAACCATAGCAACTTCAACAGGAACCCCATTTTTCTCACCTTCAAACGCAATAACATCTTTCATTAAAGGCTCTCTATTGCCATCTAAAAACTTGATAAACTCTTTTAAACCTTCTTCAGAATGAAATGTCTCTCCTTCAAAAGAACCATCTTCTTTAGTCGCTCTTTTATCAACTAAATGAATAGTTATTCCTTTATTTAAATAAGCCAACTCACGCATTCTACTCGCTAAAGTATCATAACTATACTCTAGGGTTTGTGTAAAAATAGTTCCGTCAGGTTTAAAAGTAACGGTCGTACCTCTTTTATCGGATTCACCAATTTGTTTAACAGGATACATGGCTTTACCACGCTCGTACTCTTGCTCGTAAATTTTGCCATCTCGGTAAACTGTAGCACGCAAATGTTCAGACAAAGCATTCACACAACTCACCCCTACACCATGCAAACCACCAGATACTTTATAGGAATCTTTATCAAACTTACCACCTGCTCCAATTTTAGTCATAACAACCTCTAGAGCCGAAACACCTTCTTTTTTATGTAAATCTACGGGAATACCACGACCATCGTCTTCGGTGGTTATCGAATTATCTTCATTAATTATTACCGTAATATTATTACAATGCCCAGCGAGTGCCTCATCAATCGAATTATCAACAACCTCATAAACTAAATGGTGCAATCCCCTTGTACCAACATCTCCAATGTACATAGACGGACGCATACGTACGTGCTCCATGCCCTCCAACGCCTGAATACTATCTGCTGAATAATTGTGCTTATTAAATTCTTCCTTCATTTATTGTTATCTTTTTAATTAAAATTCATAAAAAAAATGACACTTGCGCATCATTTCAGGATACTTACAAATATACAAAACCATAGCGCTTTTTTAAAGTTTTTTATCGATTATAAATCAAAATTATCAACATTTGTTAATTACTTAAAAGTGTCTTAAATTGCCTAAAAAGTGCCTTAAAATTGATTTTAGCTAATTTCATCCTCTTCAAATAAACCGCAAAACCAAAAACGGCTTAAAACCTAAATTTTGATATGTTTTTTAACTTTATTTCACCTCACCCAGAACTGTCTTTTGATCCGTTTTGACCTCTTCTCAAGGAGAAGTCAAAGCGGGAACGAACACAGCGAACTGGTGATAGCAAACCACAGGGCAATTCCCGAGGAATTCTTTAAATTAAAAAGTGTTTTTTATTGCCACTTTAATAATTTCCCAACAAAATTTGAACTGAGAGACTTGCTTAAGTTTTATCCTTTTGCTCTTTTATGTGCCTTTTTCCGCCATACATCAGATATATTAAGGAACTTTCAATTTATTCTCGTTTTTTTTACTAATTTGACAATATAGAATAGGATATAAGAAAAAATAGTGCTTGATATATTATTTCTGTATATATTTGGTGCGTAAAAAACCATATAATGACAACTAATAACAATAATAATTTCAATAATCCTAATTTTTAGGGTCGGAAGGTTATTGTTTAAAAATATATAAAGCCTTCCCAATACGGAAGGCTTTTTTTAATCTAAAAAATGTAAGACATGAGTAAAATTATGACAGTCGATATATTGTCAAGTATTAAAGGAGCACAGCCCAGCGAGGCGGTGAACAAATTATTTGATGTGATTAAAAATGCACAACCCACAAATAATAACTCTTTTAATAATAATCATAATAATGCCGTGTCGTTAAGCGATTTAAGAGACGATGTCGTGATTGAAAGTTCTGCCATTGAGAAACAAATCATTATCGAAAACTTCCCCAAAAAAAAGAATGGCTATTTGGTGGTTTCTAAAGTTATAGAAGAATAAATTATGGACTCTCAAATAAAACAACTTCATCAGCAATTGATGAACAAAGAAATTTCCTGTACAGCATTGATTCAAGGGAAATTAGATTTACTAAAGGCCAACACCAATAACACCGTTAACACTTTGCTAGATTCTTTAGCTTTAGAATTAGCTGCAAAAGTAGATGCCAAAATAGCAAAAGGAGAACCTATTGGTCTATTGGAAGGCATTCCTTTTGGGATTAAAGACGTATATATGCTGCAAGGCACTTACGCAACGGCGAGCTCTCAGTTATTAAAAAATTACAAGTCGGCTTACACCGCAACAGCCATTCAAAAATTATTGGATGCTGGTGCGATTCCTATCGTCAAAGAGAATTGCGATAGCTTTGGTCATGGATCTTCAAGTGAAAACACCATTTTCGGCGCTGTAAAAAACGCTATCAACCCCAATTTGGTAGGTGGTGGTTCCAGTGGTGGATCCGCAGTGAATGTTGCTAAAGATTATACCGTATTTTCCATTGGTGGCGATACAGGAGGTTCGGTACGTCAACCTGCTGGCTACAATCATGTATATGGCCTAAAACCGACTTACGGGCGTATTTCGCGTTACGGCTTGATGGCGTATGCATCATCAACAGATTGTGTGGGTCCTATCGCCAAATCGGTTGAGGATATTCGTATCGTATTGAACGTGATGAGTGGCAAAGACACTAAAGACCAAACCACTTACGCTTCCTCGGAAATTTCAAAAGAAACCATTTTAAATGCTGAAGGCATTAAAACCGTTGGATACTTCAAAAACTTTATTGAGAATGAAGCGATTGATCCTAAAATTAAAGCTGATTTTTTAGATGCTATAGAAAAAATAAAAGCCAAAGGTATTGCTGTTAAGGAACTTGATTTCTTTAAATCCGATATTCTGGTTTCTACTTATTACACCTTGGCAATGGCTGAAACGGCTTCTAACTTATCCCGATTGGATGGTAGCAATTACGGCCATCGGATTGAGGATAAAAACCTAAAGGAATCGTATGCCATTACACGTTCAGAAAACTTTTCAGAAGAAACAAAACGCCGAATTGTTGGTGGCAACCAAGTATTGTCTCAAGGGTTTTCAGATGAAATTTATTTAAAAGGATTGGCTTTACGCGATGCTATTTCTGAAAATTTTGAAAACGATTTTAAGGAAGTCGATATCATCATATCGCCTGTAACACCAAGCACACCACCAAAAATTGGTGATAGTTTAAAAGATCCGCTTGCCATGTATTTAAGCGATGCTTATACCGTTGGTTTTAGCCTTGGGCAATTGCCAACCTTAACTGTACCTCAAGGCACGGAAACCGGCTTGCAAATAACGGCAGCAAAAAATAATGACGAACTTGTTTTGAAGTTTGCTAACTTCTTAAAAGACACGATATAATGGAATTGGAGCAATTAGACGCGGCATTAAAAGCCCACGAGTTAGAATTAGTTATCGGACTGGAAACACACGTTCGACTAAATACAAAAACCAAGCTGTTCTGTTCTTGTCCAAATCAAGAAATAGACATACCCAATCAAAACATCTGTTCTGTTTGTACGGGGCAAATGGGTGTTTTGCCTGCCATCAATAAAGAAGCGATTACCAAAGCTATTTATTTTGGAAAGGCAGTAAAATCATCTTTTGAAAACGAAGTGATTTCTTGGGATAGAAAGCATTATGAATATCCGGATAACCCAAAGAATATTCAAATCACCCAGTTTCATAACCCGATTATTCCTGACGGACAAGTATCCTGTTTTAGAAATGATGGCAGCCAATTTACGGTCAATTTAACCCAAGTTCATATTGAGGAAGATGCCGCTAAATTGATGCACGAAAAAACTGTTTCGTTAGTCGATTTCAACAAAGCGGGTGTGCCTCTAATTGAAATTGTGACCGAACCTTGTATTCGTCATATTGAGGACGCTTCCATTTATGCTCAATACATTCAACGTATTGTTCAGAATTTAAAAATAAGTGAAGCGAATCTTGAAAAAGGTGAGTTTAAATCGGATGTTTCGGTATCCCTTCGTAAAAAACACAGTTATACTTTAAACCCACGTACCGAAATCAAAAACTTAAATTCGTTTAAGTTTATGGTCGATGCTTTAAAGGAGGAAGTAGAAAAACAATTCAACTACTATATTGAGCATAAAGAATTCAGACCCGACCAAACCACGGTTTTATGGGATGCCGATTTAAAGCAAACCAAAACCATGCGTAAAAAGGAATTTGAAGCTGATTACCGTTTCATTTCGGAGCCTGATTTACCTTTTGTAAATATTAAAGATGCTGTTGAAGCAGTTCACGTTGATACCAAAACGCTTCCTTTTGCCGTAGAATCCATTTTAATAAATGGCGGCGTATTACCACAGGACGCTAAATTCTTTACTGCCGATTCGTTACGTTCGGAAACCTTCGTGGCTATTAACAATGAGTTGAATGACGCCTCGTTTGTTGCCAAAACCTTGTCAAACAACATAAAGCCTGAAGCGTATTCACAAATTGAAAACATTCAAGATTTTATTGCTGTTTTCAAATTATTTAAAGAGGAAAAAATAACAGTGGTATTGGTTCAAAATGCCATTAAATCGTTGTTGGCTGATGCTCATTTTGATTATAAAACCTATTTCGAAGACAACAGTATTTCCGAAGAAAAAATCCAGGATGCCATTGCTAAAGTCATTTCAGAAAATGAAGCCATAGCCAATGACATTAAAGCCGGAAACCAAGGGAAATCGGGTATTTTAGTTGGAAAAATCATAGCTATTATTGGAAAAGGAGCTTCTGGGAAAGTGATTCGTGAAGGAATTTTGAAAGCGCTTGCTGGAGAAGACAGAAGACCGATGACCGAAGACGGAAGTACAACTCAACAACAAACAACTCCACAACAAACAACAACCAACCAACAACCATCAACCAAAGAAGAAATTCTACCTCAAATTCCTATTGTTATAAAAGAGGAATACAGAACACATGTAATCACCGCTATTTCTGAAACTAATATTTCCGAAAAAGTAACCTTTGCAGGTTGGGTTTCCAGTGTTCGCGATCATGGTGAATTGATATTTATCGATTTACGCGATTCAAGTACCGAAGTTTTCCAAGTGCGTTTAAGCAGGGAATCGTTCCCTAATTTAGATGAACTGGTGAAGTTAAAACCAGAATCGGTTATTACTGTTACCGGAACCATTGTACAACGTAAGGAAGATGATTACAATGTTGCTTTAAGAACGGGAACCATAGAAATGGAAGCTTACGAACTCGATATTTTAAATCTATCGAGAACACTTCCTTTTGAAATAAAACGTGCGACAAAAACCAATGAAAATATTCGTTTTCAATATAAGTTTTTAGACCACAGAAATGATGATGTGCGTCGCGTTATTGTCAACCGTCATAAGGTTATAAAATTACTGCGTGATATTTTAGATGAGGAGCATTTCTTGGAAATTGAAACACCCATATTAAGCGCAGGAACCGATGAAGGGGCTCGCGAATTCATTGTACCAACACGTAAACAATCCGGGGCATTTTACACCTTGCCACAAGCACCTCAACAGTTTAAACAAATGTTGATGGTGAGCGGTTACGAAAAGTATTTCCAGATTGCACGCTGTTTTAGGGACGAAGATTCCCGTGGCGACCGCCAACCGGAATTCACCCAACTGGATATGGAATTGGCGTATGCCAGCATGCAGCAAATCATCGATTTAAACACCAAAATGTTTAATGAAGTGGTGACAAAAATATACGGTAACAAATGGATTTTACGTCCGTTTGAAGTGATTACCTATCAAGATGCCATGGATTTTTATGGCTGCGACAGACCCGATTTGCGTTTTGGCCTAAAACTTCAAAACATTACAGACATTGTAAAAGATACGACCTTCCAAGTATTCAGCAAACCTATTGAAGAAGGCGGTATTGTAAAATGTATCAAAGTCTCTGCTGAAGAACAAGGCAACAAACGTTTATCGAAAGGGCAAATTGAAAAGTTAACAGGTATTGCACAACAGCACGGCTTGGGTGGTTTGGCCTATATTATTGTTAATGAAACCGATTTACAATCGCCTATTATTAAGTTTTTGGGTGAAGATATTGCAGCAGGCATTATAAAAGCAACCAATGCTCAGGTTGGCGATATTGTGTTTTTCTCGGCTGCCGATTATGCCACAGCAAATAAAGCTCTGGATGCGGTTCGTCAGGAACTTGGCAAGATGTTGCATTTAATTAATGCGAAAGAATTGCGTCCGGCGTGGGTGATTGATTTCCCTATGTTTGAAAAAACAGATGAAGGCCGTTGGACCTTTACCCACAATCCATTCTCGATGCCAGCGGTTTATGATATCGATAAGCACATGAATGGCAAAGAGGAAGAAATAGGAAGCATCATTGCCCAACAATACGATTTGATATTGAATGGTTACGAAATTGGTGGCGGCTCGGTACGTGCCCACAAACCCGAAATTTTGGAAGCTACTTATAAAAACATGGGCTATAGCAAAGAGGAGATGCTAAAAAGCGTTGGCACTATGTATAAAGCCTTCCATTACGGGGCACCTCCACACGGCGGTATTGCTTGGGGTGTTGACCGTTTGATGATGATTTTAGAGAAAAAAGCATCGATTCGTGAAGTCATGGCATTCCCAAAAACAGGCACCAGTGAGGATTTATTATTTGGTGCGCCTTCTATACTATCTGATAAAAAGATTGAGGAAATGAATGTTAGGGTTATTAAGAAATGAGATAAAAGACGATAGATAATAGACTAGAGACTAGAGACTAGAGAAAAATAGATTTATAAAATCCCGATAGGTTGCTGTCGGGATTTTTTATTTTCGTAGGAAATATTGATTATATTTACTGGCAGCAGCAACAAAAAGTAACTATATCTTGATTGGCATTAGGGTAATAGACGTACTATATTACGAGTTGTGTGTAAGCTAGAAAACAAGTCTGCAAATGATTTTCAGAAAAGGAAGTATAAACGATTTAGAACAACTTAAAGAGTTGGGGTTAAAATCTTGGATACAATTCAAAGATGAGTTAACCAATGATAATTGGAATAAATTACATAAAACTCTTGATGACCATAAGACTTACTCTGAATTACTTAAAAAATCGGAATGTCTAATTTGTGAAAATAACACCAAAAACATAATTGGTATGGCTTTTCTAATCCCTAAAGGAAACCCGACCGAAATATATGATGAGAAATGGTGTTATTTAAGATTTGTTTCTGTCGACCCAAAATACAGAGGCAATAGAATTGGAGAAAAACTGACCAAAATGTGTATTGAATTGGCTTTAGAAAATAATGAACAAACTATAGCACTTCATACTTCTGAAATAATGAAAAGTGCTAGATATATTTATGAAAAAATTGGATTTAAAATCTTTGAAGAGTTAGAGCCAAGACTTGGAGTTAAATATTGGTTATATACACTAGAACTGAATGAAATAAAAGCTTAGACACAAGCCGTGTATAAAAAATTGCTATTTTTAGCTAAGCCAAAGTTAGTTGCTCCGTTTGCTAGCTTCTAATTTTCTTGTCCCTAAACACAGAACTTTCCAAGACACACAAAACCATCACAAGTAGAAACATTCCAAATTCCAGCAACAAAAAAAATTCAAAAATTATTTATGCAATCAAATAACTGCATTTATATTTGCAGTCAAATAACTGCGTAATGAAACTAAGAAGAGACGTATTTCAAGCCATAGCTGACCCAACCCGAAGAACAATCATTTCTTTAGTTGCGCTTCAAGCATTGACACCAACTGCAATTGCTGAAAATTTCGACTATTCAAGACAAACGATTTCCAAGCATATACAAATCCTCACGGAATGCGAAATACTCGAACAGGAACAAAGAGGTCGGGAGATTTATTGTCAGCTAAACCCCCAAGGAATGAAAGAAATAGCTGAATTCATTGAACCCTTTAGAAACATGTGGGATGACCGATTTAATAAATTGGAAACATTAATGAAATCGAAGATTCACGAGCACAAAAAGAAATAATTAGGAGTGAGCAAAAACATCAATCAAAAAATAAATCACCATGGAGAAAAAAACAAAAATCAATGCCATAGAAGGCAAACAAGAGTTAGTAATAACAAGGGCATTTGAATTACCCGTAGAATTACTTTTTAAAGCATATACCGAACCTGAACTTGTAGAACAATGGATGGGCACAAAAGTGATAAAACTTGAAAATAGAAATCATGGTGGTTATCAGTTTGAAACTTCATACAACGGCAATGTCGTATTTAAGGCAAACGGAACAATTCACGAAATTTTACCCAATAAAAAAATCATCCGAACCTTTGAAATGGAAAATATGCCTAGTGGTGTGCAGCTTGAATTCTTGGAATTTGAAAAACTCACTGACGAAACCAGTAAACTGACCATACAAATAATTTACAGGTCTGAGAAACACCGAGCAGAACAGTTAAAACTACCTTTTGCTAGTGGTTTAAATATGGCACACGATAGATTACAGGACATTTTAAACCATTCAAAATAACACATTATGACAACAAAGAGAAATAAAATCATTTATTGGATAGTTACTGGCTTCCTTTCAATTGGAATGTTAGCAGGCGGTGTACAGCAAATGCTTCAAATTGGTGGATACAATGAAATCATCAAACAATTAGGCTATCCACAATACCTCTTAAGTATTCTCGGTGTTTGGAAAATATTGGGTGTCATTGCTATTCTTATTCCCAAATCCCCCCTATTAAAAGAATGGGCATATGCTGGATTTTTCTTTGTAATGTCTGGAGCATCCATTTCCCATTTAGCAGTCGGTCAACCATTAACAGAGGCAATACCATCATTAATATTATTGCTTGTAACTATTTTATCTTGGTATTTCAGGCCAGAAAGCAGAAAAATCACTTCATTAACAAAATAAATTTGAAAATGGAAAAAGTTGAAAAATACATAGAAAAAATAGAGCGGTGGAAAGAAGAAACGAAACTTTTAAGAAAAATCTGTTTGGATTGTGGACTTGATGAAGACTATAAGTGGATGCACCCTTGCTATACATTCCAAGGAAATAATATCGTCTTAATTCATGGCTTTAAAGAATATTGTGCTCTTCTTTTTCATAAAGGTGCTTTATTGCAGGATACCAACAACATTCTAATTCAACAAACGGAAAATGTGCAATCGGCTCGCCAAATCCGATTTACCAAAGTTCAAGAAATCATTAATTTAAAATCCGTTATCAAAGCCTATCTTTTTGAAGCGATTGAGGTTGAAAAAGCAGGTTTGAAAGTGAAAATGAAAAAGACTTCCGAGTTTACAATGCCCGATGAATTTAAAAAAACCTTAGAGGACAATCCCGATTTAAAATCCGCTTTTAAGGCATTAACACCAGGTAGGCAAAGAGGTTATTTACTATATTTTTCACAAGCCAAGCAATCGAAAACCCGTGAATCGAGAATTGAAAAATCAATCCCTAAAATATTCGAAGGAAAAGGGTCGAATGATTGACAAAAAGCAGATTGGGAATAAATATTACCGCCAACAAGACGCATATAAAAAATTACTGGTTTTTACTAAGCCAATCTGAGTTGCATACATAAACCTTGTAAGCAAAAATAACTCCTACCCTTTCACGTCCAAAGCGTCACGCAATGCATTACCTATAAGCATAAACGCCATAACCAAACTCATAATACAAAGCCCCGGTATGATAGCTAAATAGGGTTTCCCAAGAATAATGTAATTGTAATGGTCTTTTATCATAGCGCCCCAACTTGCCATGGGCGGCTGTGCACCGATACCCAAAAAACTCAAGCCGCTTTCTATTAAAATAGCTGCTGCGAAATTAGCTGCCGAAATAACAATAACGGGGGCCATAATATTAGGCAAAATATGTTTGGTTATGATTCTAAAATCGTTATAACCCAAAGCACGTGCCGCAGTAACATATTGCATTTCTTTGGCGCTTATTATTTGTCCGCGTACCACTCTGGCCACCTCAACCCACATGGTAAGACCAACGGCAATAAACACTTGCCAGAAACCTTTTCCTAAAGCCAAGGTAATGGCTATCACTAATAACAAAGTTGGTATAGACCATGTTACGTTAATAATCCACATAATTACGGCATCTACTTTTCCTCCAAAATACCCTGCAATGCTACCCATAAATATGCCTATAACCAAGGATATAAAAACAGCCACAAAGCCTATAAAAAAGGAGATTCTAGCACCAACTAGAACCCTACTTAATAAATCACGACCATATTTATCAGTCCCAAAAAGGAAGGTCTTTTCTTTAATATACGTTTTATATGAACCCTTTGGAAACTCATGTATATTCATGGTTTTTTCAACACCTTCCAATCCATCGGATGCGTATTCTTTATAGGTTAGTATATCACCTTTCATTTTATACTCGGAAATTGGGATTTCGGTATCGGCATCTTTCTTTCCAAAAAACAATTTATCTAAACCATTTTGATTGGTTTCCAAACGCGATGGTATGGTAAGCATGGTGACTTTAAACCCAGGTCTTTTTGAGTGAATAGCCAGATGCATTTGGTTGGCATATTGCGAACTATCGGGTGCAAAAACATATGCAAACACTGAAACTAATCCTATAAATATTATAAAACAAAAACTAAAAACGCCCCAAAAGTTCTTTTTGAACTTTTGGAGCGCCAATTGTTTTAATGAGCTTGATTTATGACTCATACAGCTCTTAATTTTTTGTTGTATATGCTACTTTTTTTATAGGATATGACATTTTTAAATCTTCTAAAACATTGATAGCTTCTTCAACATATATATCATGACTTAAACTTTCGTGCCAACGGGTACGTTTTTCTTTTAAATCGGTAGTATCGTTATTAAAAAGCGATTTTTCATATTTTGTAGAATCGAAAGTCAAATTGGTTTTATAATTTGTTAAGGCATCAAATCGTTTTGCCTCCTCTTCATTCAACTCCAACCCTGCTTTATATTTTTTATAGTTTAGAGATACAACAGTTTCATCAATTTTACTTTTTACCCATTTCGCATTGTCTTCAATAAGCTTTAACTGTTGGTTATGACTCATACGTTCTTTACTTTTCTTAATGGTTGCATCATAGTCAAAATAGTTTTCCCATGGTGTATAGTCGGCGGCATCAATTTCATCCCAAGGCAATGGGTTTTCTTTATCTTTTTCACCAACTTCTATAAAACTAAAACGTCCAGGTACATTCACATCACTTTTAACGCCTTCTAATTGTACCGATCCACCATTAATTCTATAATATTTTTGGGTGGTTAAAGCTAAAGCTCCTAAATCACCACTGGTATTGTTCCTAAGCATATTATTAAGATTGATGACATTTTGAACAGTACCTTTTCCGTAAGTTTGCTTACCGCCAATAATAATAGCACGTTTATAGTCTTGCATTGCTGCAGCCATAATTTCGGAAGCCGATGCCGATATTTCGTTTACCAAAATAACCAATGGCCCATCCCAAGAAATGGATTTATCTTTATCTCGTAACACTTCTTTAGCTTCGCCTGTTGAACGCACTTGCACAATAGGACCTTCTTTAATGAACAAACCTGCCATGTCCACTACGGTTGGCAAAGAACCACCTCCATTGTTTCGCAAATCTAAAATCAACCCTTGAATACCTTCAGCTTTTAAACGTTCAATTTCTTCTTTTACATCTTTGGCAGCATTTATATTTTTATAGTCCTGAAAATCAACATAAAAGGAAGGTAAATCAATAATCCCAAAAGTCATATTGTCTTTCTTAACCAACGATGATTTAGCATAGGTTTCTTCCAATTCAACCACATCCCTAGTAATAACAACATCTCTAATAGTCCCGTCAACTTTTTTAATGGTCAAGGTGACTTTAGTGCCTTTTGGTCCTTTAATATATTTAATAGCGTCATTAATACGCATGCCTACAATATTCACAGGAAATGCCTCATCTTCTTGTTTTACTTTTAAAATAATATCTTCAACTTCCAATTCCTTACTCCTCCAAGCAGGCCCTCCTGAAATAAGTTCTACAATTTTTATGTAGTCCATTCTCTTTTGTAATCTGGCACCAATGCCTTCCAACTTGCCAGACATACGTTGGTCGAAATCTTCTTTATTTCTTGGTGCTAAATAATAGGTATGTGGATCGAATTCCTCAACAATGGTATTTACATAAATCGCAAACCAATCTTCGCGTTCTAAGTCGTCAATAGTATCATTAAAATACACATTGATCGATTTTAAAGTCGATTCGCGCGCTTCTTTTTCTATCTCTTTATTGGTTTTCATCACATATGACGGGTCATTCTTTTTAGCCAATTCTTCTTGTGCTATTAAATCGTCATAATTAGAAAGTGTAGAAAACTTAAGTTGTTGTCTCCAACGTTCTTTTAGCTCTTTTCTATTTTTTACAAAGCTGCTATTTTCGTAATCGGTATTAAATGATTCGTCGGTTGAATAATCAAAAGGCTCAGATAGCACCTCTTTATAAATTTCCTTAGCTTCTTCAATACGTTTTAACATACGCTCTTGTACCACATTAAAAAAGGTGATATCAGTTGCTTTTAGTTGATCGTCAATTGTTAATTTGTATTTTTCAAATTCCCTATAATCAGATTCATAAAAATAACGTTTTACAGGGTCTATGATTTCTAAATAATCTTTAAACAATTCTGCCGAAAACGCATCATCTAAAACAATAGGATCAAAATGACCTTGTTCCAACACAAAAGTAATGACCTGAATTAGTAATTTATCTTTATCAGGATTACTAAACTTTTTGGTTGTAAAACTGCACGATGCGAAAGCTAACAATAACGATAATAACAACACTTTATAATTCCTTCTCATAATTTTTTTCATATCGGTTAATATTCTATGACTCTTAAAGTCCATCATTTTTTTACTAAAATAAAGAAAAAACCATGCCAATACGGGCAATCGTTAATAATTTTTTGTTAAACTGAAGAAATACGCCATTTCCTAAGGAAATTATGTATTTTAGCGATACTTTTTTTAGTATAAAATGACAAAAAAACCGCTTATATTAGTTACTAACGATGATGGCATCAACGCACCAGGTATTAGAACTTTAATTTCTATAATGAATACCATTGGAGATGTAGTGGTGGTGGCACCCGATAGTCCACAAAGTGGTATGGGACATGCCGTCACTTTAGATTCGACACTGTATGTTGAACAGGTTTTTATTGACGATGGTCCACAAATAGAATACAGTTGCTCGGGGACTCCTGCCGATTGCGTGAAATTGGCTATTAGAGAAAAACTTACCAGAAAACCAGACATTTGTGTGTCGGGTATCAATCATGGTTCCAACTCTTCAATAAACGTGATATACTCGGGTACTATGAGTGCTGCCATTGAGGCAGGTATTGAAGGAATCCCTGCTATTGGTTTTTCTTTATTGGATTATGCTTGGAGTGCCAATTTTGAAACCTCCAAAGACTTTGTAAAAACAATTACCAAAAATGCTTTAAAAGAAGGGTTGCCTAATGGTGTCGTGCTAAATGTTAATATCCCGAACCTTTCAAAGAAACACATAAAAGGCATTAAAATTTGCCGTCAAGCCAAAGCGAATTGGGTAGAAGAATTTGACAAACGAAAAACACCTCAAGGACGGGATTATTATTGGCTTACAGGAAAATTTGTTAATTTAGATGGCGGCGAAGATACCGATGAATGGGCTTTGGAAAATGGCTATGTTTCGGTTGTGCCCATTCAGTTTGATTTAACGGCCCATCATTATATTCAAACTTTAAATACTTGGAATTTAAAATGATTAAAAAAGATATTTTTATAGGCATCCTTGTCGGTTTAATTGCAAATGGCATTGGTTTATTTGCAACCGCTACACTTTTAGGACAAGGTGATGACTTTATAACTGTTATAAAAGCAGCCGCTAGCGAAGGATTTTTAGGCAAACTTATTAGTTTAGGTGCTATTCTAAATCTAGTTGCCTTTTTTATTTTCATAATAAAACGACAAGATTATCGTGCCCGGGGCGTTTTATTAATAACCATTTTTATAGCTATTTTTACCTTTGTATTTAAACTGTTTTAATTATTCTTGTCGCCTCAAGCATTATCAAAAGTGAAAATATATTTTTATTTGAAGATAAAAGCGCAGCTTGCAAGAGGTTTTAAAAATAGGTCTCGACTGCGCTCGAGCTGACAACAAAAAATGAAATACTACATTATAGCTGGAGAAGCATCGGGTGATTTACATGGCTCGAACCTAATGAAAGCATTACAAAAAGAAGATGTATATGCCGATTTCAGGTTTTGGGGTGGCGACCTCATGCAGGCAGTTGGAGGTACCTTAGTAAAACACTATAAAGAACGTGCCTTTATGGGTTTTGCTGAAGTAATTATGAACCTATCTGCCATTTTTAAAGATATTTCATTTTGTAAAGACGACATTCAGATATTTAAGCCCGATGTTATTATTTTTATAGATAATTCAGGGTTTAATTTACGCATAGCGAAATGGGCAAAACAAGCCGGATTTAAAACCAACTATTATATTTCGCCTCAAGTTTGGGCATCTAGAGCAGGCAGAGTAAAAGCTATAAAACGTGATATTGATGCCATGTATGTTATATTGCCTTTTGTTGAAGCTTTTTACAAAAAATACGATTACAAAGTAACATTTGTAGGTCACCCATTAATTGATGCTATTGCCAATAGAACACAAGTTGGCGAATATGAATTTAGAGCAGAAAACGAGCTAAGCGACAAACCCATTATTGCCTTATTACCTGGAAGCCGAAAACAAGAAATAAAAAGCATGCTTTCGGTTATGCTTAGTCTGGTTGATGATTTTCCCAATTATCAGTTTGTTATTGCAGGAGCACCCAGTCAGGAATACAGTTTTTACAAGCCCTTTATAAAATCGCATAACGTGAAATTTGTTTCTAATAAAACCTACGATTTATTGAGTTTATCCTATGCTGCCTTAGTAACTTCTGGAACTGCTACTTTAGAAACAGCCTTATTTAAAATACCACAAGTGGTTTGTTATAAAGGAAGTGCCATTTCGTATCAAATTGCTAAAAGAATTATAACCTTAAAATATATATCATTGGTTAATTTGATTATGGATAAAGAAGTTGTTACGGAGCTTATTCAAAATGATTTCAATAAAAAGCGATTAAAAAAAGAACTCGAAATAATTTTAAATGAGGAAGAGCGTTCTAAAATCTTTATTCATTATTACGAATTGGAAAAAGCCCTTGGCGGTAAAGGTGCCAGCGAAAAAACAGCCAAATTAATTTACAAATCTATTAAAGCCTCATGATGTTCTTAAAAAACATGACGACCGTTCTACTTATAATTAGCTTTTGTTTTACCAGTTGCAAATCTTCAAAAAGCATTATTGTTAAAAAGGGAACCTCTTCTAAAACCATTATACCTAAACGAACAACAGACATAAGTGACGCTACTTATGTTGAACCCAAAGATTTAAGCACAAATACCGAAACTAACGAAAACCATTCTACCAATTCAAAAGCACTTGATATTATAGACTATGCGAGACAATTTAGTGGTGTCAAATATAAATTTGGCGGTGCGACAAGAGACGGTATGGATTGCTCTGGTTTGGTGTTTGAATCGTTTAGGGCCTTCGATATAATTTTACCAAGGATTTCAAGAGACATGGCAAAACAAGGCGAAAAAATCTCCTTAAAAAATACCCAAGAAGGTGATTTGCTTTTTTTTAGGACTATGAACCGAAGAAACGATATTAGTCACGTAGGGCTTGTTGTCACTACCGAAAATGGCGATATTGAATTTATTCATTCAACTACAAGTGCTGGCGTTATTGTTTCTAAACTATCAGAAAGTTACTGGGATAAAGCTTTTGTTGAAGCACGTAGAATATTGTAAGATATTTTATTATATTTGAGTAGTCATGAGACTACTTAATTTTATCATAATAAAACTAACGGCTTGCCTTGTTATAGGCATTATAATTGGCTATTTTTTTAACATGCCTTTATATTTAAGTTTGGTTTTAACAGGCATAAGCCTCGTTTTCTTACTCGTACTTTACTTAGTTGCAAAAAAACAATTCATTAAAACGGTTTGGTTTGGTGTTTTCAGTTTTATTACAATGATTTTGGTTGGAATACTTGTAACCAATCTTCACAACGAAAAAAACCACCCCAAGCACTATACCCAACTACTTTCAAAAGAAAAAGATTCCTTAAAAACCATCACTTGTAGAATTCGGGAGGTTTTAAAACCAAGCTCGTATTATGATAAATATGTTGTTGATTTATTGGAGGTTGACAATATAAAAGTTTCAGGCAAATCGTTATTGAACATTCAAAAAGATTCTTTAACCACATCTTTAAAAGTTGATGCTATTTACATTACAGAAACCTCATTTAAAGATTTAATAAATCCGTTAAATCCAAATCAATTCAACTATAAAATATATTTAGACAAAAAATATATTTATCAACAACTATTCACTTCGGAAGCATCCCTTTTCAAAATAAAACAGAACGGAACAACCCTTTTTGGAATTGCCAATAACACACGAAACCACATCAATGAAAGACTTAAACGTTACAATTTCAATCCAGATGAATTGGCTATTATAAACGCCCTTTTATTAGGGCAACGGCAGGATATTAGCGAAGAAGTGTATACCAGTTACACCAATGCTGGTGCGATACATATTTTAGCCATTTCGGGTTTACACATTGGGATTATTTTATTGATATTACAATATATTTCCAAACCTATTGAACGTATTAAATATGGCAAACTACTAAGCGCTATTTTAATAGTAAGCATCCTGTGGAGCTTTGCCATAATCGCAGGGTTATCGGCTTCGGTAACCAGAGCAGTAACTATGTTTAGTGTTGTTGCCATTGCCATGAATTTAAAACGCCCTACCAATATTTATAATACGCTGGCAATTTCCATGTTTACTATACTGCTTTTTAAACCACTGTTCTTGTTCGATGTGGGGTTTCAGTTAAGTTATCTGGCTGTTTTTTCTATCGTTTCCATCGACCCATTATTGTATAAATTATGGAAAACCAAATACTGGCTTCCTGATAAACTTTGGCATACCTTGACTGTTACATTTTCAGCACAATTGGGTATTATTCCGCTTAGTCTGTATTATTTTCATCAATTTCCAAGTTTATTTTTTCTATCCAACTTAGTCATCATACCTCTTTTGGGAATTATCCTGGGTTATGGAATTTTTCTAATCCTATTAGCAGTTTTAAATATATTACCTCAGTTTGCAGCGACAATTTATGGGTATATTATTAGTTTAATGAACCGTTTTGTCGAATGGATTTCAGCACAAGAATCGTTTCTGTTTAAAGAGATTCCTTTTAGTCTTTTATATGTTTTTGTTTCTTATATATGTATCATTGCTCTAATTCGATTTTATATAAAGCGACATTATGCTTCGCTAAAGTTATTTTTAATCGCTATTTTAATTGGACAATGTGCTATTATTTATACCACTTATGAAAGACCAAAAAATAAATTCATTGTATTCCATAAAAACAGGCATTCTCTCTTAGGAAACACGTTCAACAATAAGATGCATATTGCATCAGATTTTGATAGTATTACTGAAAGTAAAAATAAAATAATTAAAGATTACACGGTTGGAAATCATATTAAAACCATTGAAAAAGACTCGTTTCAATTGGTTTACTTACTTAACAACAAAAAGGTTTTAGTCATTGATAGCTTAGGCATTTACAACATAAAATCATTTCAACCCGACTATGTTTTATTAAGGCAATCTCCCAAAATAAATTTGAATCGGCTCATAGACTCGATAAAACCAAAGCACATTATTGCCGATGGAAGCAATTACAAATCATATGTAACTTATTGGGAAACCGTATGTAAAAAACGAAAAATCCCTTTTCACCAAACGAGCAAAAAGGGTGCTTTTATTATTGAATATTGATTTAAAAATATTTAGGTTTCGACTGCGCTACCAATGAGGTTTTTTAAAATTGGGACTTCGACAAGCTCAGTCTGACAAACTAAACGTCATCATTTTATATTGTTCTTTTTAGACTGTAAAGATCCCTCAACCTGACAAACACTATCCTTTAAATTCAGGTTTAAAAGCGGTGTAATAGGTATTAAACTTTTCTTGAGTATCTAAATTTTTATGCTCATCTGCCTTAAACATTTTCAGGTACAATTCTAATTGTGTAGGTGACTGATACCCTCTAATGGGCGCAATAACCTCCGCTTTTTCATCCATAAAAACAATGGTTGGGAATGCTTGAATTTGTAAATAATGGGTCAATTCGTGCGAAGAATTACGTCTGCTGGCTAATTCTGGTTTATATCCCGGATTTGAAAATGTTTTACTTTTGTATGTAATCTTATCGTTTCCTTCAGCATTAAACTTAACAGCGTAATAATTGGCGTTTACATATTTAACAACATCAGGGTTTTGAAAAGTGTTTTTATCTAACATCTTGCAAGGCCCACACCAACTAGTGTAAACATCCATCATTATTTTTTTAGGATTTTTCTTTTGAAGCTCTATAGCTTTATCAAGTGTTACCCAATTAATTTCTTGTGCTATACTGCTAACCGAGGTTAAAACAGCAAAAACTACTATATATACTATTCTCTTCATAATTTACTTTGTTGTAAACGAATATCGAACTTACAAAAAATGCGCCAAAAATGGCGCACTTTGATTATTTTTTAACTTTATTTTCGATTAACGAACACCATGCATGAGTTTTTTAATTATTGGAGTCATTATTATTGAAACAATTCCAGCAATAACAGATATGATTGTCAATATCCAGAAAAAGTAACTAATTCCGTTTTCATTGGCTATTTTATCAACATTTTCACCAAAAACTCCTGCACCTTTCATTCCTATGGCAATTGCTAAATACCAAACGCCGAACATGAATGCAATCATTCTTGCTGGCACCAATTTACTTACATAAGAAAGCCCAACAGGAGATATACATAATTCGCCCATGGTATGAAATAAATACACTAAAATCAACCAAATAATACTTACCGAAGCTGTTTTAGCTCCTGGTTCTATTCCCATAGCCCCAAAAGCAACACATGCCATTCCCAACGCAAGTAAAAACATACCAATCCCATACTTTCCGTTTGCAGAAGGATTATATTTACTCTCCCACCATTTTGAAAACAAAGGAGCTAATGTTATTATAAATAAGGAATTCAAAACACTAAACCAAGAGGCTGGAATTTCAAGCTCTTTATCATTTAATTGATCCAATAACATCCAAATAGCAATACCCCAAACGATTACAAAACTTAGACTTAAAACCAAATTCGCCCATTTATATTTGGCAAATGTTTGCTTAAAAAGCAAGAACAAAACCCAAGTAATAATTCCAAGGGGGATAATTGTCATGCACGCATTTACAATTCTAAATATAGTGGCTGAAGATCCATCTAAAGTTCTATCGGTATAATCCCTAGCAAAAATGGTTAAAGTTCCTGGTGACTGTTCAAAAATAGCCCAAAAGAAAACCGACAGGAGCGCAAAAAACGTAACCGCAATTAGTTTTTCTCTAGTAACTTTAGAATATTGTGTAAACCTGTAAACCAACAAAATTAAGAACAGCACAAGTGCCGTTAAAATGGCTATATTATTACCGTTCGAACCTAAAAATGAAAATACATTCACGTTACCATTGGAAATTGTAGTGGCAGGAGCATTTAAAACCCACAACAATCCTAAAACCACCATGAGTACAATCAATCCTAATTGCCATGAAGTAAATGGAACTCTTTTATCAGTATCTTTTGATTCAATTGAGTTTTTATCCTCTTTTATAGGCTTCAAACCTATATCACCAAAAATATTTTGAGCTAACCAAAATTGAATTAAACCAAAAAACATAAATATTCCCGCTAAACCAAACCCAATACTCCAGCCCACGCGTTCGCCTAAATAACCACAAAGTAAAATACCCAAAAACGCTCCTGCATTTACACCCATATAAAAAATGGTGTATGCACCGTCCTTTTTTTCTGGTCTGTCTTTGTACATTTCAGAAACAATAGATGTCATATTAGGTTTAAAAAAACCATTACCAATTACTAAAAGCCCTAATCCTAAATAAATTGACCATTGAGTTTCAACTGCCATAGAAGCGTGCCCTAACGTCATTAATAAAGCTCCCACAACAACTGCCCAACGAAATCCAATTACTTTATCTGCAAAATAACCACCCATCATCGTTGATAAATACACCAACCCCACATAAGAACCAAATAATGCCATGGCATGTTCACGTGGCCATCCCCAACCTTCATCCAATAATGAAGCTGTTAAAAACAAAACCAATAATGCCCGCATTCCATAATAAGAAAAACGCTCCCACATTTCGGTAAAAAACAATACAAATAATCCTGACGGATGACCTAAAACGGTACTTTTAAAAAATTGGTCGGTTGAATTCTCACTCATAATATTTAGTTATTTAATTCTTTATCTACGCCATGCATTAACTTTTTAATTATTGGGGACAGTATTAAAAGCAATGCTCCAAAACCTAATCCTGTATAGAATAAATATTCAAAAAGTTTGAGATAACTCTGTTTTGCTAAATTTAAATCTGGTGCAGTTCCGTTAGTGGTATCTACAGAGGCTATATTGGCTAAAACAGATGCTATAAATTCTGAGCTTGCTGTGGCTAAAAACCAAACCCCCATCATAAACCCAACAATTTTTACTGGTGAAAGTTTTGTTACTGCCGATAAACCAACAGGTGATAAACACAACTCTCCACAAGTATGTAAAAAATATGTTATCACCAACCAAAAAATAGCAACTTTACCCATTTCAGAAGCATTTATTCCCATGACCAATGAACCAAAACCTAATCCTACCAACATAAGTGCTAAAGAAAACTTTACTGCTGTATTTGGATTATACTTACCAAGTTTTATCCACAACCAAGCAAAAACTGGAGCTAGAATAATGATGAATAGTGCATTTAGGCTTAAAAATGTTCCTGCGGCAATTTCGCCTCTATCTAAAATTCTATCTGCAAATAAATTTAATGAGGTATAAGCCTGTTCAAACAATGCCCAAAAAATAACAGTGAAAACTATCAATATGGTCAAAGCTATTAAGCGTTCTCTTGCTACTTTATCTAATTGTGTAATGGCATAGTAAACTATATAAATAAAAGACGCAGCACCAGCAATAATTAATAAATTTTGAACAACACTATGGCTTTGAACCATTTGCCAAACAATCAATGTTCCCAATACACTTAATCCGTAAATTAGCCATTCATTCTTAATGCCCAATGTCTTTTTGTTTAATAATTCTGGCACATTAGACTCTCCTTTTCCCAACAAATGTTTCTTACCTGATATAAATGTTAACAACCCAAAAAACATACCTACACCAGCTGCTCCAAATCCATAGCTCCAACCATATGTTTCTCCTAACCAAACACAAATAATGGTTGCCAAAAATGAACCAAGATTTATGCCCATATAAAATATAGTAAAACCTGAATCTCTGCGTTTATCGCCTTCATGATACAATTCACCCACCAAAGACGAGATATTAGCTTTTAAAAAGCCTACACCTAAAATGATAAAGGCCAAGGATAGATAAAACACTTGAAGCGCAAAATTATCCCTTACAATCTCGCCAGTTACCGATTGAGTAGCGGCATTCCCCTCATAAGCCATACCAGCATGTCCTAAAACCAACATGATACCACCAAAAACAATGGCTTTTCTAAAACCTAAATATCTATCGGCCAAAAAGCCACCAACTACAGGAATTGCATAAACTAAAGCAGCATAACTTCCTATTAATAAGTTACCATCAATATCAGTAAACAAATGATATTTCGTCAAATAAAAAATCAAAAGTGCTTTCATTCCGTAAAACGAAAATCGTTCCCACATTTCAGTAAAAAACAAAATAAATAATCCTTTGGGATGCCCAAATATTTGTTGACCTTCTGTTTTCCTTATCGTAGTATCTGACATATAAATTTTAATTATTTGAATCTTATTATCTGAATGACAAAATATTATTGCATTAAAATAATCTTGCTAATTTCAATCAATCGTTGCGATTTTACTAAAAGTTTTCAAGTTTACTAAAAATTCTTTAAAAACCCACAGATATTAACAATTAAATACGGCTAGGTTCAAATAAAAAAAGGATGTAGTATCTTTGTCTTATATTTAAACTCAAATTAATGTGCGCTTCTATTTCCGGTTTTTCCAAATTATCGAAATCCAAAAAAATTGATTGGATAGTTGAAACCTACTTTTCTAATGCTGAAGATACTAAACGTATTTTAAAACAATATTGGAATACTAACGAAAAAATCCAACAACTTCACGACGAGTTTACAGAAAACACAATTACCAATTATTATTTACCGCTTGGAGTTGCTCCTAATTTTCTAATAAACGGAAAATTATACACTATTCCCATGGCCATTGAAGAAAGTTCGGTAGTAGCCGCAGCAAGTAAAGCTGCCAAATTCTGGATGGATAGAGGCGGTTTTAAAACAGAGGTTATATCGACCACTAAAATTGGGCAGGTACATTTCATGTATTACGGAAATCCTGAAACCCTCAAAAATTATTTCAATCACATCAAGACTCAACTTATTGAAGATGCAAAACCTATCACCAAAAATATGGAAAAACGTGGTGGTGGTATTTTAGATATTGAACTACGTGATAAAACCAAAGATATTAAAGGGTATTACCAATTACATGCATCGTTTGAAACATTGGATGCTATGGGTGCTAATTTTATAAATTCTTGTTTAGAACAGTTAGCAAAAACTTTTAAAACTGAAGCTTTAAATTTTAATGCCTTTTCTGCTGAAGAAAAAATCATTCAAATAGTCATGAGCATCCTTTCCAACTACGTCCCTGAATGTTTGGTGCGTGCTGAAGTAAGCTGTAAAATTGAAGATTTAAGTGAGGACAAAAATATTTCGGCCGAAGAATTCGCCACTAAATTTGTACAAGCTGTTAAGATTGCCGAAGTAGAACCCTATAGAGCTGTTACCCATAATAAAGGTATTATGAATGGTATTGATGCCGTGGTGTTAGCTACCGGCAACGATTTTAGAGCTATTGAAGCTTGTGTGCATGCCTATGCTTCCCAAAAAGGAACCTATAGTAGCTTATCGCATGCAAAAATTGAAGATGGCATATTTACCTTTTGGATGGAAATCCCATTGGCATTAGGCACTGTTGGAGGACTTACAGGCTTACACCCTTTGGTGAAATTATCGTTAGAGTTGCTACACCATCCAACAGCCAAGGAATTGATGCAGATTGTAGCGGTGGCTGGTTTAGCCCAAAATTTTGCTGCTTTACGCTCGTTAACCACTACGGGGATTCAGCAAGGGCACATGAAGATGCACTTAATGAATATTTTAAATCTGTTTGATGCTACAGACATTGAAAAAGAAATCTTAACTGAATATTTTAAAGTGAATATCGTAACACATAGTGCAGTAGTTGAAGCTATTGAAAATTTACGAATGAAGGTTAACGATTAACGAATGCAGACATTTTACAGCAACGGAAAACTTTTAATTACAGGTGAATATGTCGTACTTGACGGCGCATTATCGCTTGCCGTTCCTACGAGGTTTGGGCAATCGTTAAACATAGAACTTATAAACGAGTCGAAACTTATTTGGAAAAGTTTTGATGCTAATGGGGTTTGTTGGTTTGAAAATTCATTCGAATTAGAGACTCGTGAAATGCTGAAACAGGTTCAACATGACGATGCCATTTCACAAAGGATTGTTCAAATTTTAAAGGCTGCAAAAACACTGAATCCTGATTTTTTAAGCTCAAAAAACGGTTTTAAAATTTCTACGTATTTAACGTTCCCTAAAAATTGGGGATTGGGCACTTCTTCAACTTTAATTAATAATATTTCTCAATGGGCACATGTTAATGCCTTTGAACTGTTAGAAAAGACCTTTGGTGGCAGTGGGTATGATATTGCTTGTGCGCAAAACAATACACCCATAACCTACCAATTACAACCTTTAGGTGACACTAAGGAAATAAATTCGGTTAGTTTTAATCCAAGCTTTAAGGACTGCTTATATTTTGTTTATTTAAACAGAAAGCAAAACAGTCGGGATGGTATTGCTACTTACAACGCTAATAAGCATCATTTAGTGTCTGTTATTTCAAGTATAAACACCATAACGTCTCTCATTATCGATTGTCAGAACTTAGAAGATTTTGAAGCTTTAATAAACAAACATGAACAGATCATTTCCAACATGATTAAGCAAACGACTGTAAAATCCATCTTCTTTAATGATTTTAAAGGAAGCATAAAAAGCCTAGGGGCTTGGGGCGGCGATTTTATTTTAGCAACCTCAAAAGAAAACCCGACAGCTTATTTTAAAGAAAAAGGGTTTGATGTAGTGATTCCTTATGATGATATGGTTTTAAAAAACTAAGAAGCTACCTAAAATGTCTCTACTTTTATATTGCAATTCCAATAAAACAGTGTCATTTTTAATCGATCGTCAATTTCATAAGTCTTCAGGTATTTGCATAACCTGTTCTACACATGACCATAAAATCTTAAGCAAAACTTTGTTCAAACAAAAAGGAGCAAATTAAATTTGCTCCTTTTTAAATATTTTAAAAATCTTCTAATTGAAAAGTCTTATTGAATTTGATTTTCAGCTCTGTTATCTTCAATATCGGCAGCTTCTTTTAATGCGTTATAAAGCTTAGAAGAGACCACATTTAATTTTTGTTGCTCCACTCTGTTAGCTACCGCTTGATAACTATCTAACTTAACTGCTGGCGTTACTTTTGTAACTTTAATCATATAAACACCATTAGCACCATCTATTAATTTAGAAGTTTGTCCTTCTTTCAATCCGAAGGCAGCACCAACTACTAAAGGCTCTCTTCCTGAGCCTGTAATCATTGGGTTTTTCATATTAACTGCTGATGCCGATTTCACGGTAGTATTTTGAGCTTTCGCCAACGCTTCTAATGTCGTTGCAGATACTTGGCTTCTAATTAATGCTGCTTTCTTTTCATTACGAACAATTGGCATAACCGTAGCTTTGGCATCTTCAACAGACATCAGTCCTTCTTCATGTTTCGCTACCAATTGTGCAATAACGTATCCATTAGGTATATTAAAACGCTTCACATCACCTACATTTGCATTGTCTTCAAAAGCCCAACGCACTATAGGTCTTTGGCTTCCAACTCCAGGTATATTTTCATCTAAAATCCTTACGCCATTTACAGGACGTACAGTATAACTTTTTTCTTTAGCAGCCGCTTCAAAATCTTTTTTATCAACAGCGATTTCAAAATTAGAAGCATCTCTAAATATCTTATCAACAGTCGCTTCAGATGGTTCTATTTTTCTTGCGAGTGTTGCTATTTGCAAAGCTCTTTTTCTTTCTTTTTGACCTTCAATTTCTATAATATGAAAACCGAAGATGGTTTTTACCACACCTAAATCACCTACCTTACCTTCAAACTCAAAATCATTGAATTCTGGCACCATAGAATTATAAGGATGCCAATCGTAACGTCCTTCATTTTGAACGCTTCCTTGATCTGATGAAAACGAAGTTACCAATTCTGGAAACTTGCTACGGTCTCCTTTTATAACCGCTAATAAACTATCGGCAGTTGCTTTAGCTTCCGCTTCCGTTTGCGTAACTTCTGGACCTGCACTTTGAGAACCAATAAATGGAATTAAAACGTGTCTTACTTTTGCAGAATCCGGGACTTGTTTAACGGCTACTACTTTAGAAACTTTATAGTACCCATTATCTTTATAGGGGCCATAAATTTGACCTGCATCCAATTTAAAAATACTATCGGCAACTTCAGAAGGCAATGCCGATTTAAAAACAAAACGCTTGTCGAACTTAATGTCTGAATTACTATTAACAAAGCTTTCGTTATTGATTGTATTTAAAAACCCAACAACTGTTTCTTCTGCTTTTGAAACATCGTTGTACTCTACTTTATCTTTTAAAAGCGCTTGTAAATCTGCTTTAATGGCATTTTCATCTACTTCAGAAGCGACCTCATTAAATTGTACAAACTTAATATCTCTGGACTCTTTTACTTCAAATTGTTTTTTGTGTTTGTTTATATAGTCAGAAATATCAGAAGTTGAAACTTGTACTTTATCATCTTCAATTGAAGAATAAGGAATTTGAACATATTGAATATCAACTTTATTACCTTCTAATTTATGTTCTAACTCGCCTTCTTTAAGTGTCGCTGTTAAACCAGCCCTAACCATGTTAAAATAGCTTTGTTGCAAAGTGTTTGCAGCAATAGATTTTTCGTAGTTAACCCAATCGGAGTAAGTTATGGGCTGACCTGCAATAAAACTAGGGTTAGGTGATATTTCTTTTAAATTAGCTATAAATTCATTTAATTTGTTTTCATCAAACAAACCTGCTTCATTTAAAAACTCAGGACTCGTACCCAATGCCTTTTTTAAAGCATCTCTCATTTGGTCTTTTTCAATAGAAATACCTAATTTTTCAAATTGGCTTTCCATAACGGCTTGTCTTACTTCCTGTTCGAAAACCTGGTTGATAACCTGTGTATTAGAAGCGTTTGGTCCTGCTTGACGTTGTGCTGCTTCTACTTTTTGCATAAAGTCTTCACGGGTAATGTCTTTTCCGTTTACGGTCGCAACAATATTTTGGGGCCCTGATGAAAACGCACTACCACTCTTAAATAAATCTGCTAATACAAAAGCAAATAACGCCAATGCTATGACGATGATTAAAAATAGTGAACGTTGTCTTATCTTATTTAAAACTGCCATTTGAAATTATTTTTTTAAAAAAATCTGTTGTTAAGATTTAGCTTGTTAAGTTGGTTGCCAATTGTTACTTGACAAAATATCGTGGGCGAAAATACTATTTTCTATTTAATAATAAAAGTGTTATTAGGCATTTGTTTGCTGTAAAGTTGATTGTTTTTTTATCAAACCCAGATTATACAATAGAAAATTTATTACAGACTGAAATACCTGTAAAACAAGGTGCTGCGCTTGATTTCCTTCCTTCACCATAGCGATGCCATGATTCAGTCGGTGAAATCACTTCTTTTATTGGTCTTTCAGCCCTCATCACAAAGTTCTATAGCATAATCTGGGTTAAGAAAAATTACTGCAATTTTGATTGAAAACTACCGCTAATCTTCGTTTAAAAGTTTAAGCTCTACAAGATCGATTTTGGTGTTTGATACTTCTAAAATCGTAAAACCAAAAGTGTCGATTTTCACAACATCGTTTTGTGCCGGAATTTCTTCGGTATGATTTACAATCAAACCTCCTAAAGTTTCATAATTTTCGCTTTCCGGAAGGTTTAGCTTATAGGTTTCATTAATATAATCGACTTCCAATCGTGCGGAAAATGTGTAGGTGCCATCATCCCGTTTTTCTTCAATTAAATCGACTGTATCATGTTCGTCTTCAATTTCCCCAAACAATTCCTCAACAATATCTTCAACCGTCATAACACCTGAAGTCCCGCCATATTCATCTAAAACAATCGCAATGCTTTTTCGCTTTTTTATAAGCACACTGAGTACGTCTTTAATCAGCACGGTTTCCGGAACATATTCTACAGGAAGCATCATGGCTTTAATGTTTTTAGGTTTTTTAAACAGTTCAAAAGAGTGTACATAACCTAAAATATCATCGATAGTATCCTTATAAACCAAAATTTTGGTAAAACCTGTTTTGGTAAAAAGAGCATTGAGTGATTTAATGGAATCGTTAATTTCTATAGCTGTTATTTCAGTTCGAGGCACCATAACTTCTCGGGCTTTAACTTCGGAAAACTCCAAAGCATTCTGAAAAATCTGTATTTCGGAATCTACATAATCATGCGCCTCTACCGATTCCATTTGCTCACTAATATAGTTACCCAATTCCACCTTTGTGAATGCCAATTGTATTTGGTCCCCTTCAGTTTTAAAAATATGTTTCAGAACAAAATCTGAAATCCAAATAACAAAATCTGAAATAAAACTAAACACAATATAAAATCCATAAGCAGGAATTGCCAGTGCTTTTATTAGAGAGTTGGCATATATTTGAAAAAACACTTTAGGAAAAAATTCAGCAGTAATTAAAATAACGAGCGTAGAAATTACGGTTTGTGTCAATAAACTAAAATCGGTTAGCATCAGGTCTAAAAAACCATAAGATGTTGGCACCATGGATTTAAACCAAGCTACCAACAAATCCCCCATAAAAAACCCATAAATAACCAAAGCGATATTGTTACCAATAAGCATGGTTGCAATAAATTTTGAGGGTTTTGCGGTTAGTTTGGTTAAAATTTTTGATAAAATACCTTCTTGCTTTTTCTCAATCTCTATATGAATTTTGTTTGAAGATATATAGGCTATCTCCATGCCCGAAAAAAAGGCTGAAAGTATTAATGATAGAATGATGATAATGACATCAATACTCATTTATTTTGAATTATTGGTATTATCATATTTTTTAGCAAACTTTCTTCTAAAGAAATACATAAAGATAGCTAACGCAGCCAATCCAAGTGAAATATAAGCACTGTTGGTGCCGTCATTCCATTTTGTAATGCCATCATAAATAAACAGTACAGCAAAAACCAAATAGGCGTATTGGAAAATTTTAGAATATTTCATGTGTATATTTTATTTTTTAGCGGTTATGCTTCGACTGCGCTCAGCACAGGCTTGGTACATCCTTACACAATCATTCCCTTGGGAGAAAAGACTTTGACATGGATGTTACATGTGTTCGTTTTGTTTGTAAAGATAATTAAAATTGAAGAATAGCGATTTTTAAATTAACTTGAATAAAATTAGTCTTCTACAGTAATAATACCTGTAACTTCTAGTACTTCGGCATTGGTGAATTTGGAATTAGAATCGAAACCGTTACCATTTATAATATCGGTTTCGGTTTTAAATGTTACCGGTTTATTGGTAAACAACCATTCCTTCTTCTGGTCGTAAAACAACTGTTCAGTTTCTAAAACCCTATGATCGCTGGTTGTAATAACAACGTTTCCTTGCAAGTCTAAAAGATCGGTTTGATCATAAACAATAGCAAAATCGGCTACTACTACACTTTTTTTATTTTGTTCGTCAAATAAGTTTAGGGTAATACCTTCTGGAAATTCTCTATAAGGAAAGTTTCGATTAGTAAAATCCAGCATTTTAGGACTTAAAAGGTTAGCTGTAACTCTACCCGAATCGGTATGTTTTAAATTAATGTTTTCAGCAACTCCAATGGGCTCATTCTCAGAGATCCCTATTTTTTGAACTTGGTCAAAACTGTCGTTACATGAAAAAAACATAGTCACCAAAAATATGGTGACTATGTTTAATATTTTATATAAACTTACTTTTTTCATTACATTTTTGGAACTGTAACCGAGGCACCAATCCAACAACCAATTTTTATTACTTCTCCAGAATTACCAGCACTAAATATCTCCGCTTTTGAAGGCGCCTTAGCCATATAGCTTGCCGCAGATTGTGCTGCGGAACCTGATAATTTAGAATCCACTCGTGCAGCTTTTTGAGCTTCTTCGGCTGCTAACCAATACACAGCTCTTTTGTTAAAGTTAGTGTCGCCACAATCGTTAGCACTTGCGGCATACATAGCTGCAATAAATAAGTAAGGACGTCCATTCGATGGGTTTAATCTTAAAGCTTCTCTAAAGAACGTTCTTGCTTGTGAATAGCTGCCTTTAGCTTTTAGTTTTAATGCAATTTTGTTATTAAGATTAGATTTTTTAAAATTATCTGTTTCTAAATCAATTGCTTGTTTGTAAAAAGAAATAGCTTCGTTTGATTTACCTTGTTTGTCTTTAAGTATGCCTACATAAAAGGCAGTATTTGCATCTGGAGCTATAGAGTTTTTTTGTTCAACGATTTTCACAAACAATGGATCGTCAGTGCATTCTTTTTGATACATCATATTCATTGCACTTTGTAACCATTCAGCATCTGTTTTGTTTTCTTCAAAACCCTTTTGATATAATGGAATTAAAATTTCGCAATTTGCTCTAGTTCCCATTTTTTCATCTACACCTGCAGATATTTGGTCATAAGCTTCTAAATAACTTTCGTAATAAGCTTTGTATTGCCCTTCTTTACTTGTTAATTCGGTACCAGCTTCTTCTTTTTCAATAAGTACGTTTAAGCTCTCAGAGTAGTTTTTCACTTCATCTTCAACTTTCTCTACAATATCATCGTATTTATTAAATAAATCTTCCGCAGGTTTTTTTCCAGCATCAAATAAATCTACCATCAAAGAAAAATAAGTATATAAACTTTGTGGGTGTGTAAATGTGGCTTTATCTGCTTGGTATACGGCATCAAAACATGCATACAATTCTTCGTTTGTTTTATTTAATACTTCTCTATTATCGTACATTAATTGACAAGCTTTTGCGCCATATTCTCCTTTTGGAGTTTTACTGGAAAAATGCTCGCCTCTTTCTTCCCAAAGCTTTATTAAATCGTTTAAGTAAGTAGCTTTATCTGCCCCAGTAGCGTTGTCAATTTTGTCGGTTAATATTTTCTCTCCGTCAACATATATTGCATTATTAAATTTAGGACATTTGTTTCTTACGGTCATCCATGGCTCATATGCTGCATCATAGTTTTTAGCCTTCACATATTCGTGGAATATAGAAAGTTTTGTCATACACTCTTCATCTTGCTGTGCAAATCCTATATTTAAACCAATAAATAACGCTGCTAATAATAATGTAATTTTTGTTTTCATGATAATAATGTTACGCTGTTAGTCATATTTCCTTTTCTGGAACCATCTATCGTTCAAAGATAAACTTATTTGGAAATTTATAAAATTCTCTTGTATTAAATTACTGTTTGTTGTTCCTCTTTTTCCAAGTTCTAAACCTAAGTTGGCATTAGAGAAAAAACTACCAACTGGTAAACCTACTCCAAAAGATATGCCAAACTCGTTTATGGATTCGTTTTCTATGTTTAATCCTGTATTTTCATAGTGCAATCCTGCTCTATAAACTGCGCGTTTTAAGTAACTTGTAAATGAATTGTATTGAGGAATATAAAACCCTCCTATAGAGACTGATGCTGCATTTTCGTATTTAACAGCTGTACTTGTGTACAAATCATTTGAAAAATTGCTGGTTTTTTGATATTCAGATTCTATACCTACAAACCATTTTCTTGGTTTGCCAATACCAGCTCCTATTGAGAATTTGGATGGCAACACCAAATCGGTTTCCAACAATCCTAAAGATTCCAAATCGATTTCAATGGTATTAACAGCCGTTTCGGTTCCAGTAGATGAAACTATAATTGCAGAAACAGATCTTTCATTTTTTGAAGAAAGATTGCTTTGAGGAGTATATGTAGCACCAGTAACAAGCTCTAAATCACTACCTATCATGGTTTTATAAGACAACCCTAAGTTCACATTCAAACCGCTTAAATCAGATCTATTGTTTTCTCTAGTTTGATATTGTGCAGAATTGCCATCATCATCATAAGTAAACGCTATATTACTGTTTTGAATGTTTCCAAAATTATATTGTGCATCAATACCAACACTTAATTCATCGGTAATTTGATAACCAAAACCTAAAAATGCTTTGTTTAGTCCGCCTTCACCTTTAAACTTATTTGATATTCTACCATCGGTATAATTATCATCCAAAGATTCCAATTTATACCCCACAGATGTATAAGGCAACAAGCCAAAACCAAAACCAAATTTTCCCATTGGTATAGATAATGCTAAATAATCAAATGTGGTTGAGCTAGCTTTTGCACTTCCTGAGTTACTCTTTAATTTTATATCCGAATAGGTGCCTCCTACAGTAAATTTTACGGGTCTGCTTTCACCTCCCAACATGTCAAGATTCTTTCCAGCGTACGATGCAGGATTTCTCAAATTAATATGTATACTATCGGTATAAATGCTTAAACCTCCCATACTTCGGTTCTCGACTGTACCTTTAAATTTTAAACTACCTATACCATAAAAGGAATAAGGTGAGGCAGTGCCCTCTTGTCCATAACTATTAATTGCAAAAACTGCAATAAAAACTAATACAAGTTTTTTAATCATTCGTTTGAATTAAATTGTAAAATAAAGTTCAGTCCCTCTAAAAGAAAATTAGGAGTCGCAAATATGCTACTTTTTAATTGTTTAGACAAGAAATTACTATCGCCTCCTGTTAAAATAACTGTTAAATCTGAATAATTTGCTTTGTATGCCTCTATAACTCCGTCTATTTCTTTTAAAACACCATAAACCACACCTGAATGTATGGATGCTTCTGTTGAATTTCCAATAATATTATTTGGTAATTCCGTATCTAATAACGGTAAATTAGCCGTTAAATTATTCAACGATTTATACCGCATACGTAAACCAGGAGAAATAGCCCCTCCAAGATATTCATTTTTATTGTTTATAAAATCGTAAGTGATACACGTCCCAGCGTCAATAATAAGTACATTGCTATCTGGATAGCTTTTAACAGAAGCACTTACAAGGGCTATTCGGTCAACCCCTAAAGTTCCGGGTGTTTTATAAAGACTTGCATAAGGCAATTTTGTTTCAGAATTTAAAATCAATAAATCAAAACGCTCTCCTATCAGGTTAATATCCGTTTTACTTAATTTACCGACCGAAGAAACGATAGCTTCCTTAATATGTTTATACGTGTAGTCAATGGCTTTTATGCGTTCTAAAATCAAATTTAGCTCAACGACTTCTTTATGCTCAATATGGTCGCCATCAAAAATAGCTAATTTCACAAAAGAATTTCCTACGTCAATTATTAAATTCATAATACTTATTAAAGTCCAAATTTACAAAATGAAAAACAACAACAATTCCTTTTAACTTATTGAAGTGATTTAAACTTTTTCTTTTACCTGTAAAATCCACATTTTGTCTCCTAATTTTGCCTTTTTTAAGTCCCGTAGCTCTGCTATGTGACATAAAAAAGACTTCATTATAAAACAGGGCGGAGCGTAAAAATAACCCGATGGGTTATTTTAGTGAACGAGCCAGCTTGCGTAAAGGGTAGTTTCGCTTACAAACAAAAAAATCAAATCACTTCATTATATTGATTATAAAACACATGCATCGTACAAAATAAAAAAAGACAAAAGAAGATGCATTTTTTACAAATTTCTCTTGCCGAATAACAAAAATCGATATATATTTGCAACCGCTTTGGCGAGGTACCTTAGCTCAGTTGGTAGAGCAAAGGACTGAAAATCCTTGTGTCCCTGGTTCGATTCCTGGAGGTACCACAAAAAAATCCCGAAACTTTATTGTTTACGGGATTTTTTTTTGATTAATATTAAGACTTGTTTTAAGGAACTCAAGGAGGATGGATCAAGTCAAAAGTTGTTGAGTAAATAAAAAAGGAATAATCTTTTTGCAGAAAAAGACAAAACCTTGCATTTATCTTTAGACCTACTTAAATTACTATTACCAGAACTATTAGTTACCATTTTGATATTACCAGTCATACTAAGGAAGGCTACACCATTGCAAACACCATTTCGATAAATTACAGGTCAATCCTTAATTATTTCCTTAACAGAAGCACAAATGCGTCGGCTGAATCTTTTAATACAAAATTAAAGCCTTTAGAGCGCAGTTTAGAGGGGTTAAAAATGTAGAATTTTTTCTTTTTAGATTAACCA
>NZ_JBIQVZ010000007.1:0-160647 GCF_044335535.1 Mariniflexile sp. HMF6888 | reverse complement strand
ATGTCTAATCTTTAAATGTCCTTTCTCCCTATTAATATAATAAATAAGATAAAATGTTGATAACAATACAGAAATACCAGTGGCAATTGAAGCGCCTGCTGTACCAAAAGGGAATACAATTACTAGTAATATGTCTAATAAAATATTTAGTGCTACAGCAAAAACAGTAGCATTCTTTGTCACTTTTGGAGCACCATCATGGCTTACAGCGTTTCCTAAAATCATCCTCAATAGAAAAATAGGAATCCACATGAATCCCCAAAACATATAATCTAAGGTCTTGTTGAATAATTCAGTATCCGTGCTACCAACTAAAAAAGAAACAATATCACTTGCTATCAAAGGTGTTAATACTATTATTATAAGACCAAATAATATAGCAAGCGTAGTTGTAAACTGAAAAATCTCTTGCGCTTTGGAATAATTACCCGCTCCAAAGTTTTTCCCCATTAAAATACCACCTCCTATAACCAATGTTAGACCAAATGCAATGAAGATCGTAATTACAGTACCAAACATTCCTACGGCTGCTACACCTTCTTTTCCTACATACTGCGAAAGAATAACACCATCTACCACTTGAAGTATAGTAACAGATAATAAACTTGTAAGGATGGGAATGTAATATTTAAAAAACAATGATCTTATTGAGTCTTTGTCTAATTGAATATTATTTTCCATGATTTATTTTTTTGGGGAGCGAAATTACATTATTTTTTCGAAATAGCTAGAATAAATGTAATCAATAGAATCATAGTTAAATAAACGTTTTACAACACAGTATTAAAATTAATGGCTTGGTTCTAGCCTACTTGGAAAATTCCTTTGGAATTTTTCGCTGGTAAGTATCTATATGGAAAAGATTTTTTTTGAAGTCCCTCTTTATAAAAAAATAACTATTCACGAAACCGAAGATGAAACGACCATGACCAAAACTTTGTACACCCAAGGAAATGATTATAGGCGTTCCATGTGTCCTTTCAAAAACAAATAAATATAAACACATAAAAAGTTAGATGGAGTTATTGATTTTTACTTATAATTCCCAACCTAATAAGTTGCCAAAAACAACCTATAGCAGCGATTTTAAACTAAAGGAAACCATCACTTTGAGTGCGTCTATGTAATTGTTTTATAAGACTTAAATAAAAAATCCCTTTAAATACATTCTGTAGCCTTACCCAAATTTATGCTCTTATTTTATAGTATGGAAACAAGAACACTTAAGGAATTCCCCGCTATCGCGAGCGCCATGTTATTTAAGTTAATAACGTAAGTTCGATGTCATATAATCTGATATCCAGATGTTTGAATAGTTAAACGATATCATTACAAAACAATAGTTCAGGTTGGTAAACATACCCTGTAACTTTTAACTGTTTAACCGTGTAATCGTTGAATTGTATATCACAAACTTCATCGGTAAACTGAACACTGAACACTGAACTCTGAACATTTAAACAGTCTTTAAAACGGCATATCCAAAATTTACCGAAAAGGGAACGCACCAAACGATGACATGATTATATACCGTGTAATCTACATTTACCGGCAAGGTATATTCGTAATTGCCATCGGTGCCTTTTAAAGCGCCCAATGTTATATAGGTAGCAGCCGAAGTATCTGTTGCTAAATACACTTCCAATGAAGGGCCTTCATCTGTTTTGAAATTAGTAAGAGACAATATGGTTTTTGCATCATTTATTGTAGCTTTTCCCAAGGTTGTATGGGCACTTGATACAAAATTTCCTTGAAATGCAGAAGTATCACTAGGCATGTTATCTTCTTCCATTTGCATGTCTTCTGCATCCATCATAGGTGCATCTGAATCTGAACTGGAACACGATTGAAACGACATTAAAACTATAAACAACAGATAAAAGATTTTCATAAGAATGGTTTTAAGGACTCGTTTTTTGGTCGAGATTTAAATAAAAACATTACAGATGCATGAAAAATAGAAACTAACTCTTAGTACATGACAAAAATCCAAATATATTCAGATGTCTTTATGAGTTTTCGAAGTCGTATGGATAAAGAAGTAGTATAGAAGGACTTCGACAAGCTCAGTCTGACAACGTAGGGTTTGAATTGCTTTGTGAAACGTAGTTTGTCAAGCTGAGCCTGTCGAAGCTATTGAAAGTAGTACCAGTAATGGACTTGGACAAGCTCAGTCTGACAATGTAGGGTTTAAATTGGCTTTGTGAAACGTAGTTTGTCAAGCTGAACCTGTCGAAGCTACATGCAGAAGTATTTAGAATTGGACTTTGACAGAAACCCTATGTGACACGCTTTAATTTTGTCATGTACTAAAAAACTAACTAATCCTCTTTATCTTGTTTTGCTTTTTGAATAATGGCTTTTAAACGTTCTTTTCTCAGCTGCGCTTCTTCCTTTTTCTTGTTCTTTTTTTGAACCATTAACTTGGAATGCTTTGCTTTGTTTTTTGTGTTTTTATCCCGACCCGTTTTAGCCATAACAACAGTTACTTTTTATAATGTTTAGCGTACCCACGATATGCAAAAACGGCTAATAAAGCAACTATAGCAATAGTGATGGCTATAATATTAAAACTCGCAATTTGTTGACCCGATTGGTATGAATGTAAACCCGATAAGTAAAAATTAACTCCAAAATAGGTAAAAATAATACTTGAAAAAGCGACAATGGACATGAGGTTAAAAAACCATCTGCTACGGAGTCCTGGAATTAATCGCATATGGATAACAAAGGCATAAACCATAATACTAATAAGCGCCCAAGTTTCCTTTGGATCCCAACCCCAATAGCGTCCCCAGCTTTCGTTTGCCCACATACCTCCTAAAAAGTTTCCTATAGTTAGCATCACCAAACCTACGGTTAGCGCCATTTCGTTTATGATGGTAAGCTCTTTAATGTTTAAATCCATTTTAAGTTTATTCTTTTCGGTGGTGAAAATCATTAATAATAATGATACCACGCCCAGAATCATCCCTAATGTAAAAGGGCCGTAACTGGCTACAATAACCGCCACATGAATCATTAACCAATAGCTATTTAAAACAGGTTGGAGGTTGGCGATGGCGGGATCCATCCAGTTCCAATGGGCAATCATTAAAAGCATGGCAGTTACAAATGCTCCTGCTGCTATGGTTAAATCAGAAGTATTTCTTTTACCTAAAATTGCCAGCACTATTCCTGAAATATCCTCTTTATGAATTTTCTCTTTTTTCTTGCTTACCCCTACAATAAATCCAAATAACATAGTAGACCAAGCAACATAAATGATAGACTCATAAGCATCACTCCAAGGCGCATGACCAGAGATATACCATCGTGTAATTAACCCTAACGTGTGTAAAATAAACAGCCCCAGAATAATAAACTTAGAAACCGTTATAGTAATGTTTAAAGCCTTATTTTTCTCCTTGAAAATCTGAACAATTAATAACACAAACAATAAGCTACCTGCATATAAATACCAACTGAATAGCTTTTTAAAAATATCGTATTTGTTGTATAGGATTTCAGTTTTGATTTTTTTATCGGTCAACATGACCGAAGCCCCAATTTGATGTTGTGTTTTTTTGAAAGCGTCCAATAACTTTGTTGCTTCAGAAAAATCGCCCGTTTGTTTCGCTGTATTTAATGTATACAAATACATTCTGAAACCATTTCTTATAAAGTTTCCATAAAGGGAATCTTCTACTTTATAATCACCATGTTTGAATTCATTGGCCGAAATCCACTTGTTATTTTCATCGTTTGGAATCGGGAATATTTTTAATGAAGTACCTTCAATGGTGTTATATAGTAAATTAACACGCTGGTCTGCTTCTTTAATTTGCATTTGATATCCATTAGGCGCCAAAGCTTTATAAGCATCATCTAAAAATGGGGTTAATTTGTATTCCCCTCTTTCAGTAAAAAAATCGGCAAGGGTTGCATATTTTTCTTTGGTATCTACTTGAATAAGATGCCTTATGGTATCTGCTTTTTTTGCTGCTAAATAAATAATTGGCACATTGTACCAAAGCATGGGGCTTTCTTGCATGGATAAAAACACTTGGTTCGCATCAAAATCGCCATAAGTGTCATCCTTGCTTAATTTGCGAAGCATTTCAGAGGCATACGTATTCACTGGCATCATACGCCCACTTAAATCCTGTATCACCAAATGCCCAAAGGCATCGGCGTGCTCTTTTGGGGTTATGTTTGCTGCTAAAACAGAATCTATTTGCGTCTTTGTAGGTTTCGCTCTGTGGTTATGTCCATCGTTTTCAGAATGTGTTTGAGCAAACGAATTCAACCCAAAACATAAAATAAAAACACCTAGTAATTTTGCCTTTTTGGCTTTTACTTTTTCCAACTGATTTTTTAAATCGCCAAAACGAGATCCTTTGGTAAACAAAATAGCCAACAATCCAAAATACAGTAAAAAATAACCAATGTAGGTAATTAAAGTGCCCCAATAATCGTGGTTTACAGATAGGATAGTGCCTTTTTCATCGGGGTCAAAACTCGATTGAAAAAAGCGATAACCTCTGTGGTCCAATATATTATTCATAAAAATTTTATAGTCGAAGCTTCCTTCTTTCTCATCTACAACCGTTATCTGACTTGAATAAGCCGAATAGCCTTTTTCGGTACCTGGATAACGTTCCGCTTCAAAGTCATTTAGTTTAATGGCGAAAGGCAACTCCATAACTTTAGAGCCGTATTTAAAGGCAAAGTCCAATCCTCCAACAGAAACCTGTTTAAAAGCGTTATTCATTCCCTTACCTCCTAACAAACCAACATGCTGGGCTTCTCCATTGGTTGTTACTTTTAACACAACGCCATCCTCATCATTCTTTAAAATCTGTGATTTTTGTACGATATCAAAAACGCCTTTTACAACAGGCTTTGGAAATACCATTTGCATATCCCCGATTACATAACGCGCACGTAGCATTAAAGGCTGTAAACTATCTTTAACCAAAGTACCCTGTGCCATCGTTGCCATAACCATATACTCGCCTTCAAATGGGGATTGAATAGTAAGATGATCGTTTTCATAAGTAATATTTATGGCTCCATTTGTTGGTTTGTTTAATGCAAATAAGACATTATGAATACTTTGCACCTCTCCTACTTTTAAGAAATGGTTATGTGGCGCCCCGCCTCCTGCTTCAACGACTTTTAAATAGGCTTCGCCATGTTCGTCTGGAACAATATCTTCTTCCGCACCTTTTATAAATTTCTCCAACTCAATGGTTACGGGTTGTTGATTGTATTTGGTTTCTATTTTAAAATCGTTTTCCAAACGTGCAGAAAAATCAACTTCTTTTTCGATAGGTAAACGTTGTGGTACACCATCAATTTCATAATCGCCATCAATGTATGTTGTTATATATGTTTTTTGTGATAGAAATGTGTTTTCGGTAGCACCTTCCCGTATGGCCATCATCCCTTCAAAACTGATGTACCGGGTAATGAACGCACCTAACAGAATAAAAATAAAAGCTAAATGCAGTACTAAAGTTGACCATTTTTCCTTTTTATGCAGTTGATACTTAAAAATATTCCCTACAAAGTTTATAACAAAAAACACCATAATAGCCTCAAACCACCAAGCATTATAGATTAAATTTCTGGTATAGGGTGTTGGTGATGTATTTTGTCCGGCATCTAAAAATGTACCTGTAGCCATAGCTGCTGCAAATACTAGAAATAAAATACCGGTAAGTCGTGTTGAAAAAAGAATTTTGGCGAGTTTATTTTGCATAATATGAACCCAATTTTAAGGTCGAGCAAATTTAAGTATTTAAGTTTATTTTGAAGTGTTAAAGTTTAAGAGTTTGATAAGTTTATGGGGTTATGAGTTGTAAAGTTGCAAAGTTGCAAAGTTTCTAAGTTTCAAAGCTGCAGAGCTGCAAAGTTACAAAGCTTCAGAGCTGCAGAGCTGCAAAGTTTCAGAGTTACAAAGCATCTGAAAAAAGCAACTGCATACTGAACACTGCTTACTGAACACTGAACACTGCATACTGCGACTGAACACTGCATACTGCCTACTGCGACTGAACACTGCATACTGAGACTGAAAACTGCTTACTGCCTACTGAACACTGAACACTGCATACTGATACTGAAAACTGCTTACTGCCTACTGAACACTGAACACTGAGACTGAACACTGCTTACTGAACACTGCCCACTAACCCCGTGCTTCAAAAATTTTTAAATATAGAAATGTTCCCATTTTACGGGCACGCTGTTTGGCGTTGTTTGCGTAGTCACCTTCAAAAAGCTCATCAATAGTTTCAAACCAAAGGTTTAGCCATAGACCAAAATGTAGCTCTGTAATACTGTTATTATTTTCTTTATCCACTTTTACGTGTGCTTCTAAAGGATTCCCTAAATATTTGGTTTTTAAAAACAAACTCGCTTCCCAAAAAGAGGTCAAATTTTCTAAATGTGTGTCCCAATCTTTTATAACATCATTAAAAAAAGGTCCCAAGACAGCATCTTTTCTGACTTTCTTGTAAAATGATGACACTAATAAATATACATCGTCCCTGGTTTTAATATCTTTTTGCATGTTACAAAATTACGTTATTTTTTTCTCGCTAAGTTGCAAAGTTGCAGAGCGGCAAAGCTACAAAGTGGCAAAGTGGTTAAGCTTCTAAGTGGCTTGATATGGATTGTCCAATTTAAATATCTTTAAATATCTGAAAATTAAAACTCTGAAGCTGGGAAATTTTGCTCGCTAAGGCGCTGAGGCGCAAAGTTGCAAAGCGGCTAAGTGGCAAAGCTACAAAGTGATAAAGCTTCTAAGTGGCTGGTATGAATTGCCAAATCTTTAATATTTTATTAACTCTAAATCTCTTTAAATTTCTGAAAACTTTGAAATTTTACGTGCTAAGGCGCAAAGGCGCAAAGGTGCTAAGTGGTAAAGTTTCTATGTGGCTGGTATGGATTGTTGAATTGTTAGGGACATTTTATTAGTCTTAAATCTCTTAAAACCTTGAAAACCAGAAGATATAAAACTCAGAAGCTATGAAACTTAGGAGCTTTGAAGCTTTGAAGCTTTGCAACTTTGAAGCTTTGAAGCTTTGCAACTTTGAAGCTTTGAAGCTTAGGGACTCTGAAACTTTGCAGCTTTGAAACTTAGAAACTCAGAAGCTATGAAACTCAGGAACTTTGAAGCTTAGGAACTCTGAAACTCTGAAACTTAGGAGCTTTGAAACTTTGCAACTTTGAAACTTTAAAACTTTTAATCCAACTTTTAACTTAACTTCTGTATTTTTGCCGTATGATTTCAGTAGTAATTCTCGGTGCAGGCAATGTTGCAACACACTTATTCAAAGTGTTTAATAAAGTAGAGCACGTTTCTATTATTCAGTGGTATAACAGAAGTATAAACGCTATGAAGGCGTATAAAAACGATGTAGATATTATTGATGATTTAGCGCAACTTAAAGAAGCCGATTTATATATTTTAGCTGTAAGCGATGATGCTATTAAATCACTTTCATCACAACTTCCTTTTGAAAACAGATTGGTTGTACATACTTCTGGAGCTGCAGGTTTGTATGATATTGATAAAAAACACAAACGAGGGGTTTTCTACCCATTACAGACATTCAGCAAAACGGCAGAAATCGATTTTGCCAATGTCCCTATTTGTATTGAAGCCTTAGAAAGTCCAGATTACCACATTTTAAAAAATTTAGCTATATCTATTGGAAGTCCCACCAAGAAAGTAAATACCGACCAACGCAACGTATTGCATTTAGCAGCTGTATTTGTAAATAATTTTACGAATCAACTTTACAGAGTAGCACATGAAATAACCGAAAGCGAAGGTGCTGAATTCGATCTTTTAAAACCCCTTATTTTAGAAACCGCAAAAAAAGTGCAAGATCTATCGCCTTATATGGCGCAAACAGGTCCTGCAAAACGCAACGATACAAAAACCTTAAAAAAGCATTTAAAACTCTTGCAAGACCCACACCATAAAGACATTTACAACCTATTAACAAGCTCTATACAACGCACACATGGAAGAAAAAAGTTATAAAGAATATTTAAATCATATCACCACGTTTATTTTTGATGTAGATGGTGTACTAACCAATGGCACTGTTTTAGTAACAACATCAGGCGAATTATTAAGAACTATGAGCATTAAAGATGGATACGCTCTTAAATTTGCTGTTAGTGCAGGTTATAATGTGGCCATCATTTCCGCAGGAACTAATGAAGGTGTTAAATTACGTTTAGAAGGCTTGGGCGTTAAAGACGTGTTTCTGGGTGCACATGATAAAGTAAAACAATTTGAAGCCTATATAAAAGCCAATAATATTAAGTCTGAAAATATTCTATATATGGGTGATGATGTGCCAGATTACCCTATAATGAAACTAGTGGGTTTACCAAGTTGCCCGCAAGATGCCATTCCTGAAGTAAAAGGGATAGCCAAATACATCTCCCACAAAAAAGGTGGTGAGGGTGCTGCTAGAGATGTCATTGAGCAAGTGTTAAAAGTACAGGGGAAGTGGGCGCTGTAAAAGGCCTTATGCTGTAAGCTGTAGGCTGTAGGCTCAAAACAATAACCTTTAACTTTTATGAAAAATTAAGTTGAGTAGAAATAAAAGAAGACATAGCACCGGTTTTGGTTATATTGGTTTTGGAAACAACCAAAGCATCTTTAATCAACATTCCAAAACACCTTTTTCTTCGCTTAAGGAAACCCTTGAACAAAACTCACAAACTCATTTTCAACTCAATTTTACACATAAAGATTTAACCAAGGCTGAAAAAGAGATTATAAAAAATAAAATAAGGAAGCAGGAAAAACTCCAAATGAGAAAAACCATTATCCTATCAATTATAATTTTAATAGTAGTTATTTTTTCAATTAAACTATTAATAGATACTTTTATGTCCAATATTTAATTCTTTCACACTGAACCTCATAACTCTGCAACTTTGCAACTTTGAAACTTTGAAACTCTAAAACTTTGAACTACCTAAACCTAATCCGCTGGAAAAATTTATTAATGATTGCCATCGTGCAATTACTAATTAAATATGCTCTTTTAGAACCTTTTGGTGTTCAAACAAGTTTGGATACTTTAGGAATTACGCTTTTAATATTAGCAACCATTTGCATCGCAGCTGCTGGTAATATTATCAATGATATTTTTGATGTTGAAACCGATTCCGTTAACAAACCCGATAAACTCATTGTTGGTAAATCCATTTCAGAAAAAACCGCTTACAACTTGTTCATCATTTTTAATGTAATAGGTGTTGGCATCGGGTTTTATTTATCACATTTGGTAGATAGAAATGCCTTTTTCTCCTTATTTGTTATCATTTCGGTATTGCTTTATGTGTATGCAAGCTATTTAAAACAAACCCTTTTAATTGGTAATATTGTTATTTCAGTTTTAGTAGCACTAACATTAATTATTGTGGGTGTTTTTGAGTTGCTTCCTTCAACCACAAGTATCAACCAGCAAACACAGTTAACCTTTTTTAAGATTATTTTCGATTATGCGGTTTTCGCTTTCATTATTAATTTACTTCGAGAAATGACCAAAGACCTTGAAGACATTAATGGCGACCATAAAACAGGTATGAATACCTTACCTATCGCCATTGGTAGTGAACGAGCTACTAAAGTAGTGTTCGCTTTATCTTTTATTCCCCTGTTTGTTGTTGGTCAATATGTTGTTAATTCGCTTTATAAAAACCAAATAACCGTTTTATATTTTTTAATTTTTATAATTGCCCCACTACTCTATATCTCTATTAAACTTTTTAGCGCATCAACAAAAAAAGACTTTCACCATATTAGTAATGTGCTTAAATTCGTGATGCTTTTTGGAATGCTTTCGCTACTTTTATACAAGTTTACTTTATTATAATGCTGAACGAAAAAATAAAAAACCACAACATTATTTTAGCTTCTGGTTCTCCCAGGAGACAAGAGTTTTTTAAAACATTAGGATTGGATTTTGAAGTTCGATTAAAACCAATTGCTGAAGAATACCCAATGCGTTTAAGACATTTTGAAATAAGCGATTACTTAGCACAACTAAAAGCGTTACCTTTTAAAGACGAATTAAAAGAAAACGACATCCTTATCACTAGCGATACCATTGTTTGGCATCATAACAAAGCTTTAGGTAAACCAAAAAGCGACGCTGATGCTTTTCAAATGATAAAATCGTTAAGCAATACAACACACGATGTTATTACTTCGGTTTGTTTTACGACAAAAACCTTAGAAAAAACCTTAAATGCCATTACAAAAGTTACCTTTAAGGATTTATCGGACGAAGAAATATCATACTACATAAACACCTTCAAACCATTTGATAAAGCAGGTGCTTACGGCGTTCAAGAATGGATTGGACTTATCGGTGTTACAAAAATGGAAGGTTCTTATTTTAATGTGATGGGCTTACCAACACATATTGTTTACAGAACATTAAACGATATCGTTAATGATTTGTGAAAACTAAAATACAACAAGGCTATGTTGCGTTTCTAACGTATCTTTGTTTATCGTTCAATTCAAATAAAATTTACAATGTTTTTTGAAACCTACAAAAACGAATTAATAATAACCGGATTTCTATTACTTTTTTTGCTCATTGTTAGGTTTATTTTAACCACGCTTATAACTAAAATATCCAGAAAAAACGGCATTAATATTGCCCGTATCCATCTAATAAACAGATATGTATCAGTAACGCTATTTTTAATTGCACTCATCGTTATACCATTTATTTTTGGTACAAAAATGGAGCAGTTAGTGGTGCTTTTCTCTTCTGTTTTTGCTGTAATTGGTATTGGTTTATTTGCCATTTGGTCTATTTTAAGCAACATCACTTCGGGCATTATTATGTTTTTCTCTTTTCCTTATAAAGTGGGCGATAAAATTCAAATACACGATAAAGATTTTCCATTAGAAGGCATTATTGAAGATATTAGGGCTTTTCAGTTGCATTTACGCTTAGAAAATGGCGACTTGGTAACTTACCCCAACAATTTAATGTTACAAAGAGCCGTAACGCTTGTTGAAAAAGATGCTATAGACGATGATGCTATAGACGGTATTTAAGGAGGCAGTCTAAAAAGTCTAGTTCTATGTCATATTGAGGGTGTCGAAATATTTTAACTTACTGGTAATCAATATCAGTTTCGACAAGCTCAACTTGACTAATTAAATTTAAAGGACTTTTTATACAACCTCATAAATATATCCTTATATTTATTGAATGGCAAAAAATAGGATCAAAAAACATCATAAAAAACTGGGAAAATCTCCTGGAAGTATGATTTATACCGGCGATAAATCAACTAAAAAATTATTTATTGAGGTTTTTGATTATAATATCGAAACGTGTGTTGAAAAAGAATTATCAACCATAGAAGAAGCTTTCGATTTTAAACATTCCGATTCTGTTACATGGATAAATATTAATGGTTTGAACCATGTTGAAGAAATTGAAAAATTAGGCAATCATTATAATTTACACCCTTTAGTTTTAGAAGATATTGTTAGCATTTCGCAACGTCCAAAAATAGATGAATATGAAGACTACCTTTTTGTAGTGCTTAAAATGCTCTATATGGACAAAAACGATACTATAGCTTCAGAACAAGTTAGTCTTGTTTTAGGAAAAGGCTATGTGCTATCATTCCAAGAATCTGAAGGCGACGTATTCGATACCGTTAGAGAACGCATAAGACAGGGTAAAGGTAGAGCACGCAGCATGCAAGCCGATTATTTACTTTATATTTTAATGGACACCATTGTAGACCATTACTTTACCATCATTGAAGATTTTGGCGATAAAATCGAAGATTATGAAGACAGTATTTTTTCTGGACAAGTTAATAAAACCATCAACAAAGACATTCAAGATTTAAAACGGGAAATTCTTCGAGTACGCCGTGCCATTTTTCCGCTTCGCGAAGTCATTAATCGCATCGAAAAACACGAAAGCACGCTCATTCTAAAAAAAACAAAAACCTTTTACCGTGACATTTACGACCATTTAATTCAAGTCTCTGAAAACATAGATATTTACCGTGAGATGATTTGGAGTTTAATGGATATGTACATGACATCCATTAGCAATAAAATGAATGAGGTTATGAAAGTGCTTACCATAATGGCCTCCATTTTTATTCCTTTAACATTTATAGCCGGTATTTACGGTATGAATTTCGATTACATCCCCGAACTACATTATAAGTACTCTTACTTTATTTTATGGGGTGTTATGATTGTTATGTTTTTAGGTATGCTTTATTATTTTAAGCGGAAGAAATGGCTATAAATAGTGGTTTCTGTCAATTTGACATTTTCTAAATTCTGTGCATTTTATTGAAAGCTTTTGGTATATTTTTTGAAATTATTCCATAAAAAATGAGTTCAGCTTAAGCACAATTGCCGATTTGCATATTAGTATGTAACTGTCTTCGACAAGCTCAGACTGACAAATGTTGAATATTTAAAATCTTGAATATTTTTAAAAATACAGTCCTACTGAAACCTGTTGAAGCTTTTCTATTGATATAAATTTGCGTTGAATCCTTAAGTCGAATTCAGATTAAAAAAATTGTTTAATTTAAAATGTATCAATTATGAAAACACTTAAATTCATTCTAATTTTCTTTCTTCTATTTTATAATTGCATGGCACAAAACAAACAAAAAACCAAAGAGGATTCTTTAAAACCAAACGAAAATGTTCAGGTAAACAAAGAATATGAGGAGCACGGCAATTTAATAAAATACGATTCCATTTATTCGTATAGCTACTCGTCCGACGGAAAAATTAACGACAGTATAAAAATGCAGTTCCAAAAGCATTTCAAAAACCATTCATTCTTTAACGATTCGTTTTTTGATGATTTCTTCAAACAAGATTCAGCTTCTGGACATTTCAACCCGCACAACTTTTTTTATAAAGGTTTCATGAATCAAGATGATCACATCAAAAACATGATGAAACGTATGGACTCTATTCAGCAATTATTTTTTGAGCAAAACTTCCAAAGTATCATTCCTGCCGAACCTGAAAAAAAAGATTACAAAAGAATCTAAATGCCCGTATTTCAAAACCGTTAAATAAAGATTAAAACCAGCAAAAGTGCTGGTTTCTTTTATATATTTGGTTTTTAGCTAACAAATAAACATGCGAAAAACGATACTTTCTACCATATTAGCACTACTTACTTTTACAATTTTACAAGCCCAAAAACCAACAACACCCTCTTCTTCGGAAATTTTTGAATCCATTCAGAAACTCAATTTTTTAGGCTCGGTATTATATATTGCTGCACATCCAGACGATGAAAATACCCGACTCATTTCATATATGGCAAATCATGAAAAAGCCAGAACTGCCTATTTATCGATAACACGAGGTGATGGTGGGCAAAACCTCATTGGTCCTGAAATCGGAGAGCTTTTAGGCGTCATTAGGACCCAAGAACTATTAGCCGCAAGACGTATTGATGGCGGTGAACAACTGTTTACCCGTGCCAACGATTTTGGTTATTCCAAAAATCCCGAAGAAACGTTGGCTATTTGGAATAAAGAAGCTGTTTTAAGCGATGTGGTTTTAGCTATTAGAAAGTTTAAACCGGACATTATTATAAATCGTTTTGACCACAGGACTCCAGGAACCACACATGGACACCATACCGGTTCCGCCATGTTAAGCTTTGAAGCTTTCGATTTGGCCGGCGATAAATCGGCATTCCCTAGCTTACTAAAACAGGCTGACCCATGGCAACCTAAACGCTTGTTTTTCAATACAAACTCATGGTTTTACAGAAGTCAGGAAGATTTTGATAAAGCCGATAAAAGCAACATGCTAAGTTTCGATATTGGTACCTATTATCCATTAAAAGGGATGTCGAATAACGAAATAGCATCCTTAGCAAGTAGTCAGCATTTATGTCAAGGTTTTGGACGCTTATCGCAACGTGGTTCCCAAAAAGAATACATCGAATTTTTAAAAGGTGATGCCATAACAAATAAAGAAGCTATTTTTGATGGCATTGACACCTCTTGGAATCGTATAAAAGGCGGAACAGCCATTGGTACTGTTTTACATGCTGTTGAAAATAATTTCAATTTTAAAGACCCTTCGGTACATATCCCACAATTATTGGAAGCTTATAAATTGCTCCAAAGCATTCAAGACGAACATTGGAAAACCCAAAAAACCGAAGAACTAAAATCGATTATCGAAATGTGTGCCGGTTTATATTTAGAAGCATCGGCAGAAACTCCAACAAGCACTTTAAATCAAAATGTTAAAATTAACATAGAAGCTTTAAATAGAAGCAGTCAAAATATTGTATTAGAAAGCATCGTGCAAAATGATGGAAAAACAATATCAAAAAATTTAGAATTAAAAAACAACGATCCTGAAAAGTTTGAAACTGAGTATTATATTTCAACTGAAGAAAAATATACATCGCCCTATTGGTTAAATAAAAAAGGCTCTTTGGGCATGTATGAAGTCGAAAATAAAGCGTTCATAGGATTGCCAGAAACACCAAGAAACGTTGTTGTTAACTTCAATTTAAAAATCAATAACACACCTATTACCATCAGTAAGGATGTTGTATATCGCTACTCTAAACCAGATAAAGGTGAATTATACCGTCCTTTTGAAATTATTCCTGAAGCCTCAGCTAAAATAGTAGAGCATGTCATCATTTTTAGCAATGACAAAGAACGTGATGTTACCATTGCTGTAAAAGCTGGTCGTGATAATTTAGAAGGTTTTGTTGAAGTTTGTCACCCAAAAGATTGGAACGTATATCCCGAGAAACAAAAAATAAGCATTGCCCATAAAGGTGAAGAGCAAACCTTAACATTTACAATCATTCCTCCTAAAAACCAAAGTGAAGGATATATCAGTCCAATTGTTCATGTAAACGATAAAGATTACACCAAAGAACTCATCGAAATTAATTACGAACATATTCCGTTCCAAACGGTTTTACTACCAAGTGAAAGCAAAGTGGTGCGATTGGATATTAAAAAGAGCGGTGAAAATATTGCCTACATTGCTGGCGCTGGCGATGTCGTTCCAGAAAGTTTACAACAAATTGGCTACAATGTTTTAACTATAAAACCTGAGGAAATTAGCACCGAAACTTTAAGCAGATTTGATGCTGTGGTGGTGGGTATAAGAGCCTATAATACCGTTGAAAATTTGGATTTCAAACAACAACTATTATTTGATTTTGTTGCCGATGGCGGTAATATGATTGTACAATATAATACCAGCAGAGGTTTAAAAGCAGACAATATAGCACCTTACGCTTTAAAATTATCTAGTGATAGAGTGACTGACGAAAATGCCGAGGTTCGGTTTTTAAATCCGAATCATCCCCTTTTAAACTATCCCAACAAAATAACCCAAAAAGATTTTGAAGGCTGGACCCAAGAACGTGGTTTGTATTTTCCAAATTCTTGGCATGATAAGTTCACTCCTGTTTTATCTATGAACGATAAAAATGAAACATCAAAAGATGGTAGTTTATTGGTCGCAAAATACGGTAAAGGCTATTATATTTATACAGGATTAAGCTTTTTCAGAGAGTTTCCCGCAGGTGTTTCCGGAGCCTATCGTTTGTTTGCTAATATGTTATCCATTGGAAAAGAAGATTTAAAATTAGAATCTAAATTAAACAATTAGCTATGAGTGAAGAGAAACCAATAAAACAACCTTGGCTAAGACTGTACTCTTTAGTTTTAATAGCGAATGCCATCTATTTTATAGTCTTTTATCTAATTATGCAAGCCTTTTAATATGCAAATACTAAGCTTGGTAGATTGGGTTGTTTTAAGCGTTACGTTACTTACCATAGTTGTTTATGGCACCTGGCAAACCAGAGGCAGCAAAAATGTTCAAGATTATTTAAAAGGAGGTAACACCTCAAAATGGTGGACCATTGGCTTATCAGTTATGGCAACACAAGCCAGTGCCATTACCTTTCTTTCAACGCCAGGGCAAGCCTTCAACGATGGTATGGGCTTTGTGCAGTTTTATTTTGGATTACCCATTGCTATGGTAGTTATATGCATGGTGTTTATCCCGTTATACCACCGATTGAATGTATATACCGCTTACGAATTTTTAGAAAAACGCTTCGATTTAAAAACCAGAACCTTAACCGCTATTCTGTTCTTAATACAACGTGGGTTAGCTGCTGGTATTACCATTTTTGCACCCGCCATCATTTTGTCGGTTGTATTAGGTTGGGATTTATTAACACTCAATATAGTCATCGGTTTTTTAGTGATTATCTATACGGTTTCGGGTGGTACACGAGCGGTCAACGTAACTCAAAAACACCAAATGGTGGTTATTTTTATTGGGATGCTCATCGCCTTCTTTTTAATTGTTGACAAGCTTCCACAGGATATCACTTTTAGCAAAGCACTAAGTATAGCAGGTGTTAGCGGAAAAATGGAGATATTGGATTTTTCATTCGATTTAAATAACCGCTACACCTTTTGGAGTGGTATTATTGGTGGTACGTTTTTAATGTTGTCTTATTTTGGAACAGACCAAAGCCAAGTACAACGCTATCTATCGGGAAAATCGGTTAAGGAAATGCAGTTAGGGCTGATTTTTAATGGTTTGTTAAAAGTACCCATGCAATTTTTCATTCTCCTAGTAGGTGTTATGGTATTTGTGTTTTATCAGTTTAATGAAACTCCCATGAATTTTAATCCTACAGCCACTGAACTTGTTTTAAATTCTGAATTTTCAGAGGAATATATAAGCCTTCAAAAAGAACAACAAGCTGTTTTTAATGATAAACAAAAACTTATTCAATCGTTTATTGCTTCTGAAAATCCTGAAGTTTCAAAACATATTTCAGTGGCCAACAAAGCTAATGATGCTTTAAGAAACAAAGCCCGTTTATTAATTAACAAAGCTTCGGAAAACCAAAACATAAAAATTGAAAGCAATGATAAGGATTATGTATTTATTCATTTTATATTGAATAATTTGCCTCGTGGCCTCATTGGTTTGCTTTTGGCAGTTATCTTAAGTGCCGCCATGTCTAGTACCTCTAGCGAATTAAATGCTTTAGGCTCTACCACCACCATCGATTTATACAAAAGAAACACCAGCGAAAAAACCGAAGAACACATGGTAAAAGCCTCTAAATGGTTTACGTTTGCTTGGGGCATCATAGCAATTGGGGTGGCTTGCATTGCGAATCTTGCCGAAAATTTAATCCAATTGGTAAATATTATTGGCTCCATCTTTTATGGCAATGTTTTGGGCATTTTTCTATTGGCCTTTTTCTTTAAGTTTGTTAAAGGACATGCTGTATTTATCGCAGCTATATTTACTCAATTCATAGTCTTTGCACTCTATTTCTTAGATTTATACCAATATATCAACCTGCCTTTTTTATGGCTTAACTTTGTAGGTTGCGCCATTGTTATTACTATGGCATGCATCTTTCAACTAATTAATAAAAATGATACAACAATCACCACCTAAAAAAATAAAATGGGGCATTATTGGCTTAGGCAAAATCGCCCATAGTTTTGCTACTGATCTTTCGACTATTGACGATGCCGAATTGTATGCCGTGGCTTCCAGAAATCAAGAAAAAGCCGATGAGTTTGCTGAAAAGCATGGTGCAGCAAAAGCATACGGTAGTTATGAAGATTTGGCAAACGACCCCAATATTGATGCGGTTTATATTGCAACGCCCCACGCATTACACAAAGAGAATGCACTTATGTGCTTAGAAAATGGTATCGCCGTTTTAGGTGAAAAACCTTTTGCTATGAATGCCGAGGAAGTAGATGCTATGATAGCAAAAGCCAAAGAAAAAAACGTGCTACTTATGGAAGCGCTTTGGACCTATTTTTTACCACATTACCAATTTGTTTTAAAGGAATTAAAAAATAAAACGTACGGTGATATTTTAAAAATTGAAAGCGATTTTGGGTTTCAACGCCCGTACGATACAAAAACTAGACTTTTTAATAAAGCTATGGGTGGTGGGAGCCTTTTAGATATTGGCATCTATCCTATTTTTGCAACACTTTCTACATTGGGTTTACCTAAAAACATAGAAGCATCAGCTACTTTTTTTAAAAACGCTACTGACTCGTCTAGCACTATGATTTTTAATTATGATAACCATGTAAAAGCATATTTAAAAAGTTCTTTTTTAGAAGTTTTACCTACAGAAGCCATTTTCTATTGTGAAAAGGGAACCATAAAAATTAATACCCAATTTCATGCGCCAACAACAGTTACTATAATTGCTGATGGAAAAGAAGAAACAAAAGATTTTGGCTATAACACCATTGGTTATAACTTTGAAACCATTCACTTTAACAACTTGTATAAAGCAGGGAAAACCGAAAGTGATATCATGACTTTTGAATTTAGCAAGCAACTTATACAAACACTTGATGATGTTAGAAAAATAATCAATTTGGAATATTAAACACTCTTTGGTTTTAAAACCAAACCATTCCTTTTTATGTTAAACTAAGTAAATTTCAGAATCTCTTATTTTGTAAAAAATAGATTATATTTGATTTTTAATTAATGAAATATTATGGAGGGTTTTCTAATTATAATTATCCTGATCTTAGTCATTATTATTCTTTCAAAGAATAATTCACATTATAAAGAAATAAACCATTCCATAAATGGTATTGATCAAAAACTAAATCAGCTTAGAAAGGAAATATCATCACTAGAAAACCTGGGGATTAAACCGAAAGAAGAAGTAAAACCAACTCCAAAAGTTGAACCAGAAATAATCAAACCAGTTGAACAAAAGCCAATTACCACACCACCAAAAGCAATAATTACTGATACTGTTTCAAGACCTCTTTCGGTGCCAAAGCCTTTACCAGTTACCGAACCTTTAAAACCCATAACACCAAATAAATCATGGTTTGAATCTTTTAAAGAAAACAACCCTGATTTAGAAAAATTTATTGGTGAAAATCTTATTAATAAAATCGGGATTCTAATTTTAGTTTTAGGCATTAGTTTTTTTGTAAAATATGCTATTGATAAAAACTGGATTAATGAATATGCTCGGGTCGGCATTGGTATTTTATGTGGCTCTTTGGTTATGGCCATTGCTCATAAACTCAAAAAAAACTATGCAGCTTTCAGCTCGGTAATGGTTGCTGGGGCTATTAGTATATTTTATTTCACCATTGCCATTGCATTTCATGAATACCACTTATTCAATCAAACAGTGGCATTTATAATTATGGTAATTATTACAGCCTTTAGTGTTTTTATTTCGGTGGCTTACAACAGGCAAGAGCTTGCTATTTTATCATTAATTGGCGGATTTGCAGTGCCTTTTATGGTCAGCACCGGAAGTGGTAATTACATCGTATTATTCACATATATCGCTATTTTAAACATTGGTATTTTAGCTATTTCGTATTTTAAAAAATGGCATGTCGTTACCATATTATCATTCCTTTTTACCACCTTACTTTTCTTTTCGTGGGTTGTAAAAGAACTCATCGATGACACATTACCACATGGTGGTGCGCTAGCATTTGCTACACTGTTCTATTTTATTTTCAGCATCACTGTTGTTTTAAATAATTTGAGAAACAAAGGCAGTTTTTCATTGATTGAATATGGAATTCTAATAGCTAATACCTTCTTTTTCTTCGGAATTGGAATAACCATCATTCACGATTGGGAACTTCAAATAAAAGGGTTATTTACACTTTCGCTTGCTTTATACAATCTTATTTACGCCATTGTTCTTTATAAAAAGTTTGGGTTAGACAAAAACGCCATTTATCTTCTTATAGGCTTAACATTAACTTTTGTAACCTTAACAATTCCTATTCAATTTAAAGGAAATTACATTACATTATTTTGGGCTGCCGAAGCGGTTTTATTGTTTTGGTTATCGCAAAAATCAAAAATCAATGGCTTTAAACTGGGTGCTATTATAGTTCAGTTTTTAAGCATAATCAGTCTGGTAATTGATTGGGGTCAAAAATACATGGGCAGTCATGAAGATTCTTTATCAATCATTTTAAACCCTATATTTATTACGGGCATCGTTGTTTTGGCAGCACTAATTTCCACCTATTATATTATTAAAAGGGAAAATATAAGTTTTAAGGCTTTAGGGTTCAATTTAGACCTCACTTATTACAAAAAACTTCTGTTAATTGCAGCTGTTGGTATTGGCTATTTAGTAGGGATTATTGAAGTCAGTTACCAATCCTATCAATATATTGCTAACCAACCATCCGCTCTTTCTTTCGCGGTTGTTTATCATTTTGTATTTAGTGCCATATTATTATTCTTTGCTTTAAAAAATAAAAATACTCTCTTTACTAAAGGCGCTTTACTACTTGCCATCGTCAATATGGCATTTTACATTTTGTTTTTCTATAAGCTTACTTCAAACGAAATGACGGTAAATTATAATTTGACTTTAAATTACAATTATGCTTTTATAGGCCATTACATCCTGCTTGCATGTTTAGTTTATTTTGGGATTTGTTTGGTAAAAAATTCAAAAGAACCCCCTGTTTTCGACTTCTTAAGTTCAAAAATAGCACTTTGGGCATTTGCTTTTGCCATTGTTTATGTTTTTAGTAGCGAAGTTATTATTCATAGTTTAAAACTCGCTCCTCAATTGGTAGATGTAAACGAGCTTAACACCATGTATTCTAAATCTACACAGTATGGTAAAATAGATTTTATAAACAACGAATTCAGCGCTGTAAAACGACAAATTATAAAAATAGGCTATCCTATTTTGTGGGGTATTTTATCTTTCATATTTCTAATTATTGGAATAAAAAGGCAATGGAAACAATTGCGAATTATTGCGCTTTCGCTTTTAGGAATTACTATAATAAAACTTTTTGTTTATGATATTAATAATGTATCCGAAACAGGAAAAATCATTGCCTTTATACTTTTGGGTGTGCTTATTTTGGTTATTTCATTTGTATATCAAAAAATTAAAAAACTAGTTGTAGATACCGATGCTCCTAAAAACCCCAATGTCAATGTATAAACAGCTGCTTAACATATTCCTACTGCTATCAACGGCAACCATGGTTTCCCAAAACTTTAAAGGAACTATTTCAGAAATAAAACAAAGCGGATTTCACAAAATATTGCTATCACCAGAAGTTCGTTCAGCAAGTTTATCAAACACCAATTATTTTAGAATATTAGATAGTAAAAAAAACGAAGTGCCTTATGTATTGCTAAATGATGAAAGCACAATACAGTCTTCATATATGCCATTTCATTTTGAATCTGTAAATAATGCAAAAGACTCCGTTTCTTCCATTATAATTGAGAATAAAAAAAAGCTAAAACTAAATCATTTTACGTTTAAAATCGCCAATACAAAAGTTAAAAAAAACTATAGCATAAGTGGCAGCAATGATAAAAAGGAATGGTATGGGTTATCTACAAATCAATTATTTTATGGCTTGAATGAAGCAGAAAAAACAACAGTTGAACAAACCTTTCCATTTCCTTTAAATGATTATGCTTTCTTAAAATTTGAATTTAGCAATAAAGAATCACTACCACTTCAAATTTTAGATATTGGTCTTTATAATCATTTGTATGCCACAGCGCCTCAAATAGAAATTACCGATTTCAAAATAAAAAACAGTACCGATAAAGAGAATAAGACCACACAATTAACTGTTACTTTCCATACCCCACAACATATTGAAAGCATGGCTTTTAATATTGAAAATGATGTTTTTTTACGCAAAGCAAAAATTCTGGTAAATAAAACCCAAACCATCAAAAAAAGAACAGAGAACTACCAGGATCATGTATTTAATTTTGAACTGCATTCCGGTACTCAAAATATCTTTGAATTACCTTATGTTTTTGAAAAAGAAATTATAATTGAGATTGAAAACAATGATAATCCACCACTAAATATCAAACAGATTAAATTTTATCAAAAACCGCTTTATGTCATTTGCAATTTGCAACATAATGAAACTTATGAAGCTATTATTGACACCACATTGCATAAACCAGTATATGATTTGATTAATTTTAAATCCAATTTTAGTTCAGGATTACCTCAAGCAATTATTACTAATTTCCGTAAAATAAATACTGAAAATGAATCTTCAATAAACAATAAATCATTTTGGCAAACCAATACCTTCATGTGGATTTGTATTTTATTAGCCATTATAGTAATTGGGTATTTTGCTTTAGGTTTAATAAAAGATTTGAAAAACCAAAAAACCTAACAAGATTAAACATCTTATTAGGTTTTTTGGCTTAAATGAGCCTCTCTAAAAGTCTAAATCTCTAAAAGCGAAGCGTTCTAACCTTCTAAACTACATAGCTCCCCACTCTTTAAGCGAGTCTTTATTCATTTTAACATAATCGGCATTTCCTGCAGCTTCAGCAGCAGCCAACGATTTCTTGGCAGCGGCAATGGCTCCACTTTTATCACCCGATTTCGCATAAATTAACGACTGTTGTCTTAACTGCCAAAACTGAGCTTTATCTCCTGCCATTTCGATAGCCTTATCAATCCATGTTTTTGCTTGTTTAATATCTTTTCCTTCTTGTAAATAATAAACGGCAGCAGCATAATAATCATTAGCAGTTGGTGTACCATTCATCGCTTCATTAATACTGGTCAAAACCATTTCATCTGTTGGCACTTCAATTTTCACACCTACATAAACACTTTCCCAAAGCATACCTAAAACAGCAGAACTATTGGTTAAATCATCAAAAGTCATGGTAAACGTTTCAATTTTAACAGGCATCGGATAAATTTCGGCATTTACCATAGCAACAACTTTAGAGTCGTCCCATTTTTGTGGGGTGCCCCAATTTGATGCATCATCATAAAACACCACGTTCCAAGACGTTTCTTTTGGAGTAGCAAAAATAGCATAAGTCCCTGCCTTTACCTTATTCTCCCCAATGGTCACATCAGTACTAAAAGTAATCTTCGTATTAGCATTGGCGCCCAAACGCCAAAGCGTTCCGTAAGGCACTAAATCTCCAAAAATAACCCGATCTCTCATAGATGGTCTTGAGTATTCTAAAGTAATATCGGTTAATCCTACCTTTTGCTCCAGTTTACTAAACGGACTTGGTTGTGGGGTTGTAATTTGGGCATTAACAGAAAAAGCAGCTGTTATTGCTAATAAAATTAATAGTAATTTTTTCATCTTCTATATTATTTTAGGTTTTAATAGTTTTCATAAAATTAATCAATACTATTTCCCAAAATGTTAACAAAAGCTTAAATTAAATATATATATCCTTTTAATACCAATATTAATAATCTCCTTATTTCCAGTAATTTTGTTTAACTTTTAATAATATTTATTAAACATTTTGTATTTTTGACAAACAATTAAAATCATAGTGAAAAGAGAATGTTTACATGAATCGAACTTTTTTTGGTTTGTATCATTTAATGTTCGATTTAAAATCTAAAGATATAGCAATAAACAACTTTAAAAACTTATGATTCTGTATATCAATTAAATAAAATTGATTCATGCATCGTTTTTACAACTTTTTAGAAAATCCATCAATACAAATGGCTGTGATATTAGTATCTTTAAAATCTAAACATTTTCAATTATGACTCTTTTAAAAACCTTAGCTATGTGTTTCATTCTATCATTTTTCACTAAATCGTCGGCACAAATGGCGCCAACCAAACCCTTATATGATATTGATATCAATGATATTGACGGGCAAGCTATTCAATTATCAAATTATAAAGGCAAAAAAATACTGTTTGTCAATGTCGCTTCCGAATGCGGTTTTACTGGGCAATATGAAGAATTACAAAAACTTTATGACACCTATAAAGATAAATTAATGATTATTGGCGTACCATGTAATCAGTTTGGTGGTCAAGAACCAGGAAGTCCAGAAACCATCAAATCGTTTTGCCAAAAAAATTATGGTGTTACTTTTTTAATTACTGAAAAAGTAGATGTAAAAGGTAGCAAGCAACATCCGTTGTATGCTTGGTTGACTCAAAAGTCACTAAATGGTAACCAAGATACCTCTGTGAAATGGAATTTTCAAAAGTACTTAGTGGACGAAAAAGGCTATTACGTAGATTACTACCTATCAACAACAACGCCTTTAAGTTCAAAAATCACGAATCATTTAAAATAGGCCTATGTTTGGTATTTAAAAAAACACAGAAGCTAAAAAATTTCAAAAAGTCATCAAGCATTTATCATTCAGAACCTAGAAATTTTAAATAACCAAAAGGCATTCAATCATCAAAATGAAATTTACCAAAACACTCTTCATTTTTTTAATTCTCAATTTTGGTGCCTTGGCATTGGGACGTTGGCTCATGAATAATGGCCCACAAACTGATTGGTATATTAACTTAAACAAAGCTCCTTGGACGCCACCAGGTTGGGTTTTTGGTGTCGCTTGGACAACCATCATGCTGTGCTTTTCGTATTTTATGAGCTATTTGTATCTCAAACAACCAACGCAGCGAGTCATCGGTTTATTTGTGATACAATGGTTATTCAATGTGAGTTGGAATTATGTGTTTTTCAACCAGCATTTGGTAGGATTGGGTTTGGCAATCATTGCGACACTAACTATTGTGGTGGCTATACTCTTTTTCAATTTTAGAACCGATTTAAAAGTCAAACATTTACTGATTTTGCCTTACCTGATTTGGTTATGCATCGCGACTTCACTAAATGCATATATTTTAGTGTATAATTAAACATCTATGAAAATCTACACACTCCACAAAAAGCAAAATCTACCAATCTCTATCGAACAAGCCTGGGATTTTTTATCAAACCCCGAAAACCTAAAAACCATTACGCCCGATTACATGGGCTTTCATATTATGTCGGGAGCAGACAAACCCATGTATTCAGGACAAATCATTCAGTATATTGTAACCCCGGTTTTAAGGATTAAAACAACATGGGTCACTGAAATTACACATGTTAGAGACAAACATTATTTTGTAGACGAGCAACGTTTTGGTCCCTATGCACTTTGGCATCACAAACATTTTATAAAGGAAATTGAAGGCGGTGTGGAAATGGAAGATATTATAGATTACAAAGTACCTTTTGGATTTCTTGGTCAACTAGTACACCCTATCTTAGTTAAACCAAAATTGGAAGAAATCTTTAATTACAGAACTAAAAAGTTAGAAGAATTATTTGGCATTTACACAAACAAATAGCGGTTTTTAATGAAACAAACCATCAACATATTCTGGTTTCGTCGTGATTTACGACTGGATGATAACCATGGGTTATTTAAAGCTTTAAGCGGAAACCGTCCCGTGCTTCCTGTTTTTATTTTTGATACGGAGATTTTAAAGAAACTTCCAAAAGACGACGCTAGAGTAACATTCATTCATCAAACACTTCAAAATATAAATAAAACACTTCAAACTAAATATAGTAGTCATTTGGCTCTGTATTTTGGAAAGCCTTTAGAAATTTATAAACAGCTCATAGAAAATTATAACATTGAGACGATTTTCACCAATCATGATTACGAACCTTATGCTTTAAAACGTGACACAGAAATTGGTCGATTTTTAAAAGACCAAAATATTGCTTTTCATACTTATAAAGATCAAGTTGTTTTTGAGAAAAATGAAGTAACAAAAAGTGATGGTTTGCCTTATGTGATTTATACGCCATTCATGAAAGCTTGGAAAGAGGCATTTAAAACTTCAACTTTCGAACATTATCCTTCTGAAAATTTACTTCAAAACTTTATACAAATAACAGATTTAGCTAATGTCAATTTATCTGATATGGGCTTTGAAGTATCCAATCAAAAAGTGCAACCATATCATGTCGATTCTGAGTTGATACAAAACTATGAAGCTCTGCGAAACTTTCCTGCTCAAGATGCCACATCCAAACTGGGTCCGCATCTACGTTTTGGTACCGTAAGTATCAGAAAAATGGTAGCTAAAGCCATTGCAGAAACCAACGAGGTTTTTTGGCAAGAATTAATATGGCGTGAGTTCTTTATGCAAATTTTATGGCATTTTCCACATACCGCAACACAAAGTTTTAAACCAAAGTATGACCGCATTGAATGGCGCAACAATAAAACCGAATTTGAGCTGTGGTGTGAAGGTAAAACAGGGTATCCACTGGTAGATGCCAGCATGCGCCAACTTAACCAAACAGGGTTTATGCACAACCGTGTACGCATGCTAGCGGGCAGTTTTTTATGCAAACATTTACTCATTGATTGGCGTTGGGGTGAAGCCTATTTTGCTAAAAAACTACATGATTACGACATGGCGAGTAATATTGGTAACTGGCAATGGGTAGCTGGTTGTGGTGTAGATGCTGCGCCATATTTCAGGATTTTTAACCCAACCACACAAATAGAAAAGTTTGATAAAAACTTAGAGTACATAAAACAATGGTGTCCCAACTTTCAAGAGCCAAACTATCCCACTCCTATTGTTGACCATACATTTGCCAGAGAACGCTGCTTACAGGTTTATAAAGCTGCTTTAAGTTAGTTATATTTTGTTTAGTAAGTTAAATTCATTAGACCTTATAGTTCTTTCAGGATTGCCCACAACCACACAATAGTCTTTAATATCCTTTGTAACAACCGTACCAGCACCTATGGTACACCATTTACCAATTTTTACTTTTGGCATTACAATAGCCCCTGCGCCAATATGTGAGCCTTCACCAATTTCGACCGATTCACATAAGGCAGCCATTGGAGAAATATGAACAAAATCTTCTAACTTGTTATCAATACCCACATTAGCTGATGTGTTGATTATCGCATGGTTTCCTATTATTGAATTTAGTCCTATAACAGCTCCAGCATAGACAACGGTTCCCTTACCTATAACTACATTGTTGCCAATAATAGCCGATTTATGAATGGCTGTCTCAAAATCACTTTTTAAAAACCTTGCTACTTCAGCCCGTTGAAAATTATCTCCTATACCAATAATAAAAGGGTCTCCATCATCACTTAACGCATCATATTTGCTTCGGTCTCCTACTGTGATACTCTTAAAGAAAGAATGGCAATTTTCTGGTTTATCATCAAAAACATCTGATACTTTATGATTATTTTCCTGTAAAACTAGCTTTATGATCTGAGAATGACCACCAGCTCCAAATAATCTTACTGTTTTTGATTTTTTTAATGCCATGCTATGATTTTAAATTAACGGTAAACGTTATTTTCAAAATTATACTTTGCAAAACATATAAAATATGATATTAATCAACTAAAAAAAGATTCTTGTATCGTATGAAATAACATTGAAAAAAGTCAAGATGAATTCAATATAACGATAAGATAACCCCAATTTACTTCAAAGAAACAAAGAAAATAAAAAGCCTACGCTATACGTTCAATCTTAGCTCCGATGGCACGTAAGCGTTCATCAATACGCTCGTAACCTCTATCTATCTGTTCTATATTTTGAATGGTAGATGTTCCTTTTGCAGATAAAGCTGCAATAAGTAACGATACACCCGCACGAATATCTGGAGATGTCATATTTGTTGCTTTTAAAGTCGATTTAAAATCATGACCAATAACGGTAGCACGGTGTGGGTCGCATAAAATAATTTTAGCCCCCATGTCAATCAGTTTATCCACAAAAAACAAACGGCTTTCAAACATTTTTTGGTGAATAAGCACACTACCTCGGGCTTGTGTTGCTACTACCAAAATAATACTTAATAAATCGGGTGTAAACCCTGGCCAAGGCGCATCAGAAATAGATAAAATAGAACCATCGATAAAACTCTGTATTTCATAACCATCGGTATGTGCTGGAATATGAATATCGTCACCACGCTTTTCAACCGTAATACCTAATTTTCTAAAGACCGCTGGGATAACACCTAAATCGTTCCAAGATACATTGGTAATAGTCAGTTCGCTTTTGGTCATAGCAGCAAGTCCAATCCAGCTACCAATTTCAATCATATCGGGCAACATGGTATGTTCGGTACCACCTAAACTATCAACACCTTCAATGGTTAATAAATTAGAACCTACGCCACTAATTTTCGCGCCCATGCGGTTTAGCATTTTACATAATTGTTGCAAATAAGGCTCGCAAGCAGCATTATAAATAGTAGTTTGACCTTCGGCTAGCACCGCAGCCATGACTATATTGGCAGTTCCTGTAACGGAAGCTTCTTCTAAAAGCATATAAGTGCCTTTTAGTCTTTCAGCTTCAACACCATAGAACTGTTCTTCTTTACTATATCTAAATTTGGCACCTAAATTAATAAGACCTTCAAAATGGGTATCTAACCTACGTCGACCAATTTTATCGCCTCCTGGTTTAGGAATGTACCCCCTTCCAAAACGTGCCAATAATGGGCCAACAATCATGATCGATCCTCGTAAACCTCGACCATCAATCTTAAATTCATCCGATTCTAAGTACTTTAAATTAACCTCATCGGCTTGAAAGGTATAGGTACCATGTGCTAATTTTTCAATTTTAACACCTAGTTTTCTTAATAAGTTAATAAGTTTATTAACATCAACAATATCTGGGATATTATGAATAGTCACCAACTCCGGGGTTAATAAAACCGCACATAAAATTTGTAGTGCTTCGTTTTTTGCACCTTGTGGTTGTATACTACCTTTTAATTGGTGTCCACCTTCAATTTTAAATGTTCCCATATATTCTTAGAAGCGTTTTCTTTTGTGAGTAGAAGTGTTTTTTTTATGATGACCACCTTTTTTGCTACTGTTATTGTTTGTAAACTTCGTTTTGGTTCGCATTAAACTAGTAGCGTCTGATAGGTCTTCTTCCGAATTTTTTAAGTTTATTCTACCACCAGAAAGCTCGTATAAATGACCATAAATCACATCATCTTCAACCGTGTCTTTATTCCAATTTAAAAAACACTTTTTCATGTGGTTGGCTATAGTATAGGTCAAAGCTTCTTTAAGTTCGCCATCTTCCCATGTATTAGCAACATCAATCATGGTTTTAATATTGTTTCCGTAAAAACGGTATTTAGGAAAATTTTGTGGATATTTTAAAGGCTCTGGGCGTTCCTCAAGAAGTTCTTTTGTTGGTTTTGGGTAATCGGAATCAACATCCAATTCAAAATTAGCCATTATAAAAAGCTGATCCCAAAGTTTATGCTGAAAATCAGGAACATCCCTTAAATGGGGTTGCATATTGCCCATTACCGAAATAATGGCTCTAGCAACTTTATTACGCTCTTCCTTGGTTTCACGGGTTTTAGCGTAATTAATCATTTTCTGCATGTGGCGTCCGTATTCGGGTATGATTAAATGCTCACGCTCTGTGTTGTATTCTAATTCGTCTATTGTCAAAATAATTTGTGTAGAGTTATGTGTTAACTGCATGTAGTGGTTATGCTTGCGCAAAATACAAAAAAAAACTAAAGACTTATTACGCCTTCGACTTTTTCTGCAACTTCTTTATACTTTTCTATAACAGCATCTGGATCCCTCAACAAAATATTTATGGAAATGCTCGTGTAATTACCGTTTTTTGATTCGGTAGTTTGTATCACAGCTCCCATATTATCAAATATTGCTTCTACCTTAGCGATATTAGCTACATCCGATTTTACAATAAACTTATATAAATATTCTGAAGGCCAATTAGTCGTGTCGTATAACTGTGCTTTTAATTTTTCGTAAAATTCATCCGAATTTGGAGATGTACTCATAATACTTTTATATACTGCAAATATACGTTTAGTAGACACATTATAAAAAATAAACACTATTAAAATTTGAGTGTTCTCCTCCTGCGTCGGGTGGAGTTCTGGGTTCTGGGTTCTGGGTTTTGGGTTTTGGGTTTTGGGTTCCAGGTTCTGGGTCCAAGGTTCTGGGTTCAAGGTTCTGGGGTTGTAGAGTCCTAAATAGGATTGACCGTTTTACGGAGTTGGTTAATGATTAATTTAATTCAAAGTTACTAATTCTTTATTTAATTTTCGTTCAAAGGCTACAGGGGTATAATGACTTATGGAGCTATGGCTTTTTTCATAATTATACATGTAAACGGCTTTATTTAATTTTTTTGTGAGATCACCAAAACTTATGGGGCCATAGCCTTTTAAATAGCTGTTTTTAATTGTCCCGTTAATCCTTTCGGCATGTGGGTTCTCGTATACGTTTTTACACATACTATTTCTTAGGCGTCCGTTTGTGAGCTCTATGAACTTCCTGCTGTAATACTGTCCTCCACCATCGGAATGGATAATGGGCTTTGCCTCTTGGTTATCTGTTATGCGGGCTAAAGCCATTTTTAAAGCTGGTATGGTAGTGCCTTCCGTACTAAGGGTATTACTTGCGCTATAACCAATTATCCTTCGGGAGTACCGATCCATAATAAAGGTGAGATAGTAAAACTTACCGTTCATTTCATAATAGGTTATATCGCTCACCCAGACCTGGTTTACACCTGTCAACTCCCGACCCGTGACCAGATTGGGGAATCGAATGACTCCGCTGCTATCTGTTGTCCTTTTAAAGGATTTTTTTGGAGCTATCCTAAATCCATAATTACGATAAAAACCAAAGAACCTATCCCTGCCCATTGTCTGCGGATTTACCTTTCTATAAAGAGCCTTACAGCCCATCTCCGGATGGTCTTCCCTTATCTGGAGCAGAATCACCTTTATCTGTTCTTCCTCACCGGACCTCTTCAGTTCCCTATTGAGCCGCTGATGGATATTTTGCTTGGTGGTGCCAAGCCAACGATAGATCTGGTTCATTTTCCACCGGTGGTTTTCCCTATGGAGCCAGAACCAGGTAACGGTTTGGAACCAAGTTTTTTTTTAATGTCGATATCGTACATCTCTTCGGCAATATCGATCATCTTGCTCTTGAACTCAATCTCGAACTGCTTTTGCCCGAGCATTTGTTCCAGTTCACGGATCCTGGCCTTTAAATCCTGTATTTTACGGGTATCACTCATTAGCTCTACTACTTGTTTTACTCCTCGCTTGCGATTACGGGAATACTTATACAGCCATTTATATACTGCAGTGGTGGACACATCGTATTCCCTGCTGACTTCCAGAACGGTGGATATGTTCTTCTCTATTTCCCGAACCTTTTTACGCTTAAAGGCTTCACTAAAATAACGATTTATTCGCTGGGAAGGCTCATTGGAAAAATCTTTTATATTTGCCATAATACTGAGTTGTTTAAAACCCCTTAAAATGGTCAACTTATTTCAGTACCCTACAGGTTAATCGTCAACGTACAATTGCTAATTGATAATTGATAATTGTTAATTGTTAATTGCTAATTGTTAATTGATAATTCTTAATTTTACAGCTAAATTTTCACTTTTGAACACAAGAAAAATTGTAATAACTGGTGGACCTGGCACAGGAAAATCGACTTTAATAAACGAATTAATCAATCGTGGTTACACCTGTCTTGAAGAAATTTCGCGTCAGGTAACCTTAGACGCCCAAAAAGAAGGCATTGACCAATTGTTTTTAAACAACCCATTGCTGTTCAGCGATCTACTCTTAAAAGGCAGGCAACAACAATTTGAAGAAGCCAACACATTACAAACAGATATTATTTTCTTTGACAGAGGCCTTCCAGATGTACTGGCATATATGAATTATATTGGCGACACCTATCCCCAGTCGTTTATAGATGCCTGTAAAAATGCAGTATATGATACTGTTTTTGTTTTAAAGCCTTGGGAAACTATTTACACAAGCGATAATGAACGTTACGAAAGCTTTGAACAAGCTTTGGAAATTCACGATCATTTACTAAACACTTACCAACAATTCAATTACAGTTTAATAGATGTTCCTTTTGGCACCATAGCAGACCGAACAGATTACATCTTAAAAGTGTTAAAGCTATAAATGGAACAACCCATAAACATATTGGAACGCTATTGGAATTTTACCGAATTCCGTCCCGAACAAGAAGCTATTGTAAATGCCGTAATTGAAGGGGAAGATACATTTGTACTGTTACCAACCGGTGGCGGAAAATCATTATGTTTTCAAATTCCTGCTTTAGTAAAATCAGGTATCTGTGTGGTTATTTCGCCGTTAATAGCCTTAATGAAAGACCAAGTACAGCAACTTAATGATAAAGGCATAAAAGCCATGGCGCTTACAAGTGGCATTACTTACAGTCAGCTAGATACACTTTTAGATAATTGTATTTATGGCAATTATAAGTTTTTATATCTATCGCCCGAACGTTTACAACAAGAAATTGTGAAAGAACGCATCAGGCAAATGAACGTAAATTTAATTGCCGTAGATGAAGCGCATTGTATTTCGCAATGGGGCAGCGATTTTAGACCGGCATATAAAAACATCGCACTATTGCGCCAATTACAACCTTCGGTCAATGTGGTGGCTTTAACAGCATCGGCAACTCCCGAAGTAGTCAATGATATTATAAAAAAACTCGATTTTATTCAGCCCAAAATATTTAAACAATCGTTTTCCAGACCCAATTTGGGCTATATGGTGTATCATGAAAACGACAAGTATTATCGCATAGAGACCATTTTAAAAAAATATAAAGAATCCTCCATTATTTACGTTCGTAACAGAAAATTAACTTTAGATGTTAGTACATTTTTAAATTCAAAAAACATATCAGCTACCCATTACCATGGTGGTTTAACAAATGCTGAAAAAGACACGAACATGGCACTCTGGGTACAAAATAAAAAACAGGTTATGGTTGCCACCAACGCCTTTGGAATGGGAATAGACAAACCCGACGTTAAAACGGTAATCCACTTAAACTTACCCGAAAGCATTGAAAGTTATTTTCAGGAAGCAGGACGTGTGGGACGTAATGGCGACAAGGCTTTTGCTGTTATTTTGAAGAACAATAGCGACGAAGTTTTGGTTAAAAATCAGTTTTTAAATGTACTGCCAACGGTTGATTTTGTGAAACAAGTTTATAGGAAACTGTGTAGCTATTTTCAAATATCCTACGGTGAAGGTGAATACGAAACTTTTGATTTCGATTTTAATTCCTTTTGTAGAACCTATAATTTTAGTACCGTTTTGGCATATAATGCGTTACTTTTATTAGATCGAAATAGTGTTATCACCTTATCAAAACAATTTAAAAATAAGGTTTCGGTGCAATTTATCATATCAAGCGCTACACTTTTTAGTTATTTAGAAAATCATACTAATTTCAATTTAATAGTAAAATCAATGCTTCGCATGTATGGTGGTATTTTTGACCATGACAGCAAAATTGATTTATCTAAAATTGCTGAAAAAGCTTCAACAACAGAAAACGTGGTAACCCAGGTTCTTCAAAAGTTAGAAAGTGATGAAGTCATAAATTTACATTTAGCAAAGACCGATGCACAAGTTACTTTTATTGAACCGCGTGAAGATGACAAAACCATCAATCGGATCGCATCCATCATCGAACAACAAAATGAATTAAAACAGCAACAAGTTAAGTCTATGCTTGCTTATGTTGAAAATGATTCAGTATGTAAAAGCATACAATTACTTGCTTACTTTGGTGAGAAAGATGCTAAACCGTGTGGTATATGCTCGGTTTGTACAAGTACTAAAAAAACGGTAAAGCCACAAGACGCCAATTTCATTAAAAAACGTATTATAGAATTGTTGGAAACCGGCGACCATTCGTCAAGAAACATGATTGCTGCCTTAAATTGTACTGAAACCGAATTAAAAAACGTTTTAAAATTACTTTTAGAGCACGATATCATATCAATAACACCAACAAACACATATAAATTAAGCCATTTATGAGGGATTTAAGAATTGTATTTATGGGCACGCCAGATTTTGCAGTAGCCACATTAAAAACTTTAGTCAAGAATAATTATAACATTGTAGGTGTTATTACAGCACCCGATAAACCAGCGGGACGCGGGCAGAAACTAAACGAAAGTGCCGTAAAACAATACGCTGTATCTCAAAACCTAAACGTTTTGCAACCAACCAATTTAAAAAATGACGATTTTTTAAATGAGCTAAAGCAACTCCATGCCAACCTACAAATTGTAGTAGCATTTAGAATGTTACCAAAAGTTGTCTGGCAAATGCCTGAATATGGTACTTTTAATTTGCACGCTTCATTATTACCAAACTACCGGGGTGCCGCACCCATTAATTGGGCTATTATTAATGGTGAAACAAAAACAGGCGTTTCAACCTTTTTTATTGATGAAAAAATTGATACTGGCGATATGATTCTTCAAGACTCTATTGCTATAAACCCAGAAGAAAATGCAGGTAGTTTACACGATAAGTTAATGCATATTGGTAGCGAATTGGTTTTAAAAACCGTGGAATTAATACAGCAAAATTTGGTTAAAACCGTTCCACAAACAGAATCGTCTGATATTAAAACCGCGTATAAACTGGATAGGGATAATTGTAAAATTGATTGGAACGATTCATTGGAAAACATTTACAATTTAATTCGGGGGTTAAGTCCTTACCCTGCTGCGTGGTGTATCTTAATTAATGGAAATGATACATTAGACATAAAAATTTATGCAGCAGATAAAGAATCCACATCACATAACTATAGTATTGGAACCATTATTTCAACAAAAAAAGAATTAAAGGTTGCCGTATCAAAAGGTTACATCATTATTAAGGAAATTAAACTCCCTGGTAAACGTACTATGGACACAAAATCACTTTTAAATGGTTATGCTTTTGAAACCAATGCAAAAATGCGCTAACCCTTATTATCATTGATATAATCTAATTTCATCGATAAAACACGGGTTCTTTATTAACAAAAGCACTAATTTATCAACAATACTACGTATTTCCCTTGCTATTACTTGCGTGGTTGCATAATCCGTATAAATTTGTAATAGTATTTAACAAAATGTTTAACCAATTTATTAATAATTAAATATTACATTATGAACAAAACAGATTTAATCGATGCAATGGCAGAACATGCCGGAATTACTAAAGCTGCTGCAAAAAAAGCATTAGAATGCGCACTTATTGAAATTGAAGGTGCTTTACAAAAAGGCAACCGTGTTTCTTTAGTAGGATTTGGATCTTGGTCAGTTTCTAAAAGAGCTGCAAGAGAAGGTAGAAACCCACAAACTGGAGCTACTATCAAAATTAAAGCTAAAAAAGTTGTAAAGTTTAAAGCTGGAGCAGATTTATCAAACGCTGTAAACTAATTATTTACGTCTTTTATAAAAAAATGCCTCCAAAATTTGGAGGCATTTTTTATTTATTTCATTAAAACAGTTGCTTTTTTAATAAATAAATGTTAGATTTAGTTACTAATTCCTATGTAGTATGGTAACAATAACACCAAAAAAAGGTAATTTGTTAATCGCCGAACCTACCATTTTTGGCGATATTTCTTTTAGCCGGTCCATTATTTTATTAGCAGACCATTCTTCTGAAGGATCTATAGGTTTTATTTTAAACAAGCCCTTAGATTATACCATTAACGATTTGGTTCCTGAAGTGGAAGCCACTTTCAAGGTTTACAACGGCGGTCCCGTAGAACAAGATAATTTATATTTCATTCATAAAGTTCCCCACTTAATTCCTGACAGTATTGAAATTTCTTTAGATATTTATTGGGGAGGCGATTTTAATATGGTGGCAGAACTTATTGCGAAACAAATTATAAATGAAAACGATATTAAATTCTTTTTAGGGTATTCCGGATGGGATGCCAATCAACTGGAAAATGAATTAAAATCGAATTCGTGGGTAGTTACCGAGAATGTTTATAAAAACAGTATCATTGAAAAAAATTACGAAACGTTTTGGAAAGAAAAAATGTTAGAGTTTGGAGATGAGTACAGTATATGGAGTAACGCACCCGACAACCCAAACTATAATTAACTTAAACGTAATTTTATATTTAATTTCTGTAGAATTGTTTTTGATACTTCTGCATTAAATAACTTCTTACGGTACTTTGTTACGGGCTGAATACCTACAATAACATTCGTTATAAAAATTTCATCGGCTTTTTGAAGCTCAAAAGGAGATACCGATTCTTCAACCAATTCATATTCTGACAAGGTTTTTAAAACCTCAATGATCTGTTTACGCATCACGCCTTTTAAACAACCATCGCTAATAGGTGGCGTTTTAATAGTATTTCCCTTTACAACAAAAACATTACCATTTAATGCTTCAATAACATGTTTGTTGGTGTTTAAAATAAAACAATTATTCAGTTTATTTTCTTTCGCATAAATACTTCCAACGACGTTAAGGGCTTTATTGTTTGTTTTTAAGGTTGACAATAGACTAGGTGACACGTAGTGGTCTTTAAACAAATCTACTTCATAAAAACCATCTTGAAATGTATAAAAATCAGCCTCAATTTGCTTTACAGTGATTATAAAACTAATAGCGTTGGTATTTGGTAAATACAAACCACCTTCATTTCTATGAACCAACAATTTAACCCTTGCCGAAACGGTGTCTAAATTCGTTGCTTTTAGTGTGTTTATAATTTGTTCTTCAAGAAATTCCATGGTGAAATTCATAGGAATCTCCATACGCATAATTCGCATAGACGCCATGAGCCTAAAATAGTGATCTTCCCAAAAAAATAATTTTCCATGTGACGCTTTTATGGTTTCAAAAAGCACATCGCCGTAGGCATACCCCCTATTATTGATTGATAATAATTGCTCTTGTTCTAAAAAAGTTCCGTTAAAATTCGTCATAAAAAAAGTCCCGAAATAAATTCGGGACAAATATAATTTAAATATATTGTTTTGGAATTAAGCTGACCCTAATACTTGCTTTAAACTGGAAATTTGATTTTCCCAAAGCATTTTAGATTCTTCAACTTCGTCTTCTTCTGCAAAATCCGTAACTATTAGCGAGACATCTTTCGTAATCTCATCTACCTGAATTTTAATCTCAAAATAAGAGATTTGATCGTCTTCATCATTCAACCACTTAAATTTAATGCGTTCGCCTGTTTTTTTACTTATCAATTTTGCTTTTTCTTCGCTATCATCCCAAATAAAAGTAAACAACTCGCCTCTAGAATTCACATTATCTGAAAACCACTCCGATAAACCAGAGGGTGTCGATATATATTGATAAATTAATTGAGGTGAAGCCTGTATCGTAAATTCAATTTCAAATTTAATTTTTTCGTCCATAAGTACTGTAAAAATTTTAAGTTCCCAATATATACATTAATTAATAAGTACCGTAATAATTTTTAATAATAATTTACTCAAGTAATGTTTGCAGACAACAATATTGTTTTTATATTTGCAGCCTCAAATTAGGCGAGGTAGCTCAGTTGGTTAGAGCGTCGGATTCATAACCCGGAGGTCGGGGGATCGTGCCCCCCTCTCGCTACAAGTGATAACAAGGGCTTCAAGAGATTGAAGCTCTTTTTTTATTCCTAAAAATAGCTTGCTCTTTTCCTTTTCTTACTCATGCCGTAACGTGCGGAGAACCAATCCCCAAGAAATTCTTTAGATTAATCTAAGAAATTAATCTGGTAAGAAGTGCTACGTCCATCACCTTCAACTTTAAACATGTTTAATTCAACAAGCTTTTGTAAATCCCTTGTGGCAGTCGGTTTAGAGGTTTGGTTAATCCGCATGTACTTTTTAGCAGTCATGCCCCCCTCAAATCCTTTAGGTCCTTCATCTAACATGCGTTTGATAGCTTTTATTTGTCGGTCATTTAACTGTCCTTGGTAGCGGTCAAACAATTTTGCTTTTTTCAAAGTAAAATCAATCAGGGCTTCGGATTCATCCTGTGCCATTAAAATGACATCTATAAAATAAATGAGCCAATCCGTGATTTCATTACTACTTTGTCCTATTTTCAAAGCGTTATAATACGCCTTTTTGTTCGCTTCTATTGTTGTTGAAAGACTTAATAATAAAGGATAGCCAACAGTTTGCGACAATACCTTTTCTGCAATGGCACGACCAATGCGTCCATTGCCATCTTCAAAAGGATGAATCGTTTCAAAATAAAGGTGCGAGATTGCCGAACGTATCGGCGCATGCTTAATCTCATGCATTCCTTTAGGAGCTGTATTATTAAACCATTGAATGAAATTGTCCATTTCCAAAGGTATTTGCTTGGATGGAGGGGCTTCAAAATGAACCGTTGGTTTATCTACCCTACCGGATACCACCTGCATAGGTTCACTATGGGTACGCCAAGTCCCTACATTTATATTTGAATCAACGGGAAATATCATTTTATGCCAATCAAAAAGCTTTTCCTTGGTTAGAACTTCCGCGTAGCTGTTTTGCACATCGGTTATAAGAGCCGCCATGCCCTCAGCACTTTTATCTTTGACTGAAGCCTGGTTAACATGAAGCCCCAAATTATTACGGATAGAGGAAAGGACATCTATTCTACTTAAATACTCGCCTTCAATCTCTGATGTTTTAATAGCCTCGGCAACCATAATATGTATCATGGCTTGAATGCGGTCTTCCTTAGACATGGCCTTTAAAATGCCACTGATATGACCTGACTTTACAGCAAAAGCATAGAGTTTTTCTTCAAACTGACTTATGTCATAGCTGAATTTTGTCCAATCTTTTTGTTGCCAATTATATCTCATGAGCCGATTATATTCTATAATTGGCTCAAAAATACATAAAATAATGAGCCGATTAGCAAAATTAATCGGCTCATTTCAAAATTTAATTGGAAAACAGATTTATTCGTGACTCAAACACGCTACAAATCCCTAGCGACATCCTTGTCTTTGCTCTTATCTAGACTGTTTAAATTAATACATAGCAATCAATATTATCTAAATTCAAAGTAATAGACAAAACAACATTAATCAGTTGTATTTTGCATAAAATCTGGATACCCATTTTCTGTCCACTCTACAATACGGGCTCGGGTCGCACGATTTTTATCGGATAACTCATGTCCTTGTATTTCCTTATAGTCGCGTGCATGGTAAATCATTACGGTAGTTTTTCCATCTTCAGATGTGGTGAAGGAATTATGGCCAGGGCCATATCTTTTTAAGTCTTCATTTGTATAAAAAACAGGTCCTGGAGATTTATGCCAATTGGAAGCATCCAACAAATCCGCATCTGCATCAATCCATAACAACCCCATACAGTAATTATGATTGGTAGCACTGGCTGAATAGGTTACAAATATTTTCTCGTTTTTTTTAATCACTGCAGGTCCTTCATTGACATTATATTTCATTTTCTCCCAGCTAAATTCTGGTTCTGTCAAAATCACTTCTGGCCCCGTTAGAGTCGTTGGGTTCTTCATTTCAGATAGTACTAAGGCTGTACCATGACTTCCTCCCTTTACATTTTGTGCCCATATAAGGTATCTCTTTTCTTTATGCACAAATGTTGTCGCATCTAATGAAAAAGACTCTCTTTGGGTTTTTATTTGTCCTTCTTCTGTCCATTCACCCTGCATGGGGTCTTCAGATGGATTGGATAGTACCCACATTCTTATGTTCCATATGTTTTCAGCTTCTCCTGCAGCAAAATAAATATACCAAACCCCATCTATTTTGTGTAGTTCTGGTGCCCAAATGTGATGCCCCATAATACCTGTTTCGTGTTTATGCCAAACTTCTTTTTCTTTAGCTTCTTTCAAACCGTTTATACTACTGGCTTTTCGTATAACGATGCGGTCATATTCTGGAACTGTGGCTATTAAATAATATATACCATCGTCCGTTTTATGTACCCAAGGATCTGCACGCTGTTCTGCAATGGGGTTGTCAAATTCGAATGTTTGCGAATGGCTTTGGAATGGATGTACAATAACCATTATAAGTACAGTAAAGATTCTTAGTAATTTCATGTTTTTTTTGATATTAGGTTTTGGGTGTTGGTTCTTGGTTAGATTGTTAGAAAAATGTTTTTTTAATGACGACACCTTGACCTTTTCACAATTCATCAATTTAAAGTTGGATCTTTTTTTCTAACTCCCCTTTTATCTTTATAGTAATAGTGCCATCATTTGCGCTTGTCATTTTTTTGACTGGTAACAATTCATTTTTAGTCCATGTTTCTCCTGACCTTTTCCAAAGCATTAAACTTACATAAACAGGTGAATTTTTCCCGTTTAGAATTTCATTGCTAGTGATATTAATCACTGCGCTTTCCTCGCTTTCTGGATGCAATCCTTTTGTTTTTACAACGTCTGTTTTATCCCATCCTAATAAGGGTACCAAGGCTAATTGGTATGCACCATTATCAATAATTGTAACCTCGTATCCTTTTACATTTCTTTTGGTGACAACAATTTCCTTATTCAATTTAGGCAACGCATAATGTCCTAATCGCATCTCTATAGGATGATTGCTATTGTTTTTATCAACTCTTAAAATGCCATTCGCTAAAGGAATATCTGCCAAACTAAATTTGATACTTTCATCGGTTTCCAAAACGACATCTCTGTAATAGATACCGTTTTCAAACTTTTTAAAAGTGAACAATCTAAAGGCCTCCCATTTATTTTCTTTGTTTTTAACCACATAATTCATGGCCACTTCACCGTTTTCGCCATCGGCTTGCCAAGGAAACGCACTGTTATATGAGAGTCTATTATAATTTTCTGTAGCTCTGAACCCTTGCCAATCGTCTTTTACTTTTTCATGACACCAAGCACGTATTTCAGAAGCACCAATATTTGGGTAATCGGTAATTAATATTTCGGAAGCTCCTTGGTATTTACTATAAACTTTAACCTTTTGAAACTCGGTTTTCCAAGCACCATTGTTTTCTGTGGCTGTCCAGAAAGGGTTATCATCTGGAATAAGCAATCCTAAAAAAGCTTTACCCATCCAATATACGCTTCCCCTGCAACTATAATTTTGAACAGCTGGCTCAAAAGCACCATAAAAACCAAGTGTGGGCACATTATCTTTCATAAAATCGGGATGTGTGAAAAATTGTTTTATCACACCTGATGAAATTCTGCGCATCCACCCATAATTTATATTTGAATCGTTTTCCAATCCCATTAATGGAAATGGTATAATGGCTCCTATTCTATAACTAATGCTTCGTCCATACATGATCATTTCCCCATTTTCGCTAAACATATAGGGATAATTATCTTTTAAATCGTTGAAATTTTCCTTGAATTTGGAAGCGATCTCAGGATAGTATTTATTCCCAATATACTCAGACCATATCGCACCATACATTTGAAATGCCCACATGCTATAATAATCATAAGCTGGACTATCGTTATACCAGCCTTGACCGCGATAATGGGTTAAGGATTTTTCTAAATATTCTACCAGCAACTTTTCATTGACAGCATACCCTTGATCCTTAAAAAAACTTAATACAAAAATATTGAAGAACTTCCAGTTTGAATCTACCGTAGGGCCATCGCCATAGCTCAACATGGCTTTGGCTAATTCATCTTTTTGATGCTGTGGCAACGGTTCCCATAAGACTTCTGGATTAATTAGCAGTGACACCGCCAATGCCCCAAACTCTACCAAATTCTGACTTGGTCCGCCATTTTTAGACCTAGGAACAATATAGGACTCGCTTTTTGGGTCGATTAGTTTTCCTATTTGATATCTGTAATAATCGGCAACTTTTATTTTGTTTATTGTTAAATTAGGGTTTTCCTTTAAAAGCGGTGCTGCCACAAACAGCGTTCTACATAAACCTTCCAGTTTTTCGGTAGGAACACGCCTTTCATCATGCGGATAACTTTTTCCGGATTGTTTAGGGAATTTCATAGGGTCGTCCAAACTATTTACATACCCAAAAGCACCCTCAAGAAGATAAAGTGCCGCATCTTTCCAGTGTTGTTTTGTCATGCCTGTATAAGGGCTCAACCGATAATCTGGATTTACTATTTCAAAAGTCTTATTACTTGTATTATTTGTTTCAATAGAAACATCTTCACTTTGTGCAAATGACCATAGGCACATTAAAAATGTCACTGAAATTAAATTAAGTTTTCTTATCATTTTAATTTATTCTACAAATTTAATCTGGTATGAATAGGTATACGTTTTGTCATGCAAACGATACTGTTTATGTGGATAAGCACCCCAGCTGTTATCGCCACCTACGCCTCTTTGTTTTAAATCTATGTGTAGGTATATTTTATCCTTTTCCACAATGATATCCGTGGGATGTGTTTGCGATTTAGTGTCTCCCCCATCTAAGGTTTCAGTAGCCATATTTAAGGCACTAAAACCTAATGGCTGCTCCCCATTAATTTCCAAACCATCGCTATTTTTATCTGTTAAGGTCAGCCACCGTACATCGGTTTTATAACCAGCTTCTTGTGGCCTAATGTATGTCCAAGTAAATTGATTAGCGACCTCATCGTTATATATTCCTAAAAAAGCGGCTGTATTTCTATCGGAATAATTTTCCCATGGACCACGACCGTAGTAGGTTAAATTATCAAAACGGCCATCCACAACCATTCGCATACCAAAGCGTGGTAATTCGGGCAATTCCTTAGCACCCATATCGATATGGGCAGTCACCTGTATAGCGCCATTGTTTTTAATTACATAATCTACGGTATAAGGAACCTGTAATTCTGAAATACGAAACTCTGCCTTAATTGGAACGCCTTCCTTTGTTTTCTTGCCAACGGTTACATTTTCAAGCTTTATATTTTTATGGGCATTCTTCCACGTGCCTAAACGTTCCGGCATTTTATTACCATAATCGTTATCGGTTGGCGCTCGCCAAAAATAAGGCTCTGGAAAGTTTAAGATCGTTTTAGAACCCTTTTTAACGGATGCATACTTTTTTAATTTGCCTGTAGCTAAATCAAATTCTCCATTAACAAGGTTGTTAGAAAATGAAAGTACCTTGTCTTCAATTTTGAATACGATATCACCCTCATTTGCTTGTTCTGAATCAAAATAAGTTGTAGTTCCTAATGAAAATTGCTCGCGAGCTACTTCATGATTTTCAGGAATGCTTTTTGTTGCATTTTTTGTGAATGCATAGACTTCCATATAATATTCTTTATTACTTTCCAAAACAGGAAGTTCTAAAGCAATTTCTTTACTTTCATTTGGTTTTGCTGAAACTTGAAATGTTTTTTCTTCAACAACTTTACCATTGGCCTTTAAAATCCATTTGAAATTACACTGATTTAAATTGCTGAAATTAAAACGGTTTGAAACTACGAGCCTATTATTTTCTTTCAGCTCAAATTGAATGTCTTGATATACTTTTTTTACTTCAAAAAGTCCCGGATGCGGCATTCTATCTGCAGTTACCAATCCGTTAGCACAAAAATTTTGATCGTGTTGCAAGTTTTCGCCACCTAAATCGCCTCCATAAGCCCAAAACATACGACCATCTGCAGTTTCGGTTTTCAAGCCTTGGTCTACCCAATCCCAAATAAAACCGCCTTGCATTTTTTTGTTGGTGCTTATAATATCAAAATATTCCTGAAAATTACCATTACTGTTTCCCATGGCATGCGAGTACTCACACATAATAAACGGACGTGGGTCGTTACCATTGGCATAGTTTTTCATTTTATCAATGCTTGGATACATGGGTGCAACAATGTCTGTATTCATGTCCTCATGGGCTTGTTCAAACGTTACAAAACGTGTGTTATCGCGCGCTTTCAGCCATTTATAAGCATCATAAAAAACAGGTCCGTTGGCACATTCGTTACCCATAGACCAAAGAATGATTGACGTATGGTTTTTGTTCTGTTCCAACATCCTTTTTATTCTATCTAAATGCGCTGGTGCCCACTCTGGTAAATAGGCAGGGTGTTTCGTTTTATCTAAACTTTCCTGCTTTTCTACACCCATGCCATGTGTTTCAATATTGGCTTCATCGACTACGTACATGCCATATTCATCACACAAGGTGTACAAATACGGATCGTGAGGGTAATGGCTCATTCTTATGGCATTGATGTTATTTTGCTTCATCAATTTAATATCTTCCAACATGGTTTCCCTATCTGGGGCATGCCCTTTTATACCATGGTGTTCGTGCAGATTTACACCGTTTACCATTAAAGGTTGCCCATTAACCATCAATTGGGAATCTTTAATTTCTACCTTTCTAAAACCTATCTTTTTCGAAATAACCTGAGATGTTTTTTTATCAGATAATTTTAATACATATCGGTATAAATTGGGTGTTTCTGCACTCCATTTTAAAACATCCTTTAGTGTTGTTGAAAAATTAATGGTATGGGTTGAAGGGTTTATTTTCCTTTCTTCGGAATATACAACTTTACCATATGAATCTAAAAGACTTAGGGAAATCGATTGGTTTTTTGAAGGTTTGGCTTCAAACTTTCTTAAATCTACAACTACTTTGAAGATGCCATCTTTATAAGCATCATCTAAATTGGCTTCAACAGAGTAATCCCAAATAGTCGTTTTCGGCATGGCTTGTAAATACACATCACGTTCAATACCACTTAAGCGCCAAAAATCCTGGTCTTCTAAATAACTACCATCATGCCAGCGAAATACCTGAACTGCAAGTAGGTTTTGTCCTTTTTTTATGAACTTGGTAATATTAAATTCCGCAGCAGTTTTTGAAGCTTTCGTCATTCCAACTTCATTTCCATTTACAAATATTCTAGCGTATCCTGAAATAGACCCAAAATTCAAAACAATTTCTTTGTCATCCCAATCATCAGATATGGTGAACTGCTTTCTATAACTGCCAACAGGGTTATAGCTCCCATCTATATAGGGAGGGTTTCTAGGAAACGGATACACAATGTTGGTATAAATAGGGATATCAAAACCTTGTAATTCCCAATTAGAAGGCACGTTAATAGCGCTCCAATTAGAATCATCTAGGTTGACATCATAAAAATCCAGTGGTCTGTTTGCAGGTTGCTTTACCAAAGTAAATTTCCATTCTCCATTTAAACTTTGATAGAATTTAGAGTTTTCTGGGAGGTCTGTAAGCGCCGATGTTTCTTCTTCATATAAAACAAAAGACGCTCTTCCGGTTTCTTTATTGCGATCTACAACCGTTGGGTTTTCCCATTCGTTGGCTTTGCTTTGTGCAAAACTTAAAGATACAAGTATTAAAAACAGCGGTGTTAAAATTAATTTTCTCATTTATAATTTAGTTGAATTTAATTAATGAACTATTTTTTTAAAATTGGGACTTCGACAAGCTTAGTCTGACATTGGGAGTTCTTATTGGATATATTGTTTATTCGTTGATTCGTTGATTTGGTTTGTTACACGTAAATTATTGACTATTGACTATTATTATTGATTATTGTTTAATTCGGTTATTAACAACTAACTATTGACTACTGACTACTAGCTACTGACTACTTGGCTATAACATGCCCTCAATCTAAAAACCGATACATTTCTGAGGCTGCCAATAAAAAAGCTCCCACACCAAAATCGGCTGTGGAATTAATATCCACTACCTGACCGGGTATCGCTTTTTCACCAATGGGTTGTACATAACCTACGGCGCCATTTTCCTGTAAAGCTGTATTTTTTAAATAATCCCATGCTTTTTTGACCACTGGCAAATAAGTTTCTTTATCTAAAATGCCCTGATTTATGCCCCATAAAAACCCATACGTAAAAAAGGCTGTACCGCTAGTTTCTGGTCCAGGCGCGTGTTCTGTGTCTAAAATACTACGTGTCCAGTAACCTTCCTGTTGTTGTGCTTTAGCTAAGGCTTTTGCCATATCCTTAAATCGGTTGATATAGTCTTGTTTATATTTAGCAGTATTTGGCATGTCTTGAATTATTTTAGCATATCCTGCAAAAACCCAACCATCGCCACGTGCCCAAAAATCTTTTTTACCATGGGCGCTTTTATGTTTTGGATATACATATTTAGCATCACGATAATAGAGTTTTGCGTCTTCATCATACATAATACTATCGGCATAAGATAAATACTCATTTAATTTTTCCAAGTAAAGTTCATTACCTGTAACGTTATACATCTTGGTCATAACGGGCATCACCATATACAAACCATCTGCCCACCACCAATAATCGGTTTGTGGGGTACTCATTTCATATGCCATAACCTCCCGTGCACGAGCAATTTTAGAAGGATCATTTTTTCCCGTGATATTATAAAGGTCAATATACGTTTGAAAACAAATTTGCCAATCTCCAAAGAGTACATGCTTTTCTGTTTCACCATAATCATATTTCCATTCGGATTTATTTTGGGACTTGGCACCCATCCATTCATTTTTAGCTGCCCAAGTTAACGAATAATTAAGATAGTCTATGTTCTTAGTTACTTTATAAGCCTCCATATTTCCTGTATGGTATGCCGCAACATGCCAAAAAGCATTGCCAAGATCTGGATGGTTTTCCTGCCAATATGTATTGACTTTATGAATTATTGATATGACTTCTTTCTTTGATTGGTTCATTGTTTTTTCTCTTACAGCACTACCACAGCTAGTAAAAAGTAGTGTTGCTAGTATGGCGTTTGAGAAAAGTAGCATTTTTAAATTCATATGTAATTATTTTTTAAAGGTCGTATGGTATCGCTTTAATCTTCATTGGCATTTATGTTTCTGAATTATAACGATTTCATAGTTTTTCTATTGGCTTATGATTGGTATTAAATTTTATTATGGCTAATAATCAATGAATCTTTTGAGGTTTTTCACCGTTAAAATCTTTATTTCTGAAGCTTTCTTTTCAGCCACACCTTCTCCATCTATTTGAATGACGTTTTGTAAAAAAATATGGAGTTCTTTTTTGTCTTTCCATAGGGCGATATCGTAATTTGGTTCCCATTGCCCTACGCCCTGCTCATTTAAATCAACTACCTTCCATGGTAATTCTTCATTTAAAAAAGAATAAGCCAAAGACACTTTATTGCCTCTTTCTTCATCTCTAAAAAGTATAGAAATCAATGTTTGCTTTTTAGTATCCTCAATTAAAATATCCGGACGTGCGATAGGGATCTTTTTGGTACCGCCACCACCTAATGAAAAGGGCATTTTTCTAAAACCCGTACTTACCTTCTTCCAGTTATTATTTTTTAAATAAACCATTTGGTATTGCGGAATCGTTGCTTCGTTGAAGTAGGTAACGATATATGGATTACCATTGCTATCGGTGCTCATTGCTGTTTGGTTGATGAGATTGCTGTTTTGAGGGATTTTCCAAGCCATTTCAGCTGTGGCTAGCGTGATTGGTAATTTATAGACTTCCCCCGTAGATTTTTCCCAAGTTTTACCGCCATCTTTAGAGCGCGCATAGCATAAATCATGATTGGTTTCTACACCCCACGTTTCTCTCCAAACCCAAGATATATGGATAACGCCATAGGCATCTATACATACTTGCCAATAAGCGCTTCGTTTATCTTCACCGTCAATAAGATTGCTTTGTAATTGCGACCACTTTTTAGTGCTAATATTATAGGAATTAATAACCAAATTGCCTCTTCCAGATTCTCCTGACCTATAGAAAAAAACTAAATTTCCGTTTGGCAGATTATAAAATTCAGGATAAGTTACTTTATCTTCCTGAAAGCCCGTCATGAGGACTTCTTTACCGAGTTCTAATCCCAAAGGCGCTTTACTTATAGCGTATCTAAGTTTGGTGTTATGGTGGTCCCAACTTACATGTAAATACCCCGAACCATCAACAGCGATACTTATACTATTATGAGCGTCTTTTATATTTCCTTTATAAGGGGTTTTTAATGTAGTCCAGTTGGAGGATTTAATGTGCCGCTTTCCTAAAATCAAAGAGCCTTCTTGATTGTAATACGCTGTAAATTGAAAGTCTTTATAAGTGGTAAGTGCATTTTTTCTAAACTTTACTGTGTTTACGGAATTACTACCCCACCCATTCCCGACAGATGTGTATGCTATATTTTTGGTACACGCCATCAAACACATGCTGCACAAAGCTAATAGCAAATAATTTTTTAAAGATAAAATCAATTTATTTTTCTTTATTAATAAAAGTCCATTTTTAATGAGCGCTTGGTGGGCTTTTGTTGATACTTACACGTAATAAGTGTTAAAATTACATTTTTAAAATTAATTGTTCAAATATCGGCATATTATTAATTTTTAGCGTAACCAATTCAGCAAAAAAGGGGGTATAAAATGTTCATCTTTTTAAATATAAAACTACACTAATAATTTATGTGTTAAAACATTACACAATTTGATATTGTTGGTTGTTAAGTCGGTTATTATTTGAATTTACTGTAAAATAAATATACTTCAACTTTAATAATAGCAATACAAGAAATCACTACTTATTTTGAATGAAAATAAACTATATTTTAATTGCCTTTTCTTACTGAAAAACCCATCCTTTCTTACTTTTTTAATTTAATTTTAGCACCTAATTAAATAAATAATTAAATAGAATGAAATTATCAAAAATTACCCTTTTACTTATTGGAACTGTTTTATTAAATAGCTGTGCATCGCCTTATAAAATGATCAACCCTAAAAGCTTAAATTATCTTTCAAGCAATAAATCTGATGATGTTTTACTGGAATATAAATATGATTTATTAGACAAAAAATATGCAAAAAAAGAAGATAAAAAAGATGTCAAGTTAGTTGCAATAAAAGTCACCAATAATACTGATAGAGATTTAATTTTTGGAAAAGACATCAAACTAACTTACGAAAATGGAAGTGAAATTTATATCATGGATAATCAATCCACATTTAAAATGCTTAAACAAAGTCCAGCAACGCATTTGTTCTATTTACTTTTAACGCCCGTGAATTTATATACCACTAAAACAAATGGATACGGCATGCAAGAACAAACAAGCTCTACGCCTATTGGTTTAATATTAGGACCTGGTTTAGCTGCTGGAAACATGATAGCTGCTGGTTCTGCCAATAAAAAATTCAATAATGAAATGCTGGAATATAATATTAATGGTAAGTCTATATCTAAAGGTGAAACTGTTTATGGATTAATTGGTGTTAAATCTGAGTCTTTTAATTCCATTAAAGTGAAAGTAGAATAACTTTTTAAAGCTAATTATATAATTATGACGAGGGAAGAACATTTAAAGTTTTGCAAAAAATGTACAAACATTGAAGGATATAAAACTAAAGATTATATGATAAAAAGCAATGGTGGGATTAGCCGTTTTGATAACCAAATTTTATAAACATAATTTTTCAAAGAAAACATGGATTAGTCGAGAACTGATTAATGTATGTATCTTTAGCATTTGTTTTTTGTTAACTTATTATCCTACAAGATTTTTAATAGTTCTCTAAAACCAAAAAAATTAAACTTAAAAACTATTCAAAATTTAAAAACCAGCTCTTCGAAGTCTGTGACTTCGAAGCATAGTAAATACTAAAAGCAATTTTAATAAAATAAACACAAGCTGTATTAAATAAAGCTAATCACAGCCTTTTATTTTGTGTTATGATATAATGCGAAGTTTAACATAGCAACGTTTGTCCGAACAAAGGGCGAACAAACCTGAAATAAGACTGCTTTAATACCTACATTTTAAAATGCCTTTTGTTTTTTGTAGGTGGATTTTTATTATATTCGTAAAGATATAAATGATGTAATTGCAATTGAATTGTTTTTTATTGTGGTTATATGGTTGTTAGGCATAAAATGAAAAAAATAAAAAGAGCTTTATACATTTATTTAATATTTCTTTTTCTATCTGTAATCACTAGTGCTTGCTGTAAAACAAATTATCAGATAATAGGAAATGGAAGCATTACGGCATATGATTCTGAATCAGGCGAAACTTTTACAGAAGATATAATAGGCACTATAATTGGAGGTTTTAGAATAGATGTAAATCATGAGATATCGATAGCAACTGGAACTGACTTTAATTTGAGTTTTATACAATCCGCATATGCAACTAGCTGTGGAGAAAATTATGAAAATGATTTAGATGGTAGTACTTTAAAAATCAGTACAAATAAAGATTTTATTTATGATGGTATTCTAATTGAGCAAGGTTCAAATTTGACTGATATAGAAGGCCTTGATTATGACTTTGGATTTGGTGGTATTTCGGTAAGATTTAATGAAGAGTTTGTAAATAGAATGGAATTCATAAATGAGGTTTATGAATTTAAATTTGAGATAAGCACAACTGATGGAATGGAATTAGTAAATATTATAAATTTGAAATTTGAAATCGAATAAAGCCAATGCCTAGTCGAGTAGACGGCTCCACCAGCTTTTCGAAGTCTGTGACTTCGAGCCAATAACCAACCTTCCTTTACTTAACAATTTCAATAAGATAAATACAAGCTGTATTAAACAAAGCTAATTACAGCTTTTTATTTTGTGTTATGATATCATGCAAAGTTTTAAACTTCGCATAAGCAATGGACTAAGAAAATCTGTAGAACAAACTCGAAAAAATGCACCTTATTTTTTTACAGAAAAATCGAAAATGAAATTGTTGAAATCGTTAGAATTCTCCATCAAAGGATGGATATTAAAAACCGACTGAAATAAAACCTACTTCATATACTTCCCCTTTTTACTACCCGCATACATTTCGTATTTAACCAAACGTGCTTCCAGTTTGGCATTAAACAAATGTATTTTACGTGAAGGCCTTAACCCCACATGTTTTAATGCATCGAGGTTGCTGGTTATAAACCAAGCATCGGTATTCGGGTAATTCTGCTTTAGGGTATCGCCTATACTTTTGTAAAACTCCTGCATATCTATATTTAAACGCTCGCCATACGGTGGGTTAAATACCATGTGTAATTTGGCATCGCCTCCTTTTTGGGTTTTAAAGAAGTCTTCATGCTTTACTTCTATAAAATCATCCAATTGGGCATTTTTTACGTTTTCAATGGCTTTGGCTACCGCACTTGGTGCTTTATCATAACCTACTATTTTATGATGAAAATCGCGGGTTTTACCAAGTAACGATGCTTCAATTTTTTCAAATAAATCGACATCCCAATCGTTCCAGCGTTCAAAAGCAAATTCTTTACGCATCAGGTTTGGGGGGATGTTACAAGCTATCATGGCTGCTTCAATAAGCATGGTACCCGATCCACACATGGGATCCATAAAATCGGTTTGACCGTCCCAACCCGATAACATAATCAATCCTGCTGCCAATACTTCGTTTATGGGAGCTATATTGGTCGCTAATTTATAACCACGTTTATGTAGGGAATCGCCCGATGAATCTAACGAAATGGTACATTGGTGTCTGTCTACGTGTACATTGACTTTTAGGTCGGGAAATTTTAAATCGACATTAGGGCGTTCGCCTGTAGTATCGCGAAACTTATCTACTATGGCGTCTTTGGTTTTTTGTGCAATGTATAATGAGTTTGTAAATAATTCGGAGTGAATAGTCGCATCTACAGCAATAGTCCCTGTGGGTTTTACATACTGTTCCCAAGGCATTTGGTAGAGTTTGTTATATAAGTCCTGTTCGTTATTTACGGTAAATGTATGAATGGGTTTTAATATTTTTATAGCGGTACGCAACCCTAAATTGGCTTTGTACATAAACCCTTTATCGCCTGAAAAAGACACACTCCGTACCCCTGTTTTAACATCTTGCGCACCTAGTTGCGTCAGTTCGTTTGCCAATAAATCTTCAAAACCAAATAACGTTTTGGCCAACATATTAAAATTTTCTTCCATTTTTTATCTCGAATAGATTGCAAAAATAATGTAATTTTGTGGCAAACACGATGTTTATTGAAATTTAGGTTAAGGATTGTAGCGGCATCCTTTTGCGAAACGTAGGAACAATACACTTTTATTGAACCGAACGTATATGGATAGTAAGATCCCGAAACAAGTTAGGGACTGCTTCGCAGAAAGATACAGCGAAAAGCCTGACCCCCTTTTTGGGGTAACCTCCAAAAAAGACTAAAAGATTCCTGCCTTCGCAGGAAGTACCTATGAATAAAGACACAAGCACATGGTTTACCTCTTGGTTTGATACACCATTTTATCATATTTTATATAAAGATAGAGACGATACCGAGGCGCAACATTTTATGGATACGCTTACGGGATATTTGAATATTCCGGAGGGTGGAAAAATACTGGATTTGGCTTGTGGCCGCGGGCGACATGCGGTGTACTTAAACTCTTTGGGGTTTGATGTTACGGGCGCCGATTTGAGCGAAAACAGCATTAATTACGCCAAACAGTTTGAAAACGACACCTTGCATTTTGAGGTTCACGATATGTGCAAACCTTTCAATAAACCTTTTGATGCTATTTTTAATCTGTTTACCAGTTTTGGGTATTTTGATAAAGATGAAGACAATTTAAACACCATAAAAGCGATTAAAGCCGATTTAAACGCTGTTGGTTTTGGGGTGATTGATTTTATGAATAGTGAATTTGTTATTGATAATTTAGTGCCCGAAGAAGTAAAAACGGTTGATGGGATTGATTTTAACCTAAAACGCTATATGGAAGACGGTCATATTGTAAAAGATATTAGTTTTACTACCAATGGCGAGGATTATAATTTTCAGGAACGTGTTAGAGCATTTACTTTAGCCGATTTTGAAGCTCTTTTTGAACAGGCCGGTGTTTATTTATTAGATGTTTTTGGTGACCATAAATTGCGTAAGTTTAACGCGAAAACATCGGAACGTTTGGTGATGATTTTTAAATAGAAGTGATTTAAACTTTTTTGATTGAAGCGAAAAATGATGATTTTTGTTCCATATGAAGGCTTTTTTGAAATGCATAGCAGTGCTACGAAGTAAAAAAAAAGACAAAGAATGGGACAAAAAGGGCATTTTTTTAGCCAATTGAAAAAAGTTTAAACCACTTCATCGAATTAATTAAATTTTAAGTAGGTTGTTTTTAAATGAATAAATTTCTTTTTCCTATACTGGCTGTAATTTTAGGCTTTATTTTAGCTGCCATTACCAAAAATCAAAAATCGTGGAATACCAAGCTACTACTTTCTTTTAGTGGTTCGTTTTTATTAGCATTAACACTTTTTGAACTGCTCCCTGAAGTATATGAACACTTAGACGCCAAACGTTCTGGGTTGTTTATCATGTGCGGTATCATGCTTCAAATTATATTGGAGTTGTTCTCTAAAGGTGCCGAACATGGGCATGTACACATTCACAAACACGACACCGCATTTCCGTGGTCGTTGTTCATTAGCTTGTGCATACATAGCTTTTTAGAAGGTTTTTCTATACACGACCACAACGATATGGTTTATGGTGTTTTGGTACATAAAATCCCCATTGCTGCACTGATTTCAATGTTTTTAATACAATCGCATTATAGCAAAACACAAATTGCTGGGTTTTTACTGGTTTTTGCTTTTATGACCCCTTTAGGCACTTTTATAGGCAATACGTGGGAAGCTCTTGCCGTTTATTCACAGATAATTAATGCCTTTGTTATTGGTATATTTTTTCATATTTCTACCACCATTTTATTTGAAAGTGGTGACGGACATAAATTTAATTTATCGAAGTTTATATCTATTGTTGTAGGTGTTGGGGTGGCTTTTTTGGTTTAGGCTGTAGGCTGTAGGCTGTAGGCTGTAGGCAAAATTCACATTTTAACACATAACTCTGAACTTTGAACTCATAACTCTGAACTCTAAACTTATAACTTTTTAACCTTATAACTTTTTAACTTCAAAAACAGTGTTTAGTAAAGAAGAATCTAGATTATTACGGCAGGAATTTTGGACGAGCTTCGGGAAATCGTTCCCACGGAAATGGATTTTGTATGATACAAAATTAAAAGGGTTTAGTTTTAAGTTTCATTTTGATACGAAAATAGCGTTAGTAGCTCTTGATTTGGAAGATGATTTGGAATTTCGCATTAAATACTGGGAGAAACTGGAGGCTTTAAAATCGATTCTTTTAGATGATTTTTTACCTGAAGCTATTTTTGAAGAGGTATATATACTTGACAACGAAAAAGAAATTTCTAGAATTTATGTGCCTTTAGAACAAAAAGTATCCATTCACAATAAAAATACCTGGCGTGATGTGATGGTGTTTTTCAATGAAAAAATGCACTTATTTGAAGCCTTTTTTGAGGAATATAGAGAGGTGATTGAGGGTTAGGTCTTGGGTCTTAGGTCTTGAGTCGGATGAATCGTTAATTCTTAATTCATAATTCATAATCCTTAATTCATAATTCTTAATTCAATTGTCATCTCCATTTCATAATCGTCCATTATAAAGCCATTACCAATATCCGTAACCATTTCTTTGGTTTTGATAAAACCCATTTTTTCATAAGCAAGAATCGAATTCGTATTATACTTATTTACATTTAGTTTTACTTTTTTTAATTTAAAAGAATGTGCTAATTCAATAACATGTTGCATCGCCGCTTTTCCTATTTTTTTTCCGCGATAATTACTTAAAACATAAAGTTTGCTCAGGAATAAATAATCGCGTTCTTTTTTAACACCAATATAACCAACTGGACTCTCATTATAAGTGATATAAAAAAACAAAAAACCTTGATTAACTTGATCTTCCAAAGCCTGAACAGAATTATATTTATTGAGCATATATTCAATCTGTTTCAAACTAATTATAGATATGTAATGCTCATACCAAATAATATGGGCTAACTTTGAAATACAATCAAAATCAATGCTCTTGGTTGCTGGAATAATTTTTATCATACATTAGTGATGAATAATTAATAATGAATAATGAATAATTAATGATGGATGTCTTGCAAAAAAGTGCCTGACAGTTTTGCCCTCGCTTCAAGGCGAGGTAGAAACGGAAGCCCAAGGAATTCTTTAGATTAAATGACATAAAAGAATATCATAAAAAAGTGAAACACCGCGCCTGCTAGCACAAACAAATGCCATATAACATGGTTATAGGGTATCTGTTTAATGGCATAAAAAATGATACCAACGGTATATGCCAACCCGCCAAAAAATAAAAGCAGCACACCATTGCTATCCATTAACTTTGAAAGATTAGTAAAATCGAACACAATAAGCCAACCCATTACCAAATACAACAAGGTAGAGAATATTTCAAACCTACCCGTAAAAAATAGTTTTAAAACAATTCCAAAAGCAGCGATTCCCCAAACGGTATAAAATAAGATCCATCCTAAACTTTGGTGCAATGTGATGAGTAATACAGGCGTGTAAGTGCCAGCAATAAGAAAGTAAATACTAATATGGTCTATAATTCGGAAATAATGTTTTTTAACCTCATCTTTTACCGAATGGTATAATGTTGACGCCGTAAACAAAGTAATAATAGAAATCCCGTAAACAATAACACTAAAAAGGCTCCAACCTGTTTTATTGCTGTTAAAGATAATGAGTATAACCAATCCTAAAATACCAAAAACAGCACCAATGGCATGTGAAATGGCATTTAATCGTTCCTGTAGTGGTGTTTGTTTATAAACTGACAACTTACTTTTTTTTCTGCTTATCCAGCCAGATATCTGTTAAATCATAAAAGTTATACTCTTCTGCTGCTTTTTGTCGAACCAGCAACCCGCTTTTAAAACTTCGTTGGAGAATATCTTCAATAAGGTAATCTTCATAAACATTTTTGGGATCGAAAGGTTTTTTTAGTGAAATATCAAACATACTTGCGGTAGTATTGTACCAAAAGGCACGCCATCCACTACGGAGTTCCTTGACCAACCCAAAGGTCGTTTTTCCTGTTTGTCTGTGTATTAATTTTACCAATATTTGCCCTTCGGTACGTGTTAGCTTTTTTAATTCATCTGAAAACTCACCTTCAATATATTTTTGAATCATTTTAGTATAACGGCGCTTATCACTCGCTTTTTTCATCGATTCCAATCGTGAATTTAAAGAATCTAACCTTTCGGAAGCTAATTTGGCATAAGGATATACTTTAAGCGTTTTTCTACGTAAAATTAAATACTTGATGCGATCTTCCCTACTAGGGAATTTTAAATCGCCAAGTATGTAAATAGGATTTAGATTTATGACGGTTTGTGGTACAGAATCGCCTTCAATAAACATATATTCATATTCCAACGTATCCTCTTCCTCATCCTTAATTTGAGCAAAGAAAAAAACAGGGTATAGTAAAAATATAAATATTATAAAATTCTTCATAAAACTTTTGGAGCTATAATCTTCCAAAATTAACAAATTACAATGTTTAAAACATTTTTTTGTATTTATATTATTAATTTAGTGCAAAATTTTAACACATTACGATGAAAAGCATTTTAAACAAAAAGTCTATGGACTTTTTAGAATCATATTTGAACAATGCAGCGCCTACAGGTTACGAATGGACAGGGCAAAAACTGTGGATGGATTATTTAAAACCTTATGTAGATGAGTTTATTACCGATACCTACGGAACCGCTGTGGGCGTAATAAACCCAAAAGCTAAATACAAAGTAGTTATTGAGGGGCATGCCGATGAAATTTCTTGGTACGTAAATTACATTTCAGATAATGGATTGATATATGTGATTAGAAATGGTGGAAGCGACCACCAAATAGCGCCTAGTAAGGTTGTAAATATTCATACGAAAAATGGTATTGTAAAAGGTGTTTTTGGATGGCCAGCAATCCATACCCGTGATAAATCTAAAGAAGAAGCCCCAAAGCCAGATAACATTTTTATTGATTGTGGTTGCAAAACCAAAGAAGATGTAGAAAAATTGGGGGTTCATGTGGGTTGCGTTATCACTTATCCAGACGAGTTCCATATTTTAAACGGTGATAAATTTGTGTGTCGTGCACTAGATAACCGCATGGGTGGTTTTATGATTGCCGAAGTAGCACGTTTATTAAAAGAAAACAAAAAAACCTTACCGTTCGGATTGTACATTGTAAATGCCGTACAAGAAGAAATTGGTTTACGTGGTGCCGAAATGATTACACAAACCATCAAACCAAATGTGGCGATTGTTACGGACGTAACGCACGATACCACCACGCCTATGATTGAAAAGAAAACACAGGGTGATTTAGAAATGGGTAAAGGCCCGGTAATAGCCTATGCCCCTGCGGTACAACAAAAGCTTCGCGACTTAATTACAGATACTGCCGATGCTAAAAAAATACCATTTCAGCGTAACGCTTTATCGCGTGCCACAGGTACCGACACCGATGCTTTTGCATACAGTAATGGAGGTGTTGCTTCTGCCCTCATTTCATTGCCATTACGCTACATGCACACCACGGTTGAAATGGTACACAGAGAAGATGTCGAAAACGTTATAAAACTTATATACGAAAGCTTGCTTAATATTAAAGAAGGGGAGACTTTTAGTTATTTCAAATAATATTATTTGTGAAGCTGTCAAAAAAGTCTAGTTCTATGTCATCCTATTGAGCTTGTCGAAATATTTTAACTTACGGGTAATCAATATCGGTTTCAACAAGCTCAACCTGACAAATTAAATTTAAAGGACTTTTTAGAAGATAGCCTCCTTTTTAAATGAATTTATTTCATGGACGAATACATAGACATTGTTGATGAACACGGAAACCCTACGGGAAAATCGGAATTGAAATCAGTAATTCATCAAAAAGGTTATTTCCACCATACGGCGCACGTTTGGTTTTACACCAAGGATGGCGAGGTACTATTATCGCAACGTTCAGCAAAAAAAAGTATTTGTCCGCTTATGTGGGACGTATCGGTTGCAGGACATATTGATGCAGGCGAGACTCCAAAACAAAGTGCTATTAGAGAAGCTGAAGAAGAAATTGGCATCGTAGTTTCAGAAAGTGATTTACAACCTATTGGTGTTTTTAAATGTTTTCAATCGTATGAAAATGGGATGATAGACAATGAATTTCATAATACCTTTATTGTCGAAATCACCGTACCGCTTTCAAAATTAACAATTCAAGAAGAAGAGGTTGAGGCTTTAAAATTTGTTACGCTCGATGCCTTTAAAAAACTTATAGAAAATATTGGTGAAGACAATCACTTTGTACCTTCAAATAAACCGTATTACCAATTGGTATGGCAATCTATTATGGAAAAACTGTCTAAATCCACCTCATGAACTTGCTCCTTTTTGCCATTGCTCCCACGCTTATTATTGTACTCTACATCTATTTAAAAGATAAATACAAGAAAGAACCCAAACGTTTATTGCTGTATAATTTTTTATTAGGAGCCATAGTGAGTATTCTCATAACAACCGTTATGTATTACGGGTTTAGTATACTCTTGCCTCTTACAAACCAAACCAGTGTTTTACAACAATTTATAAAAGCTTTTTTTGTAGTTGGCTTTACTGAAGAATTGAGCAAATACCTTATTGTTCGTTATTACGCGCAGACTCATAAAGAATTTGATGAACCTTTTGATGGAATTGTATATGCGGTTATGGTATCGATGGGTTTTGCCGCTACCGAAAACATTTTCTATGCGCTGGAAAGTGGTATGCCTACAGCTGTTTTAAGAGCCTTTACCACAGTGCCAGCACATGCCACGTTTGGTATTTTAATGGGCTACTTTATGGGAAAAGCAAAATTTTCTAAAAATAAAACAGTCTTGAATTTAGTTGGATTGTTACTTGCCATTATTTTTCATGGAGCCTATAACTTTTTCTTGTTTATAGACTTTATTCCAGGGGTTTGGATAGGTGCCTTTATATCGCTACTTATAGGGATTATTTTGTCTAGAAAAGCCATTAAAAACATCAATTGAATTCTAATTTTAAAGTTTAATGTTCATAAATATTTTTAGTACATGACAAAAATCCAAATATCAATTAATGATTAATGATTAACAATACAAAATAGCCACTAGTAAATAGTCAAATCAACGAATCAACAAATAAACAATAATGTTAGGTAATTAGGACTTCGACAAAGCCTGTGCTGAGCTTGTAGAAGTGCTTAGTCTGATAAACTAAACATCAATTTATATTGCTTTTTTTTAGAATAAAAATAATACCTCAATGTAACACTCTTTAATTTTTGTCATGCACTAAAATAAATCTTATAAAAAATGAATACTTCAAAAGAATTAATAAAAACCACAAACTTACTTTTAGAGATAGCATCACTCCTTATGGTTTCTGGAGCTAATACGATACGAGTCAATTTGAGCATTAATAGATTTGCTGCTGGTTTAAATTTTAAAACCTCCTGCTTTATAAGCCATAAAAGTATTATTATGACTTTATATGAGGAAGATTCAACCCAAAGTTGTACGAGAGTAAAGAATATTCCACCGTATGCCATCAATTTTTCTATAATTTCTGCTATTAGTAAAGCCAGTTGGAGCGCAGTAAACGAAAACTGGACACTCGAACAAATTTCCAATGACATTGAAAAAATAAAAACCCAAAAAAGATATTCGAAACTAACGGTCCTTATAGCTGTGAGTTTGGCCGGTGCTGGGTTTTGCAATATTTTTAAAGGTGATTATTTGAATATGCTTGTGGCTTTTATAAGCACATTTATTGGTTTACTTGTTTTTCAGTTGACCCATAAAGAAAAGTTCAATGTATATATTCGGATATTTTTTGGCTCATTTATAGCCTCTTTATGCGCAAGTGTTGGTATTGTTTACAATATTGGTGCAAACCCCCAAACAGCTTTAGCTACCTCTATTTTGTACTTGGTGCCCGGTGTCGCTTTAATTAATTCATTCACCGATTTATTAGACAATAATATAATAAATGGCATGGTACGCTTTACAACAGGACTTATGACGGTTTTGGCTATTGCACTAGGCTTATTTATAACTATGCTCATTTTTCAATTAAACTAATATGATGGACATTATAATAAAATTATTAGAAGTTGCTGTTTGGTCTGGAGTGGCAGCATTAGGGTTCGGAATACTTTTCAACATTCCAAAAGGAACTATTGTGACTGTTTTTGTTTTAGGCTTTTTCGCTGGTTTAATAAAATTTACACTCTTAAAATTTGACATACACATTGTATTGTCCACTTTTATTGCGGTATTTTTTGTTGCTATTATTAGTATCCCAACCGCGCATAAAATACACCACCCACCAGTGGTTTTTTGTGTTCCACCAGTAATACCTATGATTCCTGGTTATTTTGCTTATGAAACCGTTTTATCTGTTATGAATTTTATTTTTATAGAAAAAGATACTGTTAAAAGAATAGCGCTTATAGATTCTATTTTCTCTAACGGATTTACCATGTTTTTTATATTGATTTCGATAACTGCCGGCATTTCGTTACCCTTGCTTTTATTAAGAAAAAGTACGGTTAAGAAGATTGAGGGTTAGCCTGAAAAACACAAACACTATGAACTTTTCTGAAGCCCTTTCAATATAACAATTCCAATTCTAGAAATAATAAACGTAAACGTACCAAACAGCATCGTTAAAAAGGTGACTTTTAACCCGCCTCCCATCTTAGAAATATCACCCGTACCTTCAAGGGTATCAAAGGCCTCTATCATACCCATTATGGATGCTAAAATTCCTAGCACCAATCCTAACAGACTCATGTCTGATACCAAAGAAATCATTTTTTTAAACGTCGCCCCATCTTTATTTAAACGTAGAGCTGCCTTAATTAAAAAGAAAATGGACAGCAATAAGGAAATTAAAATAAGGGACATAAAAAATGGACCACCTTCGTTAAACCTTTTGGCTAATTCACCACCAATTGAAGGATTCTGAGTACTGATTACTAACATATTCATAATTATTTGATTTAAATTAAACATGCTACAAACTTAAAATGTAAATGTTTGACTCAAATTAAAATGCGATAGATGACCAATTTAGTGATTTAAATAACAATATGTTAAAACAATTGCTTAATTGGTTATTCGTCTACAAAAAACAAAATAGCTATAAAAATATGCTATCATTGTATTGATATTTGGTAAAGATGTTAAAAAGACAATTCATTATAAAAAAAATAGGTCAGCTATTGCTACATATATTATTTTGGTGTGGTGTTTTGTTATTTTACACTTACTTTTTTGGTTTTAATAGTACCAACTTTAATTATATCTTATCATTCTCCTTATTTTTAATGCCCATTACCATTACAACGACCTATGTTTTAATTTATAAAATAATCCCCGAATACCTTATAACAAAACGGTATTTTCGTTTTGGATTATACAGCATATATACCTTTATAATTTCTGCCTACCTTATTGTAATTTCTGTTTTTTATGGATTGATTTATCTATCCAACTTTCAATATGCAAATATGGCACCCATCAGCAGAAACTTATTGTTTGTTGGCACTGCCGTATACCTAGTAGTTATTATTGTTAGTGCCTTTAAATTATTAAAACTAAATTTAAATCACGCTGAAAAAACCAAAAAGTTAGAAACCAAAATTCTAGAAGCCCAATTAAAACTAAAAGAGCAGGAATTGAATTATCTGAAAATGCAAATTCATCCCCATTTTTTATTTAATACCCTAAATACGCTATATGGCTTTGCTTTAAAAAAAGCTGATGAAACTCCTGAAATGATATTAAAACTATCTAATTTACTGGATTATTTACTCTATCAAATTGATAAACCCTTTGTGCTTTTAACAGATGAAATAAATCATATTAAAGACTATATTGAATTAGAAAAAATGCGATTCAACAATACCCTTTTTGTTAGTTTTAATTGTAATAATGGTATTGAATCCGTCAACGATCTCAAGGAAAACCCACGAGGCATTTATAAGAAGAACATTGAAAATTCGAAGCAAACCTCGGAGCATTCAAATCTCGATTATCGAGTAAAAATTGCCCCCATGTTACTACTAACATTTGTGGAAAATAGTTTTAAGCATGGTAGATTAAAAAACAGTATTTTAACCATTAAAATTGATATCTCCTGTACTAAGGAAAACATACATTTTTCAATAGAAAACACAAGTTCAAAAAGTGAAATACCAAATAAAGGCATCGGATTGCAAAATATTCAAAAACGGCTTGACCTTCTATACAAAGACCATTACATTCTAAAAGTTGACAACAAAGAAGATCTTTTTAAAGTAACCCTGATACTAAAACATAGCTAATTGCAAAACCAAAAAAACATATCCTGCTTAATTGTTGATGATGAAGCTATCGCAAGGGACGTTATAGCAACCCATATTTCAAAGATTGAAAATGTTACCATTGTAAAAAGTTGTAGCAATGCCATGGAAGCTTTCAATATCATTCGTACCCATACTATTGATTTGCTTTTTTTAGACATTAATATGCCCGAGATTTCGGGAATTTCATTGGCTAGGTCTATTAATAAAAACATTAAAATCATATTCACAACGGCCTATCGCGATTATGCCGTGGAGGGTTTTGAGCTTCAGGCAGTTGATTATTTATTAAAACCCATTTCTTTTGAACGCTTGTTACAAAGCATAAATACCTATTTTGAAGTATATCACCAACCTAAAACAACTAATGAAAAACCTTTAGAATCTAATAGTTTTATGTTTGTCCGTTCAGACAGACGCATGATTAAAATAGATTTTGAAACTATTATTTATATTGAAAGTTTTAGTGATTACATTAAAATTCACTTAAAAAACGAAATTATAGTTACACGGGAAACGATTAGTGCCATTGAGGCTAAACTTCCAAACAATCAATTTTTAAGAATCCATCGCTCCTATATCATTTCAATTGCATATATCAACTCCTTTACTAACGAACATGTGGTCATTAACCATAAAGCCTTAACGATTAGTAGAAGTTACAAAAAAGAGGTTTTGGAACGGTTGGAACGGTATTAAATCAAGGCGATAAAAAACTACAATAAACGGAAATAGGTAAAAAAGATTAGCCAAATTTATTTTAATAATCGCTATAAACTTCGTATGTTAAATTGATAATTATTTCATGTTGTTTTTCTGGTACAGTTTCTAATTTATATGCAACTTTTAAATCATAATCATTTATTTCAGAAATAAAATTTCCAGAATTAGTATTGTATAATCTTCCTAATACTGGACTTTCCTCATAGGATCCAGGATAAACATCTGCAAACACTTCAAAAGGATAGAACTCTTTATTAATCTCAAAATCTTCATTAAAACCAAGCATTATTCTCGTAAAAGGATTGCTATTATTTTCATTCTTTGTTACAAAATTAGTTGTAAACTCTATAGGCCTTATGAGTCGAATTTTATCTAAATTTAAATTATTATCTATCGCTATATCAACCAACTTATAATTATCTTTTTTTAAAACTCCTGAATAATAATATTCCCCTGTCTCTTCAGTAGTAAAATTAAAATCATAGGAAACTGTAATGACGTCTTTTTTAAGGTTAGCGAGTGGTACAATAGTAAATGTTCTCACATCGGTCCATAAACTATATTTTTGCGGATAACTAATATCTGTAGTTCTTATTCTGTATGCCACAAAAACAGAATCTGTGATTACACCATTGTACGGACTTAATTGATAATAGTGAACAAATTGATTACCATAACCAGCAGTTGGTATATTATTTAACAAATGAAATTTCTGGTAATCAAAACAATCATATGGTTTATCAAGCTCAATAATTTGTAGTTCACTATTCCATAAGTCTATAGGTAAATCCCATTTAATTTCAACTATTTCATTAGAAAAAAATATAGGAGAATTAGGATTAGATGGCGAACTTATTAGGGGTTTATCATATACAGGCAAATATTTTAAACTGTCTGGTGTGGGCATAAGCATTTCACAAGGATCTGTAAATATAAATTGTGGCTTATCTGAATTAGCATCACAAGAGGTAATTAATTTTGTTATAACACAGCTAATAAAAATGAATTTGATTTTATTTATACCCCACATACAACGAGCTAATTTATTTTATATTTAAAAAATAAAAGAGGCTGTCTAAAAAGTTCTTTAAATTTAATTTGTCAGGTTGAGCTTGTCGAAACCGATATTGGTTATCAGTAAGTTAAAATATTTCGACAAGCTCAATATGAACATAGAACTAGACTTTTTAGACAGCCTCTTTTATTATCAAAAGATTCCTTCCCGATAGCTATCGGGATCGCAGGAATACTATATATGCAATGCTCTATCGTCAGTAGCCGCTAAAGCTGCTTCTTTGATAGCTTCGGTAAATGTTGGGTGTGCATGGCTCATACGGGATACATCTTCAGCTGATGCTCTGAATTCCATAGCAACAACTGCTTCAGCAATCATGTCGGCAGCACGGGCACCAATCATGTGTACGCCTAAAATTTCATCGGTTTTCTTATCTGCTAAAATCTTAACAAAACCATCTAAATCCATACTGGCTCTACTTCTACCTAAAGCACGCATTGGAAAAGACCCCGTTTTGTATTCAACACCAGCTTCTTTTAATTGCTCTTCGGTTTTACCAACCGCAGCAACTTCTGGCCATGTATAAACAACACCCGGAATTAAGTTATAATCGATATGTGGTTTTTGTCCTGCCAACGTTTCGGCAACAAATACACCTTCTTCTTCAGCTTTATGTGCTAACATCGCCCCTTTTACCACATCTCCAATAGCGTAAATGTTGGAAGCACTTGTTTGTAGATGGTCGTTTACTTCTATTTGACCTCTATCTGTTAATTTTACACCAGCAGCTTCAGCATTCAATCCGTCTGTATACGGACGACGTCCTACAGATACTAAGCAGTAATCACCTCTAAATTCAATTTCTTCCCCTTTTTTATTATCTGCCTTTACAATAATTTCATTGCCAACACGCTCTACAGATTTTACTTTATGGGATATATTAATATTGAATTTTTGTTTCTTCAATACTTTATTAAGTTCTTTTGAAAGACCAGCATCCATCGTTGGAATGATACGATCCATAAACTCAATAACCGATACCTCAGCACCCAAACGTTTGTAAACCTGACCCAACTCCAAACCAATAACACCACCTCCAATAACGATTAAATGTTTTGGTATTTCCTTAAGTTTTAAAGCTTCAGTAGATGTTATAATACGCTCTTTATCAATATTGATAAACGGTAAACTTGAAGGCTTGCTTCCTGTAGCTATAATGGTGTTTTTGGCTTCAATTTCAAGAGTTTCATCACCTGAAACGGTAATATGGGTGGCATCTTTAAAGCTTCCTAAGCCTTGATACACATCAATATTGTTCTTCTTCATTAAAAAATCAATACCACCTGTTGTTTGATCTACCACAGCTTGTTTACGGGCAATCATTTTTTCAAGATTTACTTTAATATCGCCAGGAATTTCAATACCGTGTTCTTCAAAATGCTTGATGGCATCTTCGTAATGATGAGAAGAATCCAAAAGCGCTTTACTTGGAATACAGCCCACGTTTAAGCAAGTGCCACCAAGTGTATTGTACTTTTCTATAATGGCAGTTTTCATGCCCAATTGTGCGCAACGAATGGCTGCCACATAGCCTCCAGGACCCGAGCCAATAACGGCTACATCGTATGAATTCATATTATATTATTGAAGTTCGTTTATTAAAAATCGAAAACAAAAATACAAATGTTTTATGGTAAGACAATAAAAAAGAAATCTTAAATAGTTGTAATTGTCATTTCTATTACATTGAAAATAAAACCCGTTATAGATAAGAATCTTTTAAACCAACTCGTTTTATTCCAACAATTTTTCATCTGTTTTTATAGCATTTAATATCCAATCCAATTCGGGGTCTTTATGCTGGTTTCGGTCTTCAATGGTAGGAACAATTTCAACATCGGGCATTATACCATAACCATCGGGCGTTTGTTTATAGGATGATTCAATTTGCATTAATCCCATTCTTATTTTTAGTTTAGAGTTTGGCATTTCGTGAATTTTATAAATACCTGCAACACAGCCATTGTAGGCACCACCCGTTTCCTCGCCTATAAAAACAGCTCTTTTATTGGCTTTTAAATGGGTGGATAGTAGTGACGATGCCGAAAAAGAGTTTCCATTGATTATAACATACAACTGGCCTTTGTAATTTAAAGGATGGGGTTCTTTTTCTTTTGAAAACCTGAAATTATAATAAATCCTACCGTCTTTCTTCTTCGTTTTAATTAAATTTTGGGCAATGATTATAGGAGAAAGAACAATGGTTGATGCTTTAACCACAATGGATGTGGTGTTGCTCATTAAATATTTAAAATAAGGCAAACGGCTGTTTACTTCACTGCCTTCAACCAATTTATATTTTTTGTTAGTTAAAAATGAATAAAGATAATCTACTTCGGTAATTCTTCCGCCGCCGTTATCCCGTAAATCCAAAATAAGATGCTCGGTTTTTAGTGCGTCTATTTTCTTAAAACTTTCTTTATAAAATTTCCTGTAATTACCATTGCTAAATCCCCGGATTTTCATGTAAGCAACCGTGCTATCCTTTCCAATAAAATTAAAATTTCGGGTATATTCTTTTGTTGCAGTTATAAAACCGCGTTTTCGGTTTTCCTTACGTTTCCTTTTCGCAGCCATACGATTTTGCTGCTTTTCTTTTTTGGTTAATTTTTCAGGGGCTCCCTTTGCTAAAGAATCGTTTTTGTTCGTTTTTTCATCTCTTAAGATACGTCTAAAAGTTTTTGTAAAGACAGAGTCTTTTTGTTTGAATTCAATTTTCAAACTATCCAAAAAGCCTTTGTCTTTATAATATAACGTAGAAAAATGGTTGCTTACCGCTCTGTTGTATAGGGTTTGGTTATAACCATCGGATGTAAATCGGGTTTTATATTGTTCCACTAAGTTTGTTGCAATGTCATCCTCAATTTTAAGTACTTCGCTTCCTATAAATGTGGAGTCTTTTCCTCTGGTTCCGACCACCCAAAGTTTGTTATCCAAATATTCAAATTCCAAATCGTAAAATTCGAATTTTCGTTTCTTTAATGCTTTCCGCTCTTTCTTTGTATAACGTTTACTTACCGAACCAACAGAAATATGTCCTTGTTTTATTTGAGCTACTACTGGTGCTAATTTTTTATAAAACTCGCGCGACGTTATTGGAGTTGTTATAGACGTTTTTAAACTATCGAACTTAAAATCCAAAACCTCTTTAGAGGTATATTGATATAATTTGGGATGGTGCTTTTTTAATTGATTGTAAACCTTATCGACATCATGCCTTAAATCTTCAACTGGCTGAGGCTTTGTAATTTGCTCATTATGCTTTTTAATGCTTCCGCAGGAAACCAAAACTATTAAAACGACATAAAATAGGAATTGTTTTTTCATACGCTGCCTTACAATTTTAAGCTTATGTAAATTACTTGTATTTTGATCAATTGAAAAAGGTTTTCTTTTTATTTAACGTTTCAATAAAATGGTATGTGGGCCTAAGAGACTGCTTAAGTTTTACCCTTTGCTCTTTTATGTGCCTTTTTCCACCATACTTCAGCTATTTTTCGGTTCGTGGCTATGTACCTCACCCTCGCGACAGTCTGGCTCCTTCGCTAAAAAGGTCTCCCCCATACCTTTTTTATACGCTCGGCCCTGTCTGACAAAAAAATACTCTATAAAATATTCCAAAAACAAAACTTAGGCAGTCCCTAAAAATAAATTTATGTAGCTTTGTGGTCGATGCAAAAAAATATAAACATACAAAATAAAAAAGCACGCTTTCTATATGACATTTTAGATAAGTACACTGCTGGCATTGTGCTAACGGGTACCGAAATAAAATCGATTAGAAGCAGTAAAGCTTCTATTGCTGAAAGTTTTTGTGAGTTTAACGAAAAAGGCGAACTTTTTGTAATTAATGCTACTATTGAAGAATACGCATTTGGAAATTATTACAACCACCGTCCAAAAGCGGAACGAAAATTGCTTTTAAATAAACGGGAACTTAAAAAATTGCATAAAGAAGTTCAAAGTTCGGGACTTACCATTATCCCGTTACGCTTGTTTATTAATGAAAAAGGCTATGCTAAAATGGAGATTGCCTTAGCAAAAGGTAAGAAACTTTATGATAAACGCGAAACGTTAAAAGACCGCGATAATAAACGCGATTTGGATCGTATAAAGAAAAATTTCAAATAGAAATGGTTTAAGCTTTTTAATTGAAACGAAAAAGTCTTAACCACTTCATAAAATTAATTATAAACATACTTATTAGGTAAATAATCTGTTTAAAATGATAAAAAAACTGCTACTTCTGGTTTTAATTTCTTTTATATCTACAACCATACAATCTCAAGAAAAAGGTAAAGAAGCTCCAAAGGATTATACTGAAAACGTGCTAACCATAGATAGCACCGTCAATTCTTTATATCAAGTAATTTCTGGTGAAAAAGAAAAAAAAAGAGATTGGGCACTATTTAAGTTTTTATTTCACCCAGATGGTAAATTAATTACTTCGGGAAGAAACAATGAAAGGAAATTTCAAATCCGCTACATGAATCCAGACGATTATATTAAAAGCTCGGGTAAATGGATGCTTGAAAAAGGGTTCTTTGAAAAAGAAATTCACAGAACCGTTGATGCTTTTGGTAATATAGCCCATGTATTTAGTACTTTCGAAGCATTTCACAATAAAACTGACGACGAACCTTTTATGCGAGGTATTAACAGTATTCAACTACTTAACGACGGAAATCGCTGGTGGATAATTAATGTTTTTTGGGATAACGAAAACCGAATAAACCCGATACCTAGAAATTATTTACCAAAGTAGGTGTTGTTAGGTGCTGGGTGTTAGGTATTAGGCAAAACTAACTGATTCGTATTATTTTTATTTTTTTGAAGGAAACCCAGAACCCAGAACCCAGCAACCAAAAACCACCACCTAATTCTTATCTTCTAACAAAGGCACAAACCTAAATTCCCCGAACTCGTGTTGTTCAAATTCTTTGATGTCTTTTCTAATAAAAAGAGTCATGATTTGTACATCACCGCCCACAGGAATTACTAACCTGCCTCCTATTTTTAATTGACTCAATAACGGGTTAGGCACAAAAGGCGCACCGGCAGTCACAATAATACTATCAAAAGGAGCTTCTTCTTGTAGGCCTTTATAACCATCACCAAAAATAAGTTTCTTGGCTCGATAACCTAATTTTGGTAAAAAGTTACTTGTTTTTTTAAAAAGCTCTTGTTGGCGCTCTATACTATAGACTTTAGCACCCAGTTCACATAAAACGGCCGTTTGGTAACCGCTTCCTGTTCCAATTTCTAGAATTTTATCTTCTTTTTTTACTTGTAATAATTCGGTTTGAAATGCCACGGTATAAGGTTGCGAAATGGTTTGGTCTGCAGCAATAGGAAAAGCCATATCCTTGTACGCATAATCTAAAAAACCAGAATCCATAAACAAATGTCTTGGCACTTTGCCAATAGCTCCTAATACGGATTCGTTTATTATTCCTTTGTTTTTTAACACATTAACTAGTTGTTGTCGTAATCCTTTATGTTTAAAAGTGTCTTTCAAGATTGGTATAGTTTATAAGGTTAAAATTAAACAAACATTTTTAGGTTATAAAGCTTAAATTGGAATTAATTTTATGTTGTTTTTAATGTGCTGATTACAAATTGTATTAGATACTTTTTCATTAGTGTCTGATTGAAGATTTAAGACTACTTTACTGAAAGAAAATAGAAAATCAAGAAATCATGAATCCTACATATATGAAATGGAAAGCTCGACCCTTATGGTAACTCCTAAATAATTATTTTTAACTAAATTTTCGTATGTAATACTAAAATTCGTGTGTTAAATATCATATTTTTGTTGAAAACGTTAAATATGATGTTAAAAGCTGGAGTACTTGGTGCCGGCCACCTTGGAAAAATTCATTTAAGACTTCTTAAACAATCTGATAAATACGAGCTTGTTGGTTTTTATGACGCCGATGAAACCAATGGCAAAAAAGTAGAAACTGAATTTGGATATAAATTTTTCAATTCTATTGATGCACTTATTGATGCCGTAGATATGGTGGATATTGTAACGCCCACACTATCGCATTACGATTGTGCTAAAAAAGCCATCTCGAAAGGAAAGCATATTTTTATTGAAAAGCCAATTACGAACACCGTTGAAGAGGCCGAGCATATCAGGGAACTTCTTGCCAAAAATAACCTTAGAGGACAAGTGGGTCATGTAGAACGGTTCAACCCAGCATATTTAGCGGTAAAGGATGATATCAAATCACCTATGTTTATTGAAACACATCGTTTGGCAGAGTTTAATCCACGTGGTACCGACGTACCTGTGGTATTGGATTTAATGATTCATGATATCGATATTATTTTAAGCGTTGTAAAATCGAAAGTCAAAAACATTAGTGCCAGTGGTGTAGCGGTAATTAGCAGCTCGCCCGATATTGCCAATGCGCGTATTGAATTTGAAAATGGTTGTGTAGCCAACTTAACTGCTAGTAGAATTTCGCTTAAAAGAATGCGTAAGGCACGCTTCTTTCAAAAAGATGCCTACATATCGGTTGATTTTTTAGAAAAAAAATGTGAAGTGGTTAAAATGAAAGACGCCCCAGAAAATCCGGGTGATTTTGATATGGTGCTTCAAAATGCTGAAGGTGAGAAAAAACAAATATATTTTGACAATCCGCATATTGAAAATAACAACTCCATTCTTGATGAATTAGAGGCTTTTGCCGATGCTATTAATACAAATTCATCACCTGTAGTCACACTTCATGATGGTACGGAGGCTTTGCGTGTTGCTACTCAAATTATTAATTGTTTTTAAAAAACAGCCACGAATTCACGAATGATTATTTGTTAAAATATTAGTGCTTTAGTAGCGAAAAACATAATAAGACTCCCTACTTCAAAGGGACAACAAAACAACTTATTCAATGAAGAATATAGCAGTAATTGGTGCGGGTACTATGGGAAATGGTATTGCACATACCTTTGCTCAAAGTGGATTTGAGGTTAACTTAATTGACATAAGTGAAACATCACTTAAAAATGGTATGGCTACCATTACTCGAAACCTAGATAGAATGGTTGCCAAAGAAACCATTACCGAGGTTCAAAAAGAAGACACGCTTAAAAATATTAACACGTTTACTAGTATTTCTGAAGGTGTTAAAAATGTGAGTTTGGTTGTTGAAGCGGCAACCGAAAACGTGGATTTAAAACTGAATATTTTCAAACAACTGGATGAGGCTTGTGCTAAAGACTGTATTTTAGCTACAAACACCTCCTCTATTTCAATAACACATATAGCAGCGGTAACCTCAAGACCAGATAAGGTCATTGGGATGCATTTTATGAATCCGGTACCTATCATGCAATTGGTTGAAATTATTCGTGGATACAATACCAGTGATATTGTAACGCATACCATTATGGATTTATCTAAAACACTTGGTAAAACCCCTGTTGAAGTGAATGATTACCCAGGATTTGTTGCCAACCGCATTTTAATGCCCATGATTAACGAATCCATTGAAACCTTATACAATGGTGTTGCCGGTGTGCATGAAATTGATACTGTTATGAAATTAGGTATGGCACACCCCATGGGACCATTACAATTAGCCGATTTTATTGGTTTGGACGTTTGTCTATCCATACTACATGTGATGTACGACGGCTTCAAAAACCCCAAATATGCTCCATGCCCATTACTGGTAAATATGGTTCGTGCTGGTAAATTAGGCATAAAATCCGGTGAAGGTTTTTATGATTATTCCGAAAGCAAAAAAGCAGAAAGAATTTCTAGACAGTTTTTGAAATGAACAGTCACAGTCGCAGTTTTCAGAACTGAAACTGATAGCTGAGACTGAAACCTAGCAAAAAATGGCAAAAATAATTCCTTTTAAAGCAGTAAGACCTACCCGAGATAAAGTTGGGCTTGTAGCATCGCGCTCGTACCAAAGCTATTCAAAAGCGGAACTAAAAGCACGATTGGAATACAATCCGTTTTCATTCTTACATATTGTAAATCCAGGCTATAAGTACGATAAAAATATTCATGGAAAAGAACGCTTTAATTTGGTAAAAAACCGCTATTTAGAGTTTAAAGAAGATGCCATTTTTATTCAAGATAAGGACCCTTGCTATTATATTTATAAAATTGTTAACCGCGATGGTAATTCCTTTTCTGGCATTATTGCCGCCGCAAGCACCGAAGATTATAAAAACGATGTTATAAAAAAACACGAAGACACTATTGAGTATCGTGAAAATATTTTTAAAGATTATTTAAAAACCGTTGGTTTTAATGCAGAGCCTGTACTCCTTACCTATCCTGATAATACAACTATTAAAACTGTCATTTCTGAAGTGCAAAAAGAACGTGCCGAGTATGAGTTTACAACACATTTTAGAGACACCCATTACTTATGGCTACTTAAAGACGCCAAATTGATTGATAAAATAAGGCATGAGTTTGAAAAGATAAGCACTATTTATATTGCCGATGGCCATCACCGTTCCGCCTCTTCCTGCTTACTTTCCGAAGATTTAAAATCTGAAAATGACCAACACACTGGGACCGAAGCTTATAATTATTTTATGAGTTATTTAATTCCTGAATCTGAATTAAAAATTCATGAATTTAACCGACTGGTAAAAGATTTAAATGGTCTAACAAAAGAGGCCTTTTTAATTCAACTCGATGCCATTTTTCGTATTGAAAAACGAGGAGAAGAATTATACAAACCTACTCATAAACATCATTTTAGCATGTATCTGGATGGTGATTTTTATTCGTTGTTTTTACGGAAAACCAATCACCAATTCAACACAGTCCTAGATGCTTTAGATACTCAAATTTTACACAAAACTGTTTTAGAACCTATTTTAGGCATTACCGATGTGCGCAATAATACCCGTATAAGTTATTCATATGGTAAAAACGATTTAGTAACCATAAAAAGCAAAGTCGATTCGGGTGAATTTGCTGTTGGTTTTGGTTTAGTGCCCATTACGGTTGATGAACTAAAAGCCATTGCCAACAACCACTTAACCATGCCACCAAAAAGCACGTTTATAGAACCAAAATTACGTAGTGGAGTTACTATTTATGAATTCTAAAAAACTAAGCAATAAACAACTTTACAAATAGCAATGTATATACAAGACAACCTTAATCATATAAAATCCATTTTACCAAAACATGTCACTTTGGTCGCTGTCTCAAAAACCAAACCTGTGAGTGATTTAATGGAAGCCTATAATGCGGGTCAACGTATTTTTGGTGAAAATAAAATTCAGGAAATGGTTGAAAAATATGAAGTCATGCCAAAAGATATTGAATGGCACATGATTGGGCATGTACAGAGTAACAAAGTAAAGTACATGGCTTCGTTTGTCAAGTTAATTCATGGGGTTGATAATTTTAAATTGCTGGAAGAAATAAACAAACATGCCAAAAAACACAATCGAATTATTAACTGTTTGCTTCAAATTAAAATAGCTTCAGAAGATTCTAAATTTGGAATGACAGCTTTGGAAGCTACCGACATATTAAAATCTGATTCATTTTCAAGATTAAAAAACATACAAGTTACTGGTGTTATGGGAATGGCAACGTTTACCGATGATGAAAATCAAATTAAAAAAGAATTCTCGTTGTTAAAAACCACTTTTGATGCTTTAAAATCTCATGAATCTTTTAACTTTAAGCCTGAAACCATTAGTATGGGAATGAGTGGTGATTATGCCTTAGCCATTGATTGTGGAAGTACCATGATTCGCGTTGGAAGTAGTATATTTGGAGAACGGAATTATTAGGCTGTAGGCTGTAGGCTGTAGGCTGTAGGCTGTAGGCTGTAGGCTGTAGGCTGTAGGCTGTAGGCAAATTTAAACTTTTTAACTTTTAACTTTTAACTTTTAACTTTTAACTTTTAACTTTTAACAAATTTACGCAATATTAGACATAGAAACCACTGGTGGTAAGTACAATGAAGAAGGCATAACCGAAATTGCTATCTATAAATTTGATGGTCACCAAGTTGTAGATCAATTTATAAGTCTTGTTAATCCTGAACGCGACATACAACCCTTTGTGGTGAATCTTACTGGGATTAACAACAACATGTTACGCCATGCGCCTAAATTTTATGAGGTAGCAAAACGCATTGTTGAAATTACAGAAAACTGCATTTTAGTAGCCCACAATGCACAATTCGATTACCGTATTTTATGTACAGAGTTTGGTCGTTTAGGTTTTGAGTATATGCGTCCGTCACTTTGTACCGTTGAACTTGCCAAAGATTTAATACCAGACCAACCATCATACAGCTTAGGAAAATTAGTGCGCTCACTTGGAATTCCTGTTTCAGATAGACATCGGGCATCTGGCGATGCTTTAGCTACAGTTAAATTATTCCAAATGCTTTTAGACAAAGACACTGCTAAAAGCATCATTCAACAATCTATCCGATTGAACCCAAAGCTTCAACTTGAACCTAGGCATTTGGATATTATTAATGAGCTGCCTTCTATTACAGGCGTGTATTACATTCATAAGTCTGATGGAGAAATCATCTATATTGGAAAAAGCAGTAATATAAAAAAACGCATCAACCAACATTTTACAAATACCAATCAAAAATCAAAAAGAATACAAGCACATGTTACCGCTGTAACCTATGAAGCAACCGGTAGTGAACTTGTTGCCCTTTTAAAGGAAAGTGAAGAAATTAAACGCGTTAAACCCATATATAACAGGGCATTGAGGCGTACCGTTTTTACCCATGCCCTGTACAGTTTTGTAGATGACAACAATTACATAAATCTAAAAATTGATGTGGTTGATGGCCGTAAAAACCCCATAACAACGTTTAGTAACAGACAAAGTGGCAAAAGCTTTATAACAAAAGCTGTTGAAGATTATAAATTATGCCAAAAACTAACCGGCTTATACAAAACCAAAACCAGTTGTTTTAACTACGATATTAAAGCTTGTGAAGGTGCCTGTATTGAAAAAGAGTCTGCCGAATCTTATAACAAACGCGTTGAAGCGCTAATCAATAAAAACAGCTATAAAAACAAAAACATGGTGATTATTGATAAAGGAAGGGATATCGATGAACATAGTGCCATTTTAATTGAAAATGGGGTTTTTAAAGGTTTAGGTTTTTTTAATTTAAACTATCAAATAAACAATATTGAGGTTTTGGAATCTATTATTACACCCATGAAAAATAATAGAGACACCCAACATATTATTCAAAGTTATCTACGAAAAAACAATAGAGTAAAAATAATTTTGTTTGATTAATAAATTTTAAGAAATTTAGGACAGATTCTAATGACCCATCTTGACTTTTTTGATTGAAGCGAAAAAGACAAGACAAGCTCAAGATAAACGCCAACAAAACCATGAAAAAAAATCTCACTTTCCTATTCATTCTTTTTAGTTTATTAAGTTTTTCACAAGAAGACTACTTTCCAGAAAGCTATAATGTAAAGTTTAACGATATTAAATCTTCAACCTTTATAAGAGATAGTACTGCCAACGCTTTAGTTATATACGATTTTGGAAATAGTTATGTTGATCCAGACGACTTTGAACTTAAAACCGACATAAAACGCAAGGTTAAAATTTTAAATAGAGAAGGTTTTGACAAAGCCACCATTGCCATTCATTTATATAACAGCAGTAAAGCTTCACAATCTGTTAAGAACATCATGGCGACTACTTATAATCTTGTCGGCAATACTATCGTTTCAACCAAAATTGATAAAAAAGATATTTTTGAGGAAAAATATGATGAGAACCATACATTAGTAAAATTTACGTTACCCAATATTAAAGAAGGCTCAGTAATAGCTTATAGTTATACCCTGAGTTCGCCGTTTATGTTTAATTATAAGGGCTGGAGTTTTCAAGAAGATATCCCTAAATTATACAGCGAATACCGAGCCAGTATCCCTGGTAATTATGAATATAATATCAAGTTAGTTGGTGGCAGAAAACTAAAAACCAATACCACTTCGGTAGAAAAAGAATGCTTACGAGCCTTTAATGGAGGTGTTGCCCATTGCGGTAAGTTTGTGTACGCGATGGAAAATATCCCTGCTTTTATTGAAGAAGATTACATGACAAGTAAATCAAACTATTTAGCAAGAATTGAGTATGAGTTAAAAATATTTAGAGGTTTTAATGGCGTTATAGACAACTATACAAAAACTTGGGAAACGGTTGATGGCGAACTAAGAAGAGATGCTAATATTGGCAAACAACTCACAAAATCCGTTGATACTGAAAACTTATTAAGTAATGACATACTAAATGAAACCGATGCTTTAAAAAAAGCACAAAGCATTTATAATTATGTGCAAGAAAACTATACTTGGAATGATGAATATAGCATATTCCATGAGGTTTCTGTTAAAGACCTTATTAAAAATAAATCCGGAAATATTTCGTCCATAAACATTTTACTTCACAATTTATTAGAAAGTGCAGGTATAGATGTGAAACCCATTTTACTATCAACCAGAAACAATGGGTTTGCTACAAAAATATTCCCTGTCATTTCAGAATTTAATTATTTAATAGTACAAGTCACAATTAATGACAAAACTTATTTACTGGATGCTACTGATAAATACTTAAATTTTGGAGATATTCCTTTTAAATGCTTAAATGGTTATGGGCGTATTTTAGATTTTAAAAAAGGAAGTGATTGGATTGATATTGAGCCTGAAAAACCATCTACCGTACAATATAAAATTGAATTAAATTTAGATGCCAACGAAAACATGTCTGGCCATGTTTATGGAAAAAAAACAGGCTATCATGCATTAAACTCAAGGAAAGCATATTATCCAAATAAGGATGTGTATATTAATAAAATTCATGATAAGTATCCATATATTGAAATTTCCAATCACAAGGTATTAAGTGAAGGCAAAACAAGTCCAGAATTTATCGAATCTTATGATATTGAATATGAAGACCATGTAACGGGAGACCATATTTATTTAAATCCATTTATAATGAAGTTTTTTAACGAAAATCCTTTTAAACTTCAAGAAAGAACTTATCCTATAGATTTTGGATATAAAGACACCTATTACTATGCCTTTAAACTCAACTTTGACGAAGCGTATACCATTTTAGAGAAACCTGAAGAGCTTGCCTTAAATTTACCAGATAGCAAAGGGCAAATAATTTTATCAAGTAATTTAACTGATAATTCAATAAGTCTCCTGCTTAGAATTAAGTTTAATGAAACTGTTTTCGAGCCAGAATATTATCCCTATTTAAAAGAATTCTTTAATAAAATCGTAGACGTTCAAACCAATTTTATCTTAATAAAAAAGAAGTAATAAAAGATTTATTACTTTTGAAGTCATGGGCATGCAGCAAAAAAAAAACTGGAAAACAAAACTACATGAAATAATTTATGAAGCAGATACACCTGCTGGTAAGTTGTTTGATATCGTTTTATTAATTGCCATTATTGCCAGTATTTTACTTGTAATGCTAGAAAGTGTCAAAAGTATTGATGCCAAGTACCATGATCTACTAAATATCTCAGAATGGCTAATAACCATCTTATTTACAATAGAATATATTGCCAGAATTATAACGGTAAAAAGGCCTTATCGATATATTTTTAGTTTTTATGGTATTGTAGATTTACTTTCTACTATACCTAAATACATTTCAATAATTTTTGGAGGTGTGCATGCCTTGGCTACATTACGTGCATTACGTTTATTAAGGGTTTTTAGAATATTAAAACTAGTGCGTTATTTAGGAGCTTCCAACAATTTAGTAAGAGCCTTAAAAGCAAGTCGCGCTAAAATATTGGTGTTTCTGTTTGCTGTGGTAATAGCCGCAGTTATTTCAGGCACTATCATGTATTTGGTTGAAGGTGAAGAAAATGGCTTTACAAACATTCCAAAAAGTGTTTATTGGTGTATCGTAACGCTCACTACGGTTGGTTTTGGCGATATTGCCCCCCAAACACCATTGGGGCAATTTATAGCTTCTTTAATTATGGTTTTAGGTTATGGTATTATAGCAGTACCAACAGGTATTGTATCCGCTGAATATACCGCACAAAACAAAACAAAACAAAAACCTAAAAAAACCGAATTACACCTTAATACGCAATCATGCCCTAATTGTTCCGCCGAAAAACATAAAGATAACGCCAAGTTTTGCTATAAATGTGGCCATAAATTACACGATGTCTAAATACCTAATCTCAATAGTTGGGCCTACTGCCATTGGCAAAACAGTTTTAAGTATTAAATTGGCAAATTATTTTAATACTGAAATTGTTTCGGCAGACTCCCGACAGTTTTTTAAAGAAATGAGCATTGGTACTGCAGCGCCTTCAAAAGAAGAATTAGCCGCTGCCAAACACCATTTCATTCACCATAAATCCATTCAAGACAACTACAGCGTTGGCACTTTTGAAAAAGAAACCCTTAACTGTTTAGACAAGCTTTTTAAAACCCGCGATGTCGTCATTATGGTTGGAGGCTCTGGTTTATATGTGGATGCCGTAACCAAAGGCTTGGACTATTTTCCCGAAGTTGATAACAGCATCAGGCAAACCCTAAATACCCATTTAGAAACCAAAGGACTCCCCTATCTTCAAAACCAACTTAAAGAATTAGATCCCGTTGCTTATAATACAATCGCTATCGATAATCCACATCGGGTTATTCGTGCCTTAGAAATTTGCATCGGCACAGGGAAACCTTATTCTTCGTTTTTAAAGAAGAAACAGGTAAATCGTCATTTTAAAACCATAACTATTGGTTTAACTGCAAAAAGAGAGACCATCTACAACCGTATTAATCAACGTGTAGATATCATGATGGAACAAGGCTTGCTAGACGAAGTCAAAAACCTACTTTCCTTTAAAGAATTAAACGCTTTAAATACTGTAGGCTATAAAGAATTATTTAATTATTTGGAAGGTGAATGGGAACTCGATTTTGCTATTTCAGAAATAAAAAAGAATTCCAGACGCTTTGCCAAACGCCAACTTACTTGGTTTAAAAGGGATGAAAACACCTTGTGGTTTGATTATTTGACCGATGTTTCAGAAATTATTAAACAAATTAATGAAGCGATTTAAGAATGGAAAAAACAATTTTTGAAATTACTAAAATGGATTGTCCATCTGAAGAAAACTTAATAAGAATGAAATTAAATGGCATATCAAACATAAAACACCTCGAATTCGATATTCCAAACCGAAAACTAACCGTTTTTCATTGGGGAGGCGTTGATGACATAGAGCAATCCATTAGGGAGCTAAATCTGGGATGCAAAAAACTTTTATCCGAACAAAGTAACCAAACCGAATTTAGCGATATTACAAATCAGAAAAAGCTACTTTACACAGTCCTTTTAATAAATTTTGGTTTCTTTTTAATTGAAATAACTACGGGCATCATTTCAAAATCGATGGGATTGATTGCTGATAGTTTAGATATGCTAGCAGATAGTTTTGTTTATGGGCTTAGCCTCATCGCTGTTGGTGGCTCCTTAATTAAAAAGAAGAACATTGCAAAACTTGCTGGCTATTTTCAAATAACACTGGCTTTTATAGGATTTGTTGAAGTTTTAAGACGCTTTTTTGGAAACGAAAAATTACCGGATTTTACAACAATGATTGTTGTTTCAGTTTTTGCCCTTATAGCAAACGGTATTTGCCTATATCTGCTACAAAAGTCAAAAAGCAAAGACGAAGCCCACATGAAAGCAAGTATGATTTTCACCTCAAACGATGTTATTATCAACCTCGGGGTTATAGCTGCGGGTATTATGGTAAATCTATTAAATTCCAACAAGCCAGATTTAATCATTGGATCTGTTGTCTTTGTTTTGGTAATACAAGGTGCTTTTAGGATTCTAAAGCTTAGCAAATAGTTCTTATTGGAAAGTAAGATTGCTGTATTTAGCATTTACAACAATACTTTTTCCACTGCTTAAACTCCCTGTAGAAAAAGTTGTTGAAGTCTCTTTTGAAGATTTTTTAGGGTGACTAAAACGGCTATGATTTCCTTTGTACTGTAAACTATAATCTATTTTAGGAAGTGAAATGATAGCGTTACTATTTTCAAGAATAATATTTAAATTAGTAAACGCATCGTCTATTTTTAAAATTTTTAAATCCCCAATATTTCCATTAATAATAGCATTTCCTAACAAATTGTTTATGGTAATATTTGAAGAATTAGAATTTAAAACCAATTGTTTTACGTTACTCAATTTTACATTTTCAGAATAATTAAGGTTTAATTCTCCTAAATTCCAATAGGCCACATGTATCGGTGAGTACGAAGCATTAACGGAAGTAGAACTTCCATTAATGCTTTGCGCCGTAAACTTGGTATATGCCAAATCTGCTTTCAAGTTATCTATATTAGCAGCAAATTCTATTTCACCATACTTTACATTTACTTTTAATTTAGCGTCTTTTGGCATTTTTATTTTAATAGTCTTTTTAACATTTGTATTCGATTTTTCACTTACCATTTTTTCAATTAAAACACGTCTTTCGTCTGCAAGTTTTTCTCGTTCTTGCATGTGCTTTTCTCGTTCTTGCATGTGCTTTTCTCGTATTTGTTCATGTTTTTCCTGCTCGATGGCCAAACGTTCTTGCTGCTTCTCAAGTCTTTCCGCTTGCTGTTCCATACGCTTAGCAAACTGTTCGCCCCAAGCTTCCATTTGTTTTCCGTATTCTTCTCCCCATTTACCTTCAAACTTTTTAGCCCATGCTTCCATTTCCTTACCATACTTTTCGCCCCATTCCTTTCCGAATTTCTCACCCCATTTTTCCATGTTTTTGGCATAATCTTTACCATACTTAGATTCAAACGTCTTTGAATACTCTTTTAAATATTTCTCACCATCTTTTTGATAAGCGTCATAATCAAACTGCATGTTACTTATCCCTTCTGGTAAATTTGGTAATTCAGGCATTTCGGGTATCCTGGGTAGTTCGGGTATTGGTGGCAGTTCAGGCAATTCGGGTAAATCTGCCAACTCAAATTTTAATTCTTTTAAAACGGCATGTACCGCATCGTTAGCATGGCCATTAATACTATGGAACCATGGATTGGAATCACCTCCTTTAGTTGAAATAGAAACGACACTTTTTGAAGCATCAACGGTAATCTGCCAGTCTTTTAATGCTTTTTTTAGCGCATCACCACTTAGTTTTTCGCCCTCGATATAAGCTTCTATCTCAACGGTGTTTTTATTCCAAGTATCAAAAACAATGTTTGTATAACTTGTGTTTAAATTGATGCTAACATCTTTGTTTACATCAATAGATTGTACTGTCTTTGTTAGTTTTTGTTGAGAAAACAAAAAACCTACAACAAAAAAGCTTAAAACAAAAAGCGTTGTTTTTATCATTGATCTGTTCATTTTTTGATTTTTTTTAGATGGATTGTTTTACTTCGTCAACCCTGGTTTCGGAAGTGTTTAATTCTTTTAATTGTGCTCTTAGACGGTACAATAGATTTAAACGAAATTTCAAATTATCAATTAATGCATTGACTGTTAATTCACTGGGACCAGATTGGGTCAATTCAACCGACAAACGTTTGTATTCCTTATCAAGTTCTTCTAATTGAACAACATAGCCATCAAAAAGATCTTTAGTTTCTGGTGTGTATTCTATTTTAGATAACTCCAAATTTATACTTGCTAAATAGTAGTCTTCAACCTTTTTTAATCCTGGCGACACATCGCCCAATGTTTTGGTTTCAATAGTATTTGTATTTACGATTGTATTATTTGGTATTGGTACTTCTTGTTTTAAAAAATTGTACGCACCAAAACTCAAGCCCAAAAACACTACAATACTAGCCGCTATTTTTACCCAATTAAATTTAGATTTATTTTCTATTGGAAATGCATCATCTAACTTTTTAAGAAACCTGTTCTGATGATTTATTGGCATTTCTTCGTGCGTTTGTGCTGCATCTTCTTTAAATAACTCTCTAATATCTTGTGCCATTTTTTTTAAGTGTTAACAGTTCTTGTAACTTTATTTTACCTCGAGATAGTTGTGTACGCGATGCCACTTCAGAAATATTTAGGATTTCTGAAATCTCTTGGTGGTCATAACCATCAATAAGATAGAGCATGACCACATACTGATACTTTTCGGGTAAGTTATTAATTGCCTTTTTTACATCGCTTAATGTAATGGCGTCTTCTACCGACCATTTGTCGTCTTCTGAAGTATCTACAACTTTTAGGTGCACCTCATCTAATTCAACAAGCTGTTGTTTTTTAGATTTTAAGAAATCGATACTTTTATTTACGACAATACGTTTTAACCAAGCACCAAAAGTAACTTCTGCTTTGTATTGATTTAGCTTAGAGAATGCTTTAATAAAAGCCTCTTGCACCACATCTTCGGCATCATCGGCATCTTTCAAAAATCGTTTGGCAACACTATACATACCATCGCAGTACTGGTTGTATAACTGCAGTTGTGCTTTCCGATTGTTTTGTTTACATTGTTCTATAATGTCAACCTGAAACATGCTAATTTTACTTTTGGTTTTAGTTAGTTCATTTTAAAGACGACAAAAAAAGTGGAATGTTGCAAAAAATATTTTTAACGAATGAAACAAAACTAAAGAATTCTACGTTTGCATTTTAGAAATCTTTACTTTTTAAAGTATATTTACCAAATAATTGCCAATTTATGAACACCTTTTTAAAACGCATTTTAATACTATTAACCATTGTTGCCCTAGGCTTATTCTTATATTCTACTTTTATTGAAAATATTTTTGAAAAACGTTTGAGTCCAAAAGACACTGTAAAGTTTGAACTAAACGATTTAAAACTCAAAGTATTTTATAATAGACCTTATAAAAAAGGAAGGGAGATTTTTGGTGCCTTAGTGCCTTTTAATCAGGTTTGGAGAACAGGTGCCAATGAGGCAACTACCTTTGAAACCAATAAAGATCTGGAAATAAAAGGCATCCCCTTACCTGCCGGAAAATATACATTATGGACAGTCCCTAGAGACAGCACCTGGACAGTACTTTTTAATTCTAAACAATACTCATGGGGTGTAAATTCTGAAATGCAACCCATGTGGGATCCCAACTATGATGTTGTAGACATTGAAGTACCTGTTAATAAATTAGATTCTCCAGTAGAACAATTTACCATATCTTTTGATAATTCTACCGATAGTTTAGCTTTAACTATGGCTTGGGACGATACAAAAATTGCTGTTCCTCTTAAATAAGCTATTTGAATTTATTCTTCAATAAAAAAAATATGTGGAATAAAATTTTCCCAAAACGTTTCGAATTACTTAAAGTATTTATAGTAATATTTATGCTACTTGCCTTTTTATTAAGGTTTTGTTTGACGTTTTGGTATTACTCACAAATAGATGCTTCTTTACTTATTTTGCTTAAAACCTTTTTCATTGGTTTTATATTCGATCTAGGTACGGTCTCTTTTTTTGCCTTACCGTACATTATTTATTTATTAATTATTCCCAAAAAACTATATGGTTCTATTTTTGATTGCATAGTTACCTATATAGCCTATGCGATTGCACTTCTTGTTTTCCTTTTCTCCTTTTTTGCTGAAATTACTTTTTGGGAAGAATTTGAGCGTCGTTTTAACTTCATTGCGGTAGATTATTTGATTTACACCTATGAAGTTGTTAAAAACATTAATGAATCGTACCCCATTCCTATATTATTAGGTGCTATTTTAAGCGTACTGGTTGTAATAATGTTCATTACTAAAAAAACAAGTGTATTCAAAAAAACATTTAATAACGATACCGCATTTAAAGAAAAATTAATGCCTTCAATAGTCATTTTTACTATAGCTGCCATATTTGCCTTGTTTATTAAAAATGAAGATGCCGAACAGTTTAAGAATAGATACAACAACGAATTAGCAAAAACAGGCATCTATTCTTTTTTTGCTGCCTTTAGAAGCAACGAATTATCGTATACCGAGTTTTATGTCACCATTGATGAAGATAAAGCTTTCGCCAATGTAAAGCAGGAATTAAACGCGCCAAACAGCAAATTTTTGCAACCAAAAGAAAAGCAGATTTATAGAACTATAACACATGCCGATAGCTTACATCCAGCACAAAAACCCAATGTTATTTTTATCTGTATTGAAAGTTTAAGTGCTTCTTATCTAAATTCATTAGGAAGCGAGTTAAAAATAACGCCAACACTCGATTCTCTATCAAACAAAAGTTTGTTTTTTACCAACCTATATGCAACGGGCACACGCACTGTAAGAGGTATGGAAGCCATTACCTTGTCTATTCCACCAACACCGGGCAGAAGCATTGTGAAACGCGATAAAAACCAAGATTTATTTACTATTGGAGACGTGTTTAAAAAACAGGGCTACGAGCGTAATTTCTTTTATGGTGGCGATGGGTATTTTGATAATATGAACACTTTTTTTGGTGGTAACGGATTTAACATTATCGACAGAGGAAGAGGTTTTTTGTTAGATTCCAACATCAAAACAAAACGAACTAATATAGATGATGATGAAGTAACTTTTGAAAATGCTTGGGGGGTTTGCGATGAAGATATATATAGTAAAGTTTTAAAAGAAGCCGATGAAGCACATCTTACTGAAACACCTTTCTTTAATTTTGTAATGACCACCTCAAACCACCGACCTTTTACCTACCCGGAAGGCAAAATCGATATTCCTTCTGGAACAAGCAGGGAAGGCGCCATAAAATATACCGATTATGCCATTGGCAATTTTTTAAAACAAGCTAAAACAAAACCTTGGTTCAATAATACTGTATTTGTAATTATGGCTGACCACTGTGCCAGTAGTGCCGGGCGTTGGAGTTTAAATATAGACAAGTACCGTATTCCTGCTATGATATTCAACCTCGAAAATGTAGCTCCTCTAAGAATAGAAAAATTAAGCTCACAAATAGATATGTTCCCTACTCTATTTGCACTTTTAAACTGGGATTATACTTCTAATTTATTCGGATTGGATATTATGAAAATGAAGAAGGAAGATGAGCGTGCCTTTATAGGCAACTACCGAAATTTAGGGCTTTTAAAAGACCAACAACTAATGATTTTAAGCGATCAACATATTGTTAATTATTATGAATGGGAAACTGACAACGATAATTTGATACCTAAAGCTATTAATACAAATCTGTTGGAAGAAACCATTTCGTTTTATCAAGCAGCAGATTATCTGTATCGGAATGACGGTCTCAAATTAAAAGATAGTTTGTGAGACATATCCATTTTATTCTAAACCCTATAGCTGGAAGCGGCAATAACAATCTAGATTTTGCACTTCTTAACAAACATTTTAACCCAAAGGACTTTACCATCGTTGTAAAGCCTACGAGTTATAAAAAGCATGCTATTAAATTAACACAGGACTCCATAGCCGAAAATGCCAATGTTATTGTTGCTTGTGGAGGCGACGGCACTATAAACGAAGTAGCCTCTTGCTTAGTTAATTCCTCTATTATTTTAGGTATTATTCCTATTGGTTCTGGAAATGGTTTAGCTTCTAATCTAAACATTCCAAAAAACTTGGATAAGGCACTTGCTCTGATTAAAAAACAAACAGTAAAAAAAATTGATGTAGGCCAGTTAAACAGCCATTACTTTTTTAGCAACACGGGCATTGGTTTTGATGCACAAGTAATAAAACATTATGAAACCGCTAATAAAAGAACCTTAAGCAGCTATGTCAAAGCAACCCTGAAATCATTAAGAAAATCGAATAAACTTATTGAAGTTGAAACGACCTTAAATGGTGAAATTGTAAAACAAAAACCGTTTCTTATTTTCATTTCAAACTCTAATCAAATGGGCTATAACGTAAGCCTAACCCCCAAAGCGTCGTTGGATGACGGCAAATTAGATGTGCTTATTGTTCCTAAGTTAAGCGTTTTTAAAATAGCTTTGTTTACGCTACTCATGCTTATAAAAAAACATCATATTTTAAAAGAAGTTGAAATCCATCAAACAAAAAGTATTAAAATTATCCGAAAAAAACGATGCTTATTTCAAACCCAAATTGATGGTGAATTCTTAATGATAAAAAATAACACCCTAGAGATTTCTGTACTCGACAAAGCTTTAAATGTCATAGGGTTATAGAATTAGGCAGAAACAAATCTTTTTAAAAGATACTTCGCTAATTTATAAAATAAAAATCCGATTATGGCGCCAAAGGTTAAACCGCAAACAATATCTAACGGATAATGCACCCCTACATAAATTCTGCTATACGCGACAATAGCACTCCAAAAAAGTAAAATAAATATCAGGTTTTTATAATACGGTCGCAACATCAAGCCTGCAAAAACGGCTGCTGCCATAGAGTTTGATGCATGCCCTGAAAAGAACCCATACTTACCACAACGCACAGCAATAAAACGCATCTGGTCAATTAAATTTGCTTCACCACAAGGTCTTGGTCTTTGAAAACCACGCTTAAATACATTGGTAATCTGGTCTGTAAACGTTATCATTAAAGCTACAAGAACTATAAAAACCAATAATGCTTTAAGTCCAAACTTTTTATATAATAAAAACAACAAAATAGCGTACAAAGGCACAAAAGTGACTTCATGTGTTATACTTAGCCATAAATCGTCCCAAGTTGTCGAACCTAAATTATTTAAAAATAAAAATACCTTGGTATCGTATTCTAAAAGTTTTTCAATCATTTTAATGCTTTTGGAGTTTTACTTTCGTACGCAATTACTCTTCGTATTTTAAAATTTCATTATCGTAAAACTCGGTAGCCAGTTTAATCATGTTTTCGGTTTCGACCAGTAATTCCTTTTCATCTTCGTCATCAAAATCTTCAAACCATTCAATCTCATCATCTTCAAGGTTAATAATAAATCTAGGAAATTCGGTATGAATCACATAAATAGCGTTCGGATAATCGGTGTTATCGCCAAGTATAAATTTTGGAAGGTTCATTTTAAGTTATAAGTTGCAAGTGCCAAAAATGCACTTAAGTTAATTAATTAATCAAAGTTATAATTTATTAGCTATTGAAGTAAAAACAGTCAACAATATTAATCATATTTATTCATTGGTATTGATAAGTTTTTTAGTCAAATAATTAAATCGAATATACAATAAAATAGCTGCTGTCGTTAATCCCGCAAGTAGCCCCAACCATATTCCAAAACTTCCAAAAGCAGTTTCTTTACCTAAAAACCAACTAATAGGAAACCCAATAAGCCAATACGAAATAAACGTAATAATAGTTGGTATCTTAACGTCTTGCAAACCACGTAACGCTCCTAAAACAATGACTTGAATACTATCACTTATTTGAAAAATGGCAGCAGCTATTAATAATTTGGAGGCTGTTTTTATTACTTCCGTATTATCTACTAAGTTTTTTGCATCATCAAAATCTACATATAATCTTGGCAATTGGTTGTTCAGCAAAAAGAACATGGCAGCAAAACAAAACGCTAAAATAATACCCAATAAAAATATTGAAAAAGCGATTTGACGTAAATAGGTGTAATTTTTCAAGCCTTTTTGGTTTCCTATACGTATCATAGCTGCTACACTTAACCCCGTAGCTACCATAAATGTCATGGAACTTAAGTTTAATGCAATTTGGTTTGCTGCTTGCGGGTTTTTGCCCAACAATCCACTTAACCAAACAGCTGCCGTAAAAATCCCTACCTCAAAAAACATTTGCATGGCACTGGGCGAACCTAAATCTAAAATTCTCCTAAGCATTAATTTATTTAATACAAAAAACTTTATGTGGGTTACAAATGCTTTCGACTTTTCTTTTCGTTTAAGTAAAAACCATATATGACAAACCATGATTATTCTAGATATTAATGTACCATAAGCAGCTCCAACAATACCCATTTCTGGAAAACCAAATTTTCCGAAGATTAACAAATAATTAAAAACCACATTTAAAATATTCGCTACAATAGTGGCATACATGGGATAACGCGTCATAGACAAGCCATCGCTAAACTGTTTAAATCCTTGAAAAATGATTAAAGGGATTAATGAAAAGGCTACCAAATCTAAATATGGAATTGCTAACTCAACAACCTCTACAGGCTGTTTCATTAAATGCATAAGCGGTTTAGCTAATAGCACTAAAAGAAAAAGTGCCATCCCAATAAACGTGCATAGAAATAACCCGTGCTTGAATGTAGATTTTCCCTTTTCAAAATTTTTCTCTGCATCGGCTTCGGCAATTAAAGGCGTTATGGCTGTAGAAAAACCAATGCCCAAAGACATGGCTATAAACATAAAACTATTACCTAAAGACACTGCTGCAAGTTCGGCAGTTCCTAATTGACCAACCATAATATTGTCTACAAAACTAACAAACGTGTGTCCCAACATACCCAACATAACGGGTGCCGCTAATTGCCAGTTATATGTAAATTCTTTGGTATAGTTTTTTAATTGCATTTTGCAAAAATAGGCTTTAGGAATAGCATAGACCAATTTTTCAAAAAATCATTTTAGGCAAATAAATTCATGAGTGTCCGATTAAAAATTCAAGGCTTCGCTAAAAGCAAATAGAATATAGACAAAATGATGACAAATTGATATTCAAATACCTATTTGCATTTCTGTTCTGATAATTGCTAAGTAACTAATTATTACAAACAGCAAGGCCACAAATTAGTAATCTCTTTAAAAAGCCATAATCACTGTGTTTGCAGTGAATTGTAAAAGTTTTTAAATGTTAATAACTTATGATAAAATTGAAGGCTTGAACTGACAGATTTTTATAACTTAGCGAAGTTTAAATACATTCTATCTAAGAATTTATAGCACTTTTAGAAACAACTAGGCTTTTGTTTTATGGGGATTTAAAATATTAGGGCTTATCGTTTCGGTATCCAAAAAAAGGGAAAAAATAATTTTTCCCTTTTTTATTCTATAAATGTGCTACTTGCTCTTTAGCTAAATTAAATTCAAGCAACATATCTTCAACTATTTGAGCTACAGGTTTTATATCATGTATTAACCCGGAAATTTGACCTATTTCAAGTTCTCCTTCTTCTAAATCGCCTTCAAACATGCCCTTTTTGGCACGTGCCCTACCTAGTAATGTTTTAAGTTCCTCAACAGTTGGTGCTTTTTTGTAAAGCTCCTGTACATCGTTATAAAATTTGTTTTTTATTAAACGTACTGGTGCTAATTCTTTTAATGTTAATTGGGTATCGCCTTCTTTGGCATTTACTACAAGCTGTTTAAAAGCGCTGTGTGCCGAACTTTCCTTACTGGCAACAAACCGACTTCCAACCTGTACCCCATCGGCTCCTAAAACCATTGCTGCTAACATAGCGCGACCTGTGGCAATACCACCTGCCGCTATTAATGGGATTTGAAGTTGTTCCTTAACCATTGGAATGAGTGTCAAGGTTGTGGTTTCATCTCTTCCATTATGACCACCTGCTTCAAAACCTTCGGCTACGACAGCATCTACACCTGCCTCTTGTGCTTTTAAGGCAAACTTTACACTGCTAACCACATGTACGACTGTTATGCCGCGTTCTTTTAACCAAGTAGTCCATGTTTTAGGATTTCCAGCAGAGGTAAATACTATTTTCACACCTTCTTCCACTATAATATTCATGACTTCTTGAATATTTGGGTACAACATAGGCACATTAACCCCAAAAGGTTTATTAGTTGCTTTTTTACATTTTTGAATGTGTTCCCGTAAAACCTCAGGATACATAGAGCCCGCTCCTATAAGTCCCAAAATACCCGAATTACTTGCCGCCGACGCCAACCGCCAACCGCTATTCCAAATCATACCTGCTTGAATTATTGGGTGTTTTATTTGAAATAATTGAGTAATTCTGTTGGTCATTTAATGCTTAATTACTTTTATGTTTTTAGATGTATTTACAGATTCTAGTTTGATAAGATACATTCCATTTGATAATGATGACACATCTATTTGATTATTAGTAGGGGTAATGAATGCATGGGAAAGATGCTTCCCTAGTATATTGAAAATGTTAACATCAACATAATTTTCATTTGTAGGCAGTTTAAAATAAACAACGTCTTTTACTGGATTTGGAAACACATTTATAGTATTATTCCCAGCATTATTATCAACAGATAGTGCTGAATTTAATGCTAATTGCAAGTCAGGAATACCATAACCTAATAAATAATCGGGTGCACTATATTGTGACGCTGATTCTCGAACCAACTGCATAATTTCAGCATTTGTTTTATTCGGTAAGGCTTGCCACAAACAGGCGATGCCTCCAGCCATAATGGGCGAACTAAAAGACGTTCCATCGGCAGTTGTTATAACAACATCATTATCTGTAATTACAGCACAGGATTTGCCCTGCGCAACAACATCTGGTTTTTGTGTAGGTTGAATCGGGCTTCCTACCGAACTAAAGAACGCATAATTACCTGAAGGATCTACAGCTCCTACCGTTAATACATTTGGCGAATCTGCTGGAGCACCAACCCCAGCATTTCCTGAATTTCCTGCCGAGGTAACAATTAGCATGCCCTTTTCAAAAGCAATATTGGCACCCTTGGTAATAAAAGCGGTATTCCCATTCATATCGGCAGTCGTATAACTGTAATTAGGATTATCATAGGTAGAGTAACCTAATGACGTATTTATTACATCTACTCCTAAACTATCGGCACGTTCGGCAGCTTCCACCCAATAACTTTCTTCAACAGGATTTTCAGTAGGATCATCTTCAGTAACAAACAAATAATAAGATGCGTCTGGAGCTATACCTACATATTGATCTTGTAAGTAACCCGCCATAGTGCTTAATACCCATGTTCCGTGATTATCAGTGGCATTAGTATAAATATCATCATCCCTCTTTACAAAATCGTAATCACCTAAAACATTTCCCGCATCATGTAATCGTTGAAAACCAAGCATGGTATTGACATTTTTGAAGCCACCATCCAAAACAGCTACCGTCATTCCTGTGCCTGTATAATTTGCCAAATGCAATTGATCCCCTTTAATCATTTGGATTTGAGGGGCAGAAGAACCATAATTAAAAGTGGTTAACGTTTCCTCAAATTTCGACTGCTGTTTTTGCTGAATTTTTTTTGAAACATTCAAACTTTTGTCGGCAAATTCAATATGGTCCACAAAAGAAAAGCTGGTTAGCAAATTATTAATGTCGATTTCACTACCTCTCACATGAACAGCATTAAACCATTTAGATTTTGCCATAACTGTAATACCTGTAGCTGCTTTAAGTTGCAAAATATATGTTTCGTTTACTGGGACGTCGCGGGCATCAATAACAATAGAGTGCCTATTTTTTCTATCAATAGCCTTCTGAGTTAAAATAGTTGTAGGATTTGCTACTAAATTCGCTACATCTTGTTTGTCCTTTAAATACACCCAAGCGTCTTGCTGCGCTAAAAGAATAAAGGGGGTATACAACAGCATTAAAAAAAGTAGCTTTTTTTCCATTGCAAATATATTTAATTTACAGCAAGTTATGAAATAACTCCCGAACCTACTAATTCGTCATTTAAATACCACGCTACAAATTGTCCTTCGGTTATTGCCGACTGAAATGCTTCAAATTCAACATACATACCACTGTCTACTTTGTGCAAAATGGCTTTTTGTAGTGGTTGTCTATATCGGATTCTTGCTTGCACTTGCATGGTTTCATCTACTTGTAAAGCTAAATCTTCACGTATCCAATGCAATTCTTCATTGGTTACAAATAGCGCCTTTTTCAGTAATCCAGGATGCTCTTTACCTTGACCTGTATAAATGATATTATCTTCTACATTTGTGTCAATTACAAATAGTGGCTCTAAAGTACCTCCAACAGCCAAGCCTTTACGTTGGCCTTTTGTAAAATAATGTGCTCCCTGATGCTTACCGACTACTTTACCTTGATCGACTCTATAATCGATTTTTCGTGACAGGTATTTTAATTTTTCTTCTTCAGAATCGAATTCCGGTTCAACTTCGCTAAAAATAGGTTGCTCTTTGGGTATCTCAACAATAATACCTTCTTTAGGCTTTAATTGCTGCTGAAGAAAATCGGGCAACTTTACTTTACCAATAAAACAAAGTCCTTGTGAGTCCTTCTTTTCAGCAGTTACTAAATCGAGTTCCATGGCTATTTCCCTCACCTGAGGCTTCGTTAATTCGCCAATAGGAAATAAGGATTTTGATAATTGTTCTTGTGATAACTGACACAAAAAGTATGATTGGTCTTTATTATCATCTACACCAGTCAATAATTGATAAATTTCTTTACCATCTTTTTCAATAGTGCCTTTTCTACAGTAATGCCCTGTGGCAACATAATCGGCGCCAAGTTCTAAGGCTATGTTCATAAAAACATCAAACTTTATTTCCCTATTACAAAGCACATCTGGGTTTGGTGTTCTTCCTTTTTCGTACTCATGGAACATGTAATCGACGATACGTTCTTTATACTGCTCGCTCAAATCGACCGTTTGAAAAGGAATACCCAATTTTTCGGCAACCAACATCGCATCATTACTATCATCCAACCAAGGGCATTCGTTAGAAATAGTTACAGAATCATCATGCCAGTTTTTCATAAACAAACCAATCACTTCATAGCCTTGCTGCTTTAACAAATAAGCTGCTACGCTAGAATCTACACCACCTGAAAGCCCAATAATTACCCGTTTCATTTGTTTATATCTATTGTTTTTTATCGGTCAAATGTTACATCCATAATCATGCTCCTGTGTGTTAAAAGTATTTTTAACATGGATGTTTCATTTATTAAAAAATTATTATGCAAAGATATAAATTATATACTACTAAAGGTTATATGGTTATGAGGTTATATGGTTATGAGGTTATGAGGTTATGAGGTTAATCGTAAATCAAAAATCGTTAATCATTAATCATTAATCGTTAATCGTTAATCGTTAATCGTTAATCAAAATTGGATACTTAGGCACTTCACTAAAATTTTTCTCTTCGGTTAATTTTCCATCTTCATAATACTTCCAAACACCAACCTTCTTATCGTTTTTATACAAGCCTTCTGCCACTAATTCGGCTTTAGGTGAATAATATTTTGCATACCCATGTAATTCGCCATTAACATATATTAGTTCACTTAATAGTACATTTTTATCAGAATACACTACAGAGACACCATCTAGCTTCCCATTTTTATAAGTCTTTTTTTCTGCTATCTGTCCGTTGGCATAATACACCATACGTTCACCATTTAAATTCCCCAAATCATTGTAATGTTCTAAGGTTAACAACTCATTGTTTGTTTTTTGATAATATTTCCATTCGCCTATATACTTTTTACCATCCATACGTCCTTCACTAATAACTTTTCCAGTTGAAGCAAAAAATTTCACATAAGCTTTATTATCAGATTCATTAAACTCTTTGGTAGCTGTTAGTACCGCTTTTTTCTTGATGTTTTTATAAAACTTAAAGACACCTATTTCTTTTCCGTGTAAAAACGCGCCTTCATACCTGAGTACATTGGTGCCATCAAAATTCTTTTTCCAAATACCATGATGTTTGCCATTAGCATCAAATTGATTGATTTCTTGTGCTGTAAGGAGCAAACTAATAAATATAAATAAGGTTGTAAAAGCTGTTTTCATATATAAATATTTATTGTCTTTTAAAGGTTATATGTAATCGCTCAATTTTCATCGGTCTTTGCAAACAAATTCTACGGTTACGGCGATTTCATAGAACAAACTTCAAAATGAATTCTTTTTATTTCTGAATAATCTTTAAACGAAACTATTTGTATCAAATTGTATATATAGAACTCCTTTAAACTTTTTTCACTTCAATCAAAAAAGTTTAAATGAGTTCAACAAAAAAGCTGCCAATTAAGGCAGCTTATAAATTATTTTTTGCGTTTTTGTTGCACTTGTTTTTGCTTTTCTGCCTGCTCCATCATTTCCTTCATTTTTTGTTGGAAACGACTTTCCTTTTTAGGTTTCTTTTTATTCTCTTGAATTTGAGCATGAATTTTATCTTCATCAAGAATGTAATTTTTGATCACTAAAATGATACCTATACTAATTACGTTTGAAATGAAATAATACAAACTTAATCCAGATGCATAATTATTAAAGAAAAACAACATCATAATTGGCGAGAAGTACATCATATACTTCATCATTTTTGCCATATCCGGCATCCCTTCTTGTGTTGGTTGCGACGCCATTTGGTCGCCCGTAGTTAAACGCATATAGAAGAAAATAGCAATAGAAGCTAATATGGGGAACAAACTAACGTGATCGCCATAAAACGGGATTTTAAAAGGCAACTCTGCAATAGTATCGTAAGATGATAAATCTTTTACCCAAAGAAAGCTCTTCTGTCTTAAATCGAATGCCGATGGAAAAAACTGGAACAGGGCATAAAACACTGGTAATTGTACCAATGCTGGTAAGCATCCAGCCATAGGGCTAGCTCCTGCCTTATTTTGTAGCGCCAATGTTTCTTGTTGCGCTTTCATTTTATTGTCTTTATGCTTTGCGCGAATCGCATCTAATTCCGGTTTTAGAATCTTCATTTTCGCCTGCGACAAAAATTGTTTGTATTGAACAAACGACAATAATAATTTGATTAAAATGGTCATTACAATAATAGCAATTCCATAAGGCATGAAGTCTCCCAAAAATGCAAAAAGTGGAATGAAAAGGTATTTATTTATCCAACCAAAAATACCCCAACCTAAAGGTACAATCTCATCTAAATTTCTATCGTATTTATTTAAAATTTTAAAATCACTTGGACCATAATACCAATCCATAGATTTATTAATTTCTCCACCTGTAAGTTCTAAAGGGAGTTTTACCGAAAATGCTTTATTATATAGAGTATCCACATCTTCGTTTTTAACAAGATTTCTAGACTCGAAAGTTCCTGTTTTAAATGGGGTATCTGTCAATAGAATGGATGTAAAAAAGTGTTGCTTGAAGGCTACATAGGTTATATCTTCTGCCGTATCTTCAGATAACTCACCCTGTCCTAAATAATCGTCTTTACCATCTTCATATTCAAACACCACCTCGGTATACCTGTTTTCATAAGAAATACTTTTAGCATGACGGTAGGTTTTTAAATTCCAATCTAAATTAATAGGTTGCGAGCCATTTATAACATCGCTTAACCCTTGCGAACGAATGGTAAAATCCATCATATAATCGCCATCCTTTAGCTCGTATCGGTATTCCAAAAACTTAGCTTCAGACACTTTTAGTTTCATGGAAACTACAGTCGTGTTACCATTTTTAGTTACCGTAGGCTGAAAATATAAATCTTTGGTGTTTAGAATTCTACTATCTGTAGTTCCGAAATTTATATTAAAAGATGCGTTATTATCTTTAATTATATAGATTGGCTCATCCCTAAAATCGGTGTGTTTTTTAAGTTTTACTTCTGAAAGATAACCGCCTTTATTGTTGAATTTCAAAGCTAACAAATCGCTTTCTACAACGGTTTCTTCTTTTGATGCCGTTGCAGCAGAATAAGCAAACGCCCCTAATTTGCTTTTTAATTTCACTAATTGGAGAGAATCGGTTGTACCAACTGTAAAATCTTCAGCGGTAGTTACTTTGGCTTCTTGCTGTGTTTTAGCTTTGCTTTCGGCTTCAACCTGTTCTTGCTTTGCTTTTTCCTGAGCTTCAAGTTCTTCTGGCGTTGGTTGATTTTTCCAAAGCATGTACATTAATATTCCGAAAATAAGTAAAAAACCTATAATCGAATTAATATCTAATTTTTTTTCTTCCATGTATTCTCTATGTATCTAGTAAAAAAGATTGACGTTGTATATAAAACGCACTACCCTATATCAATAAACTATCCAAAATTAATTTTGTGCCATTCTGACACTTGACTTTTTCTTTTTATAATTTAAAGCTGCTTTTACAAATGCCACAAATAATGGGTGTGGATTGGCAACTGTACTCTTATATTCTGGATGGTACTGCACCCCAATAAACCACGGGTGGCTTGGTAATTCAACAATTTCCACCAATCCAGTTTCAGGGTTCAAACCAGTAGCTATCAAACCTGCAGCTTCCATTTGTTCCTTATATTTACCATTAAATTCGTAACGGTGTCTGTGACGTTCTTTAATGTTTTCTGCTTTATAAATATCACGTACCGCACTTCCCATTTTCAATTCACAATCCCAAGCGCCTAAACGCATAGTACCTCCTTTGTCGGTAATCGTTTTTTGATCTTCCATTAAAGCGATAACGGGGTTGCTGGTATCGGGGCTCATTTCGGTAGAATCGGCGTCTTTAATACCTAACACATTTCTAGCAAATTCTATGACCGCCATTTGCATGCCTAAACAAATACCGAAAAAGGGTATATTATTTTCACGTACAAATCGAACCGCATCAATTTTACCTTCAATACCACGTTCTCCAAAACCTGGTGCTACTAAAACCCCATCTAAATGAGCTAGTTTAAGTTTAATGTTATCTTCGTTTAAATATTCGGAATGAACAGACTCTATATTAACTTTTACTTCGTTTTCTGCACCTGCATGAATGAAAGCTTCTAAAATAGACTTGTATGAATCTTGTAATTCAACATATTTTCCAATTAAGCCAATAGTGATTTCGGTTTTTGGATTTTTATGACGTGTTAAAAATTGGTTCCATTTGGTGATATCGGGAGCAGAACTTTCTAAACCCAGTTTTTTAAGTACCACCTTATCCAAACCTTCTTCCAACATTAAGTTTGGCACATCGTAAATGGTAGAAGCATCAATAGATTGAATAACCGCCTCTTCCCTAACGTTACAGAATAGAGCTAATTTTCTACGTAAATCGTATGGTAAATCATGCTCGGTTCTACAAACCAAAATATCTGCTTGCACACCGCTTTCCATCAATGTTTTAACACTATGTTGTGTAGGTTTGGTTTTTAACTCACCTGCAGCAGCTAAATAAGGCACCAAAGTTAAGTGGATCACAATACCGTTAGCTTCACCCAAATCCCAACGTAATTGACGCACCGCTTCTATGTATGGCAACGATTCAATATCGCCAACCGTTCCACCAATTTCAGTGATAATAATATCGTAATCACCCGATTTTCCTAAAAGTTGAATACGCTCTTTTATTTCATCGGTTATATGAGGCACAACCTGTACTGTTTTACCTAAAAACTCACCACGACGCTCTTTTTGTATCACACTTTGGTAAATGCGTCCCGTAGTAACATTGTTTGCTTGACTGGTTGGTACGTTTAAAAAACGCTCATAATGACCTAGATCTAAATCGGTTTCCGCCCCATCTTCGGTAACATAGCATTCGCCATGTTCGTAAGGATTTAATGTCCCTGGATCAACGTTTATGTATGGATCTAATTTTTGAATAGTTACTCTGTAACCCTGTGCTTGTAATAGCTTAGCAAGTGATGCTGCTATAATGCCCTTTCCTAATGATGATGTAACCCCTCCGGTTACAAAAATGTATTTTGCTGTAGTTGTCATGTTGCGCTTATAAACGCAGGCAAATTTACAAAATTAAAATAGTTATTACCGAATAAGTTTTTAGTTATTTAATGAGCGTTTATTAACAATGCTTTAGTAAGAAAACTATTTTTTTATTCAAAATTTGTCTTTGTAAAAAAAATCAACTAACTTCGTAATAATAGCTGATTATGGTCAATAAAAACTGACCTTATTTTAAAAAATGTAACACATTCCCCTAAAACTTAAAAACTAAAGCAATATCTCAAACATTTTTGCTTTTTCGTAAATTAATTAATCTACACTAAGTTTTATATGATTATGGAGAAAATAACAGACTATAAGTATGCTCTCGATGAATCATCAATTATTGCCATTACCGACCAAAAAGGAATCATCAACTATGTAAATGAGAATTTCTGTAACATTTCGAAATATACAGCTGAAGAACTCATTGGGCAAGACCATCGGATTATAAATTCCGGCTATCATTCAAAGGAATTTATTAAAAACCTTTGGACAACTATTGCCAATGGTAACGTATGGAAAGGGGAACTGAAAAACAAAGCAAAAGATGGAACTATCTATTGGGTTGACACCACTATTGTACCTTTTTTAAATGCGGATAATAAACCTTACCAGTATGTCGCCATTCGTTCCGATATAACAGACAGAAAAAAAGGAGAAGAAGAACTTAAAAAGATATTAAAAGAAATTTCTGATTATAAGTATGCACTCGATGAATCGGCTATTGTTGCCATTACCGACCAAAAAGGAGTCATTACCCATGTTAATGGCAACTTTTGCAAAATATCAAAATATTCTACCAAAGAATTAATTGGACAAGATCATCGCATTATAAACTCAGGGTACCATTCCAAAGAATTCATTAAAGAACTCTGGAAAACCATAGCAAATGGCAAAGTGTGGAAGGGAGAATTAAAAAACAAAGCGAAAGACGGTTCCACTTATTGGGTAGACACTACTATTGTGCCTTTTTTAAACCACGACGGCAAACCCTATCAATATGTTGCTATTCGTTCCGACATTACAGAAAGAAAAGAAGGCGAAGAACAAATTAGAGCAAATAATGCAAAAGCTATTGAACACGCCCAAATATTGGAATTGAAAAACACACAACTTATTGATTTCTGCAATATTGTTTCCCATAATTTAAGAGCACCGTTGATAAATATATCCATGTTGGTTGATTATCTTGAACAAAGCCAAGATGAGGTGGAGCGTAGGGAAGTGCTTGTAAAAATAAAACCTGTTGTGAACCATTTAATGGATGTTTTTAATGAATTGGTAGAATCGATTCAAGTAAAACAAGACACTGAAATTAAAGTGGACAAGATAATTTTGAAGGATTGTATAAAGAAGGTTTTAAAAGGTTTTGAAACTCAAATTCAAGAATATGATGCTGACATTCACCTCGAATTAAATCAAGCCTCTACAATCTATTTTCCTCAAAAATACATGGAAAGTATTTTATCAAATTTAATAAGTAATGCACTTAAGTATAGATACCCAAACAGGCGACCTCTAATTACAATAAAAACTAAAAAAGAAGCAAACGATACCGTCGTATTATCGGTAGCTGATAACGGATTGGGAATCGATTTAGCATTACATAAAGATCAAATTTTTAAAATTCGGAAAACATTTCACAAACATCCTGATGCAAAAGGGTTTGGCTTGTTTATGACAAAAACCCAAGTGGAAGCTATGAATGGAAAAATTTGGGCTGAAAGCCAACCCAGCAAGGGCAGTACTTTTTTTATAGAATTTAAAACCCAAAATATATGACCCCAATAAGAACCCTTACACTCATCGATGACGATGACATTTTTGTTTTCTTAACAAAAAAGGCGATTGAACAAACTAAACTTGTTGATCTAATAAAGGTTTTCGAAAATGGCTTAGATGCTTTAAATTTTTTAAAAGAAAACAAACACAATGTTGATGTTTTACCCGAGATTATCCTTTTGGACCTTAGTATGCCCATTATGAATGGCTGGCAGTTTCTTGAAGAATATGCAAAACTCAATCCTACAATAGGAAAAAAAATCACCATTTACATATGCTCTTCATCTATTTCCCATGACGACATTACACGAGCAAAAGCAATTAACGAGGTTTCAGATTATATCATTAAACCTATTACTAAAGACAAATTAATAGATTTGATAAAAAAGCTATAGAAAAGAAGGATTCCAACAAAACATTGGGTATAGCAACACTTACCAAATATTAAACGAGAACCAAAAAAACTACCTCGGATACTGCCTTTTGATATTCCGTATCAGTGCTTCCAGGCCGTTTAATTTTAGTTCGTACACTTGTTTAAGCATATCGCCCAATTTTCCTTTGGGAAAACCTTTTTGGTTGTACCAAACTACATAATATTCGGGTAAGTCTATTAAATAACGGTCTTTGTATTTGCCAAAAGGCATTTTGGTGTGTGCTAAGTCTATTAAGAATTGTTTGTCTGGTAGCACTTGCCCTTATTTTACTTCAACAATTTCTAAATCTTTATACTTTACTATATAAGTGGCATCATTATAATAACCGGCCAACAATTTCTTTTTGTAGGCAAATTTGTTTTCAACATACTCTGTAAGAGGTGCATCATTTACAGATAGGTACAAATCTTCAGCAGTCGCTAAACGCAACACGACATCCATGGTTAAATCGAAACCTTTAACGGCACGCTTACTTGGTGTTATGTTATAGTTTTTTGTATAGCGTTTAACAAACGAATTGTTTTCTGTGTCTCTATATGATTTTGAAGCTGTTGCAAAATGAAACTGAAGTTTAGACAAGTGCTCGTTAGATACTTGGTCACCTTCAAAAGCGGCATTAAAATTAGTTGTTACCAGTACGATTTCAATAGCATTGGAATTATCTTCAATTCGTTGCGTTAAAGCCCCCAAAATACTAGTAACATTAGAGGCAAAACCTTCGCTCTGTGTTTCTAAAAACACGATATTCCTTCCGGGTTTCAAGGCGCTTTTTATATCTTCTACATACAAGAAATTTTCATCCTTACCTTCTTTATTTTTTCGGGAATAGATCAATTTCGCATAATTAAATTCGCTTTTAAGACTGTTGGCTACCCCTTCATTTTTTTTATCCGAAACAATAACAATGTTTTTTGCCAACGAATCTGCTTTTACAAAATTTACCATTCTATCTTTTAACAAATCGTCTGATGGTCGTGATTGAAACACATTGTCATACAATGTTAAATTAGTGCCTATTGGAGATACTATAGGTACATTATAGGTGCGTAATTCGGAAGCGGCTTTATCGAAGGTTTCAGATGTTAACGGCCCAATAACCGCATCAACATCTTTAAAATTGTTTTCATTAATTATTCTTAACACTTCACTTACTTGATATTTGGTATCGTAAACATCTACTTTAAGTGATATACCTAATGATTTTAAGGAATCTAATGCAGACAAAACGCCGGTATAAAAATCGAGAGAGGCATCTAAATAAGGATCCTTTTTTATACTGCCTTTTATACCTAAAATAGAATCGAAATCGACACGATTCAACCTAAAAGGTAACATAACCGCAATGTGTTTGGTATCGAAATTGGTAATTCTGCTTTCTAATTGTGTTTTTTTAGTGGCTGTTTCACCGCTATCGGTTATTTTATTGGAATACGGAATTTTCAAAACCATACCTTCTTTTAAACCGGTGCCTTTCAACTCCGGATTCAAAGCTTCCAATGCTTCTTGGTCTAACCCTAATTTAAGTTTTAAACGGTAAAATCCTTCTTTTGGTAAGACATTATAATAACTGTATTTTTCATCAACATCTTTAACAACATCCCCATCCATATTAGGCACATAAATTTGTTGCCCTTCCTGTAGTGTTTCGCCCATGCCCGGGTTTAAATCTTCAAGTTCTTGTACTGTAATACCAAATTTATAAGCTATGCGCCACTTCCCTTCTTTGGCTTTCACCAGATATGGTTTGGTGGCTGCTTTAGGTACTTCTTTAGTTATTTTAAAAACAGGTATTTGAAGCTTATCGCCCTTTTGCAAAGTATTGGCATATAAAAAAGTGTTGTGTTTTTTTATCTCATCTTCGGTAACATTGTAGCGCTTCGCTATACTATATAGGGTTTCTTTTTTACTAGTTCTATGTACTTTAAACCCTTGTAATTCTTTTGTAGTAGTAACAGGAGTCTTTTTAGCTTTAGAAATAGGAATTATTAAAATAGTATTGGGTTTTAATTCTTTTTTAGCATCCGGATTTAAGGCATAAATATCGGAAATCGCCACACCATAACGCGCTGCAATACCGTGAATAGTTTCTCCTTTTTTAACTTGATGCGTACTGAAATTTTGGGCTGTTACAGCATTTATGCCGAATATGAATACGAAACATACAACGGAAAAGAATTTAATCATGTAAATCTATTTTTTTTTAATTGCGTTAAAAACAAAATGGTGTTTTTCTATATACATATAGCATGCCAAAAATAAAGCGCATAGCCAACAGACATTTAATTCCAACTTTATTATATACGTACAAAATACATAAATGAGCCATTTGATGTACTAAATTTAAATTATAAAAATTGCAACGCCAAATGGTTTTTAAAATTCAATAGATTCCTGTGAAGACAGGAATGTTACTCCCACTCAATAGTTGCAGGTGGTTTCGAACTAATATCGTAAACAACCCTATTAACACCTTTTACTTTATTTATAATATCGTTTGATGTTTTTTGAAGGAATTCGTATGGTAAATTTACCCAATCTGCAGTCATACCATCGGTACTTTCTACCGCACGAAGTGCCACACATTTTTCGTATGTACGCTCATCGCCCATTACTCCTACACTATTTACAGGTAATAACATAGCACCCGCTTGCCACACTTTATCGTACAGTCCCCATTCTTTTAATCCGTTAATAAAAATAGCATCAACTTCTTGTAGAATGCGTACTTTTTCGGCAGTAATATCGCCTAAAATACGAATTCCCAATCCTGGGCCTGGAAATGGATGACGTCCTAAAAGTTCAGGGTCGATACCTAAAGTAGCTCCTACGCGTCGAACCTCATCTTTAAAAATAGCCCGTAAAGGCTCTACTATTTTAAGCTTCATAAAATCAGGCAACCCACCCACGTTGTGATGACTTTTTATAGTTGCTGAAGGACCACCGGTTGCTGAAACACTTTCAATAACATCAGGATAGATAGTGCCTTGTGCTAACCATTTTACATCAGTTAATTTATGAGCTTCATCATCAAAAACCTCTATAAACGAATTACCAATGGCTTTACGTTTTTTCTCAGGGTCTTCTATTCCTGCCAGGGCATCTAAAAAACGTTGAGAGGCATCTACACCTTTAACATTAAGCCCCATACCCTTATATTGATTCAAAACATTTTCGAATTCGTTTTTACGAAGCAATCCGTTATTAACGAAAATACAATATAAATTTTTGCCAATGGCTTTATTCATCAATACCGCTGCTACGGTAGAATCTACACCTCCCGATAAACCTAAAACCACTTTATCATTTCCTACTTTTTCTTGTATAGCTGCAACAGTTTCTTCAACAAAAGAATCGGGTGTCCAATCTTGATTTAAACCTGCAATACCCACCAAAAAATTTTCCAATAATTGTTTACCATCTGTAGAGTGATAAACTTCTGGGTGAAATTGAATAGCATACGTGTCCTCGCCTTCAATTCTATAGGCAGCATTGCTAACGTCATGCGTACTTGCCATTAAAACACCGTCAGTTGGTAGTTCTTTAATCGTATCACTATGACTCATCCAAACCTGACTTCCTACATGAATATTTTTAAAGAAATCTTCATTGTCTTTAATGAAAGCTAATTTTGCACGACCGTATTCCCTCGTATTGGAAGGTGCTACTTCTCCTCCCGAAAAATGCGCTAAATATTGTGCACCATAACAAACCGCTAGTAGAGGTTTCTCTCCTCTAATGTTTGTTAAATCGGGGTGTAAAGCCTGTTCACCTCTTACCGAATAAGGGCTACCAGAAAGTATAACAGCTTTATACTCTTGAAAGTTTGTTGGAATTTTGTTGAATGGATGTATTTCGGAGTAAATGTTGAGTTCCCTAACTCTACGGGCAATAAGCTGTGTGTATTGCGATCCGAAGTCTAAAATAAGTACCTTGTCATGTTGCATGCGCAAAAGTAATAATTGATTTTAGATTGACGAATTACCAATCCAATTTTTTAAATAAAATTTTAAGAGACTGTTTAAATTTTGTTTTTGGAATGTTTTTTAGAGTCTTTTTTTTGTCAGATGAAGGTATTTTGAGATTCATAGTCACAGCTAAGGACCAAAAAATAGCTGAAGTATAGCGGAAAAAGGCACATAAAAGAGCCAAAGGGTAAAACTTAAACAGTCTCTAGTGCATGGAGTCTAAAATCTTTTCAATGTCTCTTTTTGTAGTATCTGGATTGATAAAACAAAAACGGGAAACTGTTTCATAAACATTGCCTTGTTTCCATTTTGTTGGCGTTACTAAAGCAAATCCTTTTTTATGGTTTTTATAGGTCCAATGTATATAATCCTCAGGTGTCCATCCAATTCTTCTATATAACACACATGACAAACTTGGTTCTCTAACCAACTCAACATGTGGGCTTTCATCAATTAATTTACCCGCTATCTGTGCCAATTCAATGCCTCGCTCCACCGCCTGTTTATATCTGTTCGTTCCATGCATTGCCAATGAAAACCATAAAGGCAAACCTCGAACACGACGTGTTAACTGTATCTGGTAATCTGATGGGTTGAAGCCATCGGCACCTTCGTCTTTAAAAATATCTAAATAAGAGCCTTCTTGTGAATGTGCCTTTTTAGCTAATTCTGGATTTTTATAAATAACCGAACCACAATCGTATGGTGAAAACATCCATTTATGGGGGTCTATAGTAATACTATCTGCTTTTTCAATACCATTAAACAAATGCCGTACAGAATCTGCTGCCAAAGCACCACCTCCATAAGCCGCATCAACATGAAACCAAAGATTTTCTTTTTCGCAAATAGTAGCAATACCTCCCAAATCATCAATAATACCAGCATTGGTTGTTCCGCCCGTTCCCACTACTGCAAACAATCTTTTTCGTTGTTGTTTTGTTAAACTATTAATGGCGTTTTCCAATTCAGTTCCTAATAATTTATCTTCAGTATCAACTAAAAAAACATCCACGTCAATCACTTTTGCCATGGCCTTTATGGATGAATGCGCTCCAACAGACGTTATTATAAGTCCTTTTTCGTCTTTATAAATATCATTTTCTCTCCAATGCGCTCTAGCTGTAACCATAGCCGATAGATTTGCAGCGGTACCACCACTAGTAAAAACTCCAAAGGCACCTTTAGGTAAACCTGTTAAGGATACGATCCATCTCATAGCTTCATTTTCACAAAAAACACCTCCAGCACCTTCCATCCAGTACGCTCCATGAATACTTGAAGCCGATGTAACCAAATCGAACATAATAGCCGCTCTTGTTGGGGATGCAGGCACAAATGCCAAATGCCTTGGATGGTCAATGGACACATTGGCTTTCATTAAATGCTTTTTCCAAAGATTAAAAGCCACCTCGCCACCAATACCTTTTTCCGTAATGGTTTCGCCAACTAATGCTTTTAGTTCTTCTTCCTTTCTTGGCTTGCCAATTTTAATTTTTTTAGATGATAATCTATCGATAGCATATTTCATGACATCCATAGACATTTCAACTAATTCAATATCTGCCTTATGCATTTTTTAAAGATTTAATATTAAAAATTCGCCCTTTAAAGGTTCTAAATTTTCTATAAGTTTTGGTATAAGTTGGTCGCCGTATTCCAAATAAAATTCCGAAAAATTGGCGTTTCGTTCTTGCAGGCTTCCGTTTGGAAATAACTCGTTTTTAATCTCGGTCATTCTAAACACTTGACCTGACAGTTTTCTTTTTTGTGCTTTTAACAACCGTTTTTCCAAAGCATCCAAACCTTTTAACTGTTTAATTTCTTGTGCTTTTACAGCTCCTAAAAACGATTTATCTGTTTGTTCTGCTAGTTTATATAATGCTTCAAACTGCTGTTTTAAAGCTATTTTCTGCTCTGAAAAATCAATATCTATATTCGAAATCTCTCTTACTTTTTTATTAATGAACGCGTCACGTTTTAAAAAAATAGCATCTTTTGATATATTTAAGTTTTGAAGCTTTTTATGCTGACTTTCAGATTGAATCAATACTGAATTGCGTAACAACAATATAGGAAACGGCACGTTAACCTGATTAAAATAATGCTTCAATTGAAACCAATACGCCAACTCACCGCCACCTCCAATGTAACAAAGGTTTGGCAAAATGACTTCTTGATATAACGGACGCATAATAACGTTGGGGGAAAACCGTTCCGGCACCTCATCGAGGTGTTTTATTATCTCACTCTTGTTCCAAGATATATCAGTATTGATTACTTTATAAACACCTTCTTCAAAAACAATGCGCTCTCTTAAATTTTCAGTTAGATAAAACAAATTAATCTCACGCGGGTTTACTTGAATACCGTAGGGTTGATTTGGCAATTTGTTTATTTGTTCATTTGCTTTGGATACGCTTTTAAAAGACGTTAGATTTAGTAATTCATCTTCCATAAAAGGAATAAACTGCTTTTTTAACTCGACATCATTGGCATCAACAATCACCAAACCGTAGTCTTTAAACAATTCGTTCGCCAAAAAACGAGTAGCATCGGCTAAATTTTGATGCTTTACATAAGCTTCCTCAAAAAGTGTTTTCAAATATTTGGCATTCTTACTCGTTCCCAATTCCAAAGAAAACAAATTCAATACGGTTTCTAAACCATCGGTAGAAAGTTCTCCTACTGCTCCACCCGCTTCTTTATTCCAATGGACTTTTTTTCCTTTAAAGTTGAAATAATTTATTTCCTCAAAATCATGGTCTTCGGTTGCCATCCAATAAATGGGCACAAAATTATATTCTGGGTAGGTATTCTTTAATTCCTTTGAAAGATTAATGGCCGACACTATTTTATACAAAAAATAAAGCGGTCCCGTAAACAGATTTAATTGATGTCCTGTGGTAATTGTAAAAGTCTTTTCTGAGATTAAATAATTAATATTTTGTAAAACTAAACTTGACGTATCAATTTTTCTGTATTGATGACCAATAGCACTAACTAACCTCACTCTCCAATCTTTATCAAAGTAGGTTTGTTTTTCTTCAATCTGTGCTTTAAAATTCTCAAGTTTTGGAAATCGGTTATAAAAAGGTTGCAATTCTGGTTTCTCATCTAAATAATCACAAATAAGTGACGAAAAATAGCCTGTTCTTTTAAATGAAATACAATCGGTTGGCATATAAATAGTGTAATTTAAAGTGTAAATATACAGTTATTCTATTTTTAGAAATCTTAAAATAAGTTAAGAATTCTATTCGGCTCTTTAAAATAAATCACTAAAGTATAAATAGCTTCATATAAATTACAGTTTCTGCATCTTAATTTTAAAGTAACATTAAGAGCCTGTCTAAGTACAAAAAAGAAACTTCAGTTAATACCTTATTAACCTTGTTTACATTCCAATAACCCTAAATTAATTAAACCACAGTATTAAGTTAACAAACTTAAAAACCTCTAATAATACCTTTGACGTCAAAATAACAACCAAAAAAATTATTAGATTATGAACAAATTACTAAAACTATTTTTATTCTTATTTGTGTTTACTTCAACAAGTGCCGTATTAATAAGTTGCGAAGGTGAAGATGGAATAAACGGTATCGATGGAAAAGATGGTGCCGATGGAGAAGACGGACAAGATGGAGAAGATTTTACGCCTTCTGCCATGATGTTTACCAACAAATCATCTTTATCACCTCTAGTTCAAATGCACTCAGAGTTTAGCTCTGTAGAAGCCTATTCCTTAATAAGTTCAACCGACGTACTTTCAAATGGTTTCCGATTAGTTGGTTCTCAAGATGGTGCTGGATTTTTAAAAGATGGTGATGAATATATATGTGTGGTCAATGCTGAAGATGATTATGGTGTGTCTCGTATCCGTTTTGATAAAAACCTAAGCCCTATTAAAGGGGATTGGTTATTAAACGCTGGTGTTGCAGATTATGCTAGACAATGTTCAGGAACTATGTGGGAAAAAGACATCCATGGTGGAGATAAAGATATCTTTTTATCAGCTTCAGAAAGTATTGCTTATGATGTTAAAGGTATTGATCCATGGGTAACAACCCCAACACCTACTGCCGATTTTGGTTTAGATGCTCTTGGAGAATTTTCATGGGAAAATGCAGTACCATTACCAAAAAACACTTATTCAGGAAAAACAGTTATTATTGGAGGTGATGATGATTCTAGTGGCTCTAAGGGTCAAGTAATAATGTATTTATCTGAAAACAGTGATGCCGATTTAGAAAACGGAAAAATTTACGTTTTAAGATTTAAACAAGTTTCCAACGGTACTGGTGGCACTATGAATGTTACTGCCTCAACTACTTACGATGAAGGTTCACTTGATTTTGGCAAAACCTACGATGTGGAATTTGTTGAAATTGTTGATGGTGCTGCTATGACAAAAAATGAAATGGAAGCTGCTTGTACTGCTGTTAACGCATCTCAATTTATTAGAGTTGAAGACGTAGATTACCAAAAAGGAAGTGATGCCAATGCTAGAAACGTATACTTTGCTGTAACTGGTCTTGGTCCAAATACGGGAGATGTTAACGATTGGGGAACTATTTACAAATTAGAGTTAGATGCTACAAATCCATTAGCTGGAAAATTAACTCAAATTATAAGCGGAAATACCGATTCTAACAACAATGATGGAAATGTTTCCTCTCTTCAAAGTCCTGATAATATCTGTGTGACCGAAAACTATGTTTATTTTCAAGAAGACCCCAACTCTTTTAGTAGAAATCATGCCGCGTATATTTATCAATCTGATTTAAATGGCAATAACACTAAAGTTGTCTTAGAACTTAAAATAGAAAGCAATCTGTCTCCTACGGGAAGTACCAGTCTTTCTGGTGAATTTGGAGCTTTAGTTGATGTTTCGGATAAAGTTGGAGTACCTGACACCTTTATTTTAGCATTGCAACCACACTATTGGAAAAGTGATAGTTTTGTATCAACAAACTTACCACATAACCAAGGTGGCCAAATTGTTATTTTAAAAGGACTTCCTAGATAAAAACATATTATTTACTAAGATAAAAAGATCTCCATTTTTTTAATGGAGATTCTTTTTATTATAAAACCTTCAAAATGAAAACATCCATTAAATCATCAGCCTTTTCCTTATTTTTAATCTTAGCTATATCTTGTAAAAAAGAAAAAGAAACTACCACTGATGCAATAAATTGGTCAAGTGCCCAAAACTATTATTTAAAAAACATTCAAATATCTATAGATTACCTAGATAGTTTAAAAATGGAAGGATTCCATGGGACAAAATCTAAACAATATTTCACACGCGCACATGAAGCCTTTAAAAAATCTGAACCTTATGCTTCCTATTTAAACCCCGAAGTTGGACATAGAGCTAACGGTCCAGCACTTCCTATTTATAAAGATGATAATGGGAAAGTATTGAACCCTGTAGGCTTTCAAAAAATTGAAGAAAGCATTTACGAACAAGAAACCAGTACGACCGATTTCGAACAAGAACTTTATGTAACTACGGGCATGCTTTATGTGCTAAAAAAAGGCATTGAAAAAAGAGAACTAAATGCCCAACGCTTTTTTATAGCGACCCATCAGCAACTATTCAGAATTGTAAGTTTAGCCATTTCTGGATTCGATACGCCTGTAAGTCATTTGGGAATTAATGAGAGTAAAATTTCTTTAGAAGGTTTAAAAACTGTTTACCAAAATACCATTCAGCCCATTATTCAAAATAAAAACAAATCATTGGATACAGATTTTTTAAATAGCATTTCAAAAGCTGTAAAATTTATTGAACAAAATGATGATTTTGATACGTTTGATAGATTTACTTTTACCAGAGATTATATGAATCCTATCACCCGAAATTGGGTAGACATACGCAAAACAAGTAATCTTTGGAAGCCTGTAAATACAGAACCTTTCAATTTTGATGCTCCAACTTTCTTTGAAAATGATGCGTTCAACCTAAACTTCTTTACACCAGCCACAAACAGAAACCCAACAGACAAACAAATTGCTCTTGGAGAAAAACTGTTTTCAGATGTTAAACTTTCCTCAAATGGCACTATGGCCTGTATAACCTGTCATATTCCAAATAAAGGATATGCAGATGGCATGAAAGTTAATTTAGACAATAATGGTAAACCGCTTCAGCGTAATACACCAACACTAATAAACACAGCATTTCAGCAAAGTTTCTTTTTAGACGGTAGGGCAAGTAGTTTAATTGACCAAATTTCACTAGTGTTTACAAACAACAGAGAATTTAATACCAATGTACATGAGTTTTCAGATACCATTTTAAAAGATTCTACCTATGTTAACCTTTTTAAAGATGCATATGGTCGTATTCCTAAAAACAACAAAGATGTTATTAAGGCTATTTCATCATACATTTCTACACTTAATAGCTTTAACTCTAAATTTGACAAAAACATCAGAGGCGAAGAAAATACATTTACAAATGAAGAAAAGCAAGGATATAATCTTTTTATGGGGAAAGCACTTTGCGCAACCTGTCATTTTATCCCGTTAACAAATGGAACTGTACCTCCATTTTTTAACGAAACGGAAAAAGAAGTTATAGGTGTTCCAAAAACATCCGACAACAAAGAATTAGATAATGATTTGGGATTTTATTGGAAATACAAAGAAGATTTACACAAAGGTATGTTTAAAACACCTACCATACGAAACGTTGAAAAAACATTACCGTACATGCACAACGGTGTATATCAAACCCTAGAAGAAGTGGTAGATTTTTACAATAAAGGTGGTGGTAACGGACTTGGTTTTGGCATAGAACACCAAACATTGCCTTTTGATGCATTAAACCTTAGTGCCGAAGAACAAAAAAATATTGTTGCCTTTATGAAGACACTTACCGAGAGTCATACTCCTAAAAACCCGCAACACAAGCAGTAAGTCTTTTAAAAACAACCGTTTAAGTTAAAAAATATTACACAAACAGTATAAATAAGCGTTTTTTTTTCGTATCTTAATGCAAGCTAAATGATTAGCTATCAATACCTCATGAAAAAGAAACGCTTTTTACTTTTCATACTTACGTGCCTTCCTTTTTTTAATGGCATGCAGTCCCTTTATGCACAAACTCCAACAGCTTTTATAGAAATTAAAGGAAAAATTGTAGATGATGACTCTAACGATGCCTTAATTTTTGCCGACATCATTATTAAAGACTCAAACATTAGTACCATAACAAATTCAGATGGTGAGTTTGCTTTAAAAATACCTGATTCACTTGCCGATAAATCTGTTACGTTTTCCCATTTAGGATATCAAAAAAAAGAACTAAAAGTTTCTGAATTACATACGGATTCAAAAATAAAGCTCATTCCCGCAATTACAGAATTGAATTTGGTAGAAATAAAAACCTTTAAGGATGCTGAAACCTTATTACGGGAAACTTTAAAAAACAGAAGCAATGCTTATAATAACGAGAATGCGTTAATGACTGCTTTTTATAGGGAAACCATTAAAAAGAGACGAAAAAATGCTTCACTATCGGAAGCCGTTGTGCACATACACAAACAGCCTTACAGCAATTTTAAAAATGATGCTATCGAACTTATAAAATCCAGAAAAAGCACCAATTACACCAGGTTGGATACATTAGCTTTAAAACTTCAGGGAGGTCCCTTTAGTAATTTATACACCGATATTATAAAATACCCAGAATATATATTTACGAATGTGGACATTGCTTTATACGAGTTCAGCTTTGGCGAATCAACCCAAGTGAATAACAAACCCGTTTATGTTATCAATTTTAAACAAAAACCTGGTATTAAAGAACCTTTGTACTACGGCAAACTTTATATAGATTCCGAAACTTTAGCATTAACCAATGCTATTTTTAGACTTAATGTTGAAAACAAAGAATTATCTAGCAACATGTATATTCGGAAGAAACCAAGAAAAGTAGATGTATATCCTACTGAAGCCACTTACCGTGTTAACTACCGTACCCAAAACGGAAAATGGCACTACGCCTACAGCAATATTTTGCTAACCTTTAAGGTTAACTGGAAAGGTAAATTATTTAATAGCGTGTACACCTTAAACAGTGAAATGGCCATTACCGATTGGCGTATTACCAACCCTAAATTAGTTAAAACAAAAGAAAACATGCTAAAACCAACTACTATTTTAACAGATGAAACTTCAGGTTTTAAAGACCCCGCCTTTTGGGGTGAATATAATATTATTGAACCAGAAAAGTCTATTGAAGCCGCCATAGAAAAAATTAAAAAACAGTTAAAACGTACCTAAAACATTTCGTGTAAAATTTTAATCGAACAAGTAAATTTTAAGTAATTTTACATACTGAAGTGGTTTAAACTTTTTCTAATTGGCTAAAAAAACGCCCTTTTTTGCCCACTCTACGTCTTTTTTTCTTTCCGTAGCGATGCTATGCAACTCGAAAAAGGCTTCGATTGGACAAAAAATGACTGATTTTCGCTTCAATCGAAAAAGGTCAAACCTCTTCACTTAATCCCATCTAATATTTCATATTGTGATAGATTTTTTATTATCCAGCGATGCCATAATGGCACTCTTAACGCTTACTTTTTTAGAGATTATTTTAGGCATTGATAATATTGTATTCATTTCAATTGCAGCCAATAAACTACCCGAACACCAACAAGCAAAAGCAACAACCATTGGCTTGATACTAGCCATGATACAGCGTATTATCTTGTTGTTTTTTGTTAGCTTTTTAATTGGCTTAAAAGACCCCTTTTATACTATTGAATTGTCGTGGCTTCATATCGCTGTAAGTTGGCAAGCTATTATTTTATTTGGTGGTGGCTTGTTTTTGATTTACAAAAGCACTTCAGAGATACATGAAAAGGTTGAAATGCCCGACCACGATGAAGATGCCTTAAAAGGAAAAAAAATAAAAAGCCTTTCGCAGGCCATTGTCCAAATCATGCTAATCGATTTTATTTTTTCAATCGATTCTATTCTAACAGCAGTTGGTATGACCAATGGGTTGCACCCCAACCACAACTACAATTTGGTTTTAATGATCATTGCTGTGGTTATCTCCATTTTTATGATGATTGGGTTTGCAAACCCGATTCGTCGCTTTATTAATGAACATCCTAGTATGCAGTTGTTAGGTTTAGCCTTTTTAATTCTGATTGGATTTATGCTAATTACCGAGGCCGCACATTTATCGCACACTAAAATACTTGGAAATACCGTCGGAGCCATACCAAAAGGCTATTTATATTTTGCCATAGCCTTTTCACTTTTTGTGGAGTTTTTGAGCTTTAGAATTGAAAAGAAACAAAAGAAGGTGGCCAAAAAGTAAACGTTAATATCAAGTTTGAGGTATCATTATTATTCTAAAAAAGTAATATAAAATGATGTTAGTTTCTCAGACTGAGCTTGTCGAAGTCCTAATTTAAAAAAATGTCGTTGGTAGTCTTTCGACTTTAAGGTAAACTAAAGTCGAAAATCTTATTAATCAGATCATCAATACATTTCGATAGCACTTAATGTAGCAGTTCTATTACTGATTTAATAATTTCTATTGCCTTTATATAAACGGTATAAATAATAAGCAATTATTACAAGCAATACGATTATTATGAGTCTGAAAATCATACTATAAAATTATTAAAATAACGTGAGTTTCTATGTAATGTAATCTGATATCCAAATGTTTAAATAGTTATATATAAAAATAAATAAAAAAACGATATCATTACAAAACCTCAGTTCAGGTTGATAAATATACCTATAACTTTTTAACAGTTTAACCGTGTAATTGTTGAATCGTGTATCACAAACTTCATAGGTACAAACTCAGAACTCAGAACTCAGAACTTTGAACTCTGAATCAGATTAAAACAGTTTTGTTTGTCCTTTATCATCTAGTTTATTATCATCATCACTCTCAGAATTAGAATCAGCTCTATTTTGGTCATCATCTTTAGTGCTCTCCGAACTTAAAGATACATCTTCTTCATCAACCACCTCTAAATCATCGGCGTGTATTTCTTCTGGTGCTTCATAAGGAAGCGGTTCCAATAAACTAATTTGGTTTACTTTCTCTTTTGTTAATTGGTTTCCTAAAGCTGTAATGCCTTTAACGGCAATAAATTCTTCTAAATTTACAATTAAATTATCTTTTCGTTCTTTACCCCGTTCTTTGGTAAACTCAATTTCAGCCATGGGAATCCAGTCTGTTGAAACAATTTCCAAATGCGATTTATTATGGCTTGTAATAAAGCTTTCTTCTTTATTTTCGTTTTCAATCAAAAATCGTTTTACGAAATATTTTTCTTTTTCGCCATCAAAATAAATAGCTGATATTGGTTTTTTAGGAATCCATTTTTCCATCACAATCATATCGCTATCAAAATGGGTCGTAACCTCTGGTATGATGGTCTTTGCAACACCCTTTTGATTGATGATTAAGATACGGTCTTCACCTCTAAACTCACCAACCAACTCGCCCCTACAATCAACATTTAAGCGTTGTACGGCATCATCAAACCATATTTTTCGGGGTTTTAGCGTAGAAATACCCTTCTCTTTTAGCTCTACTTTTTTAACAGGATATTTAGTAACTAAGTTTCCTTTGGAATTTCGTCCTTTAATTATAATATCGGCAAAATCGATGTCCCACTTCAGTTTTTTAATACTTCCCGCTTGACGCAGTAAAACACTAACTACCTCGGCTTCACCATTGGGATTTGCTGAAAAATACAGCACTACCGACCCTTTATTACCGTTGGTTAAATCATATTCCTTATCGCGGGTAATTCCTGTAACCGAAAAGCGTTTTATGTACGATGGACCACTTTTTCCATCGCGATAAATCATATTATAAATGGTACGATTGTCCTTTTTATCAAAAACTTCTACGTTAATAATATCCTTCCCTACAAAGGTTTTTGAATCGACTTTCGTTACCATCATTTTACCCTCTTTGGTAAACACAATAATATCATCTATATCACTACAATCGCAAACATACTCATCTTTTCGCAACGAGGTTCCAACGAAGCCTTCTTGCCTATTTACGTAAAGTTTGGTGTTTCTAATAACGACTTTAGTAGCATCAACATCATCAAAAGTGCGGATTTCAGTTTTACGTTCGCGTCCTGCGCCATAATCTTTCTTAAGCCTTGTAAAATATGCAATGGCATAATCGATAAGATGTTCTAAATGGTGCTTTACTTCGGCAATTTGTTCTTCTAAAGCATCAATTTTTTGCTGTGCTTTATCAATATCGAATTTAGAAATACGTTTGATTCTTATTTCGGTTAAACGCTCAATATCTTCAACGGTAATAGTCCGTTTTAAATGTTGAATATGCGGTTTCAGCCCTTTATCAATGGCACTAATAACGCCTTCCCATGTTTCTTCCTCTTCAATATCACGATAGATTCTATTCTCTATAAAAATACGTTCCAAAGAAGCAAAATGCCATTGCTCTTCAAACTCACCTAAACGTATTTCCAGTTCTTGTTTTAAAAGCTGAACGGTATTATCGGTGGAGCGACGCAACATTTCCGTAACACCAACAAACAGCGGTTTATTGTCTTCAATAACACAACCTAATGGCGATATGGACGACTCGCAACTTGTAAAAGCATATAAGGCATCGATGGTTTTATCGGGAGACAGCCCCGAAGGTAAGTGAATTAAAATTTCAACCTCCGCAGCGGTGTTGTCTTCAATCTTCTTAATCTTGATTTTACCTTTATCATTCGCCTTTAAAATAGAATCTATAAGTGATGATGTGGTTGTTCCAAAAGGGATTTCGGTAATAACCAAGGTATTTTTATCCAACTGCGATATTTTGGCACGTACACGTACACGCCCTCCTCTTAAACCATCATTATAATTAGAAAAATCGGCGATGCCTGCAGTGGGAAAATCAGGTAAAATCGTGAACCGCTTTCCTTGTAAATGCTTGATGGAAGCATCTATGAGTTCAATAAAATTATGAGGCAGTATTTTGGTTGAAAGTCCTACCGCAATACCTTCACCACCTTGCGCCAACAATAACGGAAACATCACCGGCAAATTTACAGGCTCTTTTCGACGCCCATCGTAAGAGGCTTGCCACTCGGTTATTTTAGGATTGTAAACAACATCTAAAGCAAATTTAGACAAACGTGCCTCAATGTAACGTGATGCCGCCGCACTATCACCAGTAAGAATATTCCCCCAGTTTCCTTGGGTATCTATCAACAAATCCTTCTGACCAATTTGCACCATGGCATCGGCAATACTAGCGTCACCATGTGGATGGTATTGCATGGTATGCCCTACAATGTTTGCTACTTTGTTATAACGCCCATCATCTAAATCTTTCATAGAGTGCATGATACGGCGTTGTACAGGTTTAAAACCGTCTTCAATTGCGGGAACAGCACGTTCTAATATAACGTACGATGCATAATCTAAAAACCAATCTTTATACATGCCCGTAACACGGGTAATGGTTTCTGTTGGCTCGTCTTGTCCGCTAATTAAATCGTTGTCGTCTTCAATCATTAATCGATCTTATTTTTTTGGCTTTCCGTTAAGCATGGTTTTTTTGAATCCCTTCGCTCTTTTATGGCTTAAATTTCTATTAAATGAGGTTACGAAATCATAAACATTTTTCCTCAACACTGGTTTTTCCTTACTGTATAACATGACTTTTTATTTTAGTTGTCTTCTATAATATCTAATTCTACTTTTAAATTGTCTATAATAAACTCTTGACGCGTTGGTGTGTTTTTCCCCATATAAAATGATAATAAATCTTCAATAGACATATTATCATCTAGCATCACAGGATCCAAACGAATATTCTCCCCAATAAAATGCACAAACTCATCTGGCGATATTTCTCCAAGTCCTTTAAATCGGGTTATTTCGGGTTTTGGTTTTAATTTTTCTATCGCATCCCTTCGCTCTTCTTCTGAATAGCAATAAATGGTTTCCTTTTTATTTCGTACTCTAAATAATGGTGTTTGTAAAATGTACAAATGGCCTTCTTTGATGACTTCTGGGAAGAATTGCAAAAAGAAGGTTATTAAAAGTAGCCGAATATGCATCCCATCCACATCGGCATCGGTAGCAATAACCACGTTGTTATAACGCAAGTCTTCTAACGATTCCTCAATATTTAAAGCAGCTTGCAATAAATTAAACTCTTCGTTTTCGTAAACAATCTTCTTGCTTAAACCATAACAATTTAAAGGTTTTCCTTTTAAACTAAAAACCGCTTGGGTATTTACATCGCGTGACTTAGTGATGCTTCCGGAAGCCGAATCCCCCTCGGTAATGAACAGGGTTGATTCTAAACTACGGTCATTTTTTGTATCGCCAAAATGCACCCGGCAATCACGTAGTTTTTTGTTGTGAAGACTAGCGGATTTGGCACGGTCTTTTGCTAGTTTTCGAATCCCTGAAAGTTCTTTTCGCTCCCTTTCTGCTTGCAGAATTTTACGTTGAATCTTCTCTGCAGTATCTGGATTTTTATGTAAGTAGTTGTCTAAATGCGTTTTTAAAAAGTCGTTGATATAGGTTCTTACAGTTGGCAAATCGCCACCCATATCCGTAGAGCCTAATTTGGTTTTGGTCTGACTTTCAAAAACAGGCTCCATGACTTTAATGGCAATGGCACTTACAACAGATTTTCTAACATCGGAAGCATCGTAGTTTTTACCATAAAACTCACGAATGGTTTTTACCAAAGCCTCTCTAAATGCGTTTAAATGCGTACCTCCCTGTGTGGTATTTTGACCATTTACAAACGAATGATATTCTTCACTGTATTGTGTTTTACTATGCGTTATCGCCACTTCAATATCATCACCTCTCAAGTGAATAATGGGATATGTTCTATCCGATTCGTTAATATTTTCAGATAACAAATCTTTCAGTCCATTCTCACTAAAATACTTTTCACCATTAAAAACAATGGTTAAACCAGGGTTTAAATACACATAGTTTTTAAGCATTTTAACGATATACTCATTTCTGTACTTGTAATTTTTAAAAATGATGTCGTCAGGAACAAAAGACACTTTCGTTCCTTTCCGGCGCGTTGTATCGTCTAATAAATCTTGATTGACTAAATTACCCTGTTCAAATTCAGCGGAAGCAGATTTATTATCGCGTGTAGATTCTACTCTAAAAAATGACGACAAGGCATTCACCGCTTTGGTACCAACCCCATTTAATCCTACCGATTTTTTAAAGGCTTTAGAATCGTACTTTCCACCGGTATTCATTTTAGAAACCACATCCACCACTTTTCCTAAAGGAATACCACGACCGTAATCCCTAACGGTTACCTTACTACCTTGGATAGAAATCTCGATGGTCTTTCCTGCTCCCATCACATACTCATCAATAGAGTTGTCTAAAACCTCCTTTAGAAGAATGTAAATACCATCATCTGGTGAAGAGCCATCACCCAATTTACCAATATACATCCCTGGACGCATACGGATATGCTCTTTCCAGTCTAGTGAACGTATATTATCTTCGGTGTAATTGGTTAATTCAGCCATAGATTTTGAGTAAAATTTTGTGATTGGACGCTAATATAATACAACCCTAGAAAAAATGAAACTGCCATTACACAAAGTAATTAACAATATTGTTTAATAAGTTGGGTTTTGGTTGTTGGATTATTGGTTACTGGGTTACTGGGTTCTGGGTTTTGGTCTGTTACTAATATTGGTTAATGAATAATGAAAATATATAATACTCTTTTTAAACTCTAAATCTTTAAAAATTTAATACTTAAACTCCTCCACTCCTAAACTCCTCCACTTCTCCACTTCTCCACTTCTCCACTTCTCCACTTCCTACCCCCTCCTCAAAGACACCAGCAAGATACCAAAAATAACGATTAATGCACCAAATAACTGCAACAATGTAAGCACTTCATTTAAAAAAATCCCTGCTAATATAATGGTCGAAATAGGTCCAAAACCGGCAATAACTGCAAAATTTGAAGAATTGATACGATTGATGGATTCAGAAACCAAATACGATGGAATAACGGTAGCAAAAATGGCAATTAAAAACCCTAATAAATACACTTCCCACTGCAAACCAAAAATATCAACATTGGAAAACAAACCAAAATGAATAAACACACAAAAGCATGAAACTATCATGGCATACGATGTAAATTTAACCACACCGAACTTAGGTATGAGCCAACCGCTTCCTACTAAATAAGCAGCATAAGTAATGGCACAAAGCAGGATAAAAAACCCTCCTAAGTAAGTATCGGCACCAGAAATAACCACTTCGCCCCGAAAAGTAATAACGATACCAATATAAGTTAGAAATATAGCCAGTGCCTGTATTGAATTTATTGGTTTTTTAAGAAATAACTTATTGAAAATAATGATAATGGTTGGGTACAAAAACAAGATGATACGCTCTAAACTCGCTTTAATATATTGCAACCCTACAAAATCAAAATAACTAGACAAATAATAGCCTACCAAACCAAAAAAGATGACCCAATAATAATCGTTTTTTACAATAACACTTGGGTTTTCTTTTCTACTGTATATAATAGCAATAACCAAATAAAATGGAAACGAAAAGAGCATACGCAACAATAAAAGACTCAACGCATCCACTTGATATAGATACGCCAATTTTACCATGACAGCTTTAGATGAAAAAAGGACGATGCCTAAAATACCTATTAAAATACCGGAGATGAATTTCTTTTTTGATTGCATGAAGCGAATATAAACTACGTGTAAGTGGCAAGAAATTAATGTAGGAAGGAATTACGATGTTCAAACGTGTGATTAGTTTATGAGTTTATAAGTTTATGGGGTTATGGGTTTATGAGTTGAATTGGGTGTTAATCATCAACTATTGGCTATTGTTTATTTGTTTATGGGTTTATTTGTTTATGCGTTGAATTGGTTAATCGTTGAATTGATTGTTGATTACTGACTGTTACTGTCTACTGTTACTGTCTACTGTTACTGCCTATTGTTACTGCCTATTGATTATTCAGGTCTTCGACAAGCTCAGACTGACATTGATTTTATTATTGTCTATTTGTTCAATTGTTGAATTGGGTGTTGATTACTGACTACTGGCACTCGCTACTGCGACTGTCTACTGTCTACTGTCTACTGTCTACTGACTACTAATTATTGTTTATAAGTTTATGGGTTTATTTGTTTATACGTTTATGCGTTGAATTAGTTAACCGTTGAATTGATTGTTGATTACTGACTACTGGCACTCGCTACTGCGACTGTCTACTGACTACTGTTGCTGCTTACTGTTACTGCTTACTGGCACTGGCTATTGACTTTTGGCTATTGGCTATTGGCTATTGTTTATGCGTTGAATCGTTGAATTGATTGTTAATCACCAACTATTAACTACTGGCACTGGCTACTGCCTACTGACTACTGTCTACTGACTACTGACTACTGACAGCAGATTCCGCTTTTTCTTTTAAAAATGCATTTCTTGTCCGCAGAAGATTTGCCATATACTTTTCCAAGAATAGCCAATTCGCTAATTTCCCCAAAATGCCATAAGGAGATTCAAAATAAAAAATATCGGACATAATTGTTTTTTTACCAACTTTTTTGAAGTGATGCTCATGTCGAAATGATTTGAATGCTCCAGAAACCATTTCATCTACAAAATAGTCTGGATACTTAAATTCTGTGATTCTTGAAGTTAAATGCTGCACAAACCCAAAATGTTTGGCTTCCCAAGTAACTGTTTCGTTTAATTCAATTAAACCTGAAGTTCTTCCTGCAACGGCAATTTCACTTGAATGTTTTAAAGATTCTTGATGGATCTCTATATTTCTCGCTAAATTAAAACACGTTTTTATATCTGCATTAATAATAGTTTCTACTTTAACGTAAGGCATAACAACTTATAGTATAGAATAATAATATTATTACAAAATTATTTCAAAAATATAAATTTACCTACAACTATTTGCTTTTATTTAAAATAAATAAACTACTCCTCCTATGGACTTGAAGTCCTTAGTTTTGTTTGCAGACTAAAAGTCTGCAAGGTTAGTTTGCGAAATTAATCAGTAAAATTTTACCACAGATTCGCGAATTTTTAACATTTTAGGTAATCTGCGAATTTGAGGTAAAAATTTTTAGAACCTAAAAGGGAAATGCACTAAAGTGCATAGTTTTAACTATTTCTGTGACCAATAAAAAAATTAGCGAATTGCTTTTATCGATAAAGTGACATTAAACATTAAAAAGGAAATGCATCACATCACCATCTTTAACAATGTAATTTTTTCCTTCAACACGCATTTTACCAGCCTCTTTTACTTTGGCTTCACTTCCAAAAGACACAAAATCATTATAACCAATCACTTCGGCTCTAATAAAACCCTTTTCAAAATCGGTATGGATAACGCCCGCTGCCTGTGGCGCCGTAGCACCAATATCGATAGTCCAAGCGCGTACTTCTTTAACACCAGCTGTAAAATATGTTTGCTGTTTTAGCAGCTTGTAGGCCGATCTTATTAATTTTGCAGAACCTGCCTCGTCCAAACCTATATCTTGTAAAAATAACTGACGCTCTTCATAATCGTCTAACTCATTAATATCGGCTTCAGTACCAACAGCTAAAACCAATACTTCGGCTTTTTCATCTTTTACCGCTTCTTTTACCAAATCGACATATTTATTACCAGATACTGCCGACGCTTCATCTACATTACACACATACATCACTGGTTTTTCAGTAATAAATTGCGAAGGTTTTACAAAATCCTCATAATCATCTTCTGTAAATTCTAAAGCACGAACCGAAATACCTGCTTCTAAATTTTCTTTTATTTTTAATAAAACCGCTTCTTCCTTTTGTGCCTCTTTATTACCTGTTTTAGCTGCACGCTTTACTTTTTCAAGCTTTTTATCAACGGTTTCCAAATCTTTAAGCTGTAATTCCATGTCGATGGTTTCCTTATCGCGAATGGGGTTTACGCTTCCATCAACATGTACAATATTATCGTTATCAAAACAACGCAATACATGTAAAATAGCATCGGTTTCGCGAATGTTGGCTAAAAACTGGTTTCCTAAACCTTCTCCTTTACTTGCGCCTTTTACCAAACCTGCAATATCAACAATCTCTACGGTTGCAGGTTGCACACGCACAGGGTTTACCAACTCCGTAAGCTTTTCTAAACGTTTGTCCGGCACGTTTACCACACCAATATTAGGTTCTATGGTACAAAACGGAAAGTTAGCACTTTGCGCTTTGGCGTTAGACAAACAATTAAATAAGGTCGATTTTCCTACGTTTGGCAATCCTACAATACCTGCTTTCATTAAAATTTATTTTTTTTATTTCCACAAAGACGGAAATCTATAATTTACGGGTGCAAATGTAGTTAATTCATTAATTATTTAAAGTATAAGCGTTGAATGTTTTAAAAGCTATCAAAACATTTTTTTTCGAAAAACAGTGTTTATGTGGTTTATGCTATACAAGTACGCCCTTTGCTCGGGCAAACCCCAACAAACTATATGCTAGACGAAGTTTAAAACCAAGGCAGTAAAGAGAAACCATTAAGAGTATTCTATAATTTAATCACAAAAAAAATCAAATTGAATTATATTTACTTAAAACGACTATTCATTAAACACTATTCAAAATAATAACAAAATAAATTCATTTTTATTACATTTTAACATATATTAGCATGAATAACTCAAAACAACCAATCGTTATGAAATACATTTACTACTCAGTGTTAATACTCTTTAGTATTAACTATTCTCTTGCGCAAAATATTACAGGAACAATTAAAGATGCTTTGGGTGTTCCCATACCTAATGTCAATATTGTTGAAAAAGGTACATCTAATGGTACTATATCAGATTTTGATGGTAAATACTCCATCACAGCTCCAGCAACCGCCACTCTTGTTTTCAGTTACATAGGTTATAACTCTGAGACTATTGATATAAATAACAGAACAATCATAGACGTTACCTTACAAGACGGTGTCGGTCTAGACGAAGTTGTTTTGGTTGGATCCCGGAGCCCAAAAAGAACGGCCGTTGATACTGCCGTAGCTATTGATGTTATTGATGTTGCCGATGTTACCACACAAGTTGGAAAAGTTGAAATTAATGAAATGTTGCAATACGCTGCACCATCATTCAATGCCAACAAACAAACAGGTTCCGATGGTGCCGACCACGTAGACCCCGCTTCGTTAAGAGGCTTAGGTCCAGACCAAACACTTGTTCTAATCAATGGCAAGCGTAGGCATCAATCGTCTTTAATAAATATTTTTGGCACCAGAGGTCGTGGCAATACAGGAACCGACTTAAACGCTATTCCAGCTTCATCCATTAAAAGAATAGAAATTTTAAGAGATGGTGCGTCGGCTCAATACGGGTCGGATGCTATTGCAGGGGTTATCAATATTGTTCTAAAAGATAATGTAGATGAATTAACAGGAAGTGTAAGCTATGGCGCCTACAGCACCAATGCAGATGTAAAAACCAGCGATTTTGGTGAATATGGTGCATGGAACACCGATGGTTACCGATTGGATACCGAAAAAGATGGAAACGCCATTGGAAAAGACAAAAATTTTGATGGTGGTTCGGTTAAAGTAACTGCCAATTATGGTTTTGAAGTTGGTGAAGGTGGCTATGCTAACTTTACTACCGAATATTTAAGTAAGAACAAAACCTTACGGCCTGCTTTTGATTTTAGAAAAGGATTTGGAGAAGCTGCTATAGATGGTTTTAATTTCTTTGGGAATTTTGCAGTTCCCGTATCCGATAAAACTGAAATCTATGCCTTTGGAGGCAGAAATTATAGAGATACTGATGCTTATGCCTTTACAAGAAACGGTGGTGAACGTGTCGTGGAATCTATTTACCCCAATGGATTCACTCCCAGAATAACTTCTATTATTACCGACAATTCACTTTCTGCTGGAGTAAGAACTGAAACAACTAGTGGTTGGAAAATTGACATTAGTAATACCTTTGGCAAAAACAACTTCCACTACTTTATAAAAGGGACACTTAATGCTTCTTTAGAAGATGTATCACCAACAGATTTTGATGCTGGCGGGCATAGCTTAAGTCAAAATACGGTCAATTTTGATTTTTCAAAATACTACGAAGAGGTTCTAAATGGCATGAACTTAGCATTTGGTGCGGAATATAGAACCGAAAAATTTATAATTTTTGCGGGTGAAGAAGGTTCTTATGGTACATATACCGAAAACGGTATCTTAATTACCGACCCAGAAAACCAAACGCAAGCTGAAGACGATTTAGGCAACCCACGTCCAGGTGGTTCTCAAGGTTTCCCTGGTTATAGTCCGGCAAATGAAGTGAACAGAAGCCGAAGCAACTTATCATTATATGCCGATGCCGAATTTGATTTAACAGAAACATTCTTATTGAGTGCTGCAGCGCGTTTTGAGAATTTCAGCGATTTTGGAAGCACCATGAACGGAAAATTAGCAGCACGTTTAAAAGCAGGCAATAACTTCAACATCCGCGGTTCTTTAAGTACCGGATTTAGAGCGCCTTCCCTAGCACAAATTTACTATAACCTAAAGTTCACAAACTTTGTTGGTGGTCAAGCCTTAGAATCACTTTTATCTCCTAACAATAGCCCAGTAACTGCATCTTTTGGAATTGGTCCTTTAAAAGAAGAAAAAGCATTTAATGCCGCTTTAGGGTTTACCAGTTCATTTGGTGATTTTACCGCAACTATTGATGGTTACTATATTAATGTAAAAGACAGAATTGTATTAACAGGTAATTTTGATGCCCCACAAATAGAAAATGTTGAGGCTGCACAATTTTTTGCAAATGGTGCCGATACAAAAACCACTGGTTTAGATGTCATTCTAGCGTATAAAACCAGACTTGCAGACGACAGTTCTATTGGAGCGACCTTTTTAGGGAACTTTAACGATATGGAAATCGATAAAGTAAAAAATGGCACATTAGACGAACAAATCTTTTTTGGTGAACGAGATAAAGCCTTTTTATTAACTTCTGCTCCAAAAAGTAAAATGAGTTTAAATTTAAACTATAGCAAAAATAAATTTGATGCTGCTTTAACGTTTACCAGATTTAGTGAAGTTGAATTATTGGATTATCAAATGTATGAAGATACTGCCGACTACGGTAGCTTTGCGCAACAAATAGCCGCAGCCACAGATACTTATGACGCTAAAATAGTAACCGATTTAAATCTTGGCTTCAAACTATCTGAGAGCCTAAAACTTAATGTAGGAAGCAATAACTTATTCAACATCTACCCAGACCAACAAGACGACTGGACAGAAGCTGGAGGTTATTGGGATTCTGTTCAAATGGGATTTAGCGGTGCTTACTACTATGCTAAACTGAATTATAAATTTTAAATAAAAATTTCTTGAAACTGACTATCCTCAAGGCAAAGCCATAGAGAGATACTTCTAGGCCGAGTACAGGTTTCGCCTGTTTCATTTTGACCTCAGGGTTCAAAACCGAATTTTTGTGTTTTACCTTACCCAGAACTGCCCGAAAGGGCAGTTCTGGCTTCTCCAAAGGAGACGTGAATCGGATACCCCGAGGCTGAGCCTTCCGGGGAATTATTTAGATTAAACGGTCTTCTACAACCGTCCGTTACGGATTTTTATGTGTTGATATTTGTTTTGTTAAAGTCAAACATTACCATTGACTCTGTTCTATTTAAATTGTTGATAACATGTTATAAAGTAACATTTATTACTCCTATCCCATAAATATATCAGGATATCGTTAGTCTTTTGTCTTTCTTTCAAAAGGACAAAAATTCTTATACCATATATATAGATGTTTTAAAACTATCAAAGCAGATTTTTTTTAAATAGGATGCACTTGGTTTTATACTACTAGTGCTTTTCATAGAACATGACGTTACCCAATGTTTTTATTGTTTAAATCGAAATTTATGAAGCAACAATTGCGTCAACCTCAATTTCAATTAACCAATCTGGATTAATAAAACGAGATACTTGCATGATGGTATCTACGGGCTTTATAATTTTAAAATAAGATGCTCTAACTTTGGCAGCAGCTTTCCAGTCCTCTATATTAGTTAATAATAGTCGTGTTCTAACGACATCGTTTAAGCTTGAACCTGCTTTTTCCAAAGCTATTTTAATAGTTTCCAAACATTGTTTGGTTTGCACAGAAATATCTCCTATCCCTACTGTATTTCCATTTGCATCAATTGGTGCAGTTCCTCCAACTGTAATATATGTTCCAACTCGTACAGCACGACTAAATCCAACTATATCCTCATAAGGACTTCCTCCTGATATTAATTCTCTTTTCATCATTTTATAACTAATCGTTTTTCATTCTACGCATTTGTTCATTTGCTTTCTTAAAAATATCCCGGATTACATCACCATTAGAGGGTTCTTCAATAAGTGTATCTGGATCCCATTGACTACGTTCCGTCGCAAAGAAATCACCCCCATAAATATGAAGACCCCCAGTAAATCTTTGAAGTGGGTTTGTCACAGAATGAATGGCATTTGTGTTTAATGTGGCAACATCTCCAGCAAATAAACATCGAACATCATATGCTTCTAAACTTTCCTTATTTCTTTTCCATATAATATTGTCTTCTCTTCCTGTATAAAGTCCAATATTTGCCCACATATGATGGTTATGTGGCATGAGATTCATTTGAGGTGTCCATGAAGCTGCGAAAATGGTTAAGTCTTTTGAGCGTAAAAACACTTTCAACCCTGCTTCTTTCGGTTCACCAATCGCTTTAAGCATTGCTTGTGGATTAGAAACACCTCTTGTTAAAACTTCTTTCACTGCTTCCTGTGGATTAGAATCTTTATTGGCAGCAATACAATCTTCTATAAATTTTTGCATTTCTATTAATTCCCTTTCCGTAACAGGAATAATTTCTTCTCCATAATCTAAAGCATCTATTGAGATCTCTGTCATTGCAGATGACATAAAGGAAGGAAGTGTTACTAAACTTAAACCCAAGCCTAAAGTTCTAATCATGCCCCTTCTTGTAATTTCTATTTTTTTTTGTTCAGCGTTGTTGTGCGTTTTCATCTTTTTGCTTTTTGTATTCGTTATAAAAACGTTCGTTAAAAGGAGTCGTTTTTAATGAGGTCTCAATTTCATCAAGATGCTCTAGAATAGACAAATCTCCTTTTAGCATTTTATAAATAGCGTCCTCACAACTGTTCCATATTTGTTCTAATTCAGGAAGTAGGTCTAAAGATTTTTGAGTGAGTTTAATATTTTGTTTTCTTTTATCTACAGCATCCTTTTCAGAAACTATATAACCTTTAGAAGTCATCTTTTTGAGCAATACCACCATAGAGGGATGTGTATAACCCAACTGTTGAGCGATTTCCACCATAGTTAGCATTTCATAGTCCCTTAATAATTTAAATACTAAATGCCAACTTGGTTCAACATCTATTTCAATTTGTTTAAAGAATTTTCTCGTATCGTGAGACATTCTATCACTAATGCGTTTTAATCTGTTATCTAAAGCCTTGTAACCTAGGTCTTTTATAAAATCTTTTTCCATTTTCAATATTATTATAGTAAATATAATAAATATAGTTAGTAAACTACATAGTTGGTTAATTAAATTTAAAATGTTTATTGAAAATAATCTAACTTAGTGGAAGCTTGCACACAACGGTTTTCTTTATTTTAAAGCATGCAAGGCAAAAAACAGTATCAGGAGAAACTGTTCAACCAGTTCCAGTTAAGTGTTCGGGTTCCAAAGCACAATTTCTAGTATCCATAACCTTAAAAAGTCCCTGAAAACACAGTAAAAGTGGAGCGGCAAACCTACGTTCTCTATTTTATCGTTTTAAGGCTATTATAGACGCCATTATAAGTCCATATAGTCATCTTGAATTTACATTGTAATACCTATAAAAAACAACAAACGCCCTTAAAATGGGCGTTTTTATATCATAGGTTTGCAAAATTACGGGCTTGTGCAACGGTTACTTTTGTTGTATGGCGTTATTCATTACTATGTTTGCTGTTTCTTTTGCTATTCCAATTGTCGCAATAGAACCACTATTGAAATTTAAAAAGTCTTTTTCTATTCCGTCACTAAATATTATTCCATTATTTGGCATAAATGATTCTATAGTTAAAGTGCTATTTCGTATAATTCCCACTGTCATTTCTGTTTGAGTTCTAATACTTTTAAACGGTTCTCTAACGGCAAAAAGTAAATCTTTTTCTTTTAGTTTTGGCTGCTTAAGAGTCAGGTTTTTATCAAACATATTTGTAACACCATAAGCCATATTAAAAATTGAACTCAACCATCCTGTAGAACCTGCTGAAGTTGAAATAATAATTCCACTTGATGAGTGTTGTTCCGTTTTGTTTTTGAATGATATTTTGTAACGTGCTGATACGTGGGAAGAAGCACCAATAAATAAATCATTAAAAGCAAGCAATCTTTGTCCGTCATTTAATTTTGCTTCTGCAAAACTCATAATCTTGGACTGGTATTTATTATTTAACACATTTTCAACTCCTTGAATAAAATTTGAAACATTAAATGGTAATAATATTCCATCATATCTCTCTACATCAGGGTTTACTGCAATAATAGGTAGATTATCAGAATATTTTGCGGTATTAGCAACAAGTCCATCTTGACCAATAACAATTATTATATTCTTCTTGGAAAAAATATAAGAAGAAACATATTGTCTGTCAATCGTTTTGTTCTTAATTACTTTTGATAGTTGAGTTTGTAAAGAATTTAATGAGTCTTTAAAAATCTCATCTTCAATTTCATACTCGTCAAAATTCCCTCCAAGTCTTTCTATGTAGAACTTGGCTTGAGACTTTGTATTAAATCTTTCAATAAGCGATTCAAGACGAGTTTTACTTTTTACAATTATGGCATACTCGAAACTCATTATTTGGTTTTTCCCTTTTCGTTTAGAATTGAATCTAACAAGTCAGGACTAATATTTAAATTACCAATTTTTTCAGCATTGTCTGCTAATTCTCTAAATGCAAGTGAAATATTAAACCTTGGGTCAGAATTATTATTTAAGGCAGTCAAAGTTTTCCAATCCATATCTCGATATGGTTTTAGAGTTGTTTCTAATACGTAGCCTTTTGTTTCCGCCTCTCTTTTGTCATTTTCTGTTTTTTGTTCAATAAGTGATTTACGTTGGTTTTCAACTGAAATATCTGCTTCTAACTGCATTTCTCTCAATTTTCTTTGGTTTTCTGCCTTTTGAACATCAGACTCCATTTTCTTTTCTGCAATTTGCTTTTGTTTTTCTTCAACTGCAATTTCTGTATTTAGTTCTGATTCTTTAATTATTCGTTCTTGTTCAACAGCAAAATTTCGTCTTTCATAAACTGCCAAGTCAGCTTCTTGTTGTAGTTTTTCACGAGTTTCAGTTTCCAATGCTCTTGCCATTTCAGGCGTTGCTTGAATTGCGAGGATATTTGCCCCAAGAATTTCAATACCGAGCATACCAATTGCACTAGAAGATTTTAGTCCTTCTGTAATATTTTCTTCAATTGCTTTTGCAGAACGTATTGCTTCTTTTAGTTTTATTCCGTGAATGTATGCAGAAGTTGCAGTCTGTGCTTCATTGATTATTCTTTGATTTAATTTCTCAATATCATTCTTTTTGTATTGTCCGTTATCCTGAACCGTAAAATCTAAAACATCTGCTAATGTTTTTGGATTGTTTATTTTATAGCTAATTTGTCCTTGGATTGTTACCGTTTGGTAATCATTTGTAGATTCATTAAAAACAAAAGGTAAGTCATTACTCCCCATTGGAATTGCAGCTATTGAACTATTAGGTGCAAAATAGAAAAATGAAAGTCCTCTTCCTTCTCGTTTTATATTCCCATTTTTAAAATGAAGAACATATGTCATTGAGTCAAATTTTATGTGTTTAATTCCAAACATATTTTTTCAGTATTTTATTTTTTGTTACTCGGTTCGTTTTAATGCCATACAACACCCATATAACCACAACAAACAGCTATACAATTGTAGTTATATCGTTTATGTATGCAATATATTACTTTTTAATAAAGTATTAAAAACAAAAAAACTACACCTGTAAAATGTAGTTCTTATATATGCTTACTTTAGCTTTAATATTGCTACGAAGTCACAGGCTTCGTCTTTACTTTGGATTTAATAAAAAACATTAATTTTATTCAAAGAAAAGCAGAGGTGAACTTTAGCCATTGTTGGCGTTAGTTATTTCTAATTCGAAAGCTTTTTCAAAGGATTTAACTGAAAGGGATATGTCATTTTCTGTCGTAGCCCAAGAACAGATACTAACTCTCATAACTTTATTGCCCAGCCAAACGGAACCACCTAACCAACACTCCCCGAGATTTTGAATTTTGTTTAAAACTCGTTCAGTAATTTCATCATTATCACATCTAACAATGACTTGATTAAATACAATATCGTTATCTACATAAAATCCTTTTACTTTACTTATTTCATTTGAGAATTGTTTAGCCCTTTGATGCATGGTTAAAACCATATTGTCAATACCTTCTTTTCCTAAATATTTCATTATTGCCCACAATTCGATAACCCTTGCTCTTCTGGACATTTCGGGTGTATAGAACATTCCATCTCTTTGTTTACTTTCTATGATATAACTGCCTGACATATGTAATGAAGCAGTCATCGCTTCTGTATCTTCACATAAAATAATTCCGCAATCATATGGCGTATTTAGAGTTTTATGCCCGTCAACTGCCCAGGAGTTTGCCTTTTCAATTCCTTGAGTTAAGTGTTTTAGTTCTTCAACAGCTCCAGTCCAAAGACCAAATGCTCCATCTATATGTACCCAAGAGTCAGCCTTTTGAGCTTTAGTGCAAATAGTTTCAAAATCATCAAATGCACCGCTATTAACGTTACCTGCTTGCAAAATTAATATTGTGTTTTCATCCAATGCAGGAATCGATTCAGGTATTATTCTTCCTTGATTGTCAACATCAACCCACTCAATACTTTCTTGCCCAAGACCTAAAATACCTATGGCTTTTAGCACAGTAGAATGTACTTGTTTTCCTGTTACAATTCTAATTTTGGGGGCATTGTATAATCCCTTTTGGTTAATGTCCCAGCTATTCTTTTTTAGGATTCGGTATCTTGCAGCAGCCAAACCGCATAAATTTGCTGTAGAGGTTCCGCTTACAAAACCCGCAGAGCTGTCCTTAGGTAAATTGAATAATTGAATTAGCCATTTTTCTACAACAGATTCTAATTTACTTCCTATTGGAGAAAGAACATTCATAGCAGGGGCTTGATCCCAATAAGTTCCTAGGTTTTTAGCCGCTAACCCAACAGGTAAAGCACTACCACACACGAATCCAAAATATCTTCCACCTAATGTTGCTGTTGTTGCAGGGCTTCCATTTTGATTTAATTGTTCTAGTACCTTTTCTGCTTTTGTAGAGCTAATAGGAAGTTCTTCATCAAATTTTGATAAATTATTTAGAGCTTCCTCTGTTGGATAAACATTTCGGTCAAAAATATTTTCCAAATATTCAAAAGAATATTGTTGGACCTGTTTGAATATTTCTTTGTTTTTAATCTCCACAAACATTCTATTTTGGATGTCATTTTTTTTCATATAATAAATTTAAATTTGTCGATTTGTTTAGTTAAAATTTAAAGCTCTTTATTTAGTTGGGAAATATATTTTTTAATGTTTTCTTCATTTCTTTTAAAGTATGTCCATTTACCTAATCTGATAGCAATTACAAGCCCCACATTCTGTAATTGAGACATATACTGAGATATTGTTGATTGTGATAAATTAGCCTTGTTTTTGATAAAAACAAGGGAAACTCCAAAATTATAATGACCTAATTCTAAATATGGAGGGAAATTTTGTTCTGGTTTTTTTAAGCCAATTTAAGATATCAACCCTAACTTGGTTTGATAAAGCTTTATTTATTTCAACTAATTTTATATGTCAAACATAACAAATCTATTAATACCGATTTGATTTCTTTTCAAATTAACGCCAACGTATTTGGCAATGGTTTCGTTGCGTGAAAATCCACGAGGATTCTCCACCGTAAACCGAAGATAGCAAATTTGCGAGGACTTTCCGCAAAGAAAGTCAGAAGCAATAATATCTATCAAATTCTCTAATTCCTTTCTAATCATCGTTGCTTGGCAAACAGTAAATTGCTTGTTTTTAATGATTTATAATTTTTAGTAGTGTCAAAATTTATTGATTTATTTGAAATTAGGAGTTGTGCAACAGCTACTTTTGTTGTGCACCATTTTTATTTTTCAATCATTGATTCCAGTCTTTATCGCACTTTTTGAAAAGTCTTCTCCATCTATCGGATTATCAACCAATCTCTGCAACATTGCTATTTGCCCGATATGGGTTAAAATGTCTGAAAATGGTCCCTGAACAAGTCTTTTTGAGTAGTTAATGTCCAAGGATTTATTATCTAACAATTGGTCAATTTTGCTTAACTCAGCATCAAATCGTTCAATTTCGCTTTCAAAACTCAGTTTCTCCATTTCCTCTTGTGGTATTGACTCATGTTCAATAAACACTCTTGTAGAATAAATTACAACGTTCATATGATGGATTATCTCTTTGGGGCTTCTGCTGCCTTTGCCTAAACTAAAATCACTGAAAGCTTGATGGCTGTCATTTATTGACTTTTCAAAACGATACTTTATTGTCGATATAATATGTCTTAGTAATTCGTTCTTCATTTTTTTTATGGTGCACAACGTTGAGTATATGCAAAGTAGGCGATTGCGGGCTTCGAACTTATCAAACCGTTGAGATGTTGAAGCGAGCTACAGCTATTGAATTTACTACTATCCCGCCTATTTTGTATATACATTGTTGTGTGTAGTTTTTATTGTGTTTTTATCACTTCTCTTGGAAATCCCTTATACTCTTTAAATATTCGATATGTTAAAACCGATGTCAATCCAATTATCGATATTCCAATAAAGTATGTCCATAAATGTCCAATTAATTTTGATAAACCATTTAAATCTCCGTCTTTGTCAATTGAATAACCTAAAAAATTAACAACTATATCAAATACAGAATTTAAGAGAAAAAAGACAAATATAAATCCTACTATAAATGAATTGGTTATCCGTTTTTTTATTAAAACCACATATCCAAGTATAGCAATTATCAAGTCGCGAAAATAAGGGGAAGTTCTTATTATAAATTCCTGAATTCTTGTCTCATAATCCGACACTATGTATGCCGTGCGAAAATCACCAGTCCAATATTTAGGTAATAGTTGATAATCTGTAATTTTAACTCCTGATAATTTAGCACCAATCATATGACTTAGTTCATGCAGAGGTGTTGCAATTAAAAACCATAAAATTGTCAATCCAATTATCCCAATCAAATTTTGAGTCTTGCTCCAGTTACCCCTTTGATATAATCTTATCAGAGGTAAAATAATGATTAAAGTAATTCCCAGTGTTCCAATAATCTTATCCATTTATTAAATCATTAGTCAATTATCAATTCAATTAATGTTTAGTGCATTGTTCTTAAAATTACACACAACACTCGTATAACCACAACAACCAGCAACCCCATCGTAGTTATATCGTTTATGTATACAATATATTACTTTTTAATAAGCCCCCTACATTAACTATTTAACCTTTCGTGATTATAAAAAAGCATATAATGGTCCAAATCCATTAGATATTGCATCAGTTCTCAATTTCTCTATTTGATAACCATAATTGTTTGTGTAAGCGATACTACTATAGTGGTCTTTATTTTGTCTCAACCTTTTTGCCTGAACCCTAGCCCTGAAATTGAAGTTGTTTGTCAGTATCCAAAATTCAAAATCAGCACCTGTCGTTCTTGCTTCTTGAATTCTATTAAACAATTGATATGATATATTTGGGTCAAGGTCGCTAAGCTTATAGGAAGCAATCAGTAATTGATTCTTCACCAACTTCATCTAGTTGGATAATCTATTTTAAAACTTCCTGTGAACATCTTTTGATTGTAGTACACAACCATTATTCTTTTTTATTTTTCGGACTCTCTTGATTTGCACGGTTTTCCGAAAGCAGCATCAAAGGCAAGTTCTGCCTGTTCCCTGATAAGTTTATTGCTGTTTCTCATTTTATGTACAATGACAGTCCAATTCCAATTACTGTATTGTAAATTGTCTATGTTGATTCCGTTTACACCATTTTCTATTTTTAGGCAAACAGTATAATTAGGTTCTCCCAATTTTCTATTTTGGTTATAAGTATCATTGGCTAAATGGCTCGAAATTCTTTTTCTAGTTGAATAAGAGTGACCGCGATAAATAGCTACCTGTTTATTAAATTTAAAACTGCATTCATTGTCATCGAATTCATTATCGGTCAGAATAATGTAAAATCCCGGACTGGCATAAATTTGATTAATATCCTTTTCTGATTTAATTGAGGTAATTTCAATATCTCTATGATCACAGTTGTAATCAAAACCTTCGAAATATTCTTTTAAGTCATTCTTAATGTTTTCAGTAACATTAATCAGTTCAGATTTATATTTTTCGACTCGTTCCTTCAACTTCTATTTAATGAATGCCAACGGTTTTGGCTATGGAACTTAGCGTTTAAATAGCCAATTAATTATTGAACTAAAAATAAACAAAATAAAAAGAAAACCAACTTAGATGGAGAAAAAAAGCAGCTATGTTTTATATTCGTTGTTGTGTTTTCGTATTTATTTCATTAAGTAATTTGTCGGTGTTTTTCCAAAATTCTTTTTAAAAGTAACTATAAATGAACTAACGTTTTCATATCCTAAATCAAATGCAATTTCTTTTACACTTTTATTTTCTCCTAACTGTTTAACTGCTTCCATTAATTTTAACCGCATTTTCCAGTCCCCAAAACTCATACCTAGTTCTTTATTAAACAACCTAGAAAGAGTTCTAGGGCTAACAAATGATTTACTAGCGTAGTAATCAATTGTATGCTGACTTGACAAATCATTCATTAAAGTATCTAACACTAACTTTATTCTTTTGTCTTGACTTGTTGGTAAAAAAGTTTTACTTGGTTTCAAATCAGAGAGTTCATCTAAGAATACTTCGATAATTCTATTTTGTTGTTGAGTAAATATATTTGGATTAGAAAAGGAAATTATTTTTTCTAAGATACTTTTTAAAAAATCTGAGGTTTCAAAAGCAAAACTATCTTTTGGTAAGTTACCCAACTTAGATTCATCTATAAAAGCAGTATTAACTTTTACATTATTAGGAAAATAAACCTGATGTTCTTCGTTACTAGCAATCCAAACACTTTGTAAAGAATTAACTATCCAAATATTGTTTTTTGTAACAACTTCCATAATGCCCGTATTACATGATATAAGTTGAGCTCTTGTATGTGCGTGTGAATTTGCACATTTTGAATTTTGAATATGTTCTGAATATGTTGTAACAGGACGTAATTCGTCAATCTCAAAACCATAATCTACTTTAACACTTGTCTTGTAATCAATATTCATTGTCCAAATATAGTAATCAAGACTCTAAGATAAGTTCCAATCTTTGTAGAAAATTAAAATATTAAATTTATGGACACTAAAAAACACAATGAAAACATTGTAGAGCAATTTTCAAAACAAGCAAGCGGTTATAGTGCGATAACTTCACATAGCGATTCTTTAGAGAAATTAATTTCAATAACATTGGCTTCTAAAAAAGATGAAGTTTTAGATATTGCTTGTGGTTCTGGCATTGTCTCGTGCGAATTTGCCAAACACACCAATCATGTAACAGGTATTGATATGACTCAAGGAATGCTTGATGAAGCAAAAAAACTACAAACAAAACTTAATCTTAAAAACCTTACTTGGCAGATAGGAGATGTTGAGAATTTACCTTATGACGATAATAGTTTTTCAATAGTAGTTTCTAGATTTGGTTTTCATCATTTTTTAAATCCTCTTAAAGTATTGTCTGAAATGAAAAGAGTTTGTAAACCTAATGGAGTAGTTATGATTGTTGATGTTTCTTTACCGGACACTAAAATTAAAAAATACAATGAAATGGAGAAAAACAGGGATTGTTCTCATGTTGCCGCACTTTCATTAACTGAATTTTCTCGTCTTTTTGAAAAAGTAGGCTTCAAAAATGTCAATGCTGATTTTTATTCAATGAAAATTGGACTTAATGAGCAACTTCAGGCATCTTTTCCGAGTGATTCTATTGCTCTAAAAAATATGATTATTGCAGATGTTGGAGTAGATGATTTAGGAATAAATGTCACAGAAATTAATAGTGAGTATTTTCTACATTATCCGATTCAAATATTTTCTGCAAAAAAATAACTAATTAAGAGTCCCTTTTTATAAGAATGGACTCTTTTTTCGTATGGAACACAACATTTGTACAACCACAACAAACAGCTATACAATTGTAGTTATATCGTTTATGTATGCAATATATTACTTTTTAATAAGCCATTAAATAAAAAAACTACATTTTACAATAAAATGTAGTTTCTTATATACGCTTACTTTTTTATATTGCTGCTAAGTCATAGTCTTCTTAAAACTGTTAGTTAAAAAACAACTATTAACTTTGGGGAACTAGGCTAGTGCTTTTCATAGGAACCGGTGTTCTAGTTATTGGCAGCAGTTATTTCTTCTTTGCTTGTTCTAAAATTTTGTATTCTATAATCATTTTTTCAATTTGAAGCCTATGCCTTAAAATATGAACTATTGCGTGTTCAATGATAGCTTCTAAATCATAAGTTGTCCAAGAAGTTTTAATTATCGTATTCAACAATTCTTCATCCGTCAGAAGCCATTTATCTTCAAAAGTTTGAACAGTATATTCAAACATTTTATCAAGCTCTAATATACCTTGTTGGGTTTTTGTAATTTCTATTTCAGGAACAACATAACTGTTTCCAAATCTTTTTCTAATATGGTTTGCATATACATATCCAGAACGAACGATATGTACAATTAAATTTTTTACTGACTGAAAGTCCGTACCAGCTTCTCTGTTAAACACTTTTTTAAATTCAGCATCAGAAATCTTGACGAGTAGCGTTTTTAATTCCTCAAGAGCTCTTTCATACTCGTCAGTTAAAGCTCCAATAGCACCTTTTCTATATGTTTTATTCATTTTTCACTTCGTTTTCTTAATTCTGACTAACGTTTTTTAATTTATTTAAAATCAAGCATTTGTAAATCAAAGATCTTTATCGGTCAAAGCAAATTTATCGATTTGTTTTTTAATTCTCTTGACAAGTCCGAGTTTTTTCTTTTGATCCAAAAACAGGTATCCTTCCGGATTGATATAGGGTATTCCCTTTACTACCATATTCCAAATGATAACCGCGAGCTTTCGTGCCGTTGCACTAATTGCCGATATTCTTCCTTTGCGGAAGTTTATCCTCTGGAAAAAAAACCCTCAGCGGAGTAGAATCCTTTAAATTACCAATGACATTGACAGCATTGCGCAATGCTATTTTAAGGCGGTTGCTCCCTTTTGGCGCCCTGCTCGATAGAGCTTTTCCTCCACTTACTTTATTGTTTGGTGTCAAACGGAGCCATGAGGCAAAATGCTTTGCCGTAGTGATTCTTTTGATGCCCTCTATGCCCACTTCGCTCATCAAGGGAAGCTAGGCTAGTGCTTTTCATAGGAGCCGGTGTTATGTGCTGCCTTTTTTATTTATCTGGTTCAATGTGTATTAAAACATGCCCTAAATTTGGTATTTCATTTCGCAAACAGTCCTTTAAATTATGTGCAATATCGTGTCCTTCCTTAACAGAAATTTCTCCATCAACTATTGCGTGTAAATCAACATGGTATTTCATTCCTGCTTTTCGAATAAAACATTTTTCTGTTCCAACTACACCTTTGACTTTTATAGATTTTTCTCTAATTTCTTCCAATAAGTCGTCATACAGATGTTCATCCATAATTTCTCCTAAAGCTGGTCTGAAAATCAAATAGCTATTGTAAAGAATGAAAATAGAAGCGAATAAAGCGGCCCAATCATCAGCTGTTTCATATCCTTTACCCAAAATTAAAGCTATAGAAATACCGATAAATGCCATAATTGAAGTTATTGCATCACTTCTATGGTGCCAAGCATCTGCTTTGAGTGAAGAGCTATTGGTCTCTTTACTTTTTTTGAGAACTATTCTAAATGAGATTTCTTTCCATAAAATGATGCACCCAAGTACAATTAACGTCCAAGGTTTAGGAGTTTTATGAGGTGTTTGAATATTTTGAATGCTTTCGTAGGCAATAATGGTTGCTGATGTTACTAGAAAAGCGACTACCAAGAACGTTATTAGTGGTTCAATTTTTCCGTGTCCATATGGATGATTTTGGTCTGCTGGTCGTTTTGCGTATTTTAAACCAAATAGAACAAGTAGAGAAGAGAAAATATCAGTTGTTGATTCTATTGCATCTGCAATGAGTGCGTATGAATTACCAAAGAATCCTGCAAGTCCTTTAATCAAAGCTAAACTGGTGTTTCCAATTATGCTAAAATAGGTAGTTCGTATAGCAGTTTGTTCGTTATTCATTCCGTTTTTCGGTATTACTTTTTAACAAGCCATTAAATAAAAAAACACCTTATTGTAAAATGTAGTTTCTTATATATGCTTTCCTTTTATATTACTACAAAGTCACAGGCTTAGCCGATTCCTTACCTTGGTAAACAGTAAATTTCTTGTTTTTAATGATTTATATTTTTTAGCAGTGTCAAAATTTATTGATTTATTTGAAATTAGGAGTTGTGCAACAACTACTGGTGTTGTGCAACGTTATTTTTTATAGGATAGAACTGTTCATACAGGTTGCTCCTTTTTTTATTGCTTTAATTTTTTTCTTAGTCTCTCCTTTAGCTTCTAAATCGTAGGACTTACCCTCGTCCGTATCTGGAACTCTAATTAATTCGATTTCAGATTCAGAAAACTGATTTAATTGAGTTTTTGATAATGAGAAAGCAAAAGAATATGTAGAGAAGTTTTGCGATTTAGACATTGACATCCCCATACCATATCCAAAAGGATTAGATGAATAATTTATTAGTTCTATTTTAGGAATGGATTTCCTAATTGTTTTTAAGTTTAAAATATTTCCGTTCTCAAGCTTGAATAATATTTCTGTTCCTTCTTTGAATTCTGTATTTCTTTCTCCTCTATAACTGAATATTATTTCAAATTCGATTTTTTTGTCGATTACTTGAAAGTAAACAGTTTTATAGTTGTAGTCAAAAGATATTTTTTTTTCATTAGTAAACGGGTCTGTCTCGTCCACACATCTCTGTGAAAACGAGTTTAATGAAATTAGAATTAAAGTAATAAATAGTAAGGTTTTTTTAATCATTTTAATTATTTATTGGGGTTTGTTTCAATGTTGCACAACACTCGCATAACCACAACAAATAGCTATACAATTGTAGTTATATCGTTTATATATGCAATATATTACTTTTTAATAAGCCATTAAATAAAAAACTACATTTTACAATAAAGTGTAGTTTCTTACATATGCTTACTTTTGCTTTAATATCGCTACGAAGTCATAGACTTCTCGGAACCAGTTTTTATTTCCAGCTGGTTCCATTTTTCTTTCCAACCCTTTTCTTGAATTCGTTCATTGTAAGTGGCTAAATCAAATCCTGGTGTAGGAATCACTAAAAGATTAAATAAGTCTTCCAAACCATAAGGCGCCATATACTCAATGCGGTTTTTGGAATTCAATCTTACAGCTATTGAAGTTGCAGTCTCTGGCCAAAAAGAAATGGCTTCATGACAATCTGCATATGGTTTGTGTCCATTTCTGAGGTGCATCCTTGCTTGATTTTTTACAGACCAATTCAGATTTAGATGCATTGATTTTAGCTTCGTCTCAATTTGTGAGTCATTTTCTTTAATCGGGTTTGTTTTGTCAAAGTATATGATATCAATATCATTAAGTTCGGTGCTTTCTTTTCCGTGTTTTACATCCCAAACCTTATTTCTCACAAAACCAGCGCCAACCCAAGAATCATTTAGCTTTAAATCCCTAACGATTTTTAAAACATAAATCATCCATAAATCACTTTCTATGATTTCAATAAGTTCCTTTTCTAAATTTAGACTCATTTTTTGTAGTTATATAACACATATTACTCATAACATATATTACTCAAAGGGGTTATATCTCGGCTATAAGCAGTCGGAGATTTTATACCCAAACCTTATATTTTAGCACTGACCTTTGTTTTATTCACTTTTACTTAATTTAAAATTACTTATAACCGATATGCCGTTAGGCTTTGTTTTTTATATTCATTTATTATTTCGTCATCCCATACTTGGGCTTCTATGTATTTATCATATTTTAAACTTTCTTGGATTTGAGATTTTTCCTCAGTCGGCAGTCCATACACATTTATTAGGTCATTCATTTCGTTTAATAAGAAAACTTGTCCATTGCAATCTTTTCTATATGCTTTAAGTTTTGGTTGGTCATAAAATTGAAATGATACCATACTGTCAGGATAAGTAAAACTTATATGTTCGGTTTTAAAGTCAGTTAAAGGAATTTTTATAACTCCAGGGTTTACATACCAAGATTTAGCCCAATTACATTCACCTAAAGTGAAGTAGAAAGGGTCATTTCTGCTTGGTTTTCCACCTTTCAAGATAAATTGTTTTTTAATTCTTTTCTCTAATGAAAATCTTAAGTCAAGATAGTTATCAGGCCTTTTGCTATTAAATCCTTTGGATATTTGAGCCTGAATGCTTTCAGCTTTTTCTAATCCGTGTTCCGTAATATTTCTAAATGGTCCATTGTCAAGTTCGTAATAGTGAAATAAAAATTTTGGGATGTTCATATTTTTCTCAAATAAAGCCTAACATTCGTATAACCACAACAAACAGCTATACAATTGTAGTCATATCGTTTATGTATACAATATATTACTTTTTAATAAGGTATTAAAAACAAAAAAACTACACCTGTAAATGTAGCTCTTATATATGCTTACTTTTGCTTTAATATCGCTACGAAGTCATAGACTTCGTAGAGCTGGCGTTCGCCACTGACTTTGCTTGTAGATGAATTCTTTTCATATTCTTGAGCCTTTCGCAGTCCTTTTTCATCTACATTAAAAGATTTTGAGTAGACATTAATTGAGTCTCCTCTTTTTACTTTTCTTACATATTGAGCTGGTTTTGGCATTGTTTTTTAAATAATTGCTAACTTTTTGCGAGTATGAGAAGTAGCGGATTAAAAGCACTGACCTTTGATTTAGCACTAAACCCACTATTTCTTATAAACGCTGTTTGCAACTGGGCTTTTTTAGCTCCAATCTTTGTTAAATAATTTTCTGTCTTTTGATAATTCCAATACTTTCGTCTTATTTAAAATATTAATTGATTCTTTGCTGTACTTATTGATTCCGTCTATTGAAATAAATATCTGGTTATCAAAACTTATATATTGTTCTATTATTTTATCTACTGATACATCTTCTATGTTCTTAAATAGAATAGAATCGTGTATTAAAAAAGGTAAAACGGTAAGCTTCAAAATAGCTAAATCAAATTCGATAAGGTCAGCATATGATTTCCCCGTTCCCGTATTTGATGAATGGTCATAGTGATAAGATTTTCTATCTATTTTAATTTTAGGAATCTTTTTATCTTTAGTATGTATTTTCTCGTTGATGTCGACTAATTCTTTATTGATTGAAGTTTCAATATCCTTTAAAATCGAACCAATAAGGCTTTCAATATTAATTTCGATTATTTTGACTTCTTCAGTAATATCAATTTTTTCCTGATAGAATCGATTTTCATTTTTGAGTTTATTAGATTCAATAGTCAGTTCATATATTTTATCAACTATATACTTGGGGCTACTTACATTGCTAAGTAATGACGTAATTTTTAAATCTATCTCATCTATTTTAGAAACAAAAAATTCGCTTTCTTTCTCCAATATATCTTTAGTCGCATTTAATTCCCTTGTTAATATTGAGCTTATTTTATTATGAAAAGTTTCTATTTCTATTATTTTTTCTTCGTTTGGATTTTCAAAAAAAGTTGATAGCTTATTAAGATGTTTGCTTTTTATACTTTTTTGATTAAGGTTTAAATCAATGCGTTGGATTTTATTTAAGATTATTGACTGTTCTTTTAATAAATGACTTTTTTCCACTTTAAGGTCAATAACTTCCTTATTCGTTAATTCTTCAATGTTTAGTGTAAATTTTAAAATATTGTCTTTTATATCTGATATTTCTTTTTCAATAATCTCTAATTGTCTGTTGTTTTTTTCAAAAGTTGTTTTTGTGATTCTTGGAATGTAATTCTTTTGAATCGCACCATTTAAAAACTTCTTTGAATCTTTTTTGTCTTTTAGATTTTCCGTAGCCTCAATAATTTTATGATAGAAGCCAAATAATTTAATTATTCTTGAAATTGAATCTCTATCAGGTTCTTTAGGAAAAGAGAGTAAGGGCTTATCAACGCTATAATTCTCTTTACCCCAAATTCTAGAAAATAAACTCACAACGTCCCTAAAAGAGAAGTGGGAATAAGTTATTCCATATTTTTCTAAAAGTAAAGCTGTATATTCTCTTGTTGTTATATTGCTTAAAGCATTATATTGAGAGTCACAAATACTCACGCCTTCCGGATTTTCTGTTTGTCTTGAAAACCAAAATTCTTTATTCTCAAATATGAATTTAAAGTTGAAAGTAAAATGACCTAATTGTTTTATACTTCCTGAATTTTTGGTCAAAAATGTATTTCCTCCAAAAACAAAATCAATAATCATTAAAAAAGTAGACTTACCAATAGAATTGGTTGAAACATCATCTCCAAGAATTGAATTTAATCCCTTTGTAAAAACAATTGTGGGCTTTATAAACTGAGGGCAATTAATTTCTTTTAACATATTCAATGTTTTCGTTTTCAAAGTCTACATTTATCATATCTAAAGCGTACAACACATCAAGTGATACGATGAACTCATCAGTGTTTTTAAACTTGTTTTTTGTTTCATTATACAACTCGTGTATGTTTATTATCAACTTTTTTCTCTCCTCTAAAATGGAAATCATTTTATAAATAATTGATTCTTCAAAGCGGATATTTTTATTTGGATAAATCATTTTTAAAAAATTTCGCAGTTTTGGATAAAGTATGAAATTATTATTTCTGAAGCCTCTCGATTATCTTGTTTGGTTTGCTTTTGGAGCCAATCTACCATTGCTTCAAAAATCTGTTTTTGATTAGTACCTTGTTTTTTTAATAGTAAATAATGTGTTTTAACTTGAGACGAAATAATTTCTGTTGTCATAGGTTCTACAAAATCTATTTCTTTGAATTTCGCTCTAATTTTAAAAAAATAGTCCTGAACATTTTGATGAATTTTTCTTTTAGTAAGTAGTGTAATAGTGCCATCAGTCTTATCGTCTATTGTTTTTGGACTATATTCAAGGTTGTCATCAAATTCAAAATCTTGGTCAACTAGTATTTCAATTATTTCAAAAATTTGCTTTTCAATTGTTGTTCTTGACCACAGTTCTTGTTCTTTCTTTCTTTTTAGAATATCCTTTTTCTTTTTAAATAGTTCCCTGTATTCCTCAACTGTTTTATCCTTATCATATCTTTTGTGGCAAGGATTACATAAACAAATTAAGTTGTCTCCGTGGTCTAAATCGGCATTAAGCTTTTCTTCATTTTTTAAGAGTTCAACTTCTTTTGTTAATGGATTTAAAGGGTAAATATGAGCAATCTCAAAACCTTTTTGATTCCTACCATTCTTCTCATAGACCAATACAGTCGGGCACAAAGGACAAATACCATTAACCTCTGAATGTAGAATCAGCTGTTCATTTGGTGGTATTTTTCTTCTGTCTTTTCCCATTTTTTATCTCTTTTCGATATTATTTTTAGACTTGTTGTTAACGTGTTTATATAAGATTAATTACGTGTTTTAAGCACCTAATTTAGCAAATACAAACCGAATAGAAAATCCGCGAGGATTTTCGTAAGTAAGCTTGCAATAGCAATTAAATTTATACGGCTTTGTTGCCAACAGTATTTTATTCAGGTTTGACCTTGTTGATCATTTCTAAAAACTTATTGATTTTATCCAAATCCATATCACTTTTTGAACTTTTTTCTGGTTTCCTATTTCTTAATGGATCTTGGTGTAATTCATTTAGAACTTGAGTTAGATAATCCGCAACTTTGTCTTTGTCGATTTCCTTTATTTTGTTAGAAAAAGCCAATATCGATTTTGTTAAAACTACTTTGTATTCATAATCTTCTTCCAAATTTCGAAGTATCACAAATCTATTTGCACAAAATACGGCTCCTGATATACCAATAAATGTCAATACTATTCGACCAATTATGAATCCTACATTTTCAGTATCTGCAAAACCTAAATCGAACTTCCATATATTTATTTGCCCGCCAGTAAGTAAAAAACCAAATAATAGTGTTATTAGAACAAAAACGCTTGCTCCAATTAACCAATAACGTTTGTTTTTGGATTCAGAAATTTTTTTTAGTCTAGAGCTATATGCTTTTGCTATTCCTTCTGTTTGTTTTAATTCTAAAGCATTTTCAGCTTCTGTGATTAAAGAATTGACTTTTAATAGTTTGTCCGACAACTCTTTTTCTATTGAATCTTTGAGTTTATTATAGATTGTCTCTAATTTCTTTTCGTTGTCCTCAATGTTTGATGCGAAAGCTAGAATTTCTTTTTTTCTATTCTCTATTTCTTGTTCGGCTTCTGTTATTGAAGAAAATTTTTCTTCGATTTCGGTTTCATCTTTTTCGTATTTTATTTTTAATTCATCAGCTTTTTCGCTTATTACATTTATATTCTCAGCATCTTCTTCTACTTGGGCTTTTATCTCATCAATCGAGTTTTTTATTTTTTCAGAATCTTGAATATCCTTTAATAGTCTTTTGTAACGTGTGCGCAGACTATTTACTTCTTTAACTTTTTCCTCAAAATTTAAACTTTGAGCACTTAAATCTAATAATCTGCTATTATGAATTGTTGTTTCAAGAGCATTGAATTGAGGGATTATTTGACTTGCGTTAGTTGAATAATTTTGAACATTTGCTAATTGTGAATTTATAGCATTTCTTTGATTGAAGGGTAATTTTTCAAAAGTACCATTATCGATTGAATCCGTTAACAAATTTCTTATCTCTGCCATTCTATCATAAACTTCAAGTATTGTTGTTTCTTGACTTGAATGAGTTGGATTGGAAGCTTTTAGATTTTCTAAATTCGATTGAAAACTTGCATTTTCTAGAATTTTTAATGTATTTTCTGTTGTTGGTTTCATTCAGTTCGGTATTGTTGGCAACAATTGTATAACCACAACAAACAGTAGTACCATTGTAGTTATATCATTTATATGTTTACGAATATAATAAAAAACCACCTACAAAAAACATTTTTAAAATGTAATCTAGGTATGGCAGCAGTCTTAGTTTAGTTTCATTCGTCCTTTGTTCGGAGAAACCCCCTTCTAAAAAATAGACACGTTGGCTTTCATTTATTCAGGTTCAATTGAATGCAGCAAATTAAATTCTAATTGTCCTTTTTCATTTAATTTGTATCTATAAATCGCCCTTCCTTGAATGTGTCCATCATCAAAGTCTGCAATTAACCATTCACTACTTAAAAGTTGGATATTTCCGAAATGCATTGTTCCGCCTAAAACTGCTTTTAAAGGAATTAATTCCGTTTTTTCTCTAAGATTATTTTCTATAAATTCCGTTGAATTTTTAATGCCACTTTTAAGGAACTTTTCTCCATCATATTCCGCATCATACCAATAATTTGATTTAGGCTTTTCTTCAGTCAATATTTTGGTTAGAGAATCATTTTTTATTTTTAAACTATCAATTTTTGCAAGTAGATTTTCAGTCCGATTAATTTCCGTACAACCAAAAATCCAAATTGAAGTCAGAATCATTAAAGTTATTTTTTTCATTTTTTCAGCTTGTGTATGATAATTGAATACAAATAATTATCCATGCCTCTATTGCATATACTTACAAATGTAATAAATATTTACCCACTAATAATACAATGATTGGTTCTCAATTTAGTTTCATTCGCCCTTTGTTCAGGCAAACCCCCATCCAAACAACAGACCCCAAACCCATAGCTGAACAAAACCCGAACAAAACTCGAACAAAACCCCTACTTTTTTCACCCATTGTGTCAATATGTGTCAATGTGTGTCAATTTGTGTCAATTTGTGTCAATTTGTGTCATGGATTTGCAAACTAACAGCATTATCGATTTACGATTTACGATTTACGATTTGACAAATTCAGAATTCAGAGTTTTGAATCATTGTTGTTCGATAAAACTTTTACAATTCACTGCAAACACAGTGATAATGGCTTTTTAAAGAGATTACTGATTTGTGGGCTAGCTTTTTGTAATAATATAAGTTACTTAACGATTATTAAAACAGGTATACAAATAAATGACTGAATATCAGTTTATTATTATTAGTCTATTTTCTTTATTCTTTATTCTATTTTCTATATTCTTGTAGCGAAGCCTTGAATCTTTAATCGTACACTAATGATTTTGAATTTAGGACAACCATCAACCAAAAACCCTTTCACGTTTCACAACTCCCGACTCCCGATTCACCTTTCACGATTCACGATACAAAAAAAAATCCCAAGCAAACGCTCAGGATTTCATTCTTTATTATTAATTACCAATTGCTAATTGTTCATTGTAAATTGCTAATTGTCAATTGTTCATTGCTAATTGTTCATTGCTAATTGTAAATTATTCCGGGTGCATAAAGCGTTGTTTTGCTAAAAGCTCCTCTTCGGTTTCTACATGGTCCTCGTCTGGCACACAACAATCTACAGGACAAACCGCAGCACACTGTGGCTCGTCATGGAAACCTTTACATTCTGTACACTTATCTGGCACGATATAGTAAATCTCGTCGCTTACAGGTTCTTGAGCCTCATCCGCATCAACCTCACTGCCGTTTGTTAGTACTACTTTGCCTGTTAAACTCGTACCATCTTTGTAACGCCAATCGTCTGCGCCTTCATATATTGCTGTGTTTGGGCACTCAGGTTCGCAAGCACCACAATTTATACATTCGTCTGTTATAATAATTGCCATAGTGTTTTTTCTTTCTAACTTTGTACTCGCAAAAATAACGCCAAAAGTATTCATAACCAAATTAACCATGCAATTACAACAAAGAATTTCCGCATTTGTGAAATTAGGAGACTTTTTAAGTCAATTTTCTAATGAAGTAATTCAAAAAAAAGAGAATGTTGAACACAACGAATTATTCTTTGATGGATTTAAGCATCAATTAAAATTGGCAGAAGAACACAATGGCTGGTTCACCCCCGAAAATATTAGATTTGCCATTAAAGGCTGGGTAAATGCTTTAACCCAAGACAATTTAACCAAGTGGCTCGCTCCTTACAATATGAATGTTACGACGCCAAAAAAAGTGGCCATTATCATGGCAGGGAACATCCCGCTGGTAGGGTTTCACGATTTTTTATCGGTGTTGATTACGGGGCATAAGGTGCTGGTAAAGCAATCATCAAACGATAAGCACCTGCTACCCTATTTGGCAAAATACCTAGAATATGTAGCTCCCGAATTTAAAGGAACCATACACTTTACGGAAGAAAAAATTGAAAATTTTGATGCCGTAATTGCCACAGGAAGCAATAATACCGCACGCTATTTTGAATATTATTTTAAAGGAAAACCATCTATTATTAGAAACAACAGAAACTCAGTAGCTGTTTTAACAGGACAGGAAACCGAAGACGATTTAATAAACCTAGCCGAAGATATTTTTAGATACTACGGCTTGGGCTGCCGAAACGTATCGAAACTGTTCCTGCCCAAAGGTTATAATTTTGATGCCTTTTTTAATGGCATGTACCACTGGCATCCTATTATAGACAAAGCGAAATACGCCAATAATTACGATTATAACAAAGCCGTTTATTTAATGAGCGAATTCGATATGCTGGAAAATGGTTTTTTAATGATAAAAGAAGACCCGAGTTATGCCTCGCCAATCGCTACCGTTTTTTATGAATATTATGACGATATGTCTCAATTAAAATACAAATTAGAAGCCGATAAAAGTCAAATTCAGTGCATTGTTTCTAACGGATTTACAGAAAACGAAATCGCATTTGGGGCGACACAAAAACCTCAACTTTGGGATTATGCGGATAGTATCGATTCTGTTGAATTTTTGTTAGCAATTTCCTAAAAAAATTATTGAATTTTTAGCATTAAATTTCTAATTAATTAGCAACTTTGCATCTTTAAATTCTACAACACAAATGAAGAAACACAACTTTAGTGCAGGACCAAGTATTTTACCACAAGAAGTCATTCTTAAATCATCTCAAGCCGTTCTTGATTTTAATAATGAAGGATTATCCATATTAGAAATATCCCATAGAAGTAAAGCTTTTATTGATGTTATGGAACAAGCCAGAGCATTGGTTTTAGAACTTATGGGACTAGAAGGCAAAGGTTACAAAGCCTTATTTTTACAAGGTGGCGCTAGCACACAGTTTTTAATGGTTGCCATGAATCTTTTAGAAAAAAGAGCTGGTTACTTAAATACAGGTGCTTGGAGTGCAAAAGCCATTAAAGAAGCTAAAAAATTGGACGATATCTATGAAGTGGCATCTTCTAAAGACGCTAACTTTAATTACATCCCTAAAGGGTATGATATCCCTAAAGATTACGATTATTTCCACTGTACATCAAACAATACCATTTTTGGAACACAAATGAAATCATTCCCTAACTCACCAATCCCGATGGTTTGCGATATGAGTAGCGATATTTTTTCTCGTCAATTGGATTTTTCACAGTTCGGATTAATCTACGCCGGTGCACAAAAAAATATGGGCCCAGCAGGAACAACACTTGTGGTTGTTAAAGAAGATATCTTAGGTAAAGTATCTCGCGATATTCCTTCTATCATGGACTATAAAATCCATATTGATAATGGCAGTATGTACAATACACCTCCAGTATTCTCGGTTTACACGTCTATGTTAACTTTAGAATGGATTAAAAGCTTAGGCGGTATTAAAGCCGTTGAGGAATTGAATGAGAAAAAGGCGCAAGTCATGTATTCTGAAATTGATTTAAACCCATTATTCAAAGGCTTTGCTGCAAAAGAAGATCGCTCTTTAATGAATGCGACGTTTACCCTAGAAAATGAAAATTTAAAGGAAACCTTTGAAACCATGCTTAAAGAAGCAGGCATTAGCGGCGTAAACGGACACAGAAGTGTTGGTGGTTACAGAGCCTCTATGTATAACGCCCTACCAATAGACAGTGTAAAAGCACTTGTTGAGGTCATGAGCGAATTGGAGAGTAAAGCATAAAAAGTTTGAAGTGGGCAGTTGCAGTTTGCAGTGCTTACTCGAACCCTTAAAATGAAAAGTTTGCAGTGGGCAGTTGCAGTTTGCAGTGCTTACTCAAACCCTTAAAATAGAATTTTATTATTTCCACGAAAGTGGGGATTTTATCAAAAGAAACTAAAAAAGATTTCCGTTTTCACGGAAATGAAAAAAAAATCAAATTCAATGAAAGTATTAGCAAACGACGGTATTTCAAAAAGTGGTATTGAAGCCCTTGAAAAAGGTGGTTTTGAAGTGATTACAACAACCGTAGCACAAGAGCAACTAGCAAACTATATAAACGAAAAACAAATTAGTGTTTTATTAGTGCGTAGTGCAACAACAGTACGTAAAGATTTAATTGACGCATGCCCAAGCATTAAAATCATTGGACGTGGTGGTGTTGGTATGGATAACATCGATGTTGATTATGCAAAAAGCAAAGGCTTACACGTTATTAACACACCTGCTTCTTCATCACATTCCGTTGCCGAATTAGTATTTGGACATTTTTACGGATTGGCCCGTTTTTTACATAACTCAAACAGAGACATGCCTCTTGAAGGCGATGTTAGCTTTGGTAAATTAAAGAAAGCATACGCTAAAGGTGTGGAGCTTAAAGGAAAAACCTTGGGTGTTTTAGGTTTTGGACGTATTGGTCAAGCCACAGCTAAAGTAGCTTTAGGAGCTGGTATGAAAGTCGTTGCTTTCGATCCATTTATTGAAAATGCTGATTTAGAATTAGAGTTTTTTGACGGACAAAAAGTAAGCTTCAATATTAAAACCATTTCTAAAGAAGAGGTTTTAAAACAAGCCGATTTTATAACCCTACACGTACCTGCCCAAAAAGAGTATGTTATTGGTGCACCAGAATTCGAAATAATGAAAAAAGGCGTATTTATTGCCAATGCTGCACGTGGTGGTGTGGTTGATGAAGCTGCTTTAGTAACCGCTATTGAAAGCGGAAAAGTAGCCGGTGCTGCATTAGACGTTTTTGAAAACGAACCAAAACCAGAAATTCAATTATTAATGAATGCCGGTCTATCGTTAACACCACATACAGGTGCTGCTACCAACGAAGCACAAGACAGAATTGGTACCGAATTAGCAGAACAGATAATAAGCATTTTAAAATAGGGAAACAATAAGAAATTGTGACCTAAACGTTTAAAAGAAGGCTGTCCATATTTTTCGGACAGCCTTTTTTTTGAACTCATTTTGACTTTTTGCTTTTAGTACATGACAAAAATTGAAGCATATCACATGGAGCTTGTCGAAGTCCTAATTGTAAAAACATCATTGGCAGGTATTATTTTCATTCTAAAAAGGCAATATAAAGTAACGTTTGGTTTGTCAGACTGAGCTTGTCGTTTGTCAGACTGAGCTTGTCGAAGTCCCAATCCTAACACTTTTGTATACAGTTTTGGTTTTTTGTCATGTACTAAACTTTTGTTTTTAACCGAAATATGGATAACTTTTAGCCATTCCTGCCTGCCGGCAGGCAGGTTTCAGGAAATAGAAAAAGTCAAGATGAGTTCTTTGTTAAAACAACTCAAAAACAAGTATTTAAGAAATGTTTTTTGTAATTTTAAGTAAACAGACAAGACTATTTTACTAGTTCAAAATAGGGTTTCGCTCATTGTAACTTTTATAATGGCATAGTAAGCACTAGTTTTGGGCATATAATCTTAAAAACTTAAAAAAATGAAGTCTATCATATACATACTGCTAATTTGTGGTTTTGCGATAAGCTGCAATACAACAAAGTCCACGACAGCTAACAAAAATGAAAAACTGGAAAACACAAAGCTTAGCGATACAGTTACCATTTCCAATGATGAATTAGAATACGAAATCATCATTATCGAACCTGGCTTTAACTCTTGGTTAGTCAGCATGGCTAAACCCGAAGGCTACTATTCGCAACAATATCTTGAAAGCAGGAACCTAGTTTATGTAAACGAATGGAATAACCGTGTTTTACAACCTCAAAGATATAATCCCAATTTATACGAAATGCAAATTGATTATCAGCCTGGTATAGACTATGGGTATGATGTTAATTATAAATTGTATAATTACTTTATTTATTTTCAGCTGACTTACAAACAAAGATTAGGGTCATTTATTCCTAGAATTTAAATCTCTTTTAATTACATTTGTACTTTAAATAAGGCTTGTGGAAAAATTAAAAGAACGTTGGGGTATTGAACATAATTGGGAAATTATTGTTATACTAATCGTGTTTGCCATAACAGGTTCAACCGCATCTTTTATGGGAAAACCCATTTTAAATTATTTAAACATTACTACTGAAAGTTTTGGATCTTTTGGATATTGGGCAACGCGTATTATTTTACTATTTATCATGTACCAATTTATGCTGGTCTTTTTTGGGTGGCTATTTGGACAGTATAAGTTTTTCTGGAATTTTGAAAAAAAGACATTAAGGCGCATTGGCTTAAAACGCTTAGTAGATTAATGCAAAAAGCAAAGGAACATATCGCTTTTAAAACAATAACATTAATACTCGCATTAGCGTTATTAGTTCCGACGGCGACTAAATTTGCCCATATCTTCGCTCACCATAAACATGATATCTGTAAAGGTGAAAAATCTACACACTTACATGAAATAAATACCGATTGTGACTTTTATAAATTCAAAATAAGCAATTCTTATACCTTCACCTTTTTTAATATTGAATTAATTTCTTTTGAAGAAGATACTTTACAGATTATTTCACAGTATCAATTTTTAAGTGATTTTCAACGTTTACAAACAGCACTCCGCGGACCCCCCAGCTTTAATTTAATAATTTGAACCCCTAAACGAGTTCTATAAAATACACTGAAACTTATTCAGTATTAAAATAATTATTAAATTAAAAAACATACTATGCGAATACTATTGAATGTATTGCTATTTCTAGCAATTACAAACTCGTATGCCCAAAACTCAATAAAAGGCACTGTTACAGATGCTACAACAAATCAAGGAATACCGTATGCTAACATCTACCTTTCAGAGCTTGAAAAAGGGACATATACCAATGAAAATGGTGACTTTCTATTAGAAAATTTGCCCTCGGGAAATCGTAAAATAGTTGTTTCTATTTTAGGTTACGAAACAAAATCCATAAACATCTTAATTCCAACAGCAAACAGCCTAACAATAAGCCTAACACCTACAGCTATTGAAATGCAAGCCGTTATTGTATCGACACCATTTCACAAACTACAAAGTGAAAACGTGATGAAAGTAGAACACCAAACCATCGCTAATTTAAAAGCCAATGGTGCTGTAAATTTAGCCGATGGTATTACCAATATTGCCGGCGTAGAAAGCGTTACAACGGGTTTAAGTATAGGAAAACCCGTTATTCGTGGGTTAAGCTCTAATCGCGTTTTGGTTTATGCCCAAGGAGTTCGTTTGGAAAACCAACAATTTGGAGACGAGCACGGTTTGGGACTTAGCGATTCGGGCATTGAAAGTGTCGAGGTTATAAAAGGACCTGCTTCCCTACTCTATGGTAGCGATGCGCTTGGTGGCGTACTCTATATAAACCCTGAAAAGTTTGCCCAAAGCAACACTTCAAATGCCGATTTTAATGGCAATTACTTTAGCAATACTCAAGGTTTTAGTACCAATGCTGGCTATAAAGCATCAGACGAACATTTTAAATTTTTATTCAGAGGAAGTCTAACCGAACACGCCGATTATAAAACAAACACATACCGAGTGACCAACACGCGCTTTAAAGAACAAGATTTTAAAGCAGGTATGGGCTACCAAAAAGAAGGTTTTAGAACAGAGTTTCGCTATAATGTAAACCATTCCAAATTAGGAATACCAGAAGAAATTGGCGAACAATCTACTAACAAAACACCTTTACTTCCGTTTCAAGATATTACAAACCATGTGTTTAGTTCAAAATCATCGGTGTTTTTTAATAATTCACGTTTAGATATCAATTTGGGTTATATCTATAATGACAGAAAAGAGTTTGAAGAACACCACCATGACGAGGCAGAAGAAGAGCTTGAGGACGAAAATGAAGTATTGGAAGCCGCCCTTCACATGAAGTTGAAAACAGCTAATTACGATGTTAAATACAACCTGCCAAAACTAGGAAAATTTGAAACCATTGTAGGTATACAAGGTATGAACCAAGTAAACACCAATTACGGTGAAGAACAGTTAATACCCAATGCTACCACAAACGATTTTGGAGTTTTAGCAACCTCACATATCCATTTTGAAAAAGCAGATGTGCAATTGGGTGCTCGATTTGATAACCGAACTATTGATGTAACCACTGGTTTACAAAAAAACTTTAATAGTTTTAATGGTGCTTTGGGTTTAAAAACAGACATCTTAAAAAAGGTAACCGCAAGAATAAATTTAGCAACAGGTTTTAGAGCACCGAACCTATCTGAATTAACCTCTGACGGTTCTCATGAAGGTACAAACCGTTACGAAATTGGAAACGGAAATTTAGAAAGTGAGCAAAACTTTCAAACGGATATTGCTTTGGAATTTAAAAACGAACATGTTGAGTTTTTTGTGAACGGGTTTTATAACACAATTAATAATTACATTTACCTCTCACCTAACGGAGAAAGCATTGATGGCGATCCTGTGTTTGTCTATCTGCAAAATGACGCAAATTTATATGGTGGTGAAGTTGGATTGCACATCCACCCACATCCTTTAGATTGGTTACACATGGAGTCAAGTTTTGAAACCGTTACCGGAAAACAAACCAATGCTAGCTATTTGCCCTTAATTCCTGCAAACTCGGTAACCAATATTTTAAGAGTTGAATTTGAAAGACCTTGGCTAAAAAAAGCCTATTCGTTTGTGAAACTAACCACAACATTTAACCAAAATAACGCAAGTGCTTTTGAAACCAATACTGTTGGCTATAGTTTGTTAAGTGCCGGATTGGGTGGTAATTTCAACTTATTTAAAAACGAAGCTACCATAACTTTGTCGGGAACTAATTTAACTAATAAAACCTATGTAAATCATCTGTCGCGTTTAAAACCAGATGGTATTTTTAATATGGGTAAAAATATAACTGTTGGATTAACTTATAATTTGTAAACCAAAAGAGGCTGTCTGAAAAGGCCTTTAAATTTAATTTGTCAGGTTGAGCATGTCGAAACCGATATTGATTACCAGTATGTTAAAATATTTCGACAAAGCTTGTGCTGAGCTTGTCGAAGTGCTCAATATGACATCAAACTAGACTTTTTAGACAGCCTCTTTTTTATTGTTTAATGTCTATAACGCTTTCTTCCTTACTAAAAACATAGGTTATAAACCACATAATAGTAAAGGTTGGAATAATATCCAAGCCTGGGATAATCTCTTCTAAAAAGGAAATGACCCCAGCAATTTTACCCTTGTTGCCTTTATACATCTTGGTCATTAAATACGCCGAAAGTGGTGCCCAAACAATATCTATAAAGGTGATAAAACCAATAATATCGAATACGATACCTAAAGCTAGCTTTTTGTATTTACTTAAATTCTCCAATTTCATTTATAATAATATTGCATTGTTATTGAACACATTACAATAAATATACCAAAAACTACTTCCCTATTAGTTTTAAAAACTCGTTTCTGGTTTCAATTTTTTCAAATTGCCCTCTAAACCCAGATGTGGTGGTTACCGAATTTTGCTTTTGCACACCGCGCATCATCATACACATGTGCGATGCCTCAATAACCACTGCAACACCTTGAGGTTTTAAGGTATCGTTTATACAATCCAAAATCTGTTCGGTTAAGCGTTCCTGTACTTGTAACCGACGTGCAAACACATCGACAATCCTGGGTAATTTGCTTAACCCCACAATATGTCCGTTAGGGATATAGGCAATATGTGCTTTTCCAAAAAACGGCAGTATATGATGTTCGCAAAGGGAATACAACTCAATGTCCTTTACAATAACCATTTCGTTATAGCTCTCTTTAAACATAGCACTTTTAAGAATTTCAACAGGATCTTGATGATACCCTTGCGTTAAAAACTGCATGGCTTTGGCAGCACGTTCTGGGGTTTTTAACAAACCATCGCGCTCTGTATTTTCACCCAAATCTTCAATAATCTTTTTATATCTGTCTGTCACATCATCGGTAACCTGTATGTTGTATTCTTCAAAATCTTTATATGACATTCTTTATGTTTTTATAGTACCTAAATATAAAGTATAAATAGCAGATAGCAATAAAAACAATTCTTATAAACTGTTTATATTTTGTTTTTGGAATGCTTTATAGGGTGTTTTTTGTCAGACAGGGCCGAGCGTATAAAAAAGACCTGGGAGACCTTTTTAGCGAAGGAGCCAGGCTACCGAGAGGGAGAGGTACATAGCTATAGACCGAAAAATAGCTGATGTATGGCGGAAAAAGGCACACAAAAAAGCCAACGGATAAAACTTAAACAGTTTCTTAATTGTACAGAACGGCTTAAAGTAGTATTTTCACGCTATTATTTTACACTTATGATTCAAGCAAAAAACATTCATAAATTTTATAAGGATTTAGAAGTTCTTAAAGGCGTAGACATTCATGTACAAAAAGGAGAGGTTGTCTCTATTGTAGGAGCTTCGGGTGCTGGAAAAACAACCTTACTGCAAATTTTGGGTACTTTAGACAGAGCTTCTTCCAAAGAACCTTATGAGCTTACTATTAACAATGTTAGCATTAACGGACTTAACGATAAAGCTTTAGCAAAGTTTAGAAACGAACATATTGGTTTTATTTTTCAATTTCACCAATTACTACCTGAGTTCACTGCCTTAGAAAATGCTTGCTTACCCGCTTTTATAAAAGGCACCAAAAAGGCCGATGCCGAAAAACGTGCCAAAGAATTATTGGATTTTTTAGGATTATCACACCGATACAATCATAAGCCAAACGAACTTTCCGGTGGCGAACAACAACGTGTTGCCGTAGCCAGAGCACTTATAAATAATCCTGATTTAATTTTTGCTGATGAACCTTCTGGTAATTTAGACAGCGAATCTGCAGAAAATCTACACAGCTTATTTTTTAAACTACGTGATGAATTCGGGCAAACCTTTGTAATTGTAACACACAATGAAGAACTTGCCAATTTAGCTGATAGAAAATTAGTAATGGTTGATGGGAAAATAATCAATAACTAACAGGTTTTTAGCAAACAAAAGAGGCTGTCTAAAAAGTCCTTTAAATTTAATTTGTCAGGTTGAGCTTGTCGAAACCGATATTGATTACCAGTATGTTTAAATATTTCGACAAGCTCAATATGACATCCAATTAAACTTTTTAGACAGCCTCTTTTGTTTAATTATTGTTGTAGGTTCAATCAATTTCCAAAAGGAAACGTTTGACCCAATATAGTAATTGTTGAGGTAGTATAATTCAATTTGATGTCTTTTATATTCGCAACATCAATATCAAGAATACCCGATTTGATGCTTCTTGGCAATAACACAAAATGTAGTGATTCTTCAATGGTTAACGAATATTCAATGCCTTTTGAACTCACACCCGATTGGGTGCCATCTAACATATATTCATCATCCCAAATATTAAGAGGCGTATCAGAACCTGCTACCCAAGTTCTGGTAGAATTCTCGGTATAATTGATGGTTTTACCCATTTCTGTGGTTATTTTTCCATTCTCAATGATAACGCTATATTGCAAATCACCATCTATATTTTTACCTAAATTTTTCACGTAATGGGTTCCTTCTACTTTATAATTGTTGTGATAATAATTGTTAAAGGTGGTTGTATGCTCACTACCTTCTACACCATACCAATTGGTTGAAACGATAGTAGCGATTCCTTTACGTGTTATACCATCCTTACATAACACACCATCTTGGTAGTCAACAGTTATGGTCTTGGGAAACGTGGTCAAATCTAAAGGCTCAACGGTTATTATTGGCCCCACGGCACTCGTTTTACTTATTTTTGAAATAGATGCTGAATTTTCGGAATTTAAAACAGCGTCTCCACTATTATTACCTGCATCTTGAAAAACCTTATTTACTATGGCATATTCGGTTAAAGCTTCCATAGCAGATGCAGGATCAACATTTGGTTTTAAATCATCTTCTTGACAACTCATAAAAAAAAGTGCAAGAATGGGAACTATCATTTTTTTCATAATACAATGTTTTAGAAATACATTAATTTTGAAACTAAATAACGTTATAAATTTTATTTTTAGTTAGTTCAAACACTAAAATCTTACTGTTTAAAGTCTATTTTTACTTTTCATCGATAATTTTTACAAGTTTTTCCTTTTTATATTTTCTGCCATACCATAAAAGAATACCTGTTACCGGTAAGATTATCGATACCCCTTTTGCCTCCTCAATACCTTCAATTAGTAAAAAAATAAGTTTACTTTTGAATTTTAAAATTGAATTTCTTGAATAAAAGCGAACTAAAAGACTTTCTAGATAGTAAAGTAGCACAGTACAATAACCCAAAGTTTATTGAAAGTGACCCCATTCAAATTCCGCATCAATTTTCTATAAAAGAAGACATTGAAATTGCAGGGTTTTTAACTGCTACCATCGCTTGGGGAAATCGAAAAAGCATTATTACTAATGCGAAACGACTCATGGAGTTTCTTGATAATTCTCCTTTTGATTTTGTAATGAATCATACTGAAACCGATTTAGAAAAGCTATATCCTTTTGTACACAGAACTTTTAATGGTAATGATACCATACAGTTTATAAAATGCCTAAGAAATATTTATATAAACCATAACGGTTTGGAAACTGTGTTTGCTAAACATGCCGAAAAAGAGTCACTTCAAACATCCATCTCTAAATTTAAAACCGTTTTTTTTGAAGTTGAACATTTAGAAAGAACCCAAAAACACGTTAGCGATCCATCAAAAAATTCGGCAGCAAAACGTATTAATATGTTTTTGCGTTGGATGGTGAGAAACGATAAAACTGGGGTTGATTTTGGCATTTGGAACAGCCTCTCTCCTGCTCAATTGTCATGTCCGTTAGATGTTCATTCAGGCAATGTTGCTCGAAAGTTAGGTCTTTTAAAAAGAAAGCAAAATGATGCCAAAGCATTATTGGAATTAGATACTGCTTTAAGAAACCTTGATGTCAACGATCCGGTTAAATACGATTTTGCTTTGTTTGGTTTGGGTGTGTTTGAGGGGTTTTAATGATTAACCAACCCAATCAGGGTTTAAAACCCTGATTGGGTTCTAAAAAAAAACGATTGACAAACTTAAAGTTCATCAATCGTTAATATAAATTCTAAAATCGAGAATTACATTATCCTTTTAACCAAGCGTCACGTAATTTTTTTTGTGCTGGTGTAGCATCTGGTTTTTCCACAATGCTTTCACCCATTGTGTAAGTTGGTGTGGTTTTAGTTTTAACAACGACTTCTTTACCATCTCTTTCTAATTTTACCTCAATGTCTTTACCTGGTTTCCACATAAATACACCTTGCAATACTTGGTTTGCATTTTGCATGGTCAACTCGGTACCACCAATAGATTTAATAACATCGTTTGGCTGTGCTCCATTATCTGTCCAAAAGCTGTTTTGTAGAACCATATCTGTAAAAAATATGGTGCCTGTTTGAGGGTCTCCACTAACTATCGGAGCACCATTCATTAAAATATAATTTGTTTCTATTTTACCTTCGCCAATCTCCAAGCCTACTTTATTAAAAAACCCGTTGTAGTTAATTGGGATATCACCAACCACATGTGTTGTTAAAAAATCGTGAACCGAAGGGTACGTCATACTCGAAATGTCTTCAATAAGCTTATCGTCTTCAAAGGGCTTGTTTTTACCGTATTTGTTTGATAGTTCTTTCATTAAAGATAAAATGCCTCGGTTGCCATTACTTTCTTCACGCATTAAAATGTCTATACACATGCCAATTAACGCACCTTTTTGATATACATTATAATATTCGTCCTTATATGGTGCTTTTAATACATTCTCACTCATAATGGTAAAACTCATAGCATCATTCATTGTTTTTGAACGTTGAATTTTTTCCATGATTTTGTTGTAGAATTCATTTTCATCTATCAAACTTTGGTTTACCTGAAATAAATTTGCAAAATATTCGGTTACACCTTCGTACATCCACAAATGTTTTGAGAAGGTGGGATTGTTATAATCGAAATAATGAATATCTTCAGAATGAATTGATAACGGACTTACAATATGAAAAAATTCATGAGATACCGTTTCTAGCATGCTTTCTGCCAAAGCATCTTCTTCCATAGATTCGGGCATAACCACCATAGTAGATGTATGATGTTCAAGAGCTCCAAACCCTTTTGGTGATTCATCTTTTTCTTCAGATAAATACAAATAAATATCGTAACGTGGTGTAGAATTGATATCACCTAAAAATGCTTTTTGGGCTTGCATCATCTTAAAAATGGTTTCCTTTAAAGACGCAGCAGAGTGTACTTTATTTGGGGAATATACACTTAAAACAATTTTAATATTGCCTACTTGAAACTCTTCAACACTTAAATTACCATACATCATCGGATTGTCGGTAATATCAAAATAGCGTGTTGCGAAATAACTTGTCGTAATGGTACCATCTTCACTTGTTTTCGAGCCTGTATTTTGTAAAGCCGAAGTACGAACAAAATCGGCAGGAGCTGTAACATCCAATTTGTATTGGTTATTCTTTAACACATCGAAATACCCAATAAAACCATGTAGGTTTAATACATAATTATCAGGTTCTATATTTGTGCCTGCTGGTGAAAAAGGGTTTTCTGATCCAATTCTACCTGAAACTTCAGTATCATAAGTATCATTAACAAAATACGTGATTTTGTCTAATTGCTTCGCATTTTTAATAACCCATGTATTTACATCGGTTTTGTTTACAGGCATCTCGTTGCCTTTATAATCGAAAGCTTTAAAATCGTCAATATACTTTCCAAAATCACTTACCGAATAAGTACCTTGTACCACTTTAGGCAAATGATAGCTAACGGTTTCAACGGTAAAACGCCCAGGATTAATAACTACAGGGGCTTTATCGTTTTCAACTTTCGATAAATTTATTGAAGTTTCTATGGGTACACTTGTAGCTAAATCGTTCCCTGATGTTTTTGTAGCACTACAGCTAGCTAATAAAATGCCGGCGAATAAAGCGGCTAAAGTTTTAGTATTCATTAATGGCTTTTTAGAGTTTTGTAATTGACGTCCAAATTACTATTATGTTACGCATCCACATCTTAAGGTTTTGTTAAAAAGCTTAATTAACTTGAATTCTGAATTTAAAGTGCCTAAAGGTATGAGTACTTAAAGTGCACTAAAGTTATGGGTACTTAATTTAAAGTGCCTAAAGTTATGGGGACTTAAAGTGCACTAAAGTTATGGGTTCGGAGTTCTGTTCAAGTTTCTTGTTTCACTGTTAGATTACAATTATCTATTGTCTTAAAAAGCTTTGCGCCTTTGCGCCTTAGCGAGAAATATTTGTCTATCATGCAATTTCTATTTTTCTATTGTCTATTGTCTATT
>NZ_JBIQVZ010000006.1:0-207874 GCF_044335535.1 Mariniflexile sp. HMF6888 | reverse complement strand
CGTACAACCTTCAATGTTCTATTTTCTATTTTCTTTATTCTATTTTCTCTATTCTATTTTCTCTATTCTGAATTCTGAATCATCAATCGTCAATCGTTAAAGTTCTTGATTCAAGGCTCTGGGTTCTGGGTAAAAGTTTTAATTTAGTTAAATCTAAAGACCCTTCGACTGCGCTCAGGGTAAGCGATTCACACACTTTTTACTTAGGCAAAAAGTGGTTCTCTGCTTACATATTCTGCGTATAATAATTATAATCCTTTAAAATAGTGTTCAAAAAATCGATGTCGTATAAACTAGATTCAATGTTGAGTACACTAGCTACTTTATTCCTTAATAAGGTAAGCGTTTTAAAGTCGTTGTTCTTTTTCGAAATAGTAAACGCTTCCTTTATAATACGTACATCTTTATCGGTAAGCTGGGTCACATTAGTAAAAACGGGCTGGTAGCTTTCCTCAATATCCTCTAAAATGGTACTGGTAATTTTATGTTTCTTCTTTACGCTAATCACAACGGTTCCTGCAGCAGCATCACCAACACGTTGTTTTTTATCTGACAACAGGATGCTTAAAACACCAATGGAAGCAAAAAACATCCAAATATCTACAATGCGTAACATCCATCTAACAAGCAAATTATACCATTGAGTGGGTGCACCATCCAGACGAACCACTTTTATTTTTAGTATCATCTTACCAATGGTTTGTCCGCTAAAAAGAATGTGGCATAACAACGAGTAAAAAAGTGCCGGCAACATGAACAATCCTAGAAAACCCCGTCTGGTCCAATCGTCCGTATCGAATATCTCTGAAAGTACTACCAAGTTTTCCATGATGGTTATATAGGTCAACAAAATAAGACCATCAATTAGGAAAGCTACCAAACGCTCACCTAAACCAATTAATTTGTAATCTAAATTAACATTTTGTACTGTGTTAATTGCTAAATTGCTCATTGAAATGTATATTCGTTTCTAATTAAAATAGTTTTATGCGCGAAGCATCTTTCGTAAAGCAAAATAAGGAAAAATGGCTGGTTTTTGAAAACGCATTACACAATAATGCAAAAATAAATCCGGACGACTTGGCCTCTTACTACATTCACCTTACTAACGACCTGGCCTATGCACAAACATATTACCCAGAAAGTAAGACCTTGCTGTACTTAAACTCGTTGGCATCTGAAGCGCATCAAAAAATTTATATTACCAAAAGAGAATCAAAAAACAAGATTGTTTCTTTTTGGAAGTATGAGTTTCCGCTCTTCTTTAGAAGCTATCAAAAAACATTACTGTACACCTTTTTAATATTTATGGCTGCCGTTGGTATTGGTACTATTTCAACTTTAAACGACGATTCGTTTGTGCGACTGATTTTAGGTGATGGTTACGTAAACATGACTATTGAAAACATTGAAAAAGGTGAACCCATGGCGGTTTATAAAAGTGGTAGTAACATAGGGTCGTTCTTAGGCATTACCATAAACAATATCCGCGTTGCTATTATTGCGTTTGCGTTTGGCGTCCTGTTTAGTGTGGGTACTATTTACATTCTTTTTAGCAATGGTATTATGTTAGGCGCTTTTATCACCTTCTTTTACAACTATGGAATTTTAGAAAAAACATCGACCATTTGGTTACATGGCACTATTGAAATTTCGGTGATTGTCATCGCCGGTTGTGCCGGTTTGGTAATGGGAAACAGCTTTTTGTTCCCAAAGACCTATTCCAGACGTGTGGCATTTACCAAAGGTGCTAAAGACGGATTAAAAATCGTGGTAAGCACCATCCCGTTTTTTATAATTGCAGGTTTTATCGAAGGGTTTATTACCCGATATGGCGAACAAATGCCTGCCTTCTTATCGTATGGCATTATAGCCTGCTCCTTATTTTTAATTGTATTTTATTATATTATTTACCCCATAAAGCTGAACAACGCTTATCAATCTGAGTTAAAAAAATGAACAAACCCTATATAGAATTACGTAACCGCAACGACTTTGGCGATACCATAAACACCTATTTTCTGTTTCTTAAATACAACTTTAAAGAATATACCAGTTTGTATTTGCGCTATAACGCCCTAAGCATCATCCTTGTTATTGTAGCCTCTTATTTATTGGTTACAGGCTTTATGGGATTTGCCAGTAGGGATTTTAGATTTGGAATGAACAACGATGGCGACCACACCATATATTTAATTGCCGGTGCCATTGTTTTAATACTCATCCTATTTATTACAGCACTTATAAACTATAGTTTTTCAAGTTCGTATATGGCTGAATATGTAAATAACACAGGCCATATGGTGTCAAAAAATGTGTGGCGAAACATTCAAAGAAATTTAGGACCTATCATATTGTTTGTTTTTTTAGGCATTGGTATTTATATTGGTTATGCTATAGTATCCGTTATTTTTGCTTTCATTCCATTACTGGGCATGTTAATTCAATATGGACTTAGTTTTCTATTGACTGCTTTTTTCGGATTGACATTTATGGCCATTTTTTCAGAAAACAAAGGCTTGAGCCATGCCCTATCCGAAGGTTGGTCGTTTACGTTTTCCAGTTTTGGAAAAGTGATCCTTTACGGATTGGTAATAGGTATTTTAAATATGATGATTACCATGTTAATCGTTTCCATTCCTGGCTTTATAATCGGTATTTATGTTTATTTTTCAATAGAAAGCCATGTCGATTTAGTCACGAGCGTTTTTGCAAATGTGGTATTCACCTTAGGCTTTGCCATGTTTCTATTGGCGTTTATTTATTCGCAAGCCTTAACACAAATAGCTTATAGCGTGTTGTATTACAATATATTTGAAGAAAAAAACAATGTGTTTTTAAGAAACAAAATCGAACAAATTGGTGTTAATGAATAAAAATAAATACCAGTATTCGTTAGTGTCTTTTGGCTTGCTTCTTAGCTACGGCTCCTGTTTTTCGCAGGATAGCATTCAAAGAGATTCTTCAAACATTAAAGTCACTTACTTTAAAGACGCCATAAAGGAACGCTATAAAGGCGATAATTTCAACTATTCGATAAACGATACGGGCGGCGTCAACTTGTTACAACGCATCTTACAGAAATTTTTTGGTTGGTTAAGTGATATTTTTGGCGTTGATATCGATTTCATCAACTACAAAACCTTAGAGTACATTGTGTATGGATTCTTGGGCGTTGCCGTACTCTATTTAATCATTAAGTTTTTAATGCAATCACCCATAAATTCGGTTTTTAAGACTGAATCGCAAGACATTCACGACTTTCAATATGTTGAAGAAAATATTAAAGATGTTAATTTCGACCATTTAATTGAAACCGCTTTAAAAGACAATAACTACCGTTTGGCTACCCGCTATTTGTACCTAAAATCCTTAAAGTTGCTGACCAATAAAAACATTATTGAATGGCATTACGACAAAACAAACAGCGATTACATAAACGAAATTAAAGACGAAAATACCAAGTCGGTTTTTAAGCGCATTTCCTATCTATACGATTATGTTTGGTATGGCGAATTCCCTATAGATGAAGCTATTTACTCAAAAAACCAATCTGATTTTGATAAACTAAACACTCTACAACATGGATAAACGATCTAAAATAGCATTATATGCCATTGGAACTGTTATCGTGTTGATGATGATTGCAGAAGTAACCAAACCCAAAGCATTAAACTGGCGCGACTCTTATGCCGCTGCCGATAAAATTCCTTTAGGCTGTTATGTGCTTTTTAATGAGTTAAAGGATGTCTCCAACACACCTATAAAGGTTTCAACCAAAACCGCCTTTGAAGCCTTAAAAGATTTTGAAACTGATAAAAAAACGGTTAGCCTATTTATAAATAATGGCATGTCGTTCGATAAGCAAGACTCCGAATCACTTATTAAATATGTAGAAAACGGCAATTCAGTATTTATAAGCACCAACTACATGTATGGTGTTTTAAGTGATACTTTGAATATTAGAATAGGAACAGATTATAATAATTTCTTCAAGAAACCCTCCTTAAACAGTTTTACCAGTCCCCGTTTAAAAACCAACGAACGCCACTTTAAAGACGTTATTGAAAATAGCTTTTTCATTCGTCTGGACACTTTAAATGCGATTGCTTTAGGCACCACCAAAGTTGAAAAGACCGAAAAGATTATTAACGATACCATTCCAGATACCAATATCAACTATATAAAAGTACCTTTTGGAAATAATAACGGTGCCTTTTATGTACACACCAATCCGTTTGCATTTAGTAATTACCACATGCTAAACGGCAACGAAGCCTATGCCGCCACCGTACTATCCTTTTTACCTAAGCACCAAATTATTTGGGATAACTATTATAAAAGCGGTCGCAAGATTATTACAAGTCCGTTGCGCTTCATTCTCCAAAACCAAGCATTAAGATGGGCATTTTATATCACCATGATATCATTAATTTTATTTGTTATTTTTAGAGGAAAACGTACCCAACGTATTATTCCGGTTGTGGAACCCTTAAAAAACGCCACGTTGGATTTTACCAGAACTATTGGCGATTTGTATTACCAACATGGCGATTTCACCAACATCATTACCAACAAAATTCAGTATTTCCTAGAACAAATACGCTCTAAATATTACTTAAACACGAATGAATTAAACGAAAGTTTTATTTCGAAACTGGCCATTAAATCGTCCAACAAAAAAGAAGACACCAAGGCCTTAATAGACTATATAGTATATTTAAAATCGAAACCCAATCACACAGAAGCCGATTTAATTCAACTTAACAAACTCATAGAATCATTCACAAAAAGCAAGATATAATGGAAGAACAAACCACTGAAAGCCAAGATGTAAATTTTGAAAGCAGACTCGATTTAAAACCACTACAAGAACATGTAGAAGCTATAAAAAAAGAAATCGGCAAAATAATAGTTGGGCAAAATGACATGATTGAATTACTCATTATTTCGCTGCTTTCAAACGGACATACCCTTATTGAAGGTGTGCCTGGGGTTGCCAAAACCATTACCGCAAAACTATTGGCAAAAACCTTGTCGGTCAATTTTAGTCGCATCCAATTCACCCCCGATTTAATGCCAAGCGATATTTTAGGAACCTCTATTTTTAATGTAAAAACCAATGAGTTTGAATATAAAAAAGGCCCTATTTTTTCGAATATTATTTTAATTGATGAAATAAACCGTGCCCCTGCAAAAACACAAGCAGCGCTTTTTGAGGTTATGGGAGAACGCCAAATTACTATGGATGGCACCAAATACATCATGGAACCACCTTTTTTAGTATTTGCGACCCAAAACCCGATTGAGCAAGAAGGCACCTACCGATTGCCAGAAGCACAACTGGACCGTTTTCTTTTTAAAATAGACGTGGATTATCCAACGCTAGAAAACGAGATTCAAATATTAATGGAAAACCACCAACGACAAGATGTATTGGATTTTGACGCCGTTATTCCTGTATTGAATGCGCAGCAAATTGCACATTATCAAAACCTAATCAAGCAGATTATAGTTGAAAATCATTTAATAACCTACATCGCTTCCATAATAAACAACACACGCACCAATGCTAATTTGTATTTAGGCGCTTCACCACGCGCTTCTATTGCCATACTAAATGCTGCCAAATCGAATGCTGCTATTAATGGAAGGGATTTTGTAACGCCCGACGACATTAAACGCTGTACCAAAGCCGTTTTAAAGCACCGTTTGGTATTAACCCCTGAACGTGAGATGGAAGGTTTTACGGTTGAAAAAGTAGTCGATCAAATTTTAGAAACTATTGAAATACCTCGATAATTGATTTTGAATAGCCACTAATTCACGGATTTATTTGATTGAAATGGTGTGTGTTTGGGGGTTAGATGATAGTTGGAGATAATCAATCCACACCAAGAAAAGTCATCATAAAAAACAAGTAATACGGGTAATTTTTATATATTTGTACGTACAATATATTATTTATTATGGACACTAAATTGACTTTAAAACTTAATCAAAGGGTTATTGAGAAAGCAAAAGAATATGCTTCCAATAAAAAAGTAAGCCTTTCTCGCATTGTAGAAGCCTATTTACAATCCCTGACATCGGAAAATGACACTTCAGAGTTTCAGATTTCACCTTTCGTAAAAAGTATTGCTACAGGAACTGAAATCCCAACAGATTTAGACTATAAAAAAGAGTATTCTGATCATTTAATGAAAAAATATAAATGACTAAAAGGATTTTTATAGACACCAATGTCATGTTGGACTTTTTAGGGGAGCGAAAACCTTTTTATGAACCGATTGCGAAAATCGCCACTTTGGCAGAAAAGGAAAAATTAACCATGGTCCTTTCCCCGCTTTCATTCGCAACAGTAAACTATTTCCTTGCAAAATTTGAGAGCCCAGAAATTTCAAGAGAAAAACTACGCAAGTTCAAAATAATAAGCGAAATATGTTCTCTTGATGAGCAAACGGTTGAAAAGGGGCTGAATGCTTCGATAAAAGATTTTGAAGATGCTTTACAATATTTTAGTGCTACCGAATCGGACTGCGACATTATAATAACAAGAAATGGAAAGGATTTTAAAAAATCGTTAATCCCTGTAATGACAGCAGATGAATTCTTAAAAAGTTTGACTAAAAAATGAGCCAAATAGATGAAACACCCATGAGAACCACATTCACACACACTAGGATGACTATTCAGGGGGTTATGGAATAGAGAAATAGAGAATAGAGTCAAGAGCCAAGAATCAAGAGCCAAGAATCAAGAGCCAAGAATCAAGAGCCTTGAAACTTTGAAGCTTTGCAACTTTGAAGCTTTGCAACTTTGAAACTTTGAAACTTTGAAACTTTAAAAACAAATACAAACAGATGAAACAACTTTTTAAAAACAGCTACTTAAATGCACGCTTTTTCACAGGCATTGGTGTGCTTGTTTTTCTGTTCATTATGTCCTATATTTTTTCGGGGTTATTGGTCATTGCACAGATGCTGTTTTTTGTTTTTGTAGGCTTATTAATTGTTGACTTCATCTTACTATTCAAACAAAAGGGGATTTCAGCTTCGCGACTCCTACCCGAAAAACTGAGCAATGGTGATGATAACCCTATTGAAATTACATTACAAAACAACTATAATTTTACATGTAGCATAAAGCTTATTGATGAATTGCCATTTCAATACCAAAAACGTGACTTTGAAATCGATTCCAAATTGGCAAAACAAACCCATAAAAAAATAACCTACACCTTACGTCCTTTAGAGCGTGGTGAATACTATTTTGGTAATTTAAACCTGTACGCTTGCAGCCCAATTAGTTTAATTTCCAGACGTTTTCAATTTGGTAAAGATGCCATGGTTCCTAATTACCCATCGTTTTTACAATTAAAGAAATACATGCTTTTGGCTTTTTCGAACAAGATTTTTGAATACGGTTTGAAAAAGATACGTCGCATTGGCCATACCATGGAATTTGAGCAAATAAAAGACTATGTGCAAGGTGACGATTTAAGAAACATCAACTGGAAAGCTACTGCTAAAAGCAACATGTTGATGGTGAACCAGTATCAAGACGAACGCTCACAACCTGTTTATAGCGTGATTGATAAAGGCAGGGTGATGAAAATGCCTTTTGAAGGCTTGAGTTTGTTAGATTATGCCATTAACGCATCATTGGTTATTAGCAACGTGGCTTTAAAAAAACAGGATAAAGCGGGCATTTTTTCGTTTTCCAGAAAGGTTGAAAATCGTGTGGTTGCCGAACGCAGACCATCGCAAATGAACACCATTCTCGAAATGCTATATAATTTGAATACCGACTTTGTGGAATCGGATTTTTCGAGGCTATATATTGATGTAAAACGGAATTTGAATCAGCGAAGTTTACTCTTATTATACACCAATTTTGAAACCTTAGATGCCTTGTATAGACAACTGCCCTATTTAAAGGCCATTGCTAAAAGTCATTTATTGGTAGTCATCTTTTTTGAAAACACCGAGTTGCAAAAACTCACCCAAAAGAGTACTACAAATACCTTTGAAATATTTGAAAAAACCATTGCCGAAAAGTTTATTTATGAGAAAAAAATAATTGTAAACGAACTCCAAAAACATGGGATCCAAAGTATATTGACGGCACCAGAACATTTAACCATCAATACCATCAACAAATATTTAGAAATAAAAGCACGAGGGCTTCTTTAAAAAAGTTATGAGTTATCAGAGTTATGAGTTAAAGAGTTTTGTTCTTTAGTTACATAACTCTAAACTTTTAACTCATAACTTTTCTATACTGTTTCGCTTAACCAAGCTTTCATCATCCAAATGGTTTTTTCCTGTTCCGTTATAAAATCACTCATCATAGAGTTTGTTCCTTCATCGTTAGCATCATTCGATTTATCTAAAATGGCACGCTCAATTTTCAATAATTCCGTCAAAGAATCAACTATAAGAGTTACTGCCTTTTCATCTTGTGATATGTTTTTTCCAACTGGCACTTGTGCGTTTTCAATATAATCCTTAAAGGTATGAAGCGGCGTTTCCCCCAATGTTAATATACGTTCCGCAATTAAATCTACTTTCATATTCGCATCAGTGTATAATTCTTCAAACTTCACGTGCAAATCAAAAAATCGCTTCCCTTTGATGTTCCAATGTATCCCGCGCAAATTTTGATAATATATTTGAAAATTCGCTAACAAATTATTTAGATCTTTTGCTAAATCTTTGGTCTTTTCAATGTCTAATCCAATACTATTCAATATCATAACTATCTCGTTTTATTATACTACAAATTTAATCTATAATTAACAGTCAGATCAATAAGTTTTATTGATAGTTTTTATATTTTTATAGGCTAAATTTATATACATGACAATCACACAATTATACTATGTTTTGGCTGTAGCCGAAAATCAAAACTTCACAAAAGCAGCAGAAAAATGTTTTGTTACCCAACCTACTCTAAGTATGCAAATACAAAAGCTGGAAGAGGAACTTGATATTCAAATTTTTGACAGAAGTAAAAAACCCATAGAGTTAACTGATGTTGGCAGAAAAATAGTAACCCAAGCCAGAAATATTGTAAACGAATCGTATAGAATACAAGACATTGTAGATCAACAAAAAGGCTTTATAGGAGGTGAATTTAAATTAGGCATTATTCCAACCATCATGCCAACGTTACTCCCCATGTTTTTAAAGAATTTCATAAAAAAACACCCCAAGATAAAGCTTAAAATAGAAGAATTAACAACCGAAGAAATTATTGATCGCCTAAAAGACGGTCATTTGGATGCAGCCATTGCTGCAACACCTTTAGAAGACGAAAACATAAAAGAGCGTGTCCTTTATTTTGAACCTTTTGTAAGTTATATTCCTAAAGGTCATAGACTTCATTCGAATAAAAAAATTGATGTCGCCGATTTAGATATAAACGATATGCTACTACTTGAAGACGGGCATTGTTTTAGAGATGGTGTGCTTAACCTATGTAAAGCCTTTAAAGATAATTCGGATGAAGTATTTCAATTAGAAAGTGGCAGTATTGAAACATTAATAAAGTTATCGAACGAAGGTTTGGGCATGACGCTACTTCCCTATTTGCACACTTTGGATATTAATGACAGGGAAAAAGAAAACCTACATTATTTTAATGAGCCTTCACCAGCTAGAGAAGTGAGTTTAATTTATCATAAAAGTGAATTAAAAATGCAAATTATTGAAGCCCTACAAGATGTTATAGCAGGTGTCGTACGCGGTGCCATTGCTTTTCAAGATGTCAAAATTATAAGTCCGTTACCTTCAAAACAAAAAGGGTAGCTATATAGCTACCCTTTTTTGTGGTTTTAAATAAATTAAACATTGATTTAATTCTGGGTTTTGCTGTACAAGAGAAAGAATAAATAATTTAAGCTCTTCCAACTCATGAGGCAATAATCGTTGCACTGCCTTTTGTACTTCTTTGCAAAACAATGATGCATCAAAACTAACTTTTTTAAGTACCGTTTTGGTATAATCAAGCATTGCTCTTGCCATAGTTATGTTAAGGTTTAGGTTAGATAAAAGTAGATATTTTTTAATAGGCCCCTATTTTAATTCAACTTTTAAATTTAATAAAAAAAAATAAGGTTTTTTAAGTTTTAATTAAAATTAACGTTTTAATGTTTTTTAAAATGGCTTGACCATATTTAAATTCAACAAATTATTTTACCATTGGCATTTAAAAATTTAAGTGTTTTAGTAACAGCTTTAGGCATTACAGTAACACTCCTTCTTTACTAATACATAGATAATTGTTTAATTTTGCGGCATCAGTCTCTCAAAACAAATTGCTATGAACCCATCCAAACAACTCCTTTTTAAAAAATTATTTTTTTTAGTAACGTAAACATTTCAAACTATGTATCTAATTACTTAAAATTATTTTATTAAAACAGTATTTGTCTCTCAACCTTCATGTCTCTCACACAATGAATATTTTTAAACTATTTTCAACGCTCTTTATATTTTTATTTTTTTTAAACCCCATGGCCTTTTACGGGCAAGACATTTGCACTAATTATACAACAACGCCAGGCACGACCATTTCTAGTAACGGATCAAATAAAGTATATGATACCACTATTAATGTATCAGACTCTTATGTAATAACCGATGTAAATGTTACTGTAAATATAACCCATACATGGAATGAAGATTTAGATATTTATTTAATATCGCCATCTGGTACAACCGTAGAATTATCTACTGATAATGGAGGAAACGGAGATAATTACAACAATGTTACTTTTGATGATGCTTCTGCAAATATATTATCTACTGTCAATACTACCCTTTCTGGCACTTACCGTCCCGAAGGCTCTTTAGCTAGTTTTAATGGGCAAAATTCAAATGGAAATTGGATTTTAAGAGTTACGGATGATGCCAATGCAGATGGCGGAATTATTAATAGTATTACTTTAAACTTATGCCATACAACACCTCCTATAGATGGTTATTCTGGACCTGGTGGTGTTGGCTCAAACGATGGTACTTCAGATTTAATAATATGGTATAGACCCGATAATGGTTTGGCTACAACAGGCACTTTAATTGATAGTTGGACAAATTCAGCAGGAGTTTCAGCATTCGATATTAGTGAAACAGGCACACAAAGACCTACATTGGTTGCAGGAGCCATTAATGGCTATGATGAAATAAGTTTTAGTGGAAGTAATAGGTTAAGAACAGGACAAACGCTTACTTCAGCTAATTTTATAACAAACCAAGCTTCAACTTTCACAGTTACAAGAGCGCATAACACATGGCAACAGGCATCTGTTTACACTACAGACACTCTTGGTCACAATAGATTTACTAACCATATACCTTGGAATGGATCGGTTGTTTATGATATAGGATATTGGTGGGATTCAAATGCTAGACTTGAAGTTACTGGCTTATCTGATTTAGATTCCTATTCAATTTGGTCTTACGATGCACATCCAACCACTGGCAGACAACTCTATAGAAATGAAAGTTTATTACAGGATATGGCAAACTCCGCTAGTTTTTTAGATTATTCTGGAAGTCGATTTAACTTAGGCGGCAATACAGTAGGGACAGATGGGTTTCAAGGTAATGTTAGTGAATTAATAATTTTTAAGACAAAAGTGAATACAGCTCAAAGAATTATTATAGACAACTATCTATCGGCTAAATACAATCAATCGCTTACAGCAAATGATATTTACACCAGAGACAACCCTGGTAATGGTAATTTTGACCACCATGTAGCGGGTATAGGACAAGCTACCGATGGCTCTAACCATACCGATTCTCAAGGCACAGGCATTGTAAGGGTAAACAACCCAACAGGTTTAGATAACAACGAATATTTATTTTGGGGAGAAGAAACACAAAATCCTTCATACACGTTTAGCCTTAATACAACCAATTATACCCAACAGTTAAACTCGAGATGGCAGGTTAGCCAATCAGGAAATAGTATAGGCACCGTTACAGTTTCTTTCGATATCAGTAGTATGAACTTATCAGGAAAACAAGCCTGTGTAAACTTAGAACTCATAGTTGATAATAATTATGATTTTTCATCGCCAAGTAATGTTTATCCTTTAACTATTGTTGGTAATACCGCTACGGCTACCGGTGTTGAATTAACAAATAACCGCTATTTCACGTTACGCTACATCGACCAAATTGTTTGGGATGGTTCAAGTTTTTACAATGGTTCTGGCTCTGGAAATGCCCCAAACAATACCAATTCATGTCTAAAATTAACTGTAAAATCTGGAGGAGCTGCAACCTTAACTTTTGATGCCCATGTAAAGGAAGTTGAAGTTGAAACTGGAGCTACCTTAAATGTTGCCGACGGCGTGGTATTGGAAACAGAAGATCAAGTTGTTGTAAATGGAACTCTAGATTTGTTGGGTGAAGCACAACTTATACAAAACCACACGGGTGCTACTTCAAATTCTGGAAGTGGCAGCTTAAAAATAAGACAACAGGGAACAACCAATTTATATAATTATAACTATTGGAGTGCTCCAGTAAACAGAAATGGCAATTGGAGAATTGGCTATTTAGAAGATGCTACTGGAACCGTCAATTTCACGAGTGCACTAAACCCTAACCCCTCAACATCACCAATTACCTTAAGCAGTAGATGGCTTTATGGCTTTAAAGGTCCCATTGGAGATTATAATGCCTGGAAACAATTTTCAACGACTACCAATATAGAGCCAGGAGTTGGATTTACAATGAAAGGTTCTGGAGCCTCGACCACCGAACAAGAATTAATTTTTAGAGGCATCCCTAATGATGGTGATTATACAATTTCTGTTACCGAAAATACCGAATTTTTAATAGGAAATCCATACCCTTCTGCATTAGATGCCAATCAATTTATTACAGATAACTTAACGGTTATTGACGGCTCATTATATTTCTGGGAACACTTTGAAACCAATAACAGTCATTACTTAGCCAGTTACGAAGCGGGCTATGCCATTTATAATTTAATGATGCCATTACCTGCGGTTGCCGACGCCTCCGGATTAACAAGTGGCAATGGTACTTCATCAAAACCCGCTCCCACACAATACATAAACATAGGGCAAGGTTTTTTTACAACCATTTTAAGTACAGGTTCTTTGGTATTTAATAATGCACAACGTTATTTTGCACGCGAATCTGCAAACGAAACTATTTTTTTTAAAAACAGCACAAAAAACAAACAAACTGTAAATGAAGACCACAGACCTAAAATTTGGTTTTCGTTTACAGAACCAAAAGGCTATACAAAAATGATTGGGCTTGGTTACGATGAAAAAACCACTAACGGCTACGATAGAGGTTACGATGCTAAATCGTATGACAGTTTTAAAAATGACCTATATTGGGTATTAAATAAGGAACGTTTAGTCATTCAAGCGTTACCCGAAATAGATATTGAAGACCAATTGCCTCTAGGCATTAAAGTTTCTGATGCTGGTTTATATAAATTTTCGATTAGCAACATGGAAAATGTTCCCGATGATTTAAACATTTATTTAGTTGACAATATCCAAAACAGCTATTACAACTTAAGGGATGGCGATGTGCAACTGCTCTTAAATTCCGGAACAAAAAGCAATCAGTTTTCAATAGCGTTCAAAAATGAAAATTCGCTAGGAACTATTTCCTTTGAACATAAAAACCTTTTCACTTCATACAATAACGACAACAAAATACTGGCACTACATACTAAAGAGCCTTTAGAAAATATTCAAAGTCTAAAAATTTTCAATCTGGTTGGTCAAGAAGTTTTATCCGTAAATGCGCCACAATCTTATGTAATTAATCTATCTCAACTTAACGATGGTGCTTACTTTCTTAAAGTTACTTATAAAACTATAGAAAATGCCAAAAACATTAAGTTTGTTAAGTATTAAATATATAGGTGTATTTTTAATGAGGCTAAAAAGCCTTTAAATTTAATTTGTCAGGTAGAGCTTTTTTTAGAATAAAAATCATTGTTGTCCGATAAAACTTTTACAATTCATCTGCAAACACAGTAATAATGGGTTTTTAAAGAGATTACTGATTCGTGCTCTTACTTTTTGTAATAATTTGTTACTTAGCAAGTAATAAAACAGAAATACAAATAGACATTTGAATGGCAATAAATTGCCATTCAAATGTCTATATTCCTTAGTCTATACTCTATTTTTTTAGGCGGTCTTGAATCATTAATCGGACACTAATGAATAAAAATGATACCTCAATATGATATAGAACTAGACTTTTTACACAGCCTCATTAAATTAAAGACAAGACATTAAAATCTATTATCGCCATCTAAAATATTACCCAAACCACCTAAAATACTGCCTTCGCCTTTATCTTTGCCACCACCTTGAGGTGCCGATGCCAATACGCGACCAGCTAATCTGCTAAATGGCAAGGATTGGATATAAACAATTCCGGGACCTTGTAATTTGGCAAAAAACAACCCTTCACCACCAAAAATGGTGTTTTTAATACCACCGACAAATTCAATATCATAATCGATATCTTGCGTAAAACCTACAATACAACCCGTATCCACACGCAAGATTTCTCCACGTTGCAATACTTTTTTTGCCATAGTACCACCTGCATGTACAAACGCCATACCATCGCCTTCTAGTTTTTGCATGATGAAACCCTCACCACCAAAAAGTCCGCGACCTAATCTTTTTGAAAACTCGATACCAATGCTCACACCTTTAGCGGCACATAAAAACGCATCTTTTTGGCAAATAAATTTGCCTCTAAACTCGGTTAAATCAATAGGAATGATTTTTCCGGGATATGGCGATGCAAAACTTACATTTCGTTTTCCCGTTAAATTATTGTAGAAAGCTGTCATAAACAAACTTTCGCCTGTTAGTATCCGTTTTCCTGCCCCTAAAATTTTTCCTAAAAATCCAGAATCGTTTTGAGACCCATCACCAAAAATAGTCTCCATTTTAATACCATCGTCCATCATCATAAAACTACCTGCTTCGGCAATCACCCCTTCTTGCGGGTCGAGTTCTATTTCTACATATTGCATTTCTTCGCCGTAGATTCTATAGTCAATTTCGTGTGCTGTCATATTATTGTTGATTTATTATTTGTTGATTTGTTTGTCTTAAAAACAACCATAATGTTACATGTAGTTGGGTGTTGGGTGTTGGGTACTGGGTACTGGGTGCTGGGTCTAACCAACTAACTATCCAACCAGTCTAATAATCTAACCTCATAACCTCATAACCTCATAGCCTCATAACTTTATAACCTCATAACCTCATAACCTTATAACCTCATAACCTCATAACCATCCTAACCCCTAACCTTTATACTCCATTCAAAAATAAATGTAGAAACCTCAATACCTTCCTCATTGATCCCAACAGATTTCATACGAACGGTTTGTCCCTCGCCTGTTTCAATAGTTTTTTGCAATGCTTCATCTATTAAATTTCCATCGTTACAAGTAAAGGTAATTTTACCCGTTGCTTTTTTTGAAAATGTTGCCGAATTTGATGTTACTAACATGGAAACACGCTTTCCAGATTCTTTAATTTTTAACATCATTAATGCCCCAGTTGAAAACTCTGCCGCCATACCTTGCACCGCCCAAAACATGGACTTAAAAGGGTTTTGGTTTATCCATCGATGGGTGACTCTAACAATACATTTTTCAGTATCTATATACTGTGTGCGAACACCACAAAAAAAGGCTGAAGGCAGCTTAAACAAGGTGAAAGCATTTAGTTTTCTGGGAGTTATATTCATATATAATGATTTAGAGACTGACTAAATTTTTCACTAAGTTATGAAAATAATCTATCTCTATAAATGTTAAATTTATGTTAATTATTAGTACTATGTGTAACATAATACCTGTTTTAAGACATATATTTGCATAAGAAACTATTATATGCTTTTAAATCATGTTAGATAACCACCAAAAAAACATCGCCACATTTATTCATTTATCAACCTTTAGCAGGTTTATTATTCCGTTTGGAAACTTTATTGGGCCTATTATATTATGGGCTGCCAATAAAGAGAAATCGGAATTTATAGATGCCCATGGAAAACAAGCCATTAATTTTCAAGTAAGTATTTTGCTTTATGCCATTATTCTTGGTGCGATAACGGTTCCGTTTTTCATATTTAAAATGTTTAGTGGTTTAGACTTTATAGACTTTCATGGTTTCCACGATTTTCATATCAACATCGGCAAGCCTTCTCCCCTTTTATATATTGGTGGTGGCTTAGGTGTTTTGGCAATTATAGGTTTTATTATAGAACTTGTTTTAATAGTAATAGCTAGTTTAAAAGCACGAGATGGCGCATATTATAAATATCCACTGACAATCAATTTTTTAAAATAATTTCATCAATAAATCATCATCAAATCAATCAAAAAATGAACAGTTTCACATTATTAAAATGATTTAGAATATGACACGAGCATGGGTAAAATCATCAATCAATTTAAATGTCTTGAATGCGAACCGCATAAGACCTTTAAAAAACAATATTAACAACTTATGAAAATAGAAAACACAAAAGCACAAATGCGCAAAGGAGTTTTAGAATTCTGCATACTATCGGTCTTAAAAGACGACGATGCTTATGTAGCAGAAATTTTAGATACCTTAAAAGACGCTAAACTGCTCGTAGTGGAAGGTACTATTTACCCACTACTTACACGATTAAAAAATGCTGGACTTCTTAATTACCGTTGGGAAGAGTCTACTTCTGGACCGCCGAGAAAATACTACGGACTGACCGAAACAGGCAAATTATTTTTAAAGGAATTAAACACCACATGGAGCGAATTACAAAACGCCGTGAACTTAGTAACCAATCAAAAAAAACAACATTAAAATGAATAAAACAGTCAACATAAATTTAGCAGGTACATTCTTCCATATTGATGAAGATGCATACTTAAAACTGCAACGCTATCTTGAGGCTATAAAACGTTCATTTACAGACTCTCAAGGGCGCACTGAAATTATTGCAGATATTGAAACACGTATCGCCGAACTTTTTAGTGAACGCGTTCAAAACGACAAACAAGTTATTCGTATTAAGGAAGTTGATGAAGTTATATCCATCATGGGGCAACCAGAAGATTATTTGGTTGATGATGAAATTTTCGAGGACGAACCACAATCCTCCTACCAAAGAAAATCATCGGGTTCAAAAAAACTATTTAGAGATACCGACAACTCATACATTGGTGGTGTTGCTTCCGGACTGGGGTATTACTTAGGTATTGATGCTGTATGGGTACGCTTACTTTGGATATTATTTACAGTTGGTTCGGGTGGTACTTTTATATTCATTTATATTCTGTTCTGGATTTTAGTTCCCGAAGCTAAAACAACTGCCGAAAAAATAATGATGACGGGCGAACCTGTAAATATTAGCAACATAGAAAAAAAAATTAAGGATGGTTTTGATACGGTTTCAGAAACGGTATCGGATGTCGCTAAAAATGTCACAGACTCTGTTTCTGGTGCCGCTAAAAATGTATCGGACGCAGCAAAGAAAGTCGATCTTCAAAAGCAAGGAAGCAGAATTAAATCGAACTCAAAATCATTTTTTGACACGTTAGCAGATATCATCATGTTTTTCCTTAAAATATTTGCAAAGTTTATAGGAATCATTTTAATAATAGTAGGTGCCTTTGCCCTAATATCATTAATAATTGGTTGGTTTTCATTAGGCGTTGCCGATATTATACACATACCAGGAATGGATTTTGTAAATATTGCCATTGCAGGAAACTCACCAGTTTGGTTGGTTTCTTTATTAGCCTTTTTCGCTATCGGAATTCCTTTCTTTTTCCTTTTCTATTTAGGTTTGAAAATTCTTGTGACCAACTTAAAATCTATTGGGAACATTGCAAAATTCACCCTTTTAGGCTTGTGGTTATTCTCAATCATCGGATTAATAGTCATTGGATTTAGAGAAGTAAGCGAACATGCATTTAACGAGCGTGTTATGGAAAAACAAACGCTTTTTATTACTGCCAACGATACCTTAGAAATTAAAATGGCTGAAAATGATTTATTAAGAAACCGCTATCACAGACACGATTCGTTTAAAGTAGCAAACAATGAAAACGGTGAAAAAACTATTTACAGTTCAGATATTAGCATCATTGTTAAATCTACAACCGACTCTTTAGCCACTATCAGTATAGAAAAAAGTGCCGATGGCAGAAATTATGACAAGGCCATAGAATGTGCTAAAAACATACATTATAATTACGCTTTAAAAGGAAATATGCTCCAATTAGATTCTTATTTATCAACAGATGCAAAAAACAAATTTAGCGACCAAGAGATCGTTGTGGTTCTTTATTTACCAGAAGGTTCCGTGGTTAAATTTAGCAACAATACCAGACGCTATTTAAACCATAACATGGCTTCAAATTACATGAACCATTACTTAAATGTTACTGAAGACGATTTAGTATGTAATGATTGTGATGATGATGAATTTGAAATAGACGTTGATATTCCCAATGTAAAAATTGATGAAAGCGGTATTGAAATTAAGGGCGACAAAAGCAGTTTGAAAATTGACGATAATGGCATTAATGCCGAATCGGAAGACGTTAAGGTAAATATTAATTCGGAAGGCGTTAGTGTTAAATCAGAAAACTAAACAATTCATCATTAAAAAACAACAGTTCAGATATTTAGGTTACTAATCAATAACAAAAAAGCTAGATATTTGAATAACAAAAACATCAATCATACTGAAATAAATTCAGCATACATACTGAAACAAGTTCAGCATACATACTGAAATAAATTCATCAATCAAAAAACGAACAATTATGACAACTTTAGCAAAAATTATAGTAGCTACCCTTATTAGTTTAAGTTTATTTTCTTGCAATTTTGATATAAACATACACTCAGGCATTGAAGGAAACGGTAATGTAACCATTGAAAAAAGAAACATTAATCAACCTTTTAGTGCCATAAAGGCTACCGAAGGTTTAAATGTATATGTAACACAAAGCGACAACGAAGACATCAGCGTTGAAGCCGATGAAAATTTACAGGATATCATTATAACCGAAGTTGTGGATAATGTTTTGAAAATACACACTAAAAAAAATATAGGTAAATATACCTCCAAAAAAGTAATGGTAAGCTTCAGAGATATTTCTAGTATGATCGCTACAAGTGGCAGTAATGTAAAATCAACAAACACCCTTGTTGTAAAGCATTTAGATTTAGAAACTAGCAGTGGCAGTCATGTCGATTTAAGCATTAACGCCGCCAATCTAAACTGCAAATCTTCCAGTGGCAGCAATTTAAAACTATCTGGAAAAACCATTAAGCTTACTGCCGAAGCCTCAAGCGGCAGCACTATAAAAGCTAAAGATATGGAAGCCCAATCCAGTTATGCAAATGCCTCAAGTGGTGCCAATATTACGGTAAATACCTCAAAAGAATTAACAGCGAAAGCAAGCAGTGGAGGTCATATTACATATTTTGGAAATCCTGAAAAAGTAACTAAAAACGATAGTGTTTCTGGTAGCATAACGAAACAATAAACCTTAAAGCCAACCAATTTAGAGCCTGTTTAAGTTTTATCCTTTGGTTCTTTTATGTGCCTTTTTCCACCATACTTCAGCTATTTTTCGGTTCGTAGCTATGTACCTCTCCCTCGCGGCAGCCTGGCTCCTTCGCTAAAAAGGTCTCCCAGACCTTTTTTATACGCTCGGCCCTGTCTGAAGAAAAAATACCCTATAAAATATTCCAAAAACAAAATTTAAACAGGCTCTTAAAACCATCTTAAGCTAAAAAATAAAGTTTAAGATGGTTTTGCTTATATTTGTTATACAACAACTTTCTTTAAATCAATGATTAACCCATATATTACCACCGTTGCTTTACTGTTTTGTTTCGCTACCGTGGCACAAAATCCTGAAAAAGTAAGAGGAAATAAAATTGTTACCATTATACAAACCGAAATCAATCCGTTTCACACCATTATAGTTGATGAAGATTTTGATATTGAAATCGTTTATAACAATGTACCTTCGGTGACTATTGAAACTGATGAAAACCTGCATGAGTTTATAAAGTTCGATGTTGTTAATGGTGTTTTATCCTTTGATAAAACGACAAGAATAGTCACAAAAAAACGCTTGAATATTACCGTGAATCATGATGATAGCTTAAACACTATTAAAGTCACCGATTCTGGCAAAATACTATCATTAACAACCATGAATTTGGCTAACGCTATACTTATAGCGGAAGGGGCATCAAGAGCAGGATTAACTTTAAAAACAACTGATTTTGAGTTTCAAGGTCATGGCAAGTCTAAGGTAAAACTTAATTTAACCTGCGAAAACGCCAAACTGTCATTATCTGATAATGGCAAATTAGAGGCGTTAATTTATTCACCAATTACAAACATAGATTTATACCAACGTGCTCACGCAATAATTGAAGGAGAAACCAATGAATTTAAGCTAAGAACCGATAATTACTCGCAATTTCATGGTGAAAATTTTACTGCCCATATCTGTAACACTTTAAATGAAATATCCAGCGATGCCTATTTGGAAGTAACCGATACAATAACTATTGATGCTTCAGGTAGTAGTAGCGTATATCTGTATGGCAACCCTAAAATTATAGTGAATAAACTTAGCGATACTTCTAAGCTTCAAAAAAAGGAAAAATAAAAAAGAATGATATTATATTTAACATCATTCCTTTAAAAAATTTGAATCCGAACTAGCCCAACCTAAACTATTTTTCCCGAACTGCTAATTGGAAAAAAATTTGAATTGTATCATCTACAGAAATAAGCCCAAACATTTTTTTTGGTGCTTCTAAGCCATAATCGTCTAAACTTATTGCCAAATCTCCCGTAATAAGCATGTCATTATTTTTTTTAACTTTTACAGGAATTCTATAGCTTTTAACAATCCCCGCAATTTCTATATTTATGAATGCTTGAACATCCAATGTGTTTTCTAATGGCGTAATCTCCTTTAAAAACAATGTTATTTGAGGATACTTATCTGTTTTTAAAATTTTTTGAAAATCACTGTTTATTCCTTTTCCACCACAATCAAAACAATTATTATCTAAAACTAAAGCTGTTTTTTTAAAAATCATTTTGCCATCTTCAACAAAATAGTCTACATGAATGGGATTTTTAAATTTATTAATATTAAATACACAAGAAAAGGTATTTACATTGGTTGTTCCTCTAACCACCAAAGAACTCTCTGTAGTTATAACAACCGATGTACTTTTAATTATTGAATCTCTAACTGTAAAAGCTAATGCGGTCACTATAGAGATTAAAAATATAACCCTCTTGATAATCATAACATTAAAACTTAATTTCTGGAATTTTATTATGAACTCGTTTAACTTTTCACAATTTGACTAAAGAATTTAAATGAGTTATACATAAAAACAAGTCTCAAAGTAAATGCCAATTTAAAATATTATTGTAAATAATTTTGACTTTGTACTATTGAGACTTGTTACACTTAATTATGAAACACTTAGAAACTTATAGCTGCTTCTAACATAAAACCATTAAACTTACCATCCTCTAAAAGGTCTCCTGTTGGATAATCTTTATATTTTTGAACAACATACTCAGCTTTCATTAAGACATTTTTGGTCATAAACCAGCCAGCACCTAATTGGAATCTATCAATATTTATATCATCACCACTTGTCAGTTCAGCACTTACTGTATTGTATCGACCACCTAAGTAGAAGTTTTCACTGTTACCAAATCTATAGATAAGTTCACCTGCATATTGTGTCGCTTTTCTTCTGTCGGTTTCAGCTAAGGTTCTTCCAGAAGTCAACTCAACAGTTCCAAAAACTTCCAAACCTCCATATTTTATGAATGGATTAATCATTACAGCAGTAATTTTGTTTTTAAAACCTGGATCGAAACGTCCTGATCTAAAGTCATCTTTAGTAGCTGTTGCAGATTGCATAATATCATAATATCTAGAACCAGCTCTATCTGCAGTATATAAATATACAGATTGAGCGTACCCAGTGTTGTATAAAGATCCTGTTAATCTGAATCTAAAATCATCGGTAATTTGTTTATCGTAACCAACTTTTGCAAGGAAAGCTGCGCCTCCAGTCGTACCATTAGACTCTTTAACGTTTTGGTTTAATTTACCATTAGAGAAACCTACCATTCCTAAAAAACCACTATCACATTGGTAAAGTAATTCAGCACCAACTTCAGTTGTAAATGAATCCATAATCAGGTTTCCTACAAACGGATTGAAAAGCGTTTGGGCATTATCACTTCTTCTAAAATGTGCGTCACCGTAATTATTTTCCATATGACCAATTTTAATGGTTGCATGGCTCATGAAATCTTCTAAAAATCCTTCACTAATAAAATCTAATTTATCAATTTGAAAATAGCCTCCTTTAACATAAGTTTCATGGTGATGTCTAGAAGATAGATAGGTTCTTAAATGCATTCTTACACCATCATAAAGTGCCACGTCTAAATCTAAATTGGCTGTAGCTAAATTAAAGTTACTTCCTACTTTTCCTAATGGTGCAGCTCCAGAGTTTTCATTGTCCAAAGCTTGGAATTGAAGTGTCGAAGCACCTCCTACCCTAACTTTCACGCCATCAAAGGTTGACACTGTATCTTTTTGTACTTCAAAAACGCCTATTCCGTCTTGATCTTGTGGTTTAAAATTATCTAAATGTCTGTTTTGAGCATAAAGACTGAATCCTATTAATATGATTCCCAGTAGTATTGATTTTTTTAATATTGTTCTCATAATTTCTGTTTTTAATTTTTATTGTTTGGTTATTAAATTGTTTGGTTTATTTAAATATGGTTGAAAATTTAATTGTTATATCGTCGCCTGTTGTTATGGTACCTAATAATGCCTTTGGTGGATCGACCTTAAAGTCGGTCATCTTAATTTTCTTTTCACCAGTGAGTGTTATTTTATTTCCCACAATGCTTAAAGTAAACTCTAAGGGAATGCGTTTCTTAACACCCGAAATGGTTAAGTCGCCATCTGCTTTTACTGTAAACTTGCCGTTTCCTTTGCTTGAAGTTTCTTTAACCTCGATCAATTGAAAAGAAATTGTTTTATAAGAATTTGATTTTAAAGCTTTATAAGTATTTTTATCCATAGAAGATTTACCACTTTTTAAGCTTTCTACAGCTATATCAACTGTGCATTTATCAATGTCACCTGTTTCAAGGTTTTTAAAAATTATTTTTCCGCTTTGTTGTTCGGCAGTAATGTGCCAATCGTGTAAACTTGAAGTTCCTAAAACGGTTAATGAAGATTCTTTGTTTATTAAATTGAATTGTTGCGCTTGAATTAAATTACATGTTAAAATAAAAAGAGCCATCAAGTTTAAAACTCTTTTGTAATTTCTTTTATTTGGATTCATAAGTTTTATTGTTTTTAATTATGCTACAAAGTTCATTCGAAACCAAGTATTAAAATATGATTTTTGTCATATCGAAATTTAATAGGCTATCCAACAGTTATAACATAGCCTATTTCAATAAAAAAAGAGGGCTTCAAAAAAATGAAGTCCTCTTTTAAAAACTGGTGTCCATCCTGAAAAAAAATTACATGAACAACTGCATGAACAACTGTGTGTTATACTATTTAATATACGAACTCATTTAAAGTTTTTGAAATTAAGCGAAAATTAGAGGGTTTTAGTTCTGTTGAAGGCTTTTTTGAGTTAGGGCCGAGCGTAAAGAAAAGGTTTAGTAAACCTTTTTAGAGAAGGAGCCAGCTTGTCGCGTTGGAAAAGCTACGGAAGGAAGAAAAGGCAAAAACAGAGCTGAAATCAGCAATTTTTTAGCAAATTGAAAAACTTTAAATGAGTTCTACCTTTAAAATAAAAGATTCTAAGCTTTTCAATTTTATTTTGATACTTCCAACACCATTTTCAACTACAATAGCAGACGAAAACGCTTTATATAATTCGTCCTTTACTTTATAATTTCCATCTACTAAATTCCATGCTTTAATAATATCCTGAGGTATTTTTAATTGGAATTCCTGACCATTATCGGCATCAAAATTTGAAACAATGATTAATTTTTCATCAGGACTCCAACGTATAAAAGACAATACGTTATCACTATAATTTTCAGTGTTTTTTCTATTGAATAGATGGATGTCTTGATAATTTCCCATTAATGCCGAACTATTAATCGTGAAATTTAACAGGCGTTTGTAAAAATCCCGCAATGACTTTTCGGCTTCGGTAGATTGTCCGCCGTAAAATTGTTTGTTATTAACCCAACGCTGTAAATGGGGCACTCCAATATAATCAAAAATAGACGTTCTTGAAGGGTGTCCAAAACCGGCATTCTCGGCACCTGGCTCGCCCAATTCCTGTCCAAAATAGACCATAGTTGGCGAAGTGCCTATTGTAGCAGAAACTACCATAGCCGGTTTTCCTTTTTCTGCACTTCCCGCAAATTCGGGACTTGCAATACGTTGCTCGTCATGATTCTCTAAAAAATGCAACATGTGATGCTCAATATCTTTTAAGTCATTTTGAATAGCCGGAATATGATCGGTTTTACCATAACCTTGCATAATATGTTTTATGGTGTCATATAACTGCACTTTATCATACAAATAATCCATTTTTCCTTTTTTAATGTAATCTCTGTACAAACTTGGGTTGTACACTTCTGCCATTAAAAAAGCGTTTGGGTTTTTCATTTTAATACTGGAATTCATATAGCTCCAAAACTCAACGGGCACCATTTCTGCCATGTCGTAACGGAAACCATCAACACCAAAATTTATCCAATAGAGTGCAATATTCCTGAATTTTTTCCAAGAATTTGGAACCGTTTTATCTTTCCAAAATTCAACATGCTTTTTATAATCCTTATTTTCAAAACCTGCAGGTAATTCGTCAAAGTCTTTTTTGCCATCTGGCGAAACACCATAATTAATTTTAACGGTTTCGTACCAATCGTTTGGATTGGGTTGAGCTAATCGTGAACCATTACCTGTCCATTTTGCAGGATTTTCATAAAATACATGATCTTCTAACGGATGTTTTTCGGCTCCTAAAGGTGTATAGCCTTGTTCCCATTCCGGCACTTTAAAAGCGTCATTCGGATTGTAATAAAAGTTGTTATTTACATGATAAACCTTCGATTTATCGTCTGAAGCACCAAAATCCTCTACTCCTTTTGGGTTGGTTAAACCTTGGTAATTTCGGGCTACATGATTTGGCACTATATCAATAATCACCTTTAATCCTGCCGTATGGGTTCTTTCAATTAAATCCCTAAACTCTTGCAATCTGTTTTCAACATGTACAGCTAAATCTGGATTTACATTGTAATAATCTTTTACGGCGTAAGGCGACCCTGCACGGCCTTTTACGACATCGGGGTCGTCGTTGGAAATGCCATATTTACTATAATCTGTAATGACATTATGGTGTGGCACACCTGTGTACCAAATATGCGTTACCCCTAAATCCTTAATCTCCTTTAATGCTTTATCTGTAAAGTCGTTAAACTTGCCCACACCATTTTCTTCTATGCTGCCCCAAGGTTTATTGTTTGTGTTTGTGTTACCAAATAAGCGTGTAAATACCTGATAAACCACTTGCTTTTTTTGACTATCTGAAATTGATGGTTCTTGGGATATATCGGCTTTCTTTTCACCATTACAGCCAAGCAATCCTAAAAATACAATAAAAACAAAGCGTGGGATGTAAGCTAAAGATTGATTCATTATTAAATTTTAGTTGATAAAATGGTGATTCCTTTTGAGTTTAATACCATCTCATCTTTCCAAACAAAAGTTTCATTAGTCACAATATTTTTTAAGGTTTTGCCTTTTAAACCTATTTCATCATAACGTTTCAAATCGATTGTTATCGGACTATCATTCTTATTTATTATTACTGCAACTGTTTCTCCATCAATAATTCTAAACAATAAATAAGTACCCGTAAGCGGTGCAAAATGAATGGTTTTCCCATCGTGAATGGCTTTGCTGGTTTTACGATAGTTCAACACTTTTTTCACAAACGACTGCATATCCTTTTGGGCATCGTTTAAACCTTCACCAGTAAATGCATTTACGGCATCTCCTTGCCAACCTCCAGGGAAATCGGTACGTATTAAGCCGTGGTCTCCTGGGTTTGCCGAATCATTCATTAAAATTTCGGTACCATAATAGATTTGTGGAATTCTAGGTAATGTTAAGAGGTAACCCAGTGCCATTTTGGTATGGGCTACATCTTCCTTCAATTGGGTAAAAATGCGACTCATATCGTGGTTGTCGGGGAAAACCATAATATCCTTTGGCGTTGCGTAGTGGAAATCGTTCGCCAACCCTTCATACATTTTAACCAAACCGGTGTCCCAGCCTTCCCATTCATTCAACCCATACACTATTTGACGCTGCATCGCAAAATCCATGGGCGATCTTAAATTGGATTTGTACCCATCTCTATTGTTAGCGCCTTTTTGCCAATATCCAATGATTAATGGATTATAGCTCCATTCTTCGCCAACAATACTAAAATTAGGATATTGCTCCATAATGGCACCTGCCCACTGTCCCATAAATTCTTTATCGGAATATGGATAGGTATCTTGGCGAATACCCCCTAAACCAGCAGTTTCAATCCACCAAATACTATTTTGGACAATATACTTTGCCATAAACGGATTGCGTTGATTTAAATCTGGCATTCCAGATACAAACCAACCATCGCTCATTTCTTCTCTATCTTTTTTAGCCGAATAAATATCTTGGTTACTGGTACGTCTGTGATTGGATGTAATGGTCGCTTTATTATCCCATGAATCTTTATTATCCTCGTAATTTTCTTGATAATTCACCCAATCTTTAAATGGTAAATCCTTCATCCACCAGTGTTCCAACCCACAATGATTTGCCACTTGATCCATAATAAGTTTCATACCCTTTTCTTTCGCTTTATGTGCTAATTCAAGATATTCTTTTAAAGTTCCAAACCGAGGATCAATTTCATAAAAATCGGTCATGGCATAGCCATGATACGAGCTACTTGGCATATTATTAGTCAATAACGGGCAGGGCCAAATGGCAGTAAAGCCCATACTCTCTATATAATCCAAATGATTGATAATCCCTTGGATATCACCACCGTGCCGTGCATAATCATTGGTTCTATCAATCGTTTTTTCCAGTAAATCTTCATTAATATCGTTTGATGGGTTTCCATTAGAAAATCTATCGGGCGTGATAAGATAAACAACGTCTGAACTATCAAACCCTATGTAGTCTTCAGCAGGCTTTTTTCTTGGTTTCAGTTCGTAGGTTTGTATTTTTTTATTGCCATTTTCAAACTTAAATACAATATCGAATTTTCCTGCCTTGGCAGTTTTATCTATATTTAAATCTATAAACAAGTAGTTTTCGCTATCTGCTTGATGTACTTTTTTAATTGACACGCCAGCATAATTTATTTCTGGTATGGCTGTAGCTATGTTTGGATGCTTTACCAATAACTGTAATTCGGAATCTTTAAAGCCTACCCACCAATTTGAGGGTTCTATACGTTCAATATCATTGTGTTCCACTGCCAAACTATTTTTATGAGCTACAATTGAATCCTCATTGTTTATATGACTTAACGGCATATTTAAAACCGTTAACCACACAATAAATATACTACTTACCTTTATCATTTTTTATTCATTTTAAATGAAACTTCTATGACGCATGCCTCTTTTATTTATTTACTAACAGGAATAATTAAAAAAATACAACCTATTTAACTTCTATAATACTAATGGCATAACCCCCACCTGCAACAGACACTTGCGATAGTTTCGATTTACTAGTGACCTTTTTTGTTTTAATGGTATAGGCCTGCGGATTGGTTTTATAGTGCGCATCTTTGGCATCGGCATAAATGGTCGCCATATACTTTTTATCCTTATCTAAAAAATCGAAGGTTATGTTCGATGTTCTGGCTTCATTACCATTAACATTACCAACAAACCAATTGTTAGCACCTTTTTCTTTACGTGCAACAGTAATATAATTACCCGGTTCTGCTTCTAAATACACACTTTCATCCCAATCGATTGCCACATCTTTTATAAACTGAAAGGCATCCATAAATTGTTCGTAATGCTCGGGTAAATCGGCCGCCATTTGCAAGGGGCTGTACATGGTCACATATAATGCCAACTGATTTGCAAGCGTACTGTTTACATGAGAATCATTGTTAGGGTTTAATTTACTAATATCCATTTCGAAAATTCCTGGGGTATAATCCATAGGACCACCTATTAAGCGCGTAAATGGCAATATGGTAACATGATTAGGTTTAGAACCTCCGAAGGCTTGAAATTCGGTACCTCTAGCAGATTCATTTCCTATTAAATTGGGATAGGTTCTACATATTCCCGTAGGGCGAATAGCTTCGTGTGCATTGACCATAATTTTATAATCGGCCGCTTTTTCAATAGCATATTGATAATGGTTTATAATCCATTGGCTATAATGGTGTTCGCCTCTTGGCAAGATATTACCAACATAGCCACTCTTTACGGCATCATAACCGTTGTCTTTCATAAACTGATAGGCTTGATCCATGTGACGTTCATAATTTCGAACCGATCCGGACGTTTCGTGGTGCATGACCATTTTAACGCCTTTAGATTTTGCATAGGCATGAATCGCTTCCACATCAAAATCTGGATATGGCGTGACAAAATCGAACACATAGTCTTTAGATTTCCCAAACCAATCTTCCCAACCCTCATTCCAACCTTCAACCAAAACAGCATCAAAACCATGTTGTGCAGCAAAATCAATATAATGTTTCACTTTGGTATTGTTTGCAGCGTGTGTACTGTTGGGCTTTACTTTAGTATAATCGGTAACTCCAAGCTGTACTGCAGGCAATTCATCTGTATAAGCCCAAGAGCTCTTCCCTGTGATCATTTCCCACCAAACACCGATATATTTTACTGGTTTAATCCAAGAAGTATCTTCTATGGCACAAGGATCGTTTAAGTTTAATGTCATTTTAGATGATAAAATATCCCGTGCATCATCACTTACCATAATCGTTCTCCAAGGTGAGTTTGAAGGCGCTTGCATATAGCCTTTATCGCCAACGGCATCTGGTGTTAGCCAAGATTGAAAAACCATGTTTTCATCATCCAGATTTAGATGCATACAAGAATAATTGATTAATGCCGCTTCATGAATGTTTATATATAATCCCTCATCGGTTTTCATCATTAAGGCAGTTTGCACACCTGTTTTGGAAAACTGTTCTTGAGATGCATTACTTGTTACTGCTTCATCATATTTTCCACGAATTTCAGAGAGTTTGGATTCTGTATAATCGTATTCTTGCGTATCATAATCTCCCGGAATCCAAAATGCGGTATGGTCTCCTGCCATAGCGAACTGTGTTTTCTCTTCTTTGATTACAAAATACACTAAGTTTTTTTGAGCAGGAAACTCGTAGCGAAATCCTAAACCTTCGTTAAACATGCGAAAACGGATTACCATGGTTCTATCTGTTTCATTCTGGGTCAAAGTAACCGCTAATTCGTTATAATGGTTCCGAATGGCTTTCACCTCGCCCCAAACAGGTTGCCAAGTTTCATCAAAGGTTGCTGTTTCAGTATTTGAAATTGTAAAATCGTTCACCAAAGATTTTTTATCATTTTTTAATTCCAAACCTAAACGGCTTTGTTTTACAACAGCGTTATTCTTATAAGATAGTTTATAGGTTGGCGTGCCATTACTATCAAGCAAAAACTGCATGGTTAGTGCGCCGTTAGGTGATTTTAATTCTTGGGCATTGAGCTGACTGTATGCCGAAATCAAAACGGCAAGGGTTATCATAAATGATTTCATCTGTTTATATTTGTTTTCAAAGTTTCAAAGTTTCAAAGAGGCAAAGTTTCAAAGTTTCAAAGAGGCAAAGCTTCAAAGTTGCAAAGGCTCTTGATTCTTGGCTCTTGATTCTTGGTTCTATTTTCTATTTTCTATTCTCTATTCCATAACCCCAAATAGTCATTTCTTGAGTGAGTAAAGTTTTGGTCATGGATATTTGCTACGCCAGTTCGCCTAAAGGCTCGTGTCATCTGTTTATTTTTTATTGTTTTTATTTGGTCAGATGAAACACCACGAAATGAGTGTTTCATCTATTAATTTTAAAAATTATACATACTAAACGATATACTAATTTAATGAAGTAATTGTTTCTTTTGAAGCACTAGAGGCTTATTGTTCACTAAAATTTCTAGTACTTCACCGTTTATTAATTCAAAATTTGTTTGATTTTGATTCACACTTACCTTCAAAATATGGTTTCTAAAATTTACTTTGAACGAATACCCTTCCCATTGTTTTGGTATTTTTGGTGTAAATGACAACATGTTATTTTTAACACGCATACCTCCAAAACCTTCTACAATACTCATCCAGGTTCCTGCCATAGACGTTGTGTGTAGACCTTCGTGAACTTCATGATTATAATCGTCTAAATCTAAACGCGATGTTCTTAAATAAAAAGTATAAGCCTGTTCCATTCTATCTAACTTGGCCGCTTGTATGCTATGTACACAAGGTGATAACGAACTTTCATGAACGGTAAATGGTTCGTAAAAATCGAAATGACGTTCCAATTCTTCTATAGAAAAATGTTCTTCAAAAAAATAGAATCCTTGTAAGGTATCTGCTTGTTTTATATAAGGCGAGCGCAAGATTCTATCCCAACTCCATTTCTGGTTGATGGGACGATTCGATTTATCTAAATCGGTCACCGTAATTAATTCTTTATCTAAAAAACCATCTTGCTGTAAATAGACTTGATGCTTTTCAGAATAGGGAAAATACATAGTCTCTGCAACAGTTTTCCAATCTATTAATTCACTTTCAGATAAGCGTACCTTATTCATTATTCGGGTATAATCTGAAGGATATTCTGCTTCAATCTTACTAATATTCTCTAAAGTATAATTAATACACCACTGTGCCAAATAATTGGTATAAAAATTATTATTAACGTTGTTTTCGTATTCATTAGGTCCCGTAACGCCTAAAATAACATATTTGTTTTTGTCCGTTGAAAATGTAGCACGCTGCTGCCAAAAACGGGCAATCCCTATTAAAACCTCTAAACCTTTTTCTGGTATATAACTGTAATCTCCCGTGTAGCGGTGGTAGTTATAAATAGCAAAAGCAATGGCACCATTTCTATGTATTTCTTCAAAAGTAATTTCCCATTCGTTATGGCATTCCTCACCGTTCATAGTTACCATGGGATATAACGCTGCTCCGTTTTTAAAACCTAACTTTTCTGCATTTTCAATGGCTTTTTCTAAATGATTGTAGCGGTATTCCAATAAGGTTTTTGCCACCTGCTGGTTTTTTGTTGCCATGTAAAACGGGATGCAATAGGCTTCGGTATCCCAATAGGTACTGCCCCCATATTTTTCACCCGTAAAGCCTTTAGGTCCGATATTCAATCGCGAATCTTTACCTAAATAGGTTTGATTTAATTGGAAAATATTAAAACGGATCCCTTGTTGTGCCTTGATATCGCCTTGAATGGTAATATCGGCCATGTCCCAAATGTTTTCCCAAGCTTGTTTTTGGGTTTCTAACAGGGCATTAAACCCTAAACCCACAGCAGTTTTTAATACGTTTTTTGCTGCTGAATTTAATGCTTCTTTTTCGTGGTTTCTATCTACCGTATAGCCACCAAACTTATGGATGGCAACTGTTTCATTTGCTTTTACTTGCTGTTTGTAACTAAAAGAAATGGATGTTTCGGTGGTTTTAACACTTGGCTGTAAAGCAACTTCTTTTTCGTTTAAAAATAATTGGGATTCCATAAATGTACATGTATGGAAATCTGTTTTCATGGTTTTAGCCTGGATAAAGGCTTGTTGGTTTTCATGGTTTACGTGTAATGTATCCCAAAACTTATCATCCCAATTCGTGTCTTTATTGGTAATGCCACTGCTTAAATAAGGCTGAAATATAATTTCTGCATCTTTGTTTATAGGCTTTACACGGTATTGAATGGCTCCAAGTTCGTCAAATTCCAAACTTAAAAAGCGTTTTGCCTCCACTTGAACGACCGTATTATTTTGAAGTGTTGCGTTAAAACTTCTTGACAACCAACCTTCTTTCATGTTCAGTTCCCTCTTAAAGTCTTCTACTTTTTTACACGTATATAAATCGAGTTGTTCACCATTTACAATAACATCGATCCCAATCCAACTTGGGGCATTAAGTACCTTGGCAAAATATTCCGGATAGCCATTTTTCCACCATCCCACTCTGGTTTTGTCTGGGTAATAAACACCTGCTATGTAACTCCCTTGAAAGGTATGACCAGAATACTGCTCTTCAAAATTGGCACGCTGTCCCATGGCACCATTGCCAATACTAAAAAGACTTTCTGAAGACTTAACGCGCGATGCATCAAACCCTTCTTCTATGATTGACCAATAATCTGGTTTTATATAATCTTGATTCATTATTTTTTAATTTTTTTCCGAAAGAAATCTGCTAAAAAAATCTTCAGGTATTTCCGTTAAACTATTAAAATTAAAATCGGCTTCTATAAGGATATCCTTATCTCCAATTCCTACGGAAGTCATATTTACGATATTGGCAGCTTCTATACCTGCAATGGCATCTTCAAAAACAATACAGCTTTTTGGAGGCATGTTTAGTTTTTTTGCTCCAATTAAAAACACTTCAGGGTCTGGTTTTGCTTTTGAAACAGCATTGCCATCAACAATACCATAAAAACGATGGTATAGCCCAACTTGCTTTAAAATTAATTCGGCATTCTTACTTGCGGAACCTAGTACGTAGTTGATACCTAAATCGTCTAAAGTGTTTAGTAGCTTTTCTGCACCAGGAAGAATTTCATCGGCATTCATTTTCATTATATACCCAAGATATTCTTCATTTTTACTAATTAATATCTCTTGTTTTCTTTGTTCGGATAATTGAACGTTCCCGATATCTAACAAAATTTCCAACGACCTGACACGACTCACACCTTTTAACAACTCGTTATGTGCTTCGGTAAATTCAAAACCCAAATGATCCGCAAGGCTTTTCCAAGCCAAATAATGGTATTTTGCGGTGTCAACAATAACACCATCCAAATCGAATATAACTCCTATTTTACTCATGTATCTCTCTAACCTCCTCCTTAAGAAAGGGTCTATTTGTTATTTATTATTTTATTGTACAACATCATCAACGTCTTTCACCTTAAAGACCAATAATGCTGCTATTAAAAAACTGACGCCACTCAACATCAAAGCAAATATGGCTTGATTCCCGTAAGCATATTTCACAAGAGGCCCACCAATTAGCGCATTGATTATTTGTGGAAGGACTATGAAAAAATTAAAAATCCCCATATAAACGCCCATTTTTTTAGGTGATATAGAACCTGCTAAGATGGCATAAGGCATGGCCAGGATACTTGCCCAAGCAATACCGACCCCTATCATGGAAACAATAAGCCAATCTTTGTCTGGCATAACATAAATAGACAGCAAGCCCAAGCCACCTATAATTAAAGAGATGGAATGGGTACGTTTTCTTCCTATTTTTTTAGCGATGTAGGGTAATGCAAAGGCATAGAACGCAGATACCAAATTGTAAACACCAAACAAAATACCAATCCAATCGCCCGCGTCTTGATACATGATACTACTGCTATCTGTATATGGCAATCCGTAAATGTGCTGTGCGATAGCTGGGGTTGCAAAAACCCACATTCCAAAAAGCCCAAACCAAGAAAAGAACTGCACCCAACTTAATTGGCGCATGGTTGTTGGCATTTTCTTGAAGTCATCAAAAATATCGAGCAAGCTGGATTTTTCTTCTTGACCCTCTTTTACGATGGTCTCAGAATGCACTTGCTCATCTTCAAAACTTGCTAGTTCTTCCGGGGAATATTCTTTAGTCGTTAAAACCGTCACTAAAATAGAAACGACCAGAATGACGGCTCCAATTATGAATGATAAGATTAAATTTGTGGGAACAACACCTGCTGATGTTTCATTGGATATGCCAAGCCAATTAGTAAGTACGTAAGGTAGCCATGAGCCAATCACCGCACCAAACCCAATTAAAGCTGTTTGAACACTGAATCCTAAAGTACGTTGATCTGTTCTTAAATTGTCACCAACTAAAGCCCGAAAAGGTTCCATGGCAATATTAAAAGACGCATCCATAATCATGAGCATTCCTGCCCCAACCCAAAGTGCGGGCAAAAACGCGATAAACATATCGGCCTGTGGCATTAACACCAAACCGATAGACGCTAAAATAGCTCCAACCAAGAAATAGGGCTTTCTTCTGCCAAAGCGTCCCCAAGTCTTATCACTATAATGACCTATGATGGGCTGAACAATTAAACCCATAAGGGGCGCAATTATCCAAAACCATGATAGTTCGTGAACATCGGCTCCGAAAATTTGAAGTATTCTACTGGCGTTGGCATTTTGTAGGGCGAAACCCATCTGGATTCCCAAAAATCCGAAACTCATGTTCCAAATTTGCAGGAAACTCAATCTACGCTTTTCCATTAAATAGTATGTTAAATTAATACTATTTGATAAGCGACTTACTTATCAAAACTTATTGTGAGAAGTGAAAATATAAGTTTTGATTTGATGCCAAAGATATAAAAGATTTTATATATTCCTAATAAAAAAAATTATTTAGTAGATTCTCTTTCAATAATATCGGTCTCTATAACCACCTTAATAAAGTCTTTTTTAGCATCATTATTTGTAAAATATTGTTCACTTTCGGCGTCTTCTGCCTCTAATCTGTCAATCAATAAATTAGCCGATTGTTCACCCATTTTTTGTCCATGTTGGCTCACCGTTGTTAAACTAGGTGTTGCATGTTTTGAAAGCACGCCATCTGTAAAACCTATAACTTGGATATCGTCTGGGATTTTCAATCCTAATTGTCTAGCAACTTTCATAGCGGAGACCGCATAAAGTTCGTTTACCGCAAACACCCCATCAATACTAGGGTTTGACTTAAAAAATTGAACAATCTCTGTTTCTAAAACTTCTAAATTATTTTCAACATCCAAACTGTCATCAATTTTCAAAATCAGATTTGAATCTGCAACTATTCCGCTATATTGTAATGCCTCTAAATAGCCTTGAGTCCTTAATCTACCTACACTAATGTAATCCATTGTTGTTATTAAGGCAATATTTTTACAGCCATTTTCAATGAGTTTCTTAACCGCCTTAACTGCTCCATTTAAATCATCAACAATAACTTTGTCACAATTTACCTCATTAACGACCCTATCAAACATGACAATGGGGATTCCTTGGCTTATGGCGGCATTAAAATGATGATAATCTTGTTTCAATAACGTTTCCTTGGAAATCGATAGAATAAACCCATCAATACTCCCATTGGCAAGCATTTCCATATTTATAACTTCCTTGGTAAATGACTCATTGGACAATCCCACAATAACATTATAGCCTCTACGATTGGCTACCCTTTCTATACCTCGGATGACTGTTGAAAAAAAATGGTGTACAATCTCTGGAATTAAAATACCAATGGTTTTTGTCTTTCTGTTTTTTAAACTGAGCGCTATGTTGTTAGGTTTATAGCTATAAAGTTTAGCAAAGGCCTGTATCTTTTTCGTAGTATCCTCACTAATCTCTTTGCTATTGCTCAATGCTTTTGAAACTGTAGAAATGGAGACATCTAGTTCTCTCGCAATTTGTTTTAATGTTATCTTTCTTTTCATTAATCTTATTGTTTTTATCTATCAAATACCAATAGCCAGTAAACATTCTACGAATTCCTAGCATTTTTATCGCTTATTTGTCGGTGTCGAATTCTTACTAAAATAACAATTTTATATGGTTATGTAAAGATATCATCTTAATTATTTCAACAATAAAAAATTATTACTTTATTAGAATAAAGTCGTTTAAACTAAAAAGTTGTCAACACGAAAACGTTTTCGCTGAATATTTCGTAACTTATAATTATTTATTCATAATTTCTTTACATAGTTTTGATTTGAGAAGTGAAAATATAACTAAACTAAAAATTAAGACTTTAACTAAAAAATGTATGAAGACAATTATTAATGCTATACTGTTTTCTCTGCTTTTTGTGCCCACCATCTTAGAAGCACAAACAAATTTAAAAGGAACAGTAACAGAACAATCAACATCTTTACCTATCCCAGGTGTTAACGTGATTATTAAAGGCACGTACACAGGAACAGCTACAGATTTTGATGGTGAATATCAAATTGAAGTAAACAACGGTGATGTACTATTGTTTTCTTTTATAGGTTATAAATCACAAGAAATTATTTATTCGGGGCAAACCGTTTTGAATGTCGTATTAGAAGAAGATACCGCTCAATTATCTGAAGTTGTAGTGATTGGTTATGGTTCTACTACTAAAAAGGATGCTACTGGCTCTGTAGAATCGGTGACATCTGAAGATTTTACAAAAGGTAACATTGTAACCGCAGAAAACTTACTAAATGGCCGGGTATCTGGCGTCACGGTTACCACTAGTGGTGCACCTGGTTCGGGCTCTGAAATTAGAATTAGAGGTGGCTCATCTATAAACGCATCTAATAACCCTCTTATTATTATTGACGGCTTGCCTATTACCAATGATGGTGTAAGCGGGTCTAGAGGTGTTTTGGCCAGTATAAATCCAAATGACATTGATTCGTTTACTGTTTTAAAAGATGCCTCAGCAACTGCTATTTATGGTTCACGGGCATCAAATGGTGTTATCATTATTGTTACTAAAAAAGGGAAGTCTACTTTTAGTGCAACTTATGATACACAATTCAGTTTTTCAGAGGTGTCAGACCATATAAATGTCTTTACTGGCGATGAGTTTAGACAACTAATAAATTCCCAACCCATTAATGGGACAACAATAAATACTGGTTTATTGGGAAATGCCAGTACAAATTGGCAGGACGAAATATTTAGAAATACCATGTCATCGCAACACAATGTTTCTATGCAAGGAGCTCTTTTTAAAGTTTTGCCAGCAAGATTTTCATTTGGAACAACCAATCAAGAAGGTACTTTAGAAACTTCAGAGTTTGATAGACGAAATTTAAGCTTAGCATTAAACCCTACTTTTTTTGATAACCATTTAAAAGTAAACTTAAATGCGAACCTTGCTTTTGAAGATAACCGATTTGCCGATGCTTCGCAAATAAATGCAGCACTAGTGTATGATCCATCACAACCCGTTTACGATCCATCGTCTCCTTTTGGAGGCTATTACCAACATAGAAATGGAACACTTATAGCGAACGGAACGACAAACCCTGTTGCCTCTTTACTGCAAAGAACCAATACTGGAGATGCCAATAGATCGTATGGTAATTTAAATTTTGATTATAAATTCCATTTCTTTCCAGAATTAAAAGCAGTAGTGAATATAGGTTATGATGAAACGGAATCTAAAGGATTAGATATATCGGATGCGCTAGTAGCAACTACAGATGCCGATCAACTTTTTAAAGGTTCATACAAGCAAAATTCACAAAAGAGAACCAATAAGTTACTTGATGGATACTTAGCATATAATAAAGAGTTTGATGATTTTCGAACTGAATTAACTGCAGGTTATTCATATCAAAAATTCACTAACAGTGGAAAAAATGGTAGAAATATAACAGATCTTTTAAGTGTTGATGACTTTTACTCTGATCCAGATATTGTTTTAATAGGTTTCTTTGGTAGAGCCAATGTGACTTTTCTAGATAAATATTTATTAACTTTTACATACAGACGCGATGGTTCTTCTCGCTTTAGCAAAGAAAATCAATGGGGAGACTTTCCCGCTGGTGCTATCGCTTGGAATATTAGTGATGAAGACTTTCTAAAAAACTCCAACACCATTTCGAATTTAAAATTAAGAGCCAGTTACGGGATTACTGGACAACAAGAGGTGTCTGAAAAAGATATTTTCTTAAGTAGATATAGAGGTGGAAGATCGGACTCCCAATATCAATTTGGGAATTCTATAATTGAATCTTTAATTCCCTCTGAAATTAATCCAGACTTGAAGTGGGAAGAAACAACGACTATTGAATTCGGAATTGATTATGGTTTATTTGATGATAGAATTTCGGGGTCATTAAATGTCTTTAAGAAAAATTCCAAAGACTTATTATTCGTAGCACCGGTAGCTGATGCCACTAACTTTTCAAATAGCATCATTCAAAATATTGGAGAATTGCAAATTCAAGGTTTAGAATTTTCTTTAAATGCTGATGTGGTTAAAAAAGAGGATTTTAATGTTAATTTAAACTTTAACGCCACCTTTTTAGACAGAGAAATTAAAAATTTAGCACTTGGACAAGATGTTAGAACTGGTGGAATCGCTGGAGGAACTGGAAATAATATCCAAATACACAGAGAGGGCGAAGCTCCCAATTCCTTTTATGTATTCAAACAATTGTATGATCCTTCAGGAAATCCAATTGAAGGTGCTTACGCAGACTTGAACGGTGATAACATTATCAATGACAACGATCGCTACATAAAAGAAAACCCTGGAGCTGATGTTATACTCGGATTCCAATCCAACATTAACTATAAAAATATTGATTTAGCTTTCAACTTGAGAGCCAATATAGGAAACTATGTTTACGACAACATAAACTCGTCTAAAACACAATACGAAAAACTGCTTGATAATGCCGTACTTGGCAATCTTCCAACATCCATATTAGAGACCAATTTCCAAAGAACGTCGGATGTTATCACTTCAGATATATACATTAAGGATGCCTCTTTTTTAAGAATGGACAATATTACTTTGGGCTATACTTTTAATGAGATATCAAATTCCTTAAAAAGTATACGCATATGGGGCGGACTACAAAATGTCTTCACTCTAACAAATTACAGCGGATTAGATCCAGAGGTAACAGATAATGATTCAGAAGCTACATTATCAATAGGAATTGATAACGTCGTGTATCCCAGACCTAGAACCATTTTAGTTGGAGCTAATTTTAAATTTTAATAAAAAACAACGATGAAAACAAGATTTAAAATATACAAAACAATTGGGGTTTTAAGCCTTTTCCTTGCTACGATTACCTCTTGTACCGATGACTTGAACATCATACCCAATGACGATCAGACCATATTAAGTGATGAGCTTTTTAAAGATGAAGCTGCTTACAAACAGGTTTTAGCAGGTATTTATGCCAATTTAGCCTTAACAGGAACGGATGGCGCTGGAAGCTCCAACCTTAAAAATATTGATGCAGGTACTAGTCAATTTGGACGTGTGCTTTTATACGTCCAAACATTATCTGCAGACCAAATGATTTGGTCTTATGAAAATGACCCTGGTACCAGGGAAATTCAAAGAAACCTATGGACAGCACAAAACCCTTTACTATTGGGAATGTTCAGTAGAGCTCATTTATCAATTGCTTTAGCAAATAACTTTTTAAGAGAAACTACAGATGCCAAATTAGATGAAAGAAACGTGTCAACATCTGTAAGAAGTAACATAGCAGCTTATAGAGCCGAAGCGCGATTGATGAGAGCCATGGCATATTATTATATGATGGATATTTTTGGAAAAGCAAATTTTGCTACCGAAGATGATGCCATTAATTCACAGCCTGCAGCAGCAGACAGAGACGAATTATTCGCTTTTATAGAAAGTGAACTAAAAGCTATTGACACAGACTTGATGGCACCTAGACAAAATGAATATGGAAGAGCAGATAAAGGTGTTGCTTATATGATTTTAGCAAAAATTTACTTGAACGCTGAAGTTTATATAGGAGAAAACAGATACAGTGATTGTATTACTTACTGCGAAAAAATAATTGATGGTGGCTATTCATTAGCAACAAATTATCTTCACAACTTTATGGCAGATAATAATACAAATTCAGCTACCAATGAAATTATTTTCCCCATTATATCAGATGGCGTTTCTACACAGAATTATGGTCCTACAACCGTGATGATTAATGGATCTGTAGGAAGTCTTGAGGTTAATGGTGAAGAAGTTGGTGTTGGTGCTGCTGGCTGGGGAGGCGCTCTTAGAGTAAGAAAGCAGTTTGCAGATTTGTTTGGATCGAGTTTTGCAAATGATGATCGCAATACTATCATTTCTGAAAACAGACCTATTGATATTATTGATATTTCTGATAAAGATACTGGATATATTATTCAAAAATATTCTAATGCAACATCTACAGGAAGCTTTGGTGCCGACAAAACATTTGTGGACACAGATTTTCCATTATTCAGATTGGCCGATGTGTATTTAATGTACGCCGAAGCTCATTTAAGAGGTGGAGGCGGAAACTTAACTACTGCTGTAGGTTATATAAATGCGTTGAGAACAAGAGCGAATAACTCAAACACTATAACATCTGGAGAATTAACCTTAGATTTTATTTTGGACGAAAGAGCAAGAGAACTTCACTGGGAAGCACACAGAAGACAAGATTTAATTCGATTTGAACGATTTACTGGTGGGAATTACAATTGGGCATGGAAAGGAAATGGCAGTAATGGTATTTCGATTCCTTCATATTTCAATATATATCCTATACCAACGGCGAGTATTGGTGCTAATCCTAATCTTACCCAAAATCCTGGGTATTAATAAAAAATGAATTAAAATGAAAAATTTAAAAAACATATCAATTTTAGCATTTGTGGTATTTATGTTTTCGCTGCTTAATTCATGCGAGGACACCACAGATACTTTTGAAGTAGCAGTTACGGCCCCAATTACTTTGGCAGATTTAACAATAAGTACCATAGAGCTAGATCCTGTAAACACAAATAATGCAGCGTTAACGCTTAATTGGACTGAAGCCGATTATGAACAACCAGCATCTGTAAATTACAGTATTGAAATTTCTGCAGATGAATCGTTTACTAATCCAGTAAAAGCAGCCACCGTAAACGGAAAAAATACAGTGACGTTATCGGTAAGTGAATTAAATTCGGCAGCTGGAACAATTGGTTTACCTCCATTTGCATGGAATACTTTATATACAAGAGTAACATCGTCTCTTGGTTCACAAAACGGACTACCAGTACCATCAAACAGCATCAGTTTTAGCGTCTATCCCTATTTTAATTATCCCTTTAATGATTTTTATTTAGTAGGAAACGGCGTCTCGTCTGGTTGGAATAATAATAGCAACAACCATCCTTTATTCAGGGATCAAGGAAATGCTAATTTATATCATTACACAGGCTTTTTTACAAAAGGAGGCGGTGGCTTTGATGATGGTAGATTCAAAATATTAGAATCTAGAGGCTTATGGCAACCACAATGGGGTGTTACCGATAATGAAGGTGATGATGTTCTTAAAGAAGCTGGTGAGATTGCTGGTAACCCTGGCACGCAAAGTAGTGATCCTGGTCGTTTTGGAGTTCCTGCTGATGGATACTATATGTTTACTATCAACTTTTCTTCAAAAACATATACTAATGTTCCTTATGATGCCTCAGCTGCAACCAATTTTACGAGCATGAGCATTCAAGGGACTGCGGCAACTACGGCAGCCATGAACCAGTCAAGTTTTAACGGGCATATTTGGTATTTAAATAGTGTTCGTTTAATACCCGGAGATTTACAATTTCTAACCAATACAGGATCTGTTTGGGCAGGAACAACGGCATTCTCTGGTCAAGCTACAGAAAATGGAGGAAACATTCCAGTTGTTGTAGAGGACGATTACGAAGTTTGGTTCAACGATTTAGATGGTCGTTATATACTAATTCCATTGAATTTATAATCATTAAAAGAACATAGACATGAATTTATATATAAAAAAATTAGGCGTCCTTTTTCTCTCTCTTGCTTTTATTTTTACAGCTTGTGAAACTCAAGAAAGTATTGAGATTACGTCTCCAGATCCAGCATTGGTATTACAAGAACCAGGCATTAGTAACGTGTTTTTAAATTTTGGAACACCAACAAATGCAGCAATAACAATCTCTTGGAACGATGATTTAACAGAGAGTTCTTCTTATGATATTGAAATGTCATTAGATCCCGAACTAACAACCACAGTTAATTTAGGGAGTGTAAGTGCTAAATCTTATACAATAAATGTTGAAGATTTAAATGCAGCTATAAGAAGTGCTGGCGCTACAAACTACAGAGATGTTGCTATTTATTTAAGAGTAAATGGAAGTGGAATATACAGTAACGTGATACAATATTTAGTGACTACCTACCCTACTGAAGCACCTGAAATAACCAGTCCGTCAGCAAATGACGCTTTCGTACTATCTTTAAGTACTTCAAACGAAACGGCTATTACGGTTGAATGGACAGATCTTGCATTATCTTCTACTCTTGGAGTTGATATAAACTATACGGTAGAAGCTGCCTTAGAAGGAACAGACTTTGCGGTTCCAGTTTCTTTAGGCACAATTGAAAACGATACGAAAATATCTTCGACCCATGCCGATTTAAATGCCGTTGCCATTGGAATTGGATTGACTCCAGAAATTTCAGGGAACATGAACATTAGAATTGTCGCAAAAAACACGAATTCTAATGGCAATGTTCTAGAAAGAGTCTCTGAAGTTCTAACTATTTCTGTAACACCTTACCTCGCAAGTTTCCCTAATTTATATATGGTTGGTGATGCTACAACACCTGGTTGGGATAACAATAATAATAACACACCCATGTTCAGAAATCAAGATGTTCCAAATGCTTATGTATTTACTGGTTACTTCAAGGCTGGCGCATTCAAATTATTAGAAACCAAAGGACAATGGCAACCACAATGGGGCACAAACGATGGTTCCTCACTAGCCGTAAATCCTGGTGGTGGTTCAGACCCTGGTACATTTAATGTTGCTTCTGCTGGCTACTACACCTATAATATGACAACAGTTGGCGAATCAGGCAGTTACACAGTAACACCTTATGATGCATCTGCTGCTGCTACTTATACAACGATGGGCCTTATAGGACAAGCTATTGGTGGCTGGGGTGATGGTGATGAAATTAACTTCACTCAAGATCCAAACAATCCTCATTTATGGTATTCATTAGCTGTTAACTTTACTAATGGTGAGGAATTTCTAATAAGGGCCAACGATATGTGGAATGATGTATGGCGACATACTGGCTCAACAGAACTCTACGGTAAAGCTCTTTTAGCTGGAAGCGGAAATAACTTCCCGTTTACAGAACCATCTGGCAGTTACGATGTATGGTTTAACGATTTGGATGGCAGTTACGTCATCATTGCAAACTAAATACTTTTTAACAATAAAGAAAAGAGGCTGATGTATTTCAGCCTTTTTTTTCCAAAATATTATAGGTTATGAAAAAAATTCTACCCATACTTTTTTTACTTTTCACCCCTTTATTAAACGCTCAGGTTTACACCACATCTCCTGCAATACCAACTTCTACAGGAATAATTACAATAACATTTAATGCTACGGGAACCGAATTAGAAGGCTATACAGGCGATGTCTATGCACATACCGGAGTCATAACTACAGCTTCAACAAGTAATTCAGACTGGAAACATGTTATAGGAAGTTGGGGAAATAATACCACACAACCAAAATTAACCCGAACCGGCACAAATACGTATCAATTAACCATAACTCCCGATATTCCAACTTTTTACAGCACAACTGTTGGTGAGGTTGTTACCCATATTGCCGTTGTGTTTAGAAACAGTGCAGGAAATGCCCAATCCAGACCCGATATTTTCATTCCTATCTATGCCGAAGGCCTAAACGTTACTATAACAAACCCTATAAACAGTGCCGTTTATAATTTAAACGACAACATTACCATTAGTGCGGAATCCAGCATTAATGCCAATTTAGAATTGAAAGTTAATAGTACTTCCATACAAACAGCTTCAAACACGACTTCAATTTCAACCTCATATACGTTTACATCAACAGGAAGTTATACTATTGATGCATTGGCATCTCAAAACGACGAAACCAAACAAGAAACCATTTCGGTTTATGTAAAAACAACGACCCAAAACCAAACCATGCCCACAGGTTTAAAAAAAGGTTATAACAACAATGGCGACGGTACTGTAACGTTTGTTCTAGAAGCCCCTTTTAAAACCGATGTATTCTTGGTTGGAGGTTTTAATGACTGGATGCTCAATGAAACTTACCAGATGAAGAAAGATGGGGATTATTTTTGGTTAACGGTAAACGGACTGAACCCAGATACAGAATATGCCTATCAATATGTTATTGATTACAATTTAAAAGTAGCCGACCCCTACTCTAAAAAAGTTCTTGACCCTAATAATGACCAATACATACCAACAACCACCTACCCTAATTTAATGGCGTACCCAACAGGTGAAACAACGGGCATAGTTTCTACTTTTAAAATTAATGAAACACCATATACTTGGCAAAACACCTCGTTTACAAGACCCAACAAAGAAAACATCATTATCTATGAAATGTTATTAAGGGATTTTACAGAAAGTGATACGTATCAAGAAGCCTTAACACATCTGGATTATTTACAAGACTTAGGCGTTACAGCTATTGAACTCATGCCTATTAATGAGTTTGAAGGCAATGATAGCTGGGGATATAACCCTTCATTTTACATGGCTTTGGATAAAGCATACGGAACAAGCAACGATTTAAAACAATTTGTTGATGCATGCCATAGCCGAGGGATAGCCGTTATTACAGATGTTGTTTTTAATCATTCATACAGCCAATCACCTTTATTACAAATGTATTGGGATAGTGTAAATAACCGCCCTGCTGCAAATAGCCCTTATTATAATCAAAACCACAATTTAGTTGATAATACGTCTGCACATTGGGGCTATGATTTTAACCATGAATCTACTTATACAGTCGACTTTTTTAATGATGTTTTAAAGTTTTGGATGGATGAATATAAGATTGATGGGTTTCGTTTTGACTTTACCAAAGGGCTTTCAAATACCCTTTATTATGGGACAAACAACTGGGCAAGTGCCTACGATGCCGATAGAATAGCAAATTTAAAAGCGTATGCAGACCATGTATGGAATCAAGACCCTGGAAATGAAGCTTATGTTATTTTTGAGCATTTATCCGATAATTCTGAAGAAACGGAACTCGCTAATTATGGCATCATGCTTTGGGGGAATCTTAACCATAGTTTTAATCAAAACACCATGGGATATGCATCAGATGCCGATGTTTCTTGGCTATCGTATAAAAACAGAGGCTGGAACAACCCACATGTTGTTGGTTATATGGAAAGTCATGACGAAGAACGTTTAATGGTTAAAAATTTAGCCTATGGCAACTCGAATGGTGGCTACAATGTAAAAACCTTAAGCACAGCATTAGATCGACAAGAAGCCGCCTCCGTCATTTTTTATGGCGTTCCCGGTCCTAAAATGCTTTGGCAATTTGGAGAACTTGGTTACGATAAAAGTATTAATTGTGCAAACGACATTAGCGACGGTAGCTGTAGGCTAGAGAGAAAACCTGTTGCATGGACACTGGGTTATGATACTGAGACAGACCGAATGGATTTGCATAACGTAACAGCAAAAATGATAGCGCTTAAAAAGCAATTTCCGTCTACTTTTAATACCGATGATTTTAGTTTTAGTTTAAACGGTCTTGTAAAACGCATTAACTTGAATGATAATGTTGGGAATTTAGATGTTGTTATTGTAGCAAATTTTGATGTGACTACGCAATCCGTAAATCCAAACTTCCCTACCACAGGGAACTGGTACGACACGTTTTCTGGAAACACATTAAACGTTACCAACCCAACAGCCTTATTAAGCTTACAGCCCGGTGAATACCGATTATATTCCCAAACACAAAGCTTAAGCACGAACCATGTAGGAACTTCAGAAAGCATTAAAATGTATCCAAACCCAACAAACACTAGTTTTTCACTCAATAAAAACAGCAACAATATTGTTATTTACAGCCTTACCGGAAAACAGGTAAAACAATTTAAAGGGCCATTTTTAAAAGGAACTTCATTTGATGTCTCGAACTTATCCAAGGGTATTTATTTAATGAAAATAACAAATGATTCTGGAGAATTAAACGTTATGAAACTAATAAAGGTATAAACTAATAAACCAACACATTTATTCATAGGTTGGAAATTATAAAACGAAGCTTAATACGTCTATATCTTTGAAAATCAAGAAAACGAATTGAACAGCGAAACATATCACGAATAATTCAAAATACACAAACAAAAAAAAAGCAGATTGTACAATCTGCTTTTTTAAAGCCAAAAAGATTGAGAGCAATCCATTTGGACTTTACCCTAAACCAACTAAAAAGTATACAAACCTAATTAAGAGGTCATGAAATAAGTTACACTTTTATGGGAAAAACTTACACAATTCACAGATTATGATAATGAACCCCTCTTGACTTTTTGTTTTTAACCGAAAATAAGGTGATGTTTCCATACTGATTTATTTTACATAAATTAAGAGCATAAACCAGACGTACCGAACCAAAATAGGTTGTATAAAACCAAATCGAATTTGTTTTTTACAAGTGTGGTAAATTTCATAAAAAACCTTATATTTGGTTCATGGAAACAGCAACAAAACCAAACCACATAGGCAGAAAGATTAGCCGTATCAGGGAGCTAAGAGGCATGAAACAGGAAACCCTTGCCGAAGGACTGGGCATCAGCCAACAAGCAGTGTCTAAAATTGAGCAATCTGAAACCATTGAAGGTGACAAACTGGAACAGATTGCAAAGGTGCTGGGTGTTACAAAGGAAGCAATCGAAAATTATAGTGATGAAGCTGTATTTAACAATATTCAGAATAATTACGATGGTTCCGTAATCCATGCTGGACCTACAATAAATCACCATTGCACATTTAACCCTCTCGATAAACTATTAGAAGCGCACGAAGAAAATAAAAAACTCTACGAACGTCTTTTAAAATCTGAAAAGGACAAAATCGAGTATTTAGAAAAACTCCTCAATAAATAATACCATACCAGAAGAAAATAATTGCTAATTTAAATCTCAAAAAATTCCCTTTTATATGTTATCCGGCTGCAAGGAGCATATTAAAGGGATTTTTTTTTAGCCTTATAAAACAACTGCATAGACGCACTCAAAGTGATGGTTTCCTTTAGTTTAAAATCGCTGCTATAGGTGTTTTTGGCAACTTATAAGGTTGGGAATTATAAATAAAAATCAATAATTCCGTCTAACTTTTCATGTGTTTATATTTATCTGTTTTTCAAAGGACACATGGAACGCCTATAATCATTTCCTTGGGTGTACAAAGTTTTGGTCATGGTCGTTTCACCTTCGGTTTCGTGAATAGTTATTTTCTTATAAAGAGGGACTTCAAAAAAAAATATTTTCAATAGTTTGGTTTTAATATTGCTACGAAGTCACAGACTTCGCAGAGCTGGATGTTGGCAACTGGCTTTATATTATTCCTTTGTCTTTCAGCCATTTTTCCAACTGATTTGGCAATGTTTCTTCAATATCAAGAGGGTCGAATGGTTTATATAATTTTCCAACTAAATCAGTGTGAAGGTTAGTCAAGGTTTTGTCTTTTAATAAACAAATAGGTTTTCCAACTCCCATCATATAACCAACTTCTAAAGATACATTTGGATTAAAGTTATCTTCTGTGACTCTTTCAAAAATTGAAATTCCAAAATCGCTACAATGCATATATGTTCTAATGTTAGCAAATAAATCGTCAGCATATTCTTTGTCGTCTGCTCTTAAACCAATAATGTTGTGCTTTTTTAAAGTTTCTTTAATAACCTTTACTAATGAATCGTGAACTTTTGTATTTCCAAACTGCATTACAATAAATGCTGTTTTTTGAGTAGTTGGATAATCATCTCTAAAAGCTTCTATATATTTTCCTAATTCTGGTACTGATATTGCTTGGTCTGACACTTTTTGTTCTGTTTGTTTTGATGCTTGTAAAACAGATTCAACATACTGTTTTGAATATTCTTCTATTTGTCCGTCTGTAATTGTTTTTGCAGTTAAAACTGGAATAGTAAAAATCCAATGAACTTCGCCTATTTCAATTTTTAACTGGTATATAAGAGATTGAGTTGGAATAACTCCGTATTTACTTAAATCTCTATATGAGATAGAATTTCCACCAGGTTTGTCTACAAATGCAAAGTGATAGTTTTGCTGGTCTTTACCAACAAATAAAAAATTCATACGAAAAATTGAAAGCTGATTAGCAGGAACCATAAGTTGTCTGCCAATTTCTCTTACTTTATTTCCAAACTTTTTTACTAATTCATTACTTTCTTTTTGTTCAGCTTCGGATAAGTCTCCACCTATAGAAGCCATTCCTCCTTGCATTATAAATTCTATTGCAGACATATTTTATATTTTGGTTTTTTTTCAGCTTGTTGCCAACAATTGTATAACCACAACAAACAGCAGTTCAATTGTAGCTATATTCTTTCCACATGCAATATATTACTTTTTAATAAGCTTTTAATAAAAAAACTTAGTCTAAAATACAGTTTCTTATGCATACTTGCTTTAGCTTTAATATTGCTACGAAGTCACAGACTTCGCAGAGCTGATGTAATAATTCTGCTTGCATCAATATTAGATGAGTTAATTTATCAAAGAAATATTAAATAATGAACACATTAATTTCAATACATTTTTCTTTATATATTATTTCGATCCCCTTCATTGGTTTATTATACCATTTTTGCGAAATTCCATCAGCATTATATTTTTTTGATTTTAGAAAGTCTAAAATTATTCCTGCCATTTGGAAAGAACGGGAATCACTACCTAAACCAGATATTTCTATACAAACATCAGGTTTTAGAGAGTTTTTTTTAATTATTTGTTCTAAAAAAGTAATTAACTGTTGTTTATCAACATCATTTAAAACCAATGGTTTTTCATTAACATTAACAGTGTTATTATTACCTAAAATTCCGCTATTATTACCTGTATTTATATTTGCTGGTTGGTTATTAACTTGTATTTCTGTTTCTGAATTTTTGACTGAAGTAGATTTATCTTTTTTAGGAATTTCAACATATTTAGTTACTACTCTTTCTTTATATATTGTATCTGAAGGGATTTTTATTTCCTTTTCTAAATATAAAGTATCTGGAACTTTTCCTATTTTGAAATATGATGTTTCGATTGAATAACCTTTTGATAAAATAATTATGATAATAATAAACAAAGCAGCAAGCACAAAATATTTAATCTTATCCAAGATTTGCCAAAAATTCATAGGTTTTGATTTATCGTTGTTGCTCATAGTTTCTCAAATGTGTGCCAACACCCATATAACCACAACAAACACCATCGCCATTGTAGTTATATCGTTAATATGTTTACGAATATAATAAAAAACCACCTACAAAAAACATTTTTAAATGTAAAGTAGGTATGACAGCCGTCTTAGTTTAGTTTCGTTCGCCCTTTGTTCAGGCAAACCCCCATCCAAAAAATAGATTCCCGAACCATAGCTGAACAAAACCCGAACAAAACGCTAGGGGACGCTACGAAAGCCAAGCGCCAAAGCACCGTAGAACCCGTATTTGGGATACTCACCCAGTTTCTGGGACTTCGAAAAGTAAATACCATAGGTATTAGGCAGGCCAATAAGTGCATGCAGCTATCGGCTATTGCTTATAACCTTAAAAAGTACCTGAAATTCATAGATAAACACAGTAAAAGTGGAGCCACAAGCCTGTCCTATGTTCGTTTTGCTTTTAAAGCTATCATACAATACATTTTACGTCTTTTTAAGCCTCTTAATTTTAGGGAGCAAGCAATTTAAACGGTAAAATAAAAGCCCTTAAAAGGGCTTATTTGTATCTTGTTTTTAGAAAATTAAGGGCTTGTGCAACGGCTACCGGTGTTACCACACGTTTTTTTCTTTTGGTGTTGATTTATATTCTCCATTTCCACTTTCCATAATTCTCTTTTCAAATATTTTTGGAAAGTATTTCATAATTATATTAGACTTTAATTTTGTAAATCGGCTAACATTTTGGTCAGACTTTTTCCATAAATTTTCAGCCTCTTTTTCAGTCAATACTTTTTCAATTCCGTTTTTAGTATCAATTTTTATTAGCGGAAGTTCAGGTTGATTCTCTCCACAAAGTGTTATCTGTTTTTCTAATTTCAAACTTATGGATTTCATAAAATCCGTAATCTTAATAAATTCCGATTCCGTTTTAATTTCGGTTGGATTTATGTCAAACTCGATTTGGTTTTCTAGAAAGAAGAAGCATTTCACAACAATTCCACTTAAATCGATAGTTGCTGATTTAGTTTCCAATTCACCAGTTTCGTCCGCAAACATTGTTTTCACGTATCCGATGTCGATTTTGTCTGTCAAATTATCTTCATAAATTCCAAAAGTCAATTTGTATTCAGAGTTTAATAAATCAACTACTTTTTCCCAATCCGAAATGGTTGCGTTTTGGACATAAATATCTCTTAAGGCTCCATCCTTTTCAAAAATCCATTCTATGTTTTTCCAATTTCTCAATGTTGCTCTCAAATGTGTGGTAACACCCATACAACCACAACAACAGCTATACAATTGTAGTTATATCGCCTATATATGCAATAATGTATACTTTTTTAATTATGGTTTTATAAGAATTCCTGTTTTAATACGCTCCTGCCCTTTACACCCTAACACCCATGGCTCCTACCCACAAATCTGGCTCTCATCAGTTTCTCCCTCCATTTCCCCTTTTTCCAAAACAACGAAAATTCTTATCCCATGCAATATATAAATAAATGTTTAAAAAACTTTCAAAACATACTCTTTTAAACAGTGTTTATTTAGTTTGCTCCCACCTATGTTCGCCCATTGTTCAGGCAAACCCCCATCCAAAAAATAGACCCCCGAACCGTAGCTGAACAAAACCCGAACAAAACGCTATGGGACGCTACGAAAGCCAAGCGACAAAGCACCGTAGAACCCGTATTTGGAACACTCACCCAGTTTATGGGACTTAGAAAAGTCAATACCATAGGTATTGGGCAGGCCAATAAGTGCATGCAGCTATCGGCTATTGCTTATAACCTTAAAAAGTACCTGAAATTCATAGAAAAACACGGTAAAAGTGGAGCGGCAAGCCTACGTTCTCTATTTTATCGTTTTAAGTCTATTATAGACGCCATTATAAGTCCATATAGTCATCTTGAATTTACATTGTAATACCTATAAAAAACAATAAACGCCCTTAAAATTGGCGTTTTTATATCATAGGTTTGCAAAATTACGGGCTTGTGCAACGGCTACCCGTGTTACCTACAGTTTTTATATTTCGTTTCCTTTTTCGTCAGTTACTATAATTGTCCTTTGTCCCATATTTGGCTCGACAAAAAGCCCCATTTTTTCAATCCGATTTATGGTTGAATTTTTTAATTCCGAACACTCAACATACATATAATAATCATATCCGAAAATTATTTTAAATTCAGATTCGAGTAAGTTCATCCAAATAGTTTCTCTTAAAATTAAGCGAACTATTTTTTGAATCTGAGTTAAATTCAGAATAGTTCCGTTTTCCAAAATGTCAATTTCATTATTAAAATCAACATCAAGATTCTTTAATCGACCATTTTTTCTATAGTTTTCAAAATCTTCGAATGTATCACGTAATTCTAATGAGTCAATTTTTAGACTTGTTATATTTTTTTCGTTAAGAATCAGTTTTATAGATTCCGCATATGCCGTTTCAGTTTTTTCATATTCTTCAAAATCCACATTTCTATATTCAGATTTTCCTATATCACTAATCGCTGTCCATTCGGAATTATCCAGAAAATGCCCTTCTTCATTTCTCTTTTTTGGGTTAAATTTTGTTATTCTGTAAGTCATTTTCTCAAATTGTGGGTAACACCCGTATAACCACAACAAACACCATCGCCATTGTAGTTATATCGTTAATATGTTTACGAATATAATAAAAAACCACCTACAAAAAACATTTTAAAAATGTAAAGTAGGTATGACAGCAGCCTTGGTTCAGTTTCGTTCACCCTTTGTTCAGGCAAACCCCCATCCAAAAAATAGACCCCCGAACCGTAGCTGAACAAAACCCGAACAAAACGCTAGGGGACGCTACATGAAGGGCAAGCGAGGTTCGTTTTTTATGTATTTCTGTTTTTAGTTGCATTTTTCGTTCCCCATTTAGCCATTTGTGTTAAAATACTTTCTAATGACTTACCTTTTTCGGAAAGTTCATATTCTACTCTTGGTGGAACTTCGGGATGAGAAATCCGATTTATCAAGTCGTCGGCTTGTAATTCTTTAAGTTTTGCTATTAGCATTCTTTCCGAAATTCCGGATAATCTATTTCTTAATTCACTATACCTTAATTTTTTTTCATCCAATAAGAATGCTAAAATACTAAGTTTCCATCGACCGCTTAAGATTGAGTTTGTATATGCAATTCCACAATTTGCTTCTAATTGCTCCTTATTAATTGTATTGGTAGACGTTGTTTTTCTCATTTCTTACTTTTTTGTTAGTATCATACAATTTTGTATGTACTTTCAATTTGTAAATATAACTATTACTTTTGGACAAAATTATATTAGATATGAAAATTTTAGTACAAGTAGCCCATTGGATTTCATATGGGTATTTAATTTATGCATTTGGCTATGCAAGTCTTTTCAAAGTTTTTCAAAAGGAAAGTATGATGGGAAATATGAGCAATTTTGGTTTCGGGAAAATATGGACACTATTTATTGGTTATGGCGAATTGTTGGGTGTAATAGGTTTAGTTGTTGGATTTTGGATGCATCAAGTTAAAAACATATCAACTTTATGGTTATTGCCATTCGCAATTGGTGCATTAATGGTTCATTTCGCACATAATGATTATAAATACTTTTACACAGCTTTGTATTGTTGTATTGCTGGTATTATTTTACTTGTTACGGATAAAAATTTCAAAGTAATATTATAATGATTTAACCTCCGAAATTTTGAATGAATGCACGGTTTTAAATGACCGCCAACACCCATATAACCACAACAAACAGCAACACCATTGTAGTTATATCGTTAATATGTTTACGAATATAATAAAAAACCACCTACAAAAAATATTTTAAAATGTAAAGTAGGTATGACAGCAGTCTTAGTTTGGTTTCGTTCTCCCTTTGTTCAGGCAAACCCCCATCCAAAAAATAGACCCCCGAACCGTAGCTGAACAAACCCCGAACAAAACTCGAACAAAACCCCTCTATTTTTGGGCAGGTGTGTCAATATGTGTCAATATGTGTCAATATGTGTCAATTTGTGTCAATATGTGTCACGGGTTTGTTTGTTAGCGTGCTGGGTGTTGGGTTCAAGGTTCTGGGCGTCAAGGTTCTGGGTTTGGTGAATCGGTTAACTATAATCAGGGAGGTCAAAATCGTGAAACGTGAAAAAAATCGTGAAAGGTGAATCGTCAATCGTCAATCGTCAATCGTCAATCGTTAATCAGAAATCGTTAATCGTTAATCGTTATTCAGAAATCGTGAAAGGGGAATCGGGAATAGCGGCTTGGGTTCTGGGTGTTGGGTTCTGGGTGTTGGGTTTTAGTGAATCGGTCAATTCTAATCAGGAAGGTCCAAATCGTCAATCAGAAATCGTTAATCGTTAATCGTTATTCAGAAATCGTGAAAGGGGAATCGGGAATAGCGGCTTGGGTTCTGGGTGTTGGGTTCTGGTGAATCGGTCAATTCTAATCAGGGAGGTCAAAATCGGGAATCGGGAATCGTAAAGTAGGGTCTTGTCGTTAAAAAAAAGCATCTTTCTAACTTTCTAACAATCTAACCATCTAACTATCTAACCTCTTGGGTTCTGGGTGTTAGACTTCTTAGAATGTTAGATTTTTTAGATTTTTAGATTGGGGATACAATACAAAAAAGAGGCTGTCTGAAAAGTCTAGTTGGATGTCATATTGAGCACTTCGACAAGCTCAGTACAGGCTTTGTCGAAATATTTTAACTTACTGGTAATCAATATCGGTTTCGACAAGCTCAACCTGACAAACTAAATTTAAAGGACTTTTTAGATTTTTAGATTAGAGATACAATACAAAAAAGAGCCGTTATTTAAAATAACGGCTCTTTTTTCGGCCTAAGCTCAATCAATTACAGTTGTCTTAACAACACATTCTTTGATTAGTTTTCAAAATATAAATAATTTCATTAAGGTTTTTATTTAACTTGTTTACTAATCTTTGAAATAAATCGGTTTCTTTACCTGCTTCAAATTTTAAATCTTCACTGGTAAGTTTTGGATATTTTTCTTTTAAGGCAATGGCTTGTTTTTCCCAATCACCTACAATGATATATTGTTCACTGGGCAGTATCTTAATTTCTTTGTTGGTGGTTACTATCATAATAATATACTATTTACATATGACTTAATCGCACTTACACAAAGATTGCTAAAAATTCTATATTATAGTTTACACAAAAAAAACAAAATGTTATATATGTTACAGGTTTTCTAAGTTACCCCTTCGTTTCTTCCCTAACTTTTTATAGAAAGTTGGAGTATGTCCCGTTACTTTTTTGAATTGATTGGATAATTGGGCTACACTGCTATAATGCAGCTTATAGGATATTTCCGAAAGATTTAATTGGTCGTAAAGTATGAGTTCCTTGGCCCTTTCTATTTTATGTTTTATGATGAAATGTTGTATGGTTATTCCTTTTACCTCTGAAAACAAGTTGGACAAATAGGTATAATCATAGCCGAGCTTTTCACTTATATAATCAGAATAGTTGACTTTGGGTATCTCATCCGTGTAATGAACCATTTCTATGATAACATTCTTGATTTTATCAATAAGAATGTTTTTTTTATCATCCAACAGTTCCAATCCAGAAAGCGCTAGATTGTGTTTAAGTATCGCCTTTTGTTCTTCGCCAATGGTCTCTACAATTTCAATCATACCAAGTTCAATACTCATATGATGCAGCCCGAGTCTTTCTAATTCATGCTTGACCATAAGCTTGCATCTTAAACTTACCATATACTTTATATATAATTTCATATGAAAGTTTTTGATTGAATGTATTTATATTATTTAGTTTATGTAAGATACAACTATTTTATGTAAGGTGTGTTACACAACTTTAGTCCATAGTTACATAACACACATCCTTATAAACCGAAACACTTAAAAAAACATTTAAAAAACAAGAATTTAATCAAACCCTTCATAACCGCTTTTTATGACGGTAGATATCATCTTAAATTGCTCGTTGGCAGTAAAGTGATGTCTTTGGTTACTGGGAATAACAATACCCTGCCCGAGACTTAGTTGATATTCAATCTTATTAATGGTAAGATTGGCGGTCCCATCTATAATTTGTATGTAAGTGTCAAAAGGTGACGTTTTTTCGGCTAGTTCTTCGCCAATATCAAAAGACAATGCAGTTATGTTTCCTGTAACTTTTTTGATAATGGTCTTACTCACTACAGCATTTGGTATATATTGTATTATTTCTACTACAATATGAGGAGTAGCTTTTTCTAATTCATTGCCAATTGATTTCATGGTGTTACTTTTTTATTTACTATTAATAATTATTGTATACCAATTGCACATACTCGTGCTATTGATTATTAGCTAAAATAGCTATCTACAGGTTGGTTAGCTAAATCTTTTTTCAACTTTGCAGAATAAAAAGTAAGCATGATGTAATACTACAATTTTATATTTTAATGTTCTTAAAAATAACAACAAATAATAAAATAAGGGTTGCTATTGTTAAACCGACTAAAACAAATCTCATTATTCTATATTTTAAAAAAATTGATTCCATTGAGGGTTTTATTTTATATTTTATACCATTTTTTAATGGTACACAACTATTATTACTTCAGTTAAAGATAATATTATGGTATTATTAATACTGTAAAGATGGGCAATAGTACCCCGAAATTATTACATAATATAATTAAATACTTACATAATCTACAGGTATTTTAATATATAACCCATTTAGGGTTAGTTTTTATGAGCTTTCTTCTATGGCGTATGTGCTTTGTTTATTTCTCCAGACTCTTGCCTCTGCCTGTAATTCTACCTTTTTTATTATATCTATTATTAAGTACTTCAAATAAATTTTTAAAATACTCTGAAGGTGTAAGAATTAAATATTCCTATAAATGAATTATATCAATTACAGATACTATTATATGTAATTAAAGAACAAAAAATAAAAGCAGACATCATGTCTGCCTTTATTACCAAGTTAGATGATTCATCTTGAATTCTTCTAACAAAGTCAATGGAATTAATTAATAGCGGTATCAAAGGTAATTGGAAAGCTGGTAAATTAGTTATACCCTTTTTAAAGAGATTTACATAATTCACAGATTTTTAATTATGAACACTAAAATTAAAAAGGACTCTACAACGGGACAACCCAAAACCAAACACCCATCAATTTGATGTAATTACCCATTGGGTATATTTCTTTATCAATACTAATTTTTATATAAATTGTCACATTGAGCACTTCGACAAGCTCAGCACAGGCTTTGTCGAAATGCATCTTCTAGTGTCTTCGACAGGCTCAGACTGACACTTGAGTACTAAATTGACTTTAAATTCGTTATAAATTAAATTTTCTTAATTTCACCCAACGGGTTATAACTATATTTTTATATAAATCCGATACTTATCAAGCCACCACCCTAACCACCAACATAATAGCATAAATACTAATGCTGTAACTAAAGCCCCAAAAGATCCTGGAAATACATTTTGAAAAATAGTTTCGCTTACCCACTCAAATAGGTCTAGCCCAGAGCTTGTTTTAATTTGACGTAAAGAGACATAGAACAACTCGGAAAACAAATAAATAAACAACGGATTTTTGCCAAAAACATCAAAAAACTTAACGCCAAACTTTACGTTTTGTATTTCGATGGCATAAATTAAAATAGCCATTATAGATAAATCCAATCCTATAGTGTAAAGGGCAAATGAGCTTGTCCAAAGTTTTTTTGAAATTGGAAATACTAAATCCCACCAAAGCGCCAATGAAGCCAGAAGAAATCCTACTATAAGTAATTTGGAAATCCCCTCATGCGTCTTCCCCTTTTTTTGAACAAAAACCCCTGCCATATATCCAGCCAGTACATTTACTATAGCTGGCAACGTACTTAAAACACCTTCGGGATCAAAAGGTATACTATCTCTTTTATAAATATGTCCTTCCCCTAACAAGCTTAAATCCAATTTAGTAACAGCGTTTGTTGCCATATCCAAAACGCCATCAGGCTCTCCAAACACGTATAAAATCACCCAATAAGCCAGCAGAATGCTCCCCGACAAAATCAAAGCGACTCTTTGTGATACATAGTAAAAAATGATGGATGCAAAAAAGTAACATAAAGCAATACGTTGTAAAACGCCCATAACACGAGTCTCACTGAATGGTTTTAGTTCCCATGAGTCGTTAGCTTGTTGAAAAAATGGAAACCAATACATTAAATACCCAATCAAGAATATTAGAAAGGTGCGTTTTAATATTTTTTTCCAAACAAAACTTGGTGGGGCAGATTTTAGTTTTCCCATTGAAAAACTCATGGCATTGCCCATTGCAAATAAAAATGAGGGAAATACCAAATCGGCAAGTGTAAAACCAAACCAATTGGCATGCACCAAATAAGGGTATAAATTGGCTCCTGTTCCCGGTGTATTTACAACAATCATTAAACAGATGGTTAACCCTCTAAACACATCCAGAGATAAAAAGCGAGCAGAAGCTTTAGAAATCATTTCTTTCATTTACTTTATATAATTTAATTATTTCCCAATAGCACATAAATAAGAATAGTAATAACACAAAGTAACATTGCCATTGGCTTCGTATATTTCCAAGATTTCATATCTACTACATGTAAATCTTCCTCATTAAATTCTGAATTTGCAGGGTAAAAATGAGAAACTCCAAACATGACCGCTAAATTCAATAAAAACTCAATACCCCATATATGCACAAAATGAATGTCAACCTTAAAAACAAATGTTGTTAAAATATAAAATGCAAGTCCTACAAAAAGTGACACTTTAGCTCCCATAGCCGATATTCTTTTTAGAAAAAAACCTGCTAGCATAATAGAAGCTATTGGTATAAAAAAGATTCCATTTAATTGTTGCAATAATTGATACAACCCATCTGGAGCATTAGCAACCATAGGAGCTGCTAATATGGCGAAAACGGCTAAAACGGTAGAGGTCAACTTACCTATCCGTACCAATTTCTTATCGCTACATGTTTTTTCTAAATGTCTTTTATAAATATCTATACTAAAAATAGTTGCAGCACTATTAAGCACACTATTAAAAGTGCTTAAAACAGCCCCTAATACAATAGCTGCAAAAATACCAACCAATCCAACTGGCAACACTTTCTTGATTAATTCTGGATAAATCATATCTTGATTATCATATAAAGAATCTCCAAAATAATAATAGCCAATAACGCCAGGTAAAATGATAATGATTGGAACTAATATTTTTAAAACACCCGTAAAAAGTAATCCTTTTTGTGCCTCCACTAAATTTTTGGCTCCAAATGCACGTTGTATTATGGTTTGATTCATACTCCAGAAATAAAGTTGATTAATAATCAATCCCGTAAAAAGAACACCAAATGGTAATACGGAATCCTTAGCGCCTATAACATTAAATTTCTCTGGGCTATGTTTATATACTTTACTTAAACCTTCTAAAGGATTGCCATCTCCAATACTTATAAGAGCTAATAAAGGAATGGCTACCCCACCAACCAAAAGGCCATAGCCATTAATTGTATCTGATATGGCAACGGCTTTTAAGCCTCCAAAAATGGCATAAACTGAACCTAACATGCCTATGGACACGACAGAAATCCATAATCCCTGCTCTTTGGAAACTTCTAAAACTTCTGAAATATTAAAGATACTTTCAATATTTATGGCTCCTGTATAAAGAACTATGGGAATTAAGGTTACTATAAACGAAATCATTAAAAACAATGCCACTAAAGTTCTTGTAGCGTTATCAAATCTTTTTTCTAAATACTGGGGAATTGTAGTAAGTCCCATTTTTAGATATTTTGGGATAAAATAAATAGCGGCCGCTACTAAGGCCAATGCAGATGTTACTTCCCAAGCAATAATAATAAACCCATTTTTATAGGATGACCCGTTCATCCCTATAAGGTGTTCCGTTGAAATATTAGTTAGCAACATGGATCCCGCAATAACAACGCCCGTTAAACTTCTTCCTCCAAGAAAATATCCATCTTGTGAATTTAACTTTTCCTTTCTTAGCTTATACCAAGAATAGAAAGCAACAAATGCCGTAAAGGCAACAAAAGTAATAACAGTATACATGGTTAGTTAGTTGGTTTGATTTATAATACAATGTTTAGATAAAAGATGATTTTATCTAAACATATAAAAACAAAAAAATATAGAAGCTTTTTAATTTAAAACCTCAATTTTTCCGGCAAATACTTAGCTACTAATTCTTTATAATACGGAAGCAAAGCATTAACATCTGGTTTAACTGGTGTTTTTGTATATAAATCATAAGGATTAAACTTTTTTACCCACTCAAACATTTCAACATCTTTATCATTCATTAAATGTGCATAAGCATTATCTCTATGCTGTGAATAAAAAGAATGAAATCTAATCATGTATAAAGCGGGTTCAGGTAAGTAATCTTTCATTATTTGATATAGATATTCATCATGTCCCCAACTCATTTTCACGTTATCAAGTCCGCAATTTTCAGAATAAATACCAAACTTAGTGTTGAAGCGTTCATCGTTATAATCCGGATTATCTTTAAAAAATTCTGGATACACAATTTTATCTGAATAGGCACAACCCACGGGAAAAGTATCACCTACAACAGCCCATTGTGGTTCTCCAAAAAGACATAAAACTTTTCCAAGATCATGTAAAAATCCAGTAAGTACAAACCAATCGGGATGACCATCGGCTCTAATGGCTTCAGAAGTTTGTAATAGGTGTTGTGTTTGATCTAAATCAATATCTGGATCACTATCATCTACAAGCGTGTTTAAAAAATCAACCGCTTCCCAAATAGACATTTCCTTTTTATTAAATTTCAGAAATTCTTCTTCCTTACTACATACAAAATCATACGTTTGATAGGTGTGATTTATTCTATAAAACTCTTTAACCGTTTCCTGTCTATCAGAATCCACATAATTTCTAAATGCTTCTTTTTCTTTATCAGTTGTGATTTTGTCTGGATCAGGATATCTTTCTAATAAGTTATCTTCCCACTCATCTAGATTCTTTAACGGGTTTTCTGAGTCTATTGAATTTTTCATGAAATTAAGTATTGAAAATTAATAAAACGAAGCTAAAATTTTCAATAAAAAAAAGCATGGATTAATACATCAAAAACATGGATAAATTCACATATACCCCAAACCCTGTTAGGGTTTTGAACCCTAATAGGGTTCAAATATCAGATATTACCTTTTAAATCGAACTCCAGTTAATTAATCAACTTGCTTGGTGGAAAACCAAACTGCTTTTTAAAACATCGGCTAAAATATAAGGGATCGTTAAAGCCTACTAAACTTGTTACTTCAGACACGTTATACTTTTTTGTTTTTAAAAACTGTGCCGCTTTTTTTAAACGTATGGTTCTTATAAACTCATTGGGAGCTAAATCTGTTAGTTCTTTAATTTTTCGGTATAATTTTGAAGAGCTCATACCCAATTCATTGCATAAATAGACGGTTGACAAGTCTAATTCACTTAAATTATCGTTTATTAAAGCAGTCACTTTTTTCATAAACTCTTCATCTATTGGGGAATGGGTAAGCAACCCTATTTCACTTTCTACTTCGCCAGAAAATTTAGCTTTCAATTCCAATCGTGTCTTAATAATGTTTTCAATGACTGTTTTTAAAAGGGAAGGATCAAAAGGTTTTACTAAATAGGCGTCAGCTCCAATACCATACCCTTTTACCTTATCTTCGTTTTCAGAAAGTGCCGTTAATAAAACAACAGGAATGTGGCTTATAAATTCGTCTTTTTTTAATTCTTCACAGAAATCAAGTCCGTTCATAACTGGCATCATAATATCGGCTACACAAATAATAGGTTTAATTTGTCTACAAATCCGTAACCCTTCTTCGCCATTTTCTGCATCGTAAACCTTATAATAATCAGACAAATAGTCAACTAAATATTTTCTAAGTTCATTATTGTCTTCAATAACTAATATTTTTTGCTTTAACTCTGTACTTTGAATTATTTTCTTAGCCGGTAAAACTGGAGTTATTGGTTCTTTTATGTCTTTAATATCATATTCAAAAACTTCCTTGTCTTTATAAAAATGACGAGCTATAGGAATTCTAACTATAAATTCACTGCCTTTATTTGGCTCGCTCTTTACTTTTATTTTTCCTTTATGAAGTTCTACTAATGATTTTACCAACGACAAACCAATACCCGAGCCTGTATTGTTTTCTTTACTATTAGTGGCTTGATAAAACCGCATAAAAATCTTTTCTTGACTCTTTAATGGGATGCCGATACCATCATCAATAACTTCAATAACTAAATAATCCTCACTGCCATTTTTCAACCTAATAAACAAGTCCACATTACCATATTTATTTGTAAACTTTAAGGCATTGGATAAAAGATTATAAAGGATTTTGTCATACTTGTCATTGTCTATCCAACCCACAATATTCTCATTTTCCGAAATAAAATTTAATTGAATTTTCTTATTGTAAGCCAGTTCTTTAAACGATTCAAAAATGTTTCTGGAATAATCTACAATATTTGTTTTTGAAACTTTAAGCTTCAACTCTCCTGTCTGTGCTTTTCTAAAATCCAGCACTTGATTTACTAAAGTCAACAACCTACTGGCGTTTTGATGAATAAGATTAAATCTGCTTTTTTGATAATCAGTAGCAGTTTCTTTTCCTTCTTCCATTAACTGTTTAGCAGGTCCTAGAATAAGTGTTAATGGGGTTCTTAATTCATGTGAAATATTTGTGAAAAACCTAAGTTTTTCATTATTCAATTTAACATCTCGTTCCCTATTTACCTTCTCTGTGAGTAACTCTTGTTTTAATTTAATTCGATTTTTGATCTCTCTTCTTATAAAATAGAAGATTAAAACAAACACAACTGCGAATAAAATAAATGCTTGTGGGGTTAACCAAAAAGGAGGCGTTATTTCTATTTGATAAGAAGCAACCTCGCTCCAATAACCGTAACTATTACTTGCTTTTACTTTAAACACATAATCGCCTGGAAACAGATTTGTATATTGTACAGTCCTGGAATTGCTGTTAGCCGTTATCCAAGTCTCATCAAACCCCTCCAACATGTATTGAAATTTATTAAGTCTTTCGTTTGTAAATGATGGTGCTGAAAACTGAAATGAAAAATTACGATTTACATAACTTAACGCTACTTTTTTAGTATAATTAAGATTCTTCAAAAGTGGCACTTGCCCATTAATATCCATGCCTGGAAATATTTCTCTATTCTGTATTTTAAATTCGGTAATCATTGGTTTTGGCGAATAGGTATTGTCTTTTATATTATCTGGCGAAAAATAAATGACACCGTATTTACCACCCACATAAATCAGTGAATTATTAAAATTATAAAACCCTTTCGAGCTAAATACATCTAATCTATTACCGCTCATCACATGATAAACGTTTGCTGTTTTTAGCGTTGGATTATATTTTGCGATGCTATTGTTATTTATGTTCAACCATAAATTATCATTAGTATCTAAAGTCATATCCGTAATCCATTTGCCACGTAATTCCTTCGGTTCAGAAATAAGCTCAAACTCATCGTTTTCTGGCACATAAACAGCCATTCCATTTCGTGTTGCCGCCCAAACATTTTTATTTGAATCAATTAAAATATCACTCAAATTGTCTTGCGGAAGTCCATTCTTCTTTTCTGGATTATACTTAAATAATTTCGTGGTTTTTGTCACAAAATTGTGTCTTACCAAACCTCCTTCAGTCGCAAGCCACAAATCATCATCAACTTTCTTTATGGTATTAATTTCAAAATTAGGCAACAATCTGCCACTAGAACGTTTTGGAAGTAGCGTTTTGGAATCTAAAACAATTACACCCTCACCAAAAGATCCCACAAGCAAGGTATTGTCATTATATTTTAAAAATGTAGAAACAGATGAATTCGCAAAACCTGGATCAACGACTTTTGATGTATTTTTTATGTAATCGTAAACTAATATGTCCCCATTCCATAAACCGCAATAAAAGATGTTCCCATCTTCAGAATAAATGCACGAAATATCCATCTTAACATTAGATAAGGGAATAAAACTCTTTCCTTTAGAAATAAAAAGTCCATTATGCCAAGTAGCTACAATGACTTTTTCATCATAAGTTTTAGCAAACCCTCTAACCCTAGGAATTTGATCGCCGGTATATAAAGCAATATCATTATTTACATTAAATTGATTTTCATAAGGATCATACTTATCCAATCCGTCTTCCGTACCAATCCACAAAACCCCTGAAGCGTCAAAATAGAGAACAGAAATCAAGTTATCAGCTAAAGATGTATTATCTGTTAATATGGAATAGTACCATTGAAATTTACCCTTTTCAATATCTTCCAATTGATCACATACTAGAAGCCCCCCTAAAGTTCCAATCCAGAATTTACCGTCAGGAGCACGTGCTATTGATACAAAATAAGGCCCTATTTTTTCTCTAAGCAAACCGTCTTTAACATATATATTTATAAAAGTATTAGAAGCTTTATCCAGCTTATAAAGCCCTTCTCTAGTACCTACAAAAATATCCGACTTGAAATCTTCATATATGAAATTTAAATAGGGATTTATATTATTTGAATTTGGAATCGATAATGTATAAGTTCTTAATTCTACAATATCCCCGGCGTTATCTAAAGAAATCTTCGCAACCGAACCTGTTTCATAACTACCTATCCAAATATTTCCTTGACTGTCTTCAAAAATTTCCTTGACATAATTAAATCCTGGGAGGTCAACCTTTTCAAATTTATTTTCTTCTTTATAAAACAAATAAACGCCTGCACTTTTAGTGCCTACCCAAATTCTATTAAATTTATCTACGTAAACAGAACGAATTTCTTCATCAGGTAAACTATTTGGATTATTTTTTTCTGGCAAAAAAGTGGTAAATTCTTGAGTATCCAGTTTTAATAGCGTTAGCCCCATTCTTGTTCCAATCCAAAGATTATTGGATTTCTCGTCCAACTCCAAAGCCGTTATATCATTACTGTATATACTATTTCTCTCTTGAGTCGAACTTAAATAATTTGCAAAATGATAACCATCAAAACGATTAAGACCCGAAAAGGTACCAAACCACATAAAACCATTTTTGTCTTGAACGATATGCCTAACTGAATTATGAGTCAAACCACTATCATCATTATAATGCTCAAATTTTATATTCTGAGCATTATAATGATAACAAGTAAATAAAAAAATGATTAAAATAAATGAATGCTGTCTCATAAAATAAATTCTAAATGCAATTTAATTTTTTTAAATCACAATGTCAATCTTAATCCCATTTAAGGATCTAAACGTTCTAGATTATTGGTTTTTAAATTTATTTTGAAGTGATTCGAAGGTTGTCCTTTTAGGGTTTTTTGAAATATTTTCGCCCATAAAACTAACTTATCATCATCTACATTTTCTAATTGTTTACATACCATTTGATATTGTTTTAACCTACTAAGTCCAATTTCTGGAATGGCTAATTCATCAGAATTTCTCAACCTATAAAAATCAAATATCATATCAAAACCCGTCCAAGTTTCAAAATCACTAATAGTCAAATCATTAGATAACAACAATTTGTGCGTTTCAGAGTTATTACTCTTTATTTCCAACAAATCTTTACCTGTAAGTTTTAAAAAAGATTCTAAAAAGTCGACTGGAAAATCCTTTGGTAAAAACCGAAGTCTTACTAATTCTTTTAAATGCCATGCTGTAAAATCTTTATAATTTAAAGAATTCAGAATATTTCTATTCCAAATTTTATCATTTTTTATACTTTTTAAATATGCATACTCCTGTTCATAAAAAGGAAATAAACTATTAAAATTTCTAACCGAATCTAAAACAACAGTTTCCACTTCAAACTCTGAATCAGAAAGGATCGCAAGTATTTTATAAGCTGGCATATAAGCCGCCAATGAGGGTGTTTGAATATTAAACAACGTATTGCCTTTTTCTGTTGTTCTAATACCCGTATCGTTTATATGCATGTGTCCTCCAAAATGAATTTGAAGACCCGCATCTGCAAATGCTTTGGCTACATCTTCATTTGGAACTCTTTGCAATTGCATTTTATTACCTCCAAAAAAACGTTTTAATTCTGAAGATGCGTCGTCGTTAAAATCAACCATCGGGTAATGACTAAAAGCAATCAAAATCTTTCCTTTTTGTTTTGCTCTTTCTGAAACTTTTTTAACCCAATCTATTAAATGTTTTTTATACAAAAGCACGTTATTATAGCCTATACTAGCTCCTGAAAAATCTTTAGGATTCTCTTTCAATCCAGATAAATTTGTATTAGGAACATATACATTGGCATCTATAGCTAAGAGCCAAACTCCGCTTATAGGTTCAACCAAGTAACTAGCATCTGGCAGTGATAAATCGGTATTTTTAATGGCATAGTTTCTTTTTTTTAATAAAGATTCTTTTAAAGCTTTTTCATAATTATAGTCTTCATAATTATATTTGGAAAAAGGAGTTTCCCAATATAAGTAAGTGCTTTTTGGATAAAAACCAAAATCGGCCATTTCAGTCATCATCTCTTCGTAACCCCAGTTTTTAATATCAGATGTCACAATGGGTTCTAATTGATTTTCTAAAATAGGTGAATTAGTTTTAGCACTGCTAATAATTTGTTCTTTCCCGTCTTTCCCTAAAAAATCAGTTTTGGTTGCATCTTGGGAAAAAGGTCTTACCGCATCATGATTTCCTGTTGTAACAAAAAAAGACATTCCATACTTATTGGAATATTCGTTAAGTATTCGTCTTAATCCTCTAACATGAATAGGTTGTCCATCATCACTAAAATCACCAGGAAGGACTACCGTTTTTATTCCTCTTCTCGAAATATCATTCAATGCCTCTAAAAAAGCAAAGTAGTTTTCATTAAAAATTCTGGTAGATTGCAATTGTGAATGCATGGTTCTGATATTTGCATACTCTCCCGTTACAGGGTTTTTAATCCCCTTATAATCGTTATCTTGAAATTCCCCAAAAATATCTTGTAAATGGGCATCGGCTATGAAAGCAATGCGCGCATTACTATATACAGCTTCCTGATTTGTTTTACAAGAAACCAGTATTAGCAAGAGTATTATAAATACAAGATTTTTTTGAAATTTCATGCCATCAATAATTGATTTATTTCTTTACTGTTTCTTTCGGAAAAGCATATGATTTTTTCCAGCCACCCAAATCAATTAAAATTTGATCTAACATAACCCCAGAATCGACCATCCAAATTTTTAATGTATGTTTTCCTGCTTTATTTACAATTTGTTTAACACTCTTTACACTAGCATTTTTAAGCACATTTTGTTTCCATTCATCACTACGCCCTGACGTTTGAAAATTAACTATTACAGGTTCGGCATCATCGATTGCAACAGCACAACGCACACCTCTACCTTCATAGTTGGCGTGTGTAGGAACGGCTTGCATTCTTACATCAACCTCGCCAAAATTAAAGGCATAAAAATCGTATTCCAGTAATGGACTATTTTGCTGAATCAATTTTAAATCTGTTTCAGAATTTACGCTTCTAGGTAAGGCTGTAATCACTTTTCCTGTATACCCTAAACCTTCTAATAATTCCCAAGAAGCTTCTAACCCATTTACTTTTCTTGAAAAGTTTTCAGCATTTATGGACACAAAGCCTTTATCTTCAACAAAACCTGAATAATCTTCCAACACTTCAAATTTAGGATTATAGACAGATACTCCTATAGTTACAGTATGATCTCCACTAACAAAATCTATAGCACTATTTACTTTATAACTTGGAGGAATCAATTGAAAATCATGACCTAAAGGCGCTTCTTTTTGGTTTTCTCCTTTAGGTACTTTATCCCAATCAATACTTACCCATAAACGTTTTTGTTGTTTCCCCGATTCATTTGTTAAAACACCTTTTGTTTCTGAAATTTTAATCCAATCATTTTTCGGAATTGCTTTCCACTCTACATTGCCTTTTCCTTTTAAAAAGACATCAATAAAATAATGATTGTCTGTATAACTATTAAAAACAGGTAAAACATCTGCAAAACTATTTACTATATCATGATTGACTTCCATTTCATAACCTTCTAAAGCAAGACCTAAAGTTGGTTTTTCATTAGAATCTACAATGGAATAAACAGGTTTGGAAAACACTGGCAAAAATCTAGGTTGCATCGTCATGATATGATTCCATTTTCCTTGTGCTAGCGTTTTGTTATAATAATTAGTTTCTTTTAAAATACGATTATAAGCATTTGCTGATTGCTCTCCATAAAAATGAGCACTTGCCTTTCTCTGTTGTGCTGAAAACTTATTTTTATAATAATAGAGCCATTTCTGATTTAATTTTGAAGCACCAATTACTGGATAATACACTAACTGATAAAAAGCATCTTTACGATTTTCTGAGATAGAATTATATAGGCGCTCTGTGGTTTCAACTACATGTTCATAGGCGTTAATTCTACTCGTTACCTCATCACCATAATGATACTGCGTCAATTCTGTTTCGCCAGCTTTCGTAACTGGTTCCACCTGACTCCAAGCCATAAACTCCGGACGACGCATATAAGCCAGTCGATTATTTTCAAACATTAAATTGGTAATTTCAGTAGCATTTTTATTTCCAAATTCTCTAGCTGCCCAAGATTTCAGATGTGTTCTTATAGAACTACTTTTATCAAAAGTGTCCATATTCCAAGCCATATCTAAAAACAATTCTATATTGTATTCGTGAGGTTTGATGTCGCCACAATTGAGAATCCATAAATCACGGGATTGAAATTCATAGGCTTTAGACATTTCTTCCCACATTAAAACGGGATTCGTAGAATTTAGCCATAAGTAATCATGAGGACGCCCCCAATAGGATGTGTGATAATACACGCCTGCGCCTCCTTTACGCTTTTGTTCTTCAGGATTGCTTAATTGTCGGATATAACCATAGTTATCATCAGTCCAAACAAGTGTAATATCTTCTGGTAAATGCAATCCATTTTGATAATATTTCAAAACTTCTTTATAAGGAATAAAAGCTTGTGGTATCGCTTTCGGATCTTTTTTTAGTTCTTTCTTTAAAATCGCCCTTTGGTCGGTAATAATATTTTCCAATAATTTGACCTGTTGATCGGTATCATCTTCACCAACGATCATAGGGGAATCATGCTCTCCACGCATTCCTGTGGTATACATATTTTCATATGGAGCAGCTTCTTTTACGCGTTTGGCAAACAGGTTTTTTATGACCTCCGAATTGGTATCATAGCGATACTCCCCCATCGTTTCATGATTCCATTCTGTGTTAATATTACTCAACATGGGTTCTGCATGCGATGTGCCAATAATAATGGCATAATCATCTGCTACTTTTTTATTTTCAGGATACGAATAAAAGGGTTTTGTACTTCTATGCATGGCGGGCCAAATGGTATTTGCTCGTAAACGCAATAAGAGTTCAAATATTTTGGAATAGGTTTTTGGGCCTATATCTCCAATTTCAGGTTCGAAATTTAAAGCTGCCCATCGTTGTAACCCCCAATCTTCATCATTTATAAATATACCACGATATTTTACAGATGGCTCATGTGACACTCTATTCTCTATTGAAAGTGTAATATCTTCTTGCTTTGAAGGAGTCACATCTGCCCACCATTCCCAAGGGGAAACACCAATCATTCTAGAGATTTCGAGTATCCCATATGCTGTTCCTCTTCTATCTGACCCTACAATTACTAGAGCTTGACTCACACCTTTAAAGGGATTCTTAACCACTTGAATACTAAAACGCTCCCATGTATTCTTTATGGTTGAGACATCTATTTTGTTCGACTTAATAAGTTTTTCTATAAGCTTATTGTTACCAATAGTCCCAGCTAGAATAATATTATCATCTAATTCATTCAAAACTTTAATAGTTTTTCCTGTGGTATTTTTTATATCGTTTGCCAATATGTTTGCAGCAATTTCAACCACTTTTGCATCTTTTTTATCGATGACAATACTACAAGACTCCGTTGCTTTTACAATTGAAAAATCAAGTGTATTTTGAGCATTAAGAAAAGCTATTTGAAAAAAAAGTAAGGTGATAAAAACTTTAAATATCTTCATGGTTGTTTTTTTATTCTTTCAAAAGTATCGTTATCGAAGGATACTATAAAATTGGATTGAAATAAGGTTGATGGCACATAATAGTCCGTTGAAATTATTTGTGCACCAGACTCTTTAGCTTTTTCAAAAGGGATATAATTATTAGTTCTCGCTTCTTTAGTACCAGAATCAGCTCTTGTACGAACAATATATCCTTTGGCAACTAATTCTTTTATATAATCAAAATCCTTAATAGGATCGTTTATAATTCTAAAGGCTGCTTCTGGGCGTCCTTCTTTACTATTTGCAAATAAAACCCTATCTTTTAACGAAGGATGACCTTCTAAATACCTATTGATTTTATCTTCTTTTTCATCTAAGACAAAAAGAAAACGCCCTTTAACACTAGTCAATTCAGGCCAACCATTTTTAAGAATTGCTTCTTCTAATGTTTTAAAATTGCCTCTAACCAAATCGGGGGTAATTAATTGACTTTGTGGAAGTACACTTTTAATCTCGGTATCAATACTACTTAAAGCTAATGCCGAAAATGGTAATGGCTCTCGCAAATTTTCTATCACTTGATCCTTTGTATTTATTAAAATGAAAATTGGAGTATGATTTGGATTAGTATCGGACCATTTTTTTAGAGCGACTAAAGCATCTTTAAACAACAAATAGTGACTTCTAAAATCAATATCTTGAATATGAAATATTTTTAAACCTGGCGTATTAAGTTTCTGCTCTTTATCAAAAACTTGCGGTTCCTCTCCCAAAGATTTCACTATTTCCAATCCTTTAGGATTCGAATAATAACCACCATTGGGATCGTAAAAAACATCTAATTCTAAATTCCGTAAACCTAAATCTAATTGTTTCTCTAATGATAAATGTGTGTATTGTAATGATTTTGCTTTGGAAGAATCTAATTGAAACATATAATTAAATAAAGGTTTTTCAATAGCAACTTTATAAGAATTATGACTTCCTATAACCTGTACATCATTTAAACACACATTACTATTACCACAACTATAAATACATGTAGCTATGATAAATAGAAAAAAATACTGTTTTCGAATAGTACAGTTCATTTGAGTTTTTAATTAATAATTTCAATTTTTTGATCTTTCATGTCATTGTCTAAAAATGATGAACCAACCTTTTTAAATATATTAATGGTTTTTACTAAAATTAGAGTTAATAAATCTTAAGCACAATAGGTGTGACTTTATTGTTTTTCTCTTCTAGACTAACACTTAATCCTTTCTTGTTGAATTTATACGACCCAACTTTGCCTCCCAACATATCTACCTTTTTATATTTTTTATTATAATAAGGACTCTTTGTTGATAAAGATTTAATCAATACATCCTGGTTATTTTCTGGCCATTCCATAATTACAGCATATAGTACATCTCCCTTTTTTGTAAAACGAATATCTTGAGATGTGTAAGCATCTCCTTTTCCTTCATTAAAACCCTGTGCCTTAAGCGGGTTTGCTTTGTCTACTTTTGGTCCCTCTCCATATATATGCCATGGACGCGTTTCGTAAATACATTCACTATTAATATCCATCCATGCTGTAATATCTTCTACAATTTTTAATTCTTTTTCATCTATGGTGCCATCACCTCTTACAGGAACATTTAAAAGAAGGTTCCCGTTTTTGCTCACAATATCAACTAATATTTGCATAACAGTTTTAGCCGATTTATAACTGTTGTTATTATAGATATCTCTTTTATAATGCCAATTACCAATACATGTACAAGACTGCCATGCCTTTTCCTGAATTGCATCTGGAGCGCCACGCTCTACATCCCAAACCAAGGATTCCTTTTGATGTTCATTTAAAATCTTACCAAAAATTACACCTTCAAGTTTTCCATTATTTAATTCCATATTAGTATTATAATAATGTGCAGCAACCTCTAATCCAACATTGCTTATAGGCCATAATGGAAGTACCGTATCATCAAAATAAATTAAATCCGGTGAAAATTTATTTATCATATCAACCGTACGATTGTAGAAATTAAGACAATATTCTTCTGATGGAATAGAAGCACCATTTTCCCAGCCCCACTGATCTCCTGTAACAACTTCCCCTTCACTTCCAGCACTTAATGAGTGGTTTTGTGCATACAATTTTTGAGGATCTAAACCTTCCCACCATGTATCTTTACCATCTTCCTTTGTCAATTTACCATCATAAGGTATCCCTGCATATTTACCCTCTTTATCTGATTTTTGAGACGTTTCATACCAAGTCCACGCATGGGCAGAATGAATACTCACACCAAATGGCAATCCATTATTTTTTGAAGCCTTAGCCCATCCTTCCAAAATATTTTTACGAGGTCCTATATCAACCGAATTCCATTCTTGATATTTGCTATCCCATAAATCCAAATTGTCATGATGGTTACCCATGGCAAAAAAATATTTGGCGCCTGCACGCTTGTATAACGCTACTAATTTTTCCGGATCCCATTTTTCTGCTTTCCACTCATGAATAACATCTTTAAAACCAAATTCTGATGGATGTCCATATTGTTTTAAATGAGATTCATATTGTTTTTCACCTTCTATATACATATTGCGACCATACCAATCACCCTGTTCTGGTTCACATTGTGGCCCCCAATGTGCCCAAATACCGAATTTCGCATCGCGAAACCACTCTGGTGTTTCATATTGTTTTAATGACTCCCAATTAGGTTCAAATTTACCATTTTGCATTTCTTCTTTTACCTCCTGAGAATATGCGTATATACTTAAAAAAAATAATATTAAACTACTTAATTTACTCATTTTTAATCTTTTATTTGAAAATTAATTTACTGTTTTTACAATACTTTGTTTGACATTTAAATTAGCACGTGTTACTTCTTTTAAAATTACTTCTTCTTTCTTTTCTAAAGACAAATCAACTTGCTCCATCATTAAATCTCGAACATCATCAAAAACAAAAGCAGGTCTAAAATCTGAATAATCAAGTGTGAATTTAATATTTTTCATAGAGATACCCTTTGCATGTCTTACATACAATCCATACGCTGGAAGTTCACCAAACATAGAAAACTCGGGGTAATCTTTTATTTTCTCAGGAACTTGTTCTAACCTATTTATAGGCACATATGCCATGCCTTTTGATGCTCTACCAGGATAACTTATTTCAATATTTTCTAAGACAACATTTTCAACAGCAAACTCTTCAATTCCAACTATTGAAGCAGGAAATGGGTTATGAAAAAAATCGACCTCAGGACCTCTTAAGTCATAATTTATATCTGGACGTCCAAAAGGCACCTGAACTTTCATGTTTTTAATAGAAATATTCTTTACAATTCCAGGAGTTCCACCATCGCGATGACCCAAACGGATAAAAAAAGCATTACCAGTATTTAAAGCCTCTATATTACTTATAGAAACATTTTCAATAATTCCTCCATCAACAGATTGTATGGCTATAGCAGAACGAAACGTATCAAAAACCCTAATATCTTCAATAGTAATATTTTTAAAACCTCCGTAAGATGCTGATCCAAACTTTATAGCGCTTGCGCTAGACCGAATAATACAATTAGCTATATAAATAGAATCATTAAAATGTTCTGGGTAATACGATTTTAAACAGATACCATCATCGGCAGAATTAATATTACAATTGGTGACCTTTACATTTTTACAATCGGTGATATCAATACCATCGTTATTCCAATAGGAACGATTTGTTATGGTCAGTCCATCAATTATAAGATTGGAACACAACTCAAAAGACAAACCCCAACAAGAAGCTTCACCTACTTTTAAATCTTGTACCGTAACATTATGACATTGTGAAAAACGAAACAATTTTGGGCGCATGGTTTCATTGGGTCTATGCCTCCTGTAATTATAGTTTGGATCTATGGCAATACCTGCATGATGTAAACTATCTATTGTCAATGCTAACTTAAGCCCTTGACCATCAATAGTTCCTTTTCCGCTTAGTTTTATATTATTGGCTTTGTGTGCTAAAATTAGAGCCATTTGCGAATTATCATCACTTTTGGGTGAAACCGGTCTTCCTTCAAAAGCCATCGTATCATAATCTTTTGGATTGGTACTGCCCAATAAAACAGCACCTTCTTCAAAGTACAAACTAACATTGGTTTTCATTTTAATACTCCCCGACAAAAATCGTCCCTTAGGAAAAACGACCTGTCCGCCTTTATTTTTATAAGCCGCATCAATGGCGTTTTGAATAGCATTAGTATTCAAGGTTTGACCATCAGGAATTGCACCGTATTTAGTTACTAGGTAATCCTTTTGTTTTTTTTCAACCCTATAGTCTATACCCTTTGCAGAAAGCAAAAAAAACATTAAAACAGGAAGACTAAATAGTGCGATTTTTTTCATTAATTATTTTAAATCATTAAACTTTCTAACCAATAAACATGGAGTGTTGAAAAGGTGTATATCCTGTAAGGTAAACATGCACACCATCTGTTCGCAAACTACCCTTATGATATGTATATTGCTCACTATCTAGATTATTTATTTTACTATGTTCCATTTTTCCAGGACCAAACTGCATTACATCAGATCCCATGGATAATTCACCTAACCCCGATTTTAAGAAATAATTACCATATTCATCCTTTTTTGCTCCAGAAATCAAACTTCCTTCTTTAAAACACATTTCTATAGTAACTTCAACGTTTGGAGGTCCATCTACTTTAAAATCTAAACTTAATTTTCCATTATTTTCGGTAATTTCAATAACTGAAACTTGAGTTTTTACGTTGCTTTTGGTTCGTGAATCAAAATCCATTTTATTCCAATACCTTTCATCTTGCGACCGAGAGAGTTTATAATCGGCATCCTCTCTGTGATATGCCTCAGCGAGTGGCTGGTAATAATTGGCTTCTTTGGTTTCCTTAAAAATATACTTATTCCCCACTTTCTCCAAGCCATCGCTACTAAAATACCCCATTCTAAAAAACGAAGTAGACAAACGCATGTATTTTAAAATGGCATCACCTTTTCGGTACATTAAAAAATTGGGGTTTGAAGATCTTCCAGAAATAACAATTACTGGTTTATCGTTTCCACCGAATAAAGTTATCGACGTTTTACCTCGTCTAATTCTAGCCAGATTGGAGATTGCAAAAAATTTTTCAAAATCATTTTCTACATTTGCGTCAAGAGGAATTTGCTTTTGAAGTTCCCTGTTTGCCATAAAATGTACCAATGCATGTGATAAAATATCGGTGGCAAAACTAGGAAGCCCCTCAATGACATGAACCATATGAGCAAATATGGAATTATTGGTTTGGATCGCCATATAACGGTACTGCAAATAAAATTTAGAAACATCTGTATTCATAAATTGATCCTGCCTTCTAGAATCTACAGTTACCAAATCGCCATTGGTTTCAGTATAATAATAGTAAGTTGTAAGATTCGCTTGAACTTTATCTAATAATTCTGGTTTATTTAGCAATCTAGCCATAGTAATAAACGCCTTATTAATAACGTTCGAATACACACCGCTTCGTTCCAAATAATGTCCGTCAGCATTTAAATAGATGCCTTCTGCTAGCCATTGATTAATTCTTCTTAGGTATCTCTTATCAGGATATAATGAATTGATATTCGCTAAGGTAGCTGAAATAACCCATCGATGATTTGGTGTATGAACACCACCTGTTATCATGGCTTCTCCTGCTTTTACAATGAAGGCTTTTAATTTATCTCTAAGACCCTGTAATTCTGTTTGTTTATTTATATTTAAAACGGTCGCAGCGGCACATAAATATTCTAAGACAAAAGCAGTATCTGGTGGTGATTGTCTATTACCTCCAGCATCTAAAGTTCCATCATCATATTGATTATCTAACAAAACATCTAAGACTTGATTCAACCTTCCTTCAAGAGGTTTTGATTTATAATAAGCCGATTCAGAATGAGATAAAGAAGCGGTCATTATAGAAATTTCTGCTGCTAATGGTCTAAAATTATTTATTTTATACTTTGATTTAAACCACCTTTTTTCTAAAATGCTTTTAACATTAGCGTCATTATTTAAAAGAAGTTTTTTCATTAATTGAATATCCACTTCTGTAATACGATCTTTAAAAAATGTGTTATTTGCAAAAGTCACATCGGCAACTAAGCTACTAGCCAATGTTAAACTACTTAATCTTATAAATTCACTACGACTTATTTGATTTTTCAAAGTATTCTCTTTTGCGTATTACATTTAAAAAGTATTCTCAATATAACATATTACCTTTATTACTTCTAAAAGCATCAATTATTTGCAATTTCGGTTAATGTGAAATTTATCCCCAATGGGTTTTTAGTCATTTTACATAATAAGGGAAGTTCAGGATTTTGTAAAATCCAGATTTCAGTTTCATCAATCTGAGCCACTACATGCCAAGTTGGTATTGGTTTTCCGTTAATGACTACAGGATTTTTTTCTTCACCTTTATCTAATACATACGTGGTATTATTATAAACAAATTGATTGTTTTTTAATAGATCCTGGTAAGCCGATTGCGAAATCATAAAAAACGTTTCCGTGGGTTTCAATACTAAAATTGGCGCGCTTTCACCTTGATTAAAACTCAATTCCGTGCCACTTTTAACCGCTTCTGGCGTCGTTCTGATACTGCTTTTTACACCTCTCGTTTCTAAGTTTAGCACCAAGGTATCCGAAGTCATTTGTGTGGTAAGAGACAATGTTCTTGTTTGTCCATGTAGCTTGCAGATATAATGCAAAGTGGTATTATTTTCAATCGATGGCACGTAGTTTTGCGCCATTACTATTTGATATGTTGCGCAAAAAATGATTGCTATAATGATGTTTTTCATCTGTTTATTTTTATTGTTTTTTAATTGTCAGATGTAATCCCCATATTCATCATTGGTTGATAAACCAAATTAAATTTGTTGGGATTTCATATCCTAATTATTTTGTTGGTGGCAACATAGTGGTTCCCCAAGTGGATGGTTTTGATGTCATTTCTAAAATTAATTCACCTCCATTAACGATGTCTTCATGTAAAATCCATGCTTTATTATAGGGTTTTCCGTTTAATAAGGCTGATTTGATATACCTCTTTTTATCACTCAAATTTTTAGTGGAAATCTTAAAAGATTTGCCTGCTTCTAGCTGTAACGTGGTTTCTTTAATTAAAGGTGTATTTATTAAATAATAAGGCTGACCTGCATTGGGATACAATCCCATCATGTGAAAAGCCAACCAAGAAGACATGGCGCCTGAGTCATCGTTACCCGGCAAACCTTTTGGTGAACTATTAAAATTATTTTTTATAATAGCATGTATTCTATCGCTACTTAAGTCTGGGCGACCAATCCAATGGTACATAGTAGGTGCTAAAAACGAAGGCTCATTAGACACATCGTATAATTCTTCATCAAAAAACGTATCCAATCTGTCTTTAAAAGCTAAATCTCCTCCAGATCTAGCAACAACTTCAGGAATATCATGAGGAATACTTAAAGAATACTCCCAAGACGTTCCTTCGTAAAAAAACACACACCAGTGGCAAACATACCATGGAGATTCGGTAATTGTTGGTGTATATTTAAAAGTTGGTTTCTGAATTTTTGACTCGCCAAAAACCACATCATCTAACCAATTACCTGAAGCATCTTTAGGCATAATAAATCCTGTAGAACCATTATTTTCATAATCTGCACGCCATAAATTTTTCCAATTCTCAGATTGTTTTATATATCTATCATAAATACCATCGTGATGTAACCCCTTGGCAACTGTAGCTATATTATAATCATTATAAGCATAATCAATAGTTCTATTGCCAGCTCTGTCTATACCGTAAGGAATATACCCCAAGCGTAAATAATCTACCAATCCACCGCGTCCTTCTTTTTCTTCATTACCTCCAGGAGGTACCTCAGCATCTTTAAGCATGGCTTTTAAGGCTAACTCATAATCTATACCTTTTAAATTCTTAACAAAGGCATCGGCAATTACTGTTTCAGCATTAGACCCCCCTTGGGTTCGTCCATTTTCGTTTCCACTTCTGCCTTCTGGCAAATAGCCATCACGTTTATAAATATTTAACATCGCGTTAATAATCTCAACCTCTCGATCGGGATCTATGAGTGTAATTAAGGGACTCGATGTTCTAAACGTATCCCAAATGCAATAAAAATCATCATAATAAGGTTCATCGTTAGTCCATAAAGGATTTTCTCCCGTTCTATCAACAGGCATGATCATGGTATGATATAATCCCGTATAAAACATTTTTTTATACGTTTCAGAAGTATCGTCTGATAAAGTAATACGACTTAACAAGTGTTCCCATTTATTTTCTAATGCTAACAAAACGGCATTAAAATCCCAATGAGGAATCTCAGTTTCAATATTATTTTTTGCTTTTAACGAACTTAAAAACGAGATACCAATTTTAACATTGAGTTCTTTTTTCCCTTGATTGCCAAAAGAGAGTAAAGCACCTGTTTTTTTTCCTGAATCAAATTGAGATGGTTGATTAACATAAAACTCACCATCTTTCCAAGTGACATAATTTGCTATTGGCTGATCGAAAGTAGCCCAAAAATAAACAGTATAAGCACGTCCATTATTCCAACCACCTCTAATTCTACTGTAACCTCTAACCTCTGTATTTGAAACTATTTCAATTTGAGAGCCTACAAATTGTTGTGCTTCTCTAGCATCTGGATTTGGCTCCTTTGGTTCTCCTAAAAAGAAACCTAGATCAATCTTTAGATCTTTAGTTGCATTTTCAGGATATGTAATTCTATAAAAAGACACCTTTTCTCCTGTGGTTATTTCCGTTTTTATATTATTCTCTTTAAAAACAGTTTCATAGTATCCCAGTTTTACGTTTTCTTCTTGTCTAAATGAGGTTTGGTCTATCTTATTTAATTCACCAGAAAATGGCATGATTTGTATGTTTCCGTATTTTGGTCCGCCGCCAGTGCCACTAACATGCACTTGACTAAACCCTGTTACTTCTTTGGGCATAGGCAACCAACCACTATTCGGACTTACAGTACAATCTGGACTTGGTTTTACCATTCCAAATGGGCATGACGGACCGATGAATACGCGTCCATCTCCTTCGGATCCAATCATGGGATCTACATAAGTATGATGTTTTTCTTGAGCATTGCTACTGTTAAAAAAAAATACCAAAAACACAAAAAAGATTATTTTTTTTATTGATTCAAGATGCCGATTATTAATAAAAGATTGTATCATAATGCTTTATAAATTATTTATAAACTGGTTTGACATTTCTAAAATTAACTCTCCTCCATTTGTAATATCTTTATGAGAAATACTATAAGTAGACAAAGTAGCCGTATTATATTTAAGCTTGTTTACATAAATATTTTCATCGTTATTATTTATTGCCTTAATAACAAATGTTTCACCTGAATAATACTTTGGATGTAACTGTATGGTAACTTTATTAAAAATGGGACTTCCTATTTGATATGCTGGGTTTTCTTCTGTGCCACCATTCATTTGAAATAAGCCCATTTTAAACAACACATTCAAACTACCCATTAAGCCTTGGTCTTCATCGCCGTTATAGCCTGTACTTGGAGCCAATCCACTAAACGTTTCATTAATCACTGTCCTTGTCCAATATTGTGTCAAATCTGGTCTACCAAGTTGATTAAAAATAAATGACGTCTGTATAGAGGGTTGATTTCCGAAATTGATTGGTATACGGCTATATTCTGGGTGCAATTCGGCATCATGTGATGCCCCTGAAGTAAACTTCAACGCTTTGGCTGTTTCAAATTGCTTATTTAATTTTTCAACAGCTTTGTCTTTTCCACCCATCAATATTGCTAAACCATTGATGTCATGTGGAACAAACCAAGTTGATTGTGCCGCATTTGATTCTATAAATCCATGTTCGTATTGATAAGGGTCAAAGTTTTCGGCCCATTTCCCTTCAGCATTTTTAGGTCGCATCCAACTTGTATTGGTATCAAACACATGTTTATAATTTTTAGACCTAGCCATAAAATAATCATAATCTTCTTCATGATGCAACTTCTTAGCCAATTGCGCCAAAGTCCAATCTTGATAAGCATATTCCAAGGTTTGGCTGGCACCGTCTTGATGCAATCCAAAGTTCCCTTCAGGAATAGGGTAAGGCACATAGCCTTTTTCTAAATAATATTCTAAACCACCTCCTATATCCGTAGTATGCTCGTAACCTGCTTTTCCCATAATCCCCCCAAGCATATGATTTTTTTTGAGCGCGATATAAATAGATTCTAAATCTTCTTTTATGATTCCTTTTTGAATAGCACTTACGATAAATGGTGTTGATGAAGCTCCCGTCATTACAAACGTGTAATTACCTCCAGAAGGTCCACGAGGAATCATACCGCCATCTTTATAATATTGCATTAGGGAATGTACAAATTCTTCCATAATTTCTGGGTACACCAATCCCCAAAGCGTATTGATAGTCCATTGTGCACCCCAAAAAGCATCAGAATTGTAATGGTTAAATTTTGGTTTACCATCTTCATTCAATGGTAACTGGCCAACCCTAAAAGTTTTACCTGTATTATCTGGATAGGCTCCATTAACATCGCTAGTGATTCTTCTGCCTTGTAAAGCATGCCATAAATCGGTATAGAATCGCTTTTGATCTGTATCGGTTCCTCCTTCCACTTGAATTCTTGACAACATATTATTCCATTCGGTTTTCGATTCCGTAACTATTTTATCAAAATCCCAATGAGGTAATTCTTGTTGAATATTATTAGTTGCGTTTTCTATTGAAGTATAAGAAATCCCAGCCTTCATTAAAACAGCTTTCTCTGTATTCTCTATATTGATTAAATAATTTCCTGTTTTAGCATCTTCTTCCAAAGCTGTCACAGGAACATTTAGTTGTACTTTAAAATATATGGTTAATGGTTTAGGACGTCTGTGTGTTGGAGCTGCCACTAATTTACCCGACAACTGGCTTTTCCCCGTTTGCTTTAGTACACCTTCTATATTTTCACAGGGTCCCAATATGGTATTTAAGTTGAAAAGGATACCTGCCTTTTTATTTTTTGGAAACGAATATTGGTGGAACCCAACCCGTTTTGTACTTGTTAATGCGACCTTAATTTGATACCTATCTAACTCTACTGAATGGTATCCTGGCGTTATTGTTTCTGCTTGATGTTTAAAACTTGAGAAAAAATCAGTAAAAATTCGCTCTTTGTTTTCATGGGAAATGGTTACAGGCATTACCGACAAACCGGACAATTGCCAAGCATGAATATGACTGAAACCTTTTATGGTGTCCGTATTGTAGCGATACCCAGTCCCCCAATCGCCTCCAATTTGCGTATCCGGACTTAAATTAACCATTCCAAATGGACGGCTAGCAGATGAAAAGAAAAACCATCTTGAGTTTTCGGTGTCAAGAAAAGGGTATACTTTATCCGATAAAGATTCTTTCTCAATAGAAGGTTTTATTTCCTCTTTACAGGAAACTAAAAAGGGAAGTATAATACTAACCGTTAAAATTCCATTAACTATATTATTACTTAACTTCATTGATAATATTAACGAGAAATTTGTCTTGAACTCCCTAGGATTTTATCTGACCAATAATTCCTGTCTAAATGAATTTTATTTTTTGCTTAAGAAGCGGACTCATAGAAAGCTTTTAATTAAATCCCTAACTTTCACTTTCAAGATACATGTGTTATTGAACTCGTTTAAATTTTTTTCAATTGGCTAAAAAATTGCCCTTTTACGTCCACTCTATGTCTTTTTTTTCCTTCCATAGCTCTGCTATGTAACTCAAAAAAAACTTCGATTGGACAAAAAATGACTAATTTTCACTTCAATCAAAAAAGTTTAAATGAGTTTTAAAAATATAGGCAGACTACAAACATGCCTGCCTATATTTAATTAACAAAAACTAAACTAACTCAAAAAAACCTTTCTAAATGCTATTAGTAATTAGGGTTTTGTGTAATACTATTCGCAGATGCATCAATTTCAGATTGAGGTATAGGTCTTAAAAGATGTTTTTCTTTCAGCGCATTATTCAAAGCCGCATGTGGGTTATGTGCTAAAGTACGCTCTATTAACTTTCCTGTTCTTTTTAAATCCATCCATCTGTTTACTTCACCTGTTAATTCCCTAGCTCTTTCATCAAGAATAAAATCAAGATCTACGTCTCCTGGCACTACTGCTGTAGTTAACCCAGCTCTGGAACGTAACGTTGTAAGACGTGCCGCTGCATCAGTTGTGTTATTTAATTCCAAATATGCTTCTGCAGCAATTAAATAAGCTTCACCTGATCTCATCATAACCATATCCCGTTCTCCCTGTGAAGATTGATCTGGCTGAGTAAAAGGTATGGTTGGATCATCAAATTTAGTAAACATAGGGAAATGTGTATTTGTTACACCGTCATTTTGAAAATAAGTCCCTGGATTGATTACCTTATAGCGTTTTGCAGCAATCTGAGTTGGTGTCCATACAGTTTTAGGAAAATATATTGCTGTATCACCAGCAACAACATTTACAGGTGTACCATTTTCGTAACCTACATAGTCTTCTGTTGCATAATTAACTCTTGTGAAAGTAGCGGTTGCTCTTTCATCATTATCTTCAAAAAGAGAATAATAAAAAGGTGTTGGCATGCCTCCTAATCCTTGTACTGTTTTTTCTAAACCTGGATAATCATAAAATCTAAATTTATATAACATATGTTTAGAGTTACCCCAACCTCTGCTTACTGAATTACTTCCAAATAAATAAGAGAAAATTACTTCTGAGTTTCTTTGATTACCTATATCAACCAGTGATGCAAAAGAAGACACCAATGTATGATTAGTTATTACCGTTTCTGCTAAAGAGGCTGCCTCTGTAAAATCTGAAGATGTACCAAAAGATTTGTAGCCTCTTGTTAGTAATACTTTTGACAACAAGTGTCTTACAGCATCTTTAGTTACTCTGCCGTATGCACTTGCTGTTGAATTAACAGATGCTAAGGCATCTTCTAAATCTTGAACTATTTGTGTATAAACAGATTCTTCGCTCTCGCGAGTATATATAGTTTGAGCTGTTGTAACTTGATTTACAACTAAAGGAACACCTCCATAATTTTCTACTAAATTAAAGTAGCTCCAAGCTCTAAAAAATTTAGCTTCTCCTATACCAATAGCTTTCTCACTATCAGTAAGGCCTACAATATTATCTGCATTATCTATAGCTGTATTTGCTGCGGCAATAATACTATATTGATTCGCCCAATATACCTCTACAGCCCAAGTGAAAGAATTCATATTTACATAATCATTAATTTCATCGACTCCTGTAATTGTTGACCTTCTGGTTACAACATCAGTCCCTAAATCTTCTAAAGTATAGTACATATCAGGAACGTAATGTGTTGTTGTTTCTCTAGCTCTTTCATATACCGAGGCTACCAATTGATTGAAAGTCTCTGGATCAGAACTGGCTGTTTCTATTGTTATAGAAGACTTATTTTCTTCTTCTAAATAACTGTCGCAACTAGTACTAAACACACTCGCTGTAAGCAGTATTATAATTATTTTATGATTTATATATTTCATTTTCTTGAATTTTATTTAACAAATAATTAAAAATTTAAATTAAGTCCTAGCATATATGTACGAGACAAATAAGAGGCGCCCCAAGAGTTTCTTCCAGCACTATCTGGATCCCATCCGTCATAATCTGTAAAAATGAATGGATTTTGTACTGTGGTATAAATTCTTAAACCTTCAATTTTAAGCTTATCTAAAATATTAGAAGGAAGTGTATAACCTAATGTTATGAAACCAACTCTAGTATTAGAAATATCTTTATACTTTATAGTATGTTGATATTGTCCACCATTACCTGGTTGATACCAATTGTTAGTAGGATTAGTTGGTGTCCAGTAATTTACATCATACGCATTAAAAAGTCTTGATGGATCATCATCGTAAGGGAATGAGTTATTTGAATGGAAATTACTCATTAATTTATTACCCTGACTTGTGTTTATAGAAAATGCAAAATCAAAGTTTTTATAATTCATGGTACTAGTAACACCACCAGTCCATTTTGGAGTTGCTTGACCAATAACTTGTCTGTCTTTATCAGCAGTTATTTCACCATCACCATTTATGTCTTTTACTCTAACCTGACCAGGAGTCTGCCCATATGTCGCAGCCTCAGCAGCTTCATCTAGTTGCCAAATTCCATCAAACACATAGTCATAAATTGCACCTATAGGCTCTCCTACTCTATGAATAAAATTTGTACCTCCTTCATTAAAGAAAATATCACTTCCGTTTAATTTATCAATAGTATTCTTGTTTGATGCAAACGTAAAATTAGTGGTCCATTTAAAATCTCCCTTATCAATATTCACTGTGTTTAATGCAATCTCGATACCTTTATTTGAAGACGCTCCTATGTTATCATAAATACCTGTGAAACCAGTAACAGCAAGAATTCTTTTGTAAAATATAATATCTTTATTTTTTCTATTGTATATATCAATAGAACCATTAATCTTATTATTTAAGAATCCAAAATCAAGTCCCAAGTTTATCTCACTTGTTTTTTCCCATTTAAGATCTTTATTAGCAATGTCTGTTACATATAAAGTTGAAACAGCACCATCTCCAATATTTGTAGCACTACCAGCAAGCAGAGATTGAGATTTTAAAGGCCCTAATCCACCTCCTTGACCGTTATTACCCGTCTTTCCATAACTTAATCTCACTTTTGCATTAGAGAATATACTTTGAGATTGCATAAAATCTTCATCAATTAATTTCCAAGCAAAAGCTGCAGATGGGAAAAATGCCCATTTATTGCCTTCTGCCAAAATGGAAGCTCCATCATATCTTCCTGTGAAAGTAAATAAATACTTATCCATTAAAGTATAATTTAATCTTCCGGTATAAGACTCTAAGGTTTGTTTAATAAAATCACTTGAAACATCTCTAATATCAAGTCCGGCATCTAAATTGTAGAATGAATAATTATCTGTCGTGAAATTTCTAACCTGATTATAATACCCTTCAGAACGTTCACTAAATCTAGAAATTACACCTGTAAAATCGATGGCATGAATCCCTTTGGTAAATTTGTAGTTAAGTATATTATCCCAAGTATAAGAAAAATAATTAAAATTGTTTACTTGAGCCCTTCTATTTGCAGGATTACCAGTAACACTTTTTGAATATAGTGCACGATACTCTCCATATCTTGTATACTTTACATTTGGAGAGAACTTAGTAGTAAATGTTAAGCCTTCCAAAGGTTTAATTTGTAATGCAATATCACCAATATATTGTAAATATTTTGTTTCTTTTGTTTCTCCAGTTGGCTCAAATAGTGGATTTGTAATTTGAGTTTCCTTTTGAGTAGGAAAGAATCTTAAAGACCCATCATCATTATATGGTCTACCAATTGGCTTTAATCTATAAGCACTTCTAAATCCTTCCCAACTTGCAGAATTTTGAAGTGCATTAGTAATATAATTACTTACACTTAAATTCAGCCATTTAGTAAGGTCACTAGTTAAACTTCCTCTAATGTTATAACGGTCAAAAACTTCACCACCAAGAGTACCTTCGTCTTTTGTGTAAGCCAATCCTGCCGCATATTTAGTTTTCTCTGTTCCTCCGCTTACGTTAATAGTATGGTTAGTTTGAAAACCGTTTTTAAGTGTAAGATCTACCCAATCTGTACTTATGCCATCTGCAACATTTTGTAATTCTTCACTATCTAAATAATCAGAAAGCACAACCTGATTTCTAGTATAACTTAAATTTCCTGAAGCAAATTGACCACCAACTACAACATCCTTAAGGTATTCTACATACCCTGGGCCATCTTGCATAGATGGAAGATGATACGCTTGTTTAAAACCTACATAATTACTATAATTAACTTTTAGGTCTCCTGTTTTACCACGTTTTGTTTCAACAATAACCACACCATTACTACCTCTTGAACCGTAAATAGCAGTAGCAGAAGCATCTTTTAAAACATCCATTCTTTCAATATCTGCTGGGTTCAAAAATGAAATATCATCTACGAAGATACCATCTACTATAAATAGAGGGTTTTGCCCTGGATTAAAACCGCCTTGATCTGCAGTTTGATTTTTATTAATGGTACTAGCACCACGTATACGAATATTGAATCCTCCTGAGCCAGGTTTGTTGTCTGTACGTTGGATCACCACCCCAGCAGCTTGTCCTTGTAATGCAGAAATTGCATCAACTTTGTTTGCTCTCTGAATCTCTTTAAAACCAACTGATGCAACAGAACCTGTTAAATCACTTTTCTTTACAGAACCGTAACCAATAACCACGACTTCGTCAAGCTTGGCTGCATCTTCTTCCAATTTAACATCCAATGTAGGCTCCCCATTAAAAGCAACCTCCGTTGTTTGGTAACCTAAATAAGAAAACACCAGTACATCACCTGGGTTTGCTTTAATTTGATATTTACCATCAAAATCTGTGGCACTACCAGTTGAAGTTCCTTTAACAACAACATTAACACCAGGTATAGGAATGTCTTGATTATCAGTTACAACACCTGTCACTTGGTTTTGTGACCAAGATGTTGATGAAAAGCCTATTAAAAAGGCCAATAATAAAAGTTTAAGTTTCTCCATTTTAATTTGTTTAGTTAATAAATTAGTTTAATTGCTTTCATCATAATTTTTTTGCTAATTATAATTTTTTGTTAAAATTACTGTTGTTGTTATTTCACCTAATGGACATTTCATTCCAAAACATGGACATTTTTACTACCTCTTGTGTTTATTGACCTAATACACCCATTTTACAAAAGCTTCCATGGCAGCATAATGCGATAATCCTAATTGATGGTATATATCTGCTGTTTCTTTATTTCTGTCTTCTGCACGTTGCCAAAACTCTCTACTATCTGCCCCTTGAAATACCACACCGTCCTTTTGTGATTGATGCTTAAATATTCCCTTGCGTTTTTCAAGCACTTGGTCTGGTCCCATGGGCACTGCCATTTCTATTTCATCAATGCTCCATTCTTGCCATGCGCCTCTGTATAGCCAAACCCAACAATCATTCATAAACTTCCTAGGCTTCAATCGTTTTACAGCCTCAAAAATAGCATCAAGACATACTTTGTGAGTGCCGTGTGGATCTGCTAAATCGCCTGCTGCATAAATTTGGTGAGGTTTAATTTTTTCTATCAAATCCATGGTTAATTGTATGTCTTTTTCTCCTAAGGGTTTCTTCTCAATACTCCCTGTTTCATAAAAAGGAAGTTCCATAAAATGAATTTGACTGTCTGGCAAGCCAACAAAATAGCAGGTCGATTGGGCTTCTCCCTTTCTTATTAAACCTTTTATATATCTTACTTCTTCAATATCTATTTCACTTGCCTTTTTATTTTTAAGAAATGTAATCGCTTTTTTATAGATATCTTCCGCCTTTTTATTTTCTATTCCAAATCTATCGTTATAGTCACATACAAAACTCGCAAATCTTAATGCTTCATCATCTGCTACGGCTATGTTGCCCGAAGTTTGATAGCCTACATGTACTTCATGCCCCTGTTCTTGTAGACGCTTAAAAGTGCCACCCATGCTAATAATGTCATCATCTGGATGCGGACTAAAAATAAGCACACGCTTTTTGGTTGGTTCGGCACGCTCTGGTCGTTTGCTATCATCGGCATTCGGTTTACCACCTGGCCAACCTGTAATGGTATTTTGTAATTTATTGAATATTTGAATGTTAATATCATAAGCAGGACCTGAATCTGCTAATAAATCGCTCATTCCATTTTCAATATAATCAGCATCGGTAAGCATTAAGATAGGTTTCTTTAAATGTAACGCTAAACCTAAAACAGCCTTTTTTATGAGGCTATCTGACCAATCAACCTTTTCAACTAGCCAAGGTGTATTGATACGCGTTAATTTTGATGCAGCAGATTTATCTAGTACAAATGTGGCATTGTTATGTTCTTGCAAAAAAGAAGCTGGTACCAGATTGGTAACCGTTCCTTCTACCGAGGCGTTTATTATATTGGATTTTCCTTCGCCCCATGCTAATAATATAACACGTTTGGCTTCCATTATTTTTTTAACACCTAAAGTAATTGCAGTTCTTGGTGTATTATTTAAACCAGAAAAATCATTACTAGCCGCTACTCTTGTAATGTGGTCTAAAGCTACCAATCTAGTTTTAGAATTTTGAAGCGATCCTGATTCGTTAAACCCAATATGACCATTACCACCAATACCTAAAATTTGTAAATCTAAACCTCCCAAAGCTTCAATTTTTGCTTCATAAGCATTACAATATTCCGCTATGTCTTCCTTTAAAAGTAAACCGTCTGGTACATGATAATTTTCCGGTAATATATCGATATGATTAAACAGCTGTTCTTTCATAAAACGGACATAACTATTTATAGAATCTGGTTCCATAGGATAGTATTCATCTAAATTGAATGACACCACATTCTTAAAACTTAAACCTTCTTCTTTATGCAATCTTACTAATTCAGCATACAATCCTTTAGGAGAAGATCCTGTTGCCAACCCTAATATACAGGGCTGTTTCTGGTTTTGTTTAACCCTTATTAGATCTGCTATTTCTCTGGCTACAGATTTAGAAGCTTCTGTTGAATTTTCGTAAACTATAGTATCTACATTTTCAAATCGTTTTTCAAAACTTGTTGCTTTATCTATACTACTATTTAACATTGCTTTTGTTTTATTTATTGATTATATATTTTTTTTATTCTAATAAATTACGCTCTAGACCAACTTTTATATTTATGTCCCCACATAGCAAAAAACAATATGATGGAATAACACGGAATTAAAATCCAATAACTACTTGTTGCAGCTGATGCTATGGCTTCAGATTCATTCATTCCATTAACAATAAGTTGTTTTGTATTAGCATCTACCAACCTTCCATATAATGGAGGGATTATGGCACCGCCTGAAATTGCCATAATTAATAAAGCAGATGCTGTTTTAGTAAATTTGCCCAAACCATCCAAGGTTAAAGGCCAAACAGCTGGCCAAACCAAAGCATTTGAAATACCTAAAAATGCGACAAATAGCACCGACGTAAACCCTGATGTAAATAATATACATATACTAAAAACGATTCCTAACACGGCACTGATTTTAAGAGCCATACCCTGTTTTAAATATTTAGGAATTAAAACAGCTCCCAATCCATAGGTAGCTACCATAGCTAAAAGTGTAAAGGTGGTGAAGAATTTAGCATCAGCAGCAGAAAACCCTAATGATATACCATAAGCAATAATAGTATCTCCAGCTATCACTTCTGCACCCACATAAACGAATAATGTTAGTACTCCTAACCATAAATTAGGAAATTGAAAAATACTGGTTTTTGTTGTTTCTCCTTCTTTTATTTCTTTAGCTTCCATTGCTTCTACATGTGGCAATGGTGCCTTTCTAATTAACAGTCCTAAAACGAATAAAACAATTGCCATAATTAAATAGGGCATAAAAACGCTATCGGCCATAGTGTCTAAAAGGACATTTTTTTCTTGAATAGATACACTTCCTAATTTCTCTTTTACGTCATCTATTCCGGAGAGTAATAAAGCTCCAAAAATTAATGAGCCCAAAGCTCCTGCCGTTTTGTTTGCAATACCCATAATAGCAATACGTTTTGCTCCACTTTCAATAGGACCCAAAATAGTGATATAGGGGTTGGCGGCTGTTTGTAACAAAGTCATGCCTATGCCTTGAATAAAAATACCTGATAAAAACACCCAATAGGTTCTTGCTTCTGCTGCAGGTATAAATACCACAGCTCCAATAGCCATTATAATTAAGCCTAAAGACATCCCTTTTCTATATCCAATTTTGTTGAGAATATAAGAAGCTGGCAACGCCATAACAACAAATGAAATATAGGATGCTGTAGCTACAAAATAAGATTGTGTATCGGTTAGTTCATTAATAGTTTTCATAAATGGTATCAATGCACCATTTATCCAAGTGACAAAACCGAAAATAAAAAATAGACTGGCAATAATGATGATAGGAACTAACGTATTATTGGATGAAGTAGTGGTCTGTTTCATAAATATATTATTTCTTTTAAAACCCTTTTGGTTTTCTTAATATGATTGAAAGTTTTCAGTATTTAACTAATGCATGTCATCATTTTTGCACCAATTTGTTTCCCATTCTTTTATTGATTTCCTTTCTTCCAATTCATCAAAGGGTTTGTTATTTACAGTAGATTCCCTAAGTGCTTGCAAAAACATGCTCCACCTTGGCCAATAAAATTCCTTGTACATGCCTTGCCATGCTCTAGATGCATAATCATTTAAATGGCCTTCACCTCCCCACATCGTGATTAACATTTTTGCATTTTTTAAATAAATTTTAGAAACTTCAGCGGAATTTCCATAATCCCTAGCTAATGTTAACCAATCGTTTAAATTATTCAAAGGTTGCCCCGACAGCATGTCATCTATAACTAAAGCACGCTTCTCTATTTCTTTATATAATAAATCTGCTTTTTCTATATCCTTTTCATTATAGGCTTTAACACATTCTATTAATAAATCATCAATGATTAAAGAGCCATACTGTCTGGATGCTTCTATTAAATCATAATAAAAAAGACTGCTTTTATCATAGTTTTTTGATTCCTTAACCAAAATATCCAAAGCTTGTTTTAGCTTTTCTTTGTCTCCAGGGTTTCCTTCAAACTCAGTTATTTTTAATGTGGGCCGTTTAAAAAACAAATACGCTCCTGCTCTACTGTCCCACCAACGGGTTTCCCAATACTTGGTGCTGTAAACCGATGCTATTAATAATTCCCATGCTTTTAAAATCGATTCTGAAGTTTTTCCATATCTAGCGTTGAGATAGGTTTTTAACCAATGGCTTACTGGTTCTTTTCCTTGCGACCATGGAAGGTCATAAATGTATTCGTAAACCACAGAATTATTGTTTAATCCTTCTGGCATCACTCCATAACCAACAAGGTTTCCTTTGTTGGTATGACTCAATAAACTTTTAAGTTCTTGATTGTAGAAGTTTAAATCGCCATAAACAGGATTTGAGCCTCCATAATTATGCACATATCCATAGGTCCATTGCTTACCATAAAAGGCTTCTTGGTTTTCCCACACTTTATATCTATCGTTGGCATAGTCTTGAATGATGAGTCTATCGTTAGGCACTTTACTTAAAAACGCCATGGTAGCTTCTTTAGTCCAGAATTCTTTATCACTACCAAAAAGCCAACCTTGCATGACCCAAGTTGCCCCTGGAACTGCCTCATCTATGGTTTCATAAATAATGTTCCCATAATCTGATAGTTCTTCATATTTATGGTTTACAGATACAGGAGGCTTAATTTCATTAAAGGAATCGGCTAAATAGAAATCGGATTTCCCATATAAATTAGAGTATAATTCAATAAAGCGTTTTCCTATTTCTTTAAACAACGGATCTTTGGGATCTAATAAATAGGTGCTTTCAAAACCACCACCAGACCAAGAGTTTAATGCACTTATCTTTGAGTTAGGATGCATTTCTGCAAATGCTTTTGGTACGTAACCACTAAAAGCTGGTACTACAGGATGCATACCCAAAGCCCTCATTTTTTGCAATATTTTTTTCTGAATCTCTGACTTTTTATCAATCCATTCTTGTGGCAATGGTCCTTCATGACTATTTATATTGCCCATTCTTTGCCATGGTAAAAAAGCGGGTCCTGTAAAGTGTTCTTGTAATTGACCTTCAGTTAAGCCATATTCTTTCCATAGTTGTTGCCAAACAATTTCCTGCCCCTCAAGTGCCGTTGGTAAATTAATACCATGTAATGCCATCCAATCTATTTCTTGCGACCAACGTTCCCAATCCCACCAAGGCGTTGTATAACCAAATACACAGGCATTTAAATATTCTCTATATTTGAAAGGTGTCGATCCTTTTTTAGAATAAACTGGCCATGTTTTGGGCAAGTCAATTCTGTTACCTTCCCAACTGACCAAAACCGCTCCAATATCTTTAAGGAAATTATAGGCTGCATAACAAATGGTTGTATTAGACGTTCCTTGAATGGTTACTTTGTTTGCTGTAGTTTTGACTTCGAACCAATCTGTATGATCGGACTTTGAGTTTTCAACAATACTCAGTTCAAATTCATTGACACGACTACCTATAAGTTTTTCTATGACGGCTAATGAACTTTTTGTGTCTTCAGTATTTTTACATGATATATTGAAGAGCAAAAAAAACAGCAATAAAATAAATTGAACAGGAATTTTAAGCGTATTATAGACTTTATTATTTAAAGCGTGTTTTCTCATTTTGAAAATAAATTTAAACTGAAAGACGGTCTAAGTTTTACCCTTTGGTTCTTTTACGTGTCTCCGTCATACTTCAGCTATTTTCTCGTTTCGTAGCTACGGCTATGAACTTCAAAATACCTTTACCTGACGAAAAAATACACTATAGAATATTCCAAAAACAACATTTAGACAGTCTCTTAATCTTCATTAAAACTTTTTATAAAAAATTAATGCCATTATATTGTTGAAAAGATTGTAAAAAAAGGGAGAACAAATCATCTCCCTTTTAAATAAAACCAAATTCAACAACTAATATTTACATCAAACATTCTATTTATTAAGTTTTAATAACTCATGATAAAATTACAGTCCCTTATTAATATTGAAATGGACACTTTAATCAAAAACATAGACAAATCGTTTTTCATTTTTCTATGCTTATTTACTTATACCCGTGAGGTTCAGTATTATAATTGCTTACCTTAATTTGATGTTAGATTATGTGAGTGAGCATTAAATATTCTAGATGCTGAACATCTAAATGATTTGAAACTTAGAAAGCGGGATTTATATTATCAGGGATATTTATGATAACGGATGTGTATCTACAAAAAAGATTTTAAAGTTTGATAAAAACCAATGCATTTGGATGTACCAGAATTAGGTAGAGCTTCATTTTACAAAATCAACTAGAAAAGTATTAACAACTTTACATTAATTAATGAACTCATCTTGACTTTTTGATTGAAGCGAAAAATACCCTTTGCGCAGGCTGACTCGTTCGCCAAAATAACCCACCGGGTTATTTTTATACGCTCCGTCCTGTTCCAGATTTTAGCTTTTTAGCACTTCATAGCAGCGCTACGGAGTAAAAAAAAGGTAAAATATGGGGTAAAAAGATCATTTTGCAGCCAATTGAAAAAGTCAAGATGAGTTCAATTTGATATGCTTCCCACTATTATTTTTCTTGATTGATTATTAATTTTAAGAATATAGATTCCTGTCGCTAATGATTTTGACAAACTTAATCTAGACACTTTCGTTACTTCGTCAAATGATTTGAGGGGGACTTGCAAAAGTCTTCCGTTCATATCGAAAAGATGAATAATATCAGTGGCACTAGTGTATGAAACAAATAGCTCTTTTGATGAAGTAAATATAGGATTTGGATATACTTTCATATCGCTTTCAGGTATCATTATTGGTTTTTCTAAACCCAGGAAATATTTAACACCAAAATTAAATGCATTTTTTCCTATTTTTTCCCCTATTATTCTACCTGCAATATCATCAGCGGGCGGATGAATCCCTCCCCATATCCTAGACAAACTACATTGATCTGAGGCATCGCGATAGGTTGCCCATTGCAATTTAACATCCACTGAAGGTCCTTCCTCAAACACTAAAAATTCATTCTTTTTAGCTACGAACTCACTCATTCCACCAGGAAAATAGGCATCACCTGTTAGTAAAGTCATCACTTCGGCAGCTGCTCTAGAATATGTTGAATGCCCTGAAATATATCCAGCAAATGGAGGCGTTACAAAAGTAGGACGTTGGTATGGCCACCAATTCTCGGCCAATATCCAGCCAACACCTGCTTCATCTACTTCGGGGTTACTAATATAATCATGTCCTTTCCATGAATACAATTTGATCTTTCCTAGATTTTCATTGTTATCGCCTACCAATGGGTCTCCTTCTTCTATAAGTTCTATATAGCCTTCTTTTAATGGAATTCCTGAAGCATCATAATGTGCTTTTGCCGAATCTGAACACTGTCCCTTTGCACACATATAACGTATAGCTGAAATAGGTCGTATATAATCATACCAACCTTTTATGCCCCATGCGGCTATAGCAGCATCATGCATGGCCCCTCCTAAAATAAAATAGGCCTTTACATCCCATTCCAAATCTTCTAAAACATCACCTTTTCCATTAAGCTTCCTTTGGAATAGGTCATGGTCATTCACGTAATTCAATATAGTAAACCAATGCCCTGGTGGTGTTTCTGAATCTGGACCATCTGCCCAAAATTCAGCTAAAACCCTTGTATAATCGCCCCTTGGAACTATTTGCGGTTGGTAAGGACTTTTGGTGTACGGATTTATAGCATATCCTTTTCCTATATCACCTCCGTCTGTTTCATCATAAAAATTCTTATAATCAGAATATTGTTGAGGCAATTGGCTGATTGAAATATTCCCTATGGATTTAGGTGATATATCCCACAGCACCCCGTCACTAGGATCTAAATGCGAACTCCATTTTGAAACCAAAGAAAATGTCCACTTATAGTCATCACTAGAAATAGATGGTGGAGCACCTGGATCGTAATAAACATGATACTCATTTCCTAATCTGCTATAAGTGGTTTTATAGGTATCTTCTAGTGAAAAAGGATATACATTACCCCATTCTGGGCTTAAAAATTTTGGCGTTACACCACCTATCACATTGCCACTTTGGTCGATAAAGTTGTTAAAACTTAGCGGCTGCCATCTATCGGGGTTTATACTTTCGATAAGTTTTGGGTATGACAAACTCAATGGTTCATTTACCGGCTGGTAATACTTATTGGCATATAGATTAATTTCATTGGAACCATCTTGTAGTCCGTATGCTATTATTTGGGATGCCAGATAGTTCCCTAAGGCAATAGGGTTTCCTGTAGTATAATCTTCATCAGTGATAGAAACATCATATCCCAAACCAGACATCACTTCATCCAAAATACTTTGTGACAACGATGGGTTTGGCGCTTGCTTAAAACGTTCAGACAAGAGTCTGTAAACCGCATAACTTATTGTTTGTTTTCTAGCTAAATCTAAACTTTCGGTCGTTTCAAAACCTTCAAATTCACTTATAAAATTATGAACCGTTTGTCCTAATAAATATGGGCTTGCTTTTTCATCATAAACCGCCCAAGCATCATACATGGCAATACTGGTATGAAACAAATTTCTGGCATGAACCGTCGGACGTGCATAATCTTTTCGTATTAACGATAACAGGGTTTCATTCCAAAGTCTGGCCACTGATTGTTCATTGAAATCTACTTCTTCGTCCAATAATGTTACCAATAATTCCACTGGTTCTGTAACACATATTCCATTTGAAACTATTAGGGAAATTTTCCCGTTACTACCTGTTCCCCATTTTACAATAATGGTTCCATTATTTTGATTTTCTAAAATTTCACCCCCCGTAATCTGCCAATTGAATTGATAACCTACTTCAAATGGATAATTATACGATTCTAAACTGTTTTTATGGGTTTTAATAGTCCCCGAAATTTTTCTTGATTTCAAGTAATTACAAACACCTGTACTGACTACAGCATGCGGATTGTAGTTGCAAGCATTTTCATCAGTACAGCCATAGGGTTTTATACTCGGCTCCACATTCAACATTTCGTAACCTCTGCCTTCTTTGGCCAAAATAACTGTATTGGCTTGGATATTTGAATATTTTTCGACAATGCCCGATGGCCAAGAAATGGTCAACTCCAATATTTCTGTATCGACTCCCAAACCAAAGTGTACGGGCACTAAATACTGCGACAAAAAGCCTTTCCCTGAGTAATAACGCACCAAAGAACCACTAGCTGTTTTAACGGACAACATGGTGCCTATAGCGTCGCGGTTGGAGGTTGTACCTTCCAACTTTACCTTAAACCAATACAAATCATTTTGTGGTTGAACAAAGTCGGTGATCTTGTTTTCGTAAAAAAACGATGGTCCATCGTTGTTTGTTACAAAAATATCTAAATCGCCATCATTGTCGTAATCGAAAACAGCTTGGGTAACACTAATCGTTTCTTCACCTAGTTTTACGCTTGCAGAAGCATCAACTAAACTTAAGTTATTATTATTTAACAAGTTTTCATAATAAGTGTTTTTGTAAGGCCCTGAACCTCCATACTCAAATCCGTTTAACACAAACAAATCTTCATCGCGGTCTAAGTCGAAATCTGAAAAGTTAACGTCCCATGCCCAACCTGTATTGTAAACACCCAATTCCCGACCTCTGTTCTCAAACGTATTGTTGCCACGGTTCTGCAATAATGCATTATCCCCAATAGCTGAGATATAAAAATCGAATGCACCATCGCCATTGTAATCGCCTATGGCAATGCCCATATCATCTTTAGAGCGATCTAAGCCATAAATGTTAGCTTGTTCCGTAAACCCCGTACCATTATTATTGATATACAAATCGTTGGTTTCTGTAATATAGTCATTGGCAACGTACAAATCCATCCAACCATCACCATTAAAATCGAAAGGAATACTTTGGTAAGAATGTTTGTTAACCTGGCTATTTATGATGTTACTAGCATTTGAAAACGTACCGTCACCATTGTTTTTATACAAACGATTTCCTTCACATTCTCCCCAATCGGATATATAAATATCCAAAAAACCATCGTTATTATAATCAAACCATGTGGCATCTGTATTTACACATTGGCTATATTTATTGAAACCAGCAACCAAAGTAACTTCTTTAAACGTACCGTTGCCCTCATTATGGAAAAGCTGGATTTTATAAACATGCGTCATAAACAAATCAGGAAAGCCATCGTTGTCGTAATCCCCCCAAAACGCCCCATTTTTAAACCCATTTAAGGCATCAGTATAGGCACTTTCTTCACTTACTGGAAATAAATTAACTAGACCCGAAACTTCGGTAACATCCGTAAACGTACCATCATTATTGTTACTGAATAACTTACTTGAACTTTTATCAACACCATCAATATCTTGGGCTTTTGCTACAATAAACAAATCAAGATCACCATCGCCATCGTAATCTGCCACAGCCGCTCCGTTATTTTCCCTTACGTCTCCTAATCCTGCATAAGTTTCTATATGCTCAAAGGTTTGTGCTCTTAAATTTAAAATAGTTAATAATAATACCGAAAAAAATAGTTTCTTATTTAATCCCATAATTATTCAGTTAATGTGCTACTACAAATTTCTTTACAACTGATTTCGATGCACTATTCAAACTCAAAATATACATACCAGACGCTAAATTTGATACATCAAAAACAATATTTTCGTTATTTTTTAAAATTTTCCCCATCAATACCCGACCGTTTAAATCGAAAATGGTTAAAGTTGATTGATCTAGCCCTATTTGATTGTTTATTTTAATGTACAATACATCTTTTGAAGGCACAGGGTAAATCGTTAACATATTATCATACTTCGAATCTTCAACCGATAAAGTGCTGGCTAATGCCATAACTTCATTAGGTGCTAACACATAATTATAAACTCTAAAATCATCTATACTTCCCTTCAATAAAGGGTCTGGCCACTGGCTTCTCCCAATAAAATTCAATACTGGTTTAAAGTTTAAAGGACTCCCAAAAAAATTACTGGACTCGGCCATTTTTTGTCCATTAACATATAGGGTTGCTACGCTTGCTCCCAAGGTTACTGCTACATGTGCCCATTCGCCTATTGGCAGTGCTGCTGTTTCTATAAACTGCTCCCCACTGCCTATCTTAATGGCAAATCGCAATGTCCCTGCTCCTGAGCTTGGGGTTAAGAACATATATTCATCGGTGTTATTACCAAAATCAAAAATACGTTGCCAGGCATTTCCTCCATTCCATTTAACCCAAGCAGCTACCGTAATTTCTTGGTGGTTGGCTATATCTGGGGAAAGTTGCACAAAATTTGATCCACTTAAGGACAATGCTTGGGATCCTACTTGACCTTCATTATAGGTTGCGTTTAAGTAGGAGGCACTATGATTTAGGTGGTTTGAAATATCCTGTGTATTTCCCTCAAATTGGTAGTGGGCAACCATATCGTTAGCCCCAGAAGCTGTTGCATAAACTTCATTTGAATATTCCGAACGATTCAAGGAGCCATCTACCGCTTTTACCTTATAGAAATATTCCACCCCCGAAAGAACCGTATTATCAACAAAGGAGGTATGGGGTACATTTCGAGCAATTGTATTGTACGCGCCTCCACTAGATTCTGCCCTAAAGACACTGTAACCAGCCACATCTGCCTCTGGACTGGCCGTCCAATCTAATTTTACGGATACCGTTTGTGCGGTAGCCACTAAATTTGTTGGGACACTAGGAGCATCAAATTCTATGGGCGCTCCAACTGGCAATAACCGCCATTGCTGGTTTTCATCACCAGTCGCTGTCCATTGTACTATATTTCCCCCTGGGGTTATGCCAGCACCAAAAACGTCTAAACACATTGTGCTTTCTTTGCTTCGTATTAAAAACCATCCATTTTCCTGATAATCTAAATACCATTGTTGGTTACCACCATTTGCGGAATCCCAAAGATGAATGTTCGCACCATTATCTAAAGAAAAATTAATAACATCTAATGACCTATTAGCATCAGAAACTGGTTTTATGCGATAATAACTAAAATCGCCTCCAATATCCGTTGGAACCGGCGTTACATCAAATATCTGATTGTTCGATCCCATATAGGTATTTTGTCGGACATTGGCTCCATTTCCCGTTCCGTTTACTTCCATTACCAATTTGCTATTTTTATTAACCAGTACATACTGTCCTTGTATAGCTGGTTGAATGTCTTCGCCCCATGTAATATTTATGACACGTTCTGCATTTCTTTGAAGTGGGGTTTGGTATGCTCCATTGGGATCGGCAGGTAGTTCCAGTACAAATTCACGTTGCGGGCCATGACCATCATAATACACCACTCGACCTTTTGAAATAAAAGCATAATTTGTTGGTTTGGCCTGACGTTCTGAAACACCCCCAAAAGCTTGCACCTTGCCGTCTGGATGCCTATATACCGACGCAGCCGTCCAGTTTGGGCGATGTTCTGCATATCCCAATCGCACACCATCACTGGCTTTTACAAATTCCCCGCGAGCCAATTCGGCAGTACCCCACCAAATACCAGTTTGTAAACCATACTCTACGCCTACCATAGCTTCCATGACATTATGAAGTTCATCATTAGTAGCATGGTTGCCATCTGAACGTACCGTTTGATAAAAATTGGCATAATTATTAAAACTGCCTGCCAATTGATGGGTATTACCTTCATCCAATCTCACTTTTAAATAATCATACCAGTTCAGAGCCACATCTGTATTAAGCGTATTGCCACCAGAAACACGAATATTATCAAAATATGTATTATTTTTCAGTTCCCCACAGATAGCATAAAAATCTTGAATAGTACCTTGACCTGTGGCACTCAAGTCTGGTTCATTAAAAGGGGAAACGGTTACAATATTAAAACCTTCGGCTTCATGCATTTTAGCTGTAACCTCAATCAATTTGGCCCAATTGGTGGGATTACCATAAAAATAGGAATGTACACTTGGGTGGTCGCTATTCAGTACTATATTGGCACCTACTCCAATGTTATTTTTAATGATATTGATTCTTAAATTAGTATTGGCAAGGGCATCCCCCTGTAATTCTTCATCATTCAACAAAGGGTCTGTAGGTATAAATGAAGACCGTATCACATCTACATTTTCACTTCCCATAAACGCTAAGCCCCTACGAATATTCCTCTCTGAAAGCCAAGCTAAATCCAGTCCCCAAGTAATAGGTTTTGAAACCCCTGTGGCATCTACATCATAAACTATAGACCTATCTGATATTGGTTGGACAACCAAGTTATCGCTCGTACTGGATATTTGCGCATTTATATAATTTATTTGAAAAAAGCATATTGATACCAGCAATAATAACCTAGTAATTTTGTTCATTATAAATTAATTTTAGTTTAGTTGATAACAAGTGCATAAAAAACTTGTTGTAATTCATCAAATCTAGAAAACAATCTTTGATAAAATGGGAGATAAAATGTTCTTTAAAGGGCTATATATTAGCCAAATATATTCTGATTAAAAATGGCCAACCAAATTGTAGTATTAGGTTGACCAAACTTAAAGTACGGTAAAAGTATATAGTTTAGTATTATTATTTAACCAAAACCTTAATGGCCTGTATGCCGTTTATGTTATCATCTATTTGTACAACATAAATTCCACTTGTATAATTACCCATATTAGTTACACCTTTGCTAGCCAATTGTCCTTTAGCCACCAATTGCCCACTTATAGAATAAAGTCTATAATCAACTTTTTCTTTACCATGATAAACTGCATTTAATGTATTATCCACAGTGAAAAATATATAATCGGATTTTGAAGACAGTACTGCATCCTCAACATCGAGCGTTGTATTAACTAAGTTGGTAATTTCAGTAGAACTCAAAGCACGGTTATATATTCTAAACTCATCAACGGTACCATTTAAATAAGGATCTGGATACTGTGATTTACCAATATAATTTTGGGTGGTTATACCCAAATGGGCTGGGTTAAGGGTAAAATCCTCTTTTCTGCCAACTTCTACACCATCTATGTACATGATGCCTACATTCCCCTCTAGAGTTACCGCCACATGCACCCATGCACCAATAGCAGGACTAACTTCGCTATTTATCTGTTCTTCGGCTCCATTATTTTGTTTAATTGCAAAACGGTATTTTCCCGTACTTCCATTTTGGGGAGTAACAAACATACTGGTGCTAGTATCCGTACCAAAATCAAATAAACGGATCCAATTAGAACTCGCATCAAGTTTCACCCAAGTGGAGATTGTAAAGTCGGTGACATCTTTCAAAAATCCATCTTCGATAGACATATATGAAGTAGATACTCCCGTTAAGTCAATACCACTCCCTTCTTTGCCCGTATTCCAACCTACCGATGCCATCATCGTACCCGAGTTAAGCCCCCACTTATCCAATGGATTGGTTCCCGTACTTTCATTAAAGTTATAATAAAGATGTTGTCCTAAACCGGGTTCTGAAACAACCGCATTCGAATCTCCGCTATCTCCCATATCATTAAAGGCTAAAATTTTATAGTAATATGTAGTTCCGTTAATAGCGGTTAAATCGGTATACTGTGTAGCATCAAAATCTGTTGTGGCAATAGTGGTAAAAGTACCGGATTCTGATTCTGAACGCTTAATATCAAATTGTGAGTCTGGTATAAAATCCCACTTCAGTTTCACTTGGGCATCACCCGAACCCACCAAAATATTAGTCACGGCACTTGGAGCCACTAACTCATTGGTAGTCACCATAACCTCTGGTGAAGAGTCGGCACTTTCACCTCCCGTATTTACAGACGAAATTTTATAATAATAACTGGTTTCTGGTTCTAAACCGGAATCTACGTAATTTAAACCTGTAATATATGAAGCAATGGTTTGATAGATTCCACCAGCAGTAGTTGCTCGTTTTATATTATACGCCTCTGCATTGGTTACGGCAGACCAACTAAGATTTATTTTCTTAGCAGAAATGGCTTCACCAGCTAAATCATTGGGTGCCTCTGCAATAGATTGTGGTACATAAAAATAACTTACCGATATACTTTCTACATTATCCTTTCCTACTACTTTAATACGATACTCTGTAGATTGGGTCGGTATAGACTCACTAGTGCTAAGAATATTGTAATCACTGGAATCATATATGGTTGTCCATGAAAATCCTGCTTTTCTTTGAACAATGTATTTGTTAACTAATTCCCCATTCTTTCCTTCCCAATTAAGAATGAGGCTCTGAAAATCTTCAGATGCTGTAAATGTTAAGGATTCTTTAATAGGTGTCCAGGTGGGGACATACTCTGTAGCGGAGTTGTATGCTTTGTTTGAGGTATGGTCTGCATAATATTCCCCTGCAGGTGTAAGCACTCTGTAATCTGTATCTCCACTAGCATCCACCCATGTAGCTATGGGATTTTGTATGGCTCCTTGCAACCAAACATAATTTTCCCAATCTGGATTTCTAGACCTAAAACCGTCATCGATATTAACAATAAAGGCCCTTCCATCCTCTACCCAATTGTAAAGCGAATAACGTTCTACATAAGGCTTACTTTCCAACACATCTATTATGCCCTTAATATTGTTGAAATGATGGGTTGCGTTAGCATCGGTTAACTTGCTTGGTCCATCAGGAAAACTATTTCCTGTCCAATTAGCCCCCTTATTGCCTTCAGTAATCCAAATAGGGCGTTTAAAACTATTCCATACCCAATCCAAATCACCAGACCATTGCGAAGCAGATTTATTCCAATAGGCGTGAATGGCAACAAAATCCACTCGTAAATTTTTTGCTTCTGCTGCAGCCATAAAGTTACCAAGATAGCCATTAAATGGATCTGAAGTCGCTACGGAACCCACTCTTAAACCTGATTCCATAAAATATTTCCAATTATCTATACATTGTTGAACCGTCATGTTGGCCTGATCTGGACGATCTGGTTCATTGTATCCTAAAAAATGCGTATAACCATCGTAAGTGTTGGCAGGCGTAAAAGATGCCCAATTTAGGTTATGCCTCATAGGTACATATTCTATAGAAGGTGTTGTTGCAACCCCCGTATCCCAATTATAAAACCAACTGCTATTGGTGGCTACCAAATCTTCAATGGGGTTTCCTGTTCCACACCAGCCTCTTTTGGTTACATTTGGATGCCAGGTCATGGTTCTAATAAAGGAAACAGTACCATGTAAATAGGCGGGCATAACCGGCACTTCCAAATCGGCATCTTCAGCTATAAAAACACGGCTGTATCCTGTACCGTCAGAGCTTGTTGCAAATGTGGCCATGTAACCTTGTTGCAGTTTAAATGACTTGATGGTATTATCAAATGCTCCTAAATTTTTATACGCTGTAACAATTTCATAGACTTGGGAATCTCCTCCATAATTTTCTTCGGTATAGATAGTTAAAGGTGATTGGGCACTTAAGTCAAAAGACAATACACATAGAAGTAATATAAATAAGTAATTTTTTAACATCTTGATGGGTTTAGTTTTTTTTTAGGAGTAAGAGACTGTTTAAGTTTTATCCTTTGGCTCTTTTATGTGCCTTTTTCCGCCATACTTCAGCTATTTTTCGGTCCATAGCTATGGCTATGAATCTCAAAATACCTTAGTCTGACAAAAAAATACCCTATAAAACATTCCAAAAACAAAATTTAAACAGTCTCTAAATTTCACACCTAAATGGCTAACCCAAAATTCATAAAACCTATTTCCACAAAAGGGGTACAAAATAGCATTTATAAGGGGAAGAAATGTCCAAACTTTAAAAAGCCATGTTTTAAAATAAAATAGATTGTTATCATTGTATTAACCAACTAAAACCAACCAAAGAGGCATTACTGTGAATTATTTTTTACTAAAATTTATTAAGACTTTATTCTTTACGTTTTCTATTTTTTTTGCTTCTCATTTAAACGGACAAGCTACTATTTTGGTTCAATACGATTTTGATTCTGTCCAAGATGTATCAGGCAATTTTTCGGGGTCGTTAGAAAATGGTGCAACATTAATTCCTTATGGTGATAATTATGTTTTATCCCTGGGCAATGATAATGGCTATTTTGACTTTGGTTCTTATTTTGGAACCCATATTTCGCAATTGGAAAACTTTAGTATTTCTACAAATTTGTTTATTTCAAACGATTATCAAATTAGTAATTTCGGAAATTTTGTTTGGACTTTTGCCCATTCTACAGACATGGCCACAACAGCTAATGGCAACCTTTTTTTTAGTGCCATTAGTTCTAGGTACGCTATTTCAAAAACACATTGGCAAGGCGAAGAAGCTATTTTTATTGAACAGCCATTACCCCAAGGGCGTTGGATAAACCTTACCTATACACAACTTAATGGTGCAGGTGAAATTTATATAGATGGCAACCTTGAAGCACAAGGTTCTGTATCTATCACACCAAGCGATGTAGGCATCACATCTTTCAATTTTTTAGGGCGTTCGTGCTATGCAACGGACAAATATCTTAAAATGGCTCAATATGATAATTTTATCATTTACGATGGCGCCTTAACCCCATCTGAAATCACATCCCTTGCCGAAGCCATTACCCCCCTTAACAGTACTTTAAATGATATATTACTGGCCGAAGCCGCTAGCGAACTACATATCCCAAATGCAGATGCCATAAATTCAAATTTAATTTTACCAACAAACCTCAACGATGGTATTACGGTAAGTTGGGCATCATCAAACACTGGCGTTATTACTTCAAATGGTATAGTAACCCGCCCACCTATTGGCTCTAGCCCCATAAATTTGGTACTCACAGCGACCTTACAGTTAAATGGTTCGGTGTTCGTTAAAGCGTTTGATGTTACAGTGTTACCATTATATTCCGATGCCGAAAGCATTCAAATGGATTTGGCTAATTTAAATATAACAGGTAATACCAATAACATTAGGGAATCTATCCACTTACCCACAATTACCCAAGAAGGTTCTATGGTGGTTTGGTCGTCTGATGCTCCAGATTATTTAAACCACGTTGGACAGGTACAACAACTATCACCGTTTGGAAATGGAAAAAAAAGTATCATTCTAACAGCTACACTCCTAAAAGGAAATGAAAAAACAAGCCGTACCTTCGAGGTTTGGGTTGCCGAAAAAGAAAATCGTTCTTCATATTTACTTTCCTATTTTACGGGAAACGATGCTAATGGAGAGCAAATTCGTTTTGCAGTAAGTAACGATGGTTATAATTACACCCCACTAAATGACGGACAACCCATTATAAATTCTGATACCATTTCCATAAAAAAAGGCGTGCGTGACCCCCATATTTTACGAAACGAAGATGGAAACACCTTTTATATGGTGGTTACTGATATGAAATCCAGTGAAGGCTGGAGCAGCAACCGGGGTATGGTTTTACTTAAGTCCAACGACTTGGTCAATTGGACACATTCCACTGTACATTTTCCAACGAAGTGGCCTGCCGAATGGGGCAATGTATTACGGGTTTGGGCACCACAAACTATTTATGACCCACTGGAAGGGAAATATATGGTGTACTTTTCTTTATGGACTGATGATGCTGCTAGTCCTTACGATAGAATTTATTATTGCTATGCTAACGAAGATTTCACCGATTTGGTAGGCACACCACAGTTACTTTTTGACCGAGGAACATCAACAATTGATGGCGATATTGTGTTTAATGAGATTGATCATTTATATTATATGTTCTTTAAAAATGAAGCCTTGGGAGGTATCAGTCAGGTAACCTCACCAACGCTTACAGCTCCAACAGGCGAGGCACCAGGGTCTCAATGGAGCATACCTTCCCCTCCTCTCCAACAAACCAATAAAGCGGTAGAAGGGTCTGGGGCTTTTAGATTAATAAATACAAACCAATGGGTACTTATGTACGATTGCTACACCAATGGACATTATCAATTTTGCAATGCCCCCAATCTTACCGATTTTAGTTTCGTACAAGATAATTATGATATTGGTGCCCGCCATGGTACTACCATATCCATATCAGATGAAGAAGCCGCAAGACTTGTTGTTAAATGGCCAAGCACGGCATTATCTCCTACTCCTGAAGGTGCCAATAACAAAAGAATCAAAAACAATGGATTTAATCTAAACACTACTAACAAAACAATAAAATTAGCGGTTAGTTATGGTACAGATATTTCCAACTTTGAACCAGAATTGTATGCATCACCAGGTACAGAAATTTTACCAACAGGCCTTCAAGATTTTAGTACTGGCCCTATTAACTATCAATTAACCCAAAACGGAATAAGCGTTGTATATTCGGTTTCAGTGCATGTAGAAGTCAATACGGTTCTTCCAAATTTTCATGCCGATCCAGAAATATTATATTCTGAAAAAACAGGGAACTTTTATATGTATCCAACTACCGATGGATTTCCAGGTTGGGGCAGCTATACTTTTAACGTGTTCTCTTCACCCGATTTAGTTAACTGGACGGATGAAGGTGAAATTCTAGATTTAAAATCAAACCAAGTACCTTGGGCTACAGGTAACGCTTGGGCTCCCACCATTATAGAAAAAAATATAAACGGAAACTATAAATACTTTTTCTACTTTAGTGGAAACGCTGGAACCAAAAATATTGGTGTTGCCGTAGCAAACGCTCCTACTGGACCGTTTATTGATTCGGGTTCTCCTTTAATTTCACAATTACCATCTGGTGTTAATGGTGGGCAACTTATTGATGCCGATGTTTTTGAAGATCCTATTTCTGGCAAAAATTACCTCTACTACGGAAATGGTTTTATGGCCGTTGCCGAACTTAACGACGACATGGTTTCCATTAAGTCTGGTACTACATCGGTTATAACGCCATCTGGCGGAAACTTAAGTACCTATGCGTACCGAGAAGGCACACATGTGTTTTATAGAAACGGATTGTACTATTTTCTCTGGTCTGTTGATGACACCGGTTCGGCCAATTATCATGTAGCCTACGGCACCTCAACATCGCCAACAGGTCCTATAAATGTTGCCAACCAACCTATTGTTATCATTCAAGATCCTGAAAATGATATATATGGCACAGGCCATAATTCAATTATTAAGATACCGGGAAAGGATGAATGGTACATTGTTTACCATCGTATTCATGCCGATTATATTGGATTAGATCCTGGAACGCATAGAGAAGTGTGCATCGATCGATTAAGTTTTAATCCTGATGGAACTATTGTTCAAATAACACCAACACGTCAAGGTATCGAACCAGTAATATTAGACCATGTAAAAAAGGCTTTAAGTCTTACTAAAAATAGCCTTCCTAAGAATTTAAAACTCATTAAGCAAGAGATTTATAATTTTTCAGGACAATTCTTGGGAGACAACATAACACATCTAAAAAACGGACTTTATATTATCAAGGAATTCTATGAAAACGGCACTGTGTCTGCACGAAAAATATATAAACAGACCAAATACTGATTATGAAGATTAGTCAATTTCAATAAAACAACATAAATGAACTACCCCGAACAGAGCCATCGAGGTATCAAGTAGAATAAACAAATTTCTTAAAACGAACAATCCCCGCAGAGCCTAGGTATACTTCGACTAGGCTCAGTACAGGTTTTGTTCGTTTCCTATTGTCCTAAAGGCACAAAAACCGATATTTATTTTTTACACCTCACCCAAAACTGCCTGACAGTTTTGACTTCTCCTCAAGGAACTACGGTGTTCCCACAAATATTTGCCACGAATACATAAATTTCTGCTTTTACCAAAGCCTCCAAGCCTTTGCAGGCTTGGAATTCGTGTAATCTTTAGTGCTTTTTTTACTTTTAACAGTAAGGCATGTTCATTTTGATGTGTGTGTTTTTAAAATATTCATGAAATCGCCATGATTCGGAAAAACAATTGATAATCATCGAACACCAATGAGAATAAAATTTGTGAGATAAACACCAATGAAGATTAAAGCGATTGCTTCGCCAGTTCGCTATCGCTCGTGTCCATATGACCTTTTAAAAACAATAAATATTCACATATGAAAATTTCACGAATTTATCACGCCGACCGCATGATTCATCAAAAAACAATTCGTGAATCTGTGGCGTTTTAAAGATGTGGGCACACCGTAGCCTCAAGGAGAGGTAGAAGCGGACACGAGTAAAGCGAACTGGCGAAGCAAACCCTGGGGCAAGCCCCTAAGAATTCTTTAGATTAAATAATCTAACCCATTCTAAGATTCCTTTTTTTTAGAATTATTTTAAAATTTCCATTATTGGACATTTTGTGCACGTTATTTGGCTGATTTATACCTTAATAAACTCAAGCATTGCATGTAATTTTACATAGTAACAAATGTGAAGCAAACATTTATTACCCGCTAACTAAATATTAATTAAAACTTTATTAAAATGAAAAAAATTACCAAAATGCTATTATCATTGTCAATGCTTTTATTGTTAAGCTTTACGCTTAACGTAAATGCACAAGACTGTTATTCTCCAACCTATCCCTCGGGAAGCAACCTAGTGCCCAACCCTTCTTTTGATGGCGATTTTGCTTCTCAAACAGGCTGGGCCAAAGCATGGACTAATTTTGATCCAAAATCAACTGAAAACTCTTGTGGTACTGATACGACAGGAAGCTTGTTTTTAAAAGGTAATTGCTGGCCTGACGGTGGTGTATTAGAATTTGATTCCGGCATCGCTATTGTACCTGGCCATAGGTATCAAATTATTGCCCATATTAAAAATGAAACCGCTGCAGATAACGCTTTTAATTTTCACTTACCTTCTGGTATATGGGACCTAGCTGCTACAAACAACCACCCTACGGATGATGCGTTCCTTGTGGGGATTCCAAATGGTACAGGTTGGGTGCTATTTGACCAAACCATCACGGCTGGTGCCAATGCCAGCGGAAATGTAAAACTGCTCTTTATGTCTTGTGATGGTTTTGTAGCTTCTACCATAGATGATTTAATCTATTTGGATAATTTTGAAATTTATGACCTTGATCAAGAGGCGCCAGCACTTACTGTTTCAAAAACCAAATTATTATTTAATGAGTCTAATACCCAATTAACTTTTGAAGTTACTGGCAACAACTTAAACGAAGACATTACATTAATAGCACCAACAGGAATTTCATTGGACATTGCCAGTATTTCTTATGCTACGGCATCTACTCCTACAACGGTGACTGCCACATGGGATGCGAGCGCAAACATAATGAATCAAGAAATAAATATTTTTAGTGGTTATGATGCATCTGCCAATGTTAATGTCATTGCTTCAATTGACTCTCCTTGTTTTACTCCTTTGGACGCAAATCTTAACTTAATCTCAGACCCCACTGTTATGGATAGATCTAACTTTGGTGGTTGGGGCGATGTAACTATTGCTGTAGATGCCGAGGGTGCTTGTGGTGCAACCTCAGCTTTATTGACTATAACTGGAGAAGGCACATATTCTAATGGCGGGTGTGCATTCGACATTAATGGTATTACCTTTGCTCCTAATACGCAGTACGGTTTACAAGCTAAAATGAAAACTGTAGGTGGTCATATCGCATTTAAACTGATTAATGGTGGTGCTGATACTTTCTTTGATGACAACAGTAATAGCCCATTAATAGAGGTAAATACTTCAGATGCTTGGGTAACCATTTCAAATACTTTTACTACTGGGGCTGATCCTACTAATCTTTCAATTACTTTTAACAGTGCTGATCTTGTAACAAATGCATTTGCATCAGAAGTTCATATTGATAACCTTGAGTTATACGATATGGCTACCCTAAGTGTAGATTCCCCTAATAAAAACACCTTAAACGTGAGAGTATATCCTAATCCTGCTAAAAATGTTTTAAATATAGACACTAGTTCTAACGTCTCTAAATTAAATATTTATGATGTATTTGGAAGAACTGTAATATCAAAAGACAGCTTTGGGAAATCAAACTTAAAATCTATTGATGTTTCTAATTTAAGTAGTGGCACTTATATTTTACATGCCACTATTGACAACCAAAATCAAGTCATAAAGTTTATAAAATAATACACAATCCGTATTATATACAACTTAAAAAGGTCGGTACAAAATTGTACCGACCTTTTATTATAATAGAATTTATTTAAAGACTCTAAAGCGAGTATTTCATCACAGAATATTCTGAATTATAAGTTATTTGTTTAGTATCTTTATTTATTGTATTCATAGAATTAAGTGCTTCAATGTGATTTGCCATGGCATCGGCTATTTTTTCTGGAAACCCCATAGCACATAAGTTAAGTAATATTTGAGTTTATATATCCAAGGCGTCCCTGTAAATTCACAGGAATTTGTTCTCTTAAAGCATCCCAAGATGATTGATTTACTAGGGAATAAAAGGCTTTACTACTACCAATTTATCAGCAGATAAGTCTACTTCAAACAAATGTGGGATTCTAATTGTTTTTTCTCCTATCTTTTTATGGCTATGAATGGCCATTAATGTTTTTCCTTCGAAAGTTTTAAACAGCATTCCATGACCAAAATTTGGTGGCGTTATGGGGTCTTTTTCTTGAATCCAAGGCCCATCTAAAGTGCCACTTTCAGAATAAGCAACACCTTGTACATAAACATCGTAAATCCAGCTTGTCCAGAGCATTCCCAAACGTCCTGTTCCTGTTTTAAACAAAAAAGGACCGTCGGTTACCTTATTTGGTCTGTCATTACCTTTACTATCTTTTTCGCGACTCCAAGGCGAATCGCTTGCTTTAAATAACAACTTGCCTTCTCCCACCGAACCGCTTAAATCGGATTTTATAGTAACTTTTGCTGTTTTGGTTTCTATCATTTTCTAATTATTATACTTATTTTACAGCTTCAATTTTATATAATCCCGAGGCGTGAGGGGCTAACGTTTGAGCAAAAACATGATTAAACTCACCAACTTCTTCGCCTTTCCACATATTGGATATCTTAACTTTTCCTGATAAGCCCAAATCTGATAATTTCACTTCTACATCAAGTGATGAGGCATCTGACACATTGAATAATGCTAAATAAGTCACACCTTCCTTTTCATTTTTTGAGGTAATTGCTAATTTTTCATTTTCAAAATACAGTTTACGCACATTAGTACTTTCCGCATGCATTTTTAACACCTCTTTATTGGTTAACAACGACAGCGTAAACGCATCGTTACTAGGTAAATCGCCTCCAAAAAACAACGGGGATTTAAAAATGGTAAAAAACGTCATTAACGTATATTGTTCCTCCTTGGTTAAATTTGCCATACGGTCTTTTCCAACCTCACCTCTAATAGCTAACCTTCCCAAAGGAATCATATCACAATCTGGCCAAGTACCCGGTTTAATATAATCGAACCAATCTTGGCTTACCTCCATTAAATGCTTAATATGCCACCAACTGTCCCAAACATCATTTACCATACGCCACATATTGGCATGTTCACTTACATGACCTGCTGCATTTACAGGTGTTTCGCCAGGGGACGTGCTTAACACTATATTACGTCCGCAGTTATCAATAGCTTTTCTTATTAATTCAATTTCATCTTTGTGATAAATTGGTGCTGACAAATCGTCTATCTTAATAAAGTCTACACCCCAACTCGCATATAACTCAAAAATAGAATTATAATATTCTTGAGCTCCAGGTTTGTTGGCTACAATGGTATAATTATCTTTTAACCATTTACACTGGTTTTCGGTTGAATATATTTGATCTGCCGTAATACCATTGGTTCCTTTTATGGGAAGTTTATTTTCAACTGCAGTTTTTGGAATTCCTCGCATGATATGAATTCCAAATTTTAGGCCTTTACTGTGTACGTAATCGGCTAAGTCTTTAAAACCATCTCCATTTTTTGCTGACGGAAACTTATTTACTGCAGGCATATAACGACCGTATTCGTCCATTACATAAATTGGATCACTTTGATTATAACCATGGCGCTTTGTATTCTCCACAAACCATCGAATATCGACCACAACATATTCCCAGCCATAGCCCATTAGCTTTTCTGCCATATAATCTGTGTTTGCCTTTACCTCATCTTCTGTTACCGTAGGACCATAGCAGTCCCAACTATTCCAGCCCATTGGCGGCGTTTGTGCCCATGCTTTAAAACCCATCTCCTTTTTAAGTGCTTCGGTTACAACAATTTCTTTTTTTATACTGTTTTTACAGGCTACCAAAATCGTAGTGATAGCAATTAGTTTGAATACGTTGCTTAGTTTCATCAGTTTATAATATTGTTTTTTAAGGTCAGATGAATATCCGAATAACCATCCTCTAATATGATTAGAATTAATCATGGATATTTCATACTTCGTAAGCTGTTTATTGGTCACAGAAATAGTTAAAACTATGCATTTTTGTGCATTTCCCTTTTAGTTCTAAAAATTTTTACCGCAAATTCGCAGATTACCTAAAATGTTAAAAATTTGCGAATCTGCGGTAAAATTTCACCGATTAATTTCGCAAACTAATCTTGCAGACAAAAAGTCTGCAAACAAAACTATGGACTTCAAGTCCATAGGAGTTGTTTATTTATTAACTCCTGTTGTCGACATTATGATCGGCTTTATAGTTCCTTCTTTATTATACTCCAGTTTATCAATACATACCGATCGGCTATAGCTCCCACCATCAGTTTGTATGCCTCCATTATGATATATAAAATATGATAGCCCTTTAAATTCAACAATAGCCTGGTGGTTGGTGTTGCTATTCCCAGCTATTTCATTTAAAATGCCTTGGTATTCATAAGGGCCTTCAATACTATCGGCCATGGCATAGGCTATTTTTTCAGGGAATTCTGTAGCGTAAGTTAAATAATATTTGTCTTTACGTTTATGTATCCAAGGGGCTTCCGTAAATTCAAAACCTTCAAAATTTAATTGTTTTACCTCACCATCAATTTCAATCATATTCTCTTTTAGTTTGGCATAGTAACATTGTCTGTTTCCCCAGAAAATCCAAGTTTGTCCGTTATCATCAATAAAAATAGCAGGATCTATACATGCCCATGAATGTGAAGAGGCAAAACAATCTTCATTCGTTAATAAAGGTTTTCCCAAAGCATCTTTAAATGGCCCTTCAGGTTTATCGGAAACTGCTACTCCTATACCACTCCAATTGGTACTTATATACCAATAATATTTTCCATTTTTCCCTATAACATGACCAGCATAAGCGTCTCCACTCGTTGCCCATGGAAAATCTGTAATTTTAAGCGGAACGGGGAACTCTGTCCAGTTTTGCATATCTGTAGTGGAAAACACACACCAATCTTTCATTTTATAGCCTTTTTGACCACCTTCGAAATCATGACCTGTATATAACCAGAGGGTATCATCTTCAACAAGGGCGGCAGGATCGGCAGTATATTTATGGGTAAAAATGGGGTTGCCTTGCGACTTATAATGCCTTGGCTTTTCAGATACATTTCCCCATTGGTCTTTAAGTCGGTTTAATTCTTCCTTGGTAATTTCTATAACGCTTCCGTGCCTTGGATGGAAATTTTTGGTGAAGGATTCTGGTTTTTGAGTAAAACTGTATAAATCTTTACTACGCTGAAACTCATAGCGTCCACTAGAATATAAATCGTACATTAAAATATATTCTTCAGAATTATTCAACTTAAAAACTGAAGATCCCTCAACCGTTGTTTTATTATTGGCATAAGAATCAAGATACTCAAACGATTCCTTCCACGGTCCTTGTAACGATTTGCTGGTTGCCTGTTTTATCCCGTTTTTAATTTCTTTACCATTTTCATCTTTGGTATTTCCCTTGTAGAATAAATGATACGTTCCGTCTTTATAAATAATATCACCATCAATGGCGCCGTCTTTAGCACGGTACATTAATGCTGGAACAGATTCGAATCCTGAAAAATCTTTGTTGGCATAAGCACTATAAAAATCTAACTTATCATCATCTTTAAATTTTACCGTAAAATAAATTAGGTATTTTTTGACCACAGGATCATAAATGGTTTGCGGCGCCCAAACCCAATAGGCTTCAGCAAATTTATCTGGATAATCTTTTGACAAATTTATTTTACGGTGTTTCCATTCAGTTAGATTATCAGATTTCAACAATACGATTCCCGGATTTTCCTTCCAACCATTTGATGCTGTTGACATATCGGTAGCGACCATGTAATATGAGTTTTTATCTTCGCCTCTTAAAATATGCGGGTCGCGAATACCTCCAGATTGTGAAATGTCGTCTGAATTTAATATAGGTTTGTTATTATTTAAGGCCGTCCAGTTAATTGCATCTTCACTGATTGCAAAACGCAGTTGTTCTTCACTTTTTCTGCTTTCTGCTGCACCTTCAAAATAGGCAAATAGATAGCCTTCAAAATTCGTATTTTGTGCCTGTAAGGTAAAGACACACACTATTGATAAAACAACCGATTTTAACACTAGTTTCTTCATGGTTCTTCATTTTTAAATGAAGGTGACATTCCCCAATGGTTTGACAACCGGATAGCTTCTAATGTAGTTAAAGGAATAACAGCACCGTGCTTAGGTGACGTGAAATTTGTTGTTTTCATTTCACCTTTATTAAAATGCCCTAAATTTTTAAAGGTTTTAAAATCCGTAGTTTCAACAAAACCAAAATTGTGTGGTTTTATACTGAAAATATCATACATAAGCACCCATGTTTCGCTGTCCAATCGTTTCCATACGTTGGGTGCTTCGCAAGAACCTGGTTCTGAATCAATCCATTCCGGATTGTATCCATATCCCTTATTTATTTCGTTTGAAAACGCCATTTTTATACCTCCTAGATTTTCCTGCGCGACATACATCATACAATAACGACCATCTGGTAAAGACGTTATATCGGCATCCAACACTTGAATCTTTTCATTTGGGTAGTCAAACAACAGTTGAGGTTCGGTAATTAATTTTGTAAAATCTTCATTGGCGTAAGCATAATACATTTTTGTTAACCCGTGCCCCATTCTCATGGTGAAATACACCATCATTTTTTTCTCCTTCGGATCGTAAATCGTTTGAGGCGCCCAGGCACAACCCATATCTTCATAACCTTCGAAAGCTTCATCAAACAGGAAATTACTGTGTATCCAATGAATCAGGTCGTACGATTTCATAAGTACGAAGCCACGGTTGTTGCCCCAATCGTATTTTTCAGCAGGTCTTTCCCATTGGGTGTCTCGCAAACCTTGTTCTTTACCAAAAATGTGAAGATCGGTCATTACCATATAAAAAGCACCATCTGGTCCTCTAGAGATGTGAGGGTCTCGAATGCCTTGTTGACTTGCAATGGTATCGCCTAACACCACTGCTTTTCCTTGATTTACATCGGTAAAACTATAGCCATCGGTACTTAATGCCATATGCAAACTATGGTCATCATCTTTAAAGTATACCATAAGATAAGCACCCGTATCCTTTGGTTCTTCCTTAGTGGTTTTTATTCCTTCTCTTAATGATTTACAATTAAAGAAAACCACTATAGCAAGGAATAGATTTATACTTATTAAGTTCTTCATTTTTCCTGTGAATGGTTTTTTATTTTAAGTATTTAAAGAATCAGGAAGCTCCCAAAAAATATTTATTGAAGTGGTTTAAACTTTTCTCAATTGGCTAAAAAATCGCCTTTTTTTGCCCACTCTACGTCTTTTTTTCTTTCCGTAGCAATGCTATGCAACTCTAAAAAGGCTTCGATTGGACAAAAAATGACTGATTTTCGCTTCAATCAAAAAAGTTTAAACCACTTCATTATTTTCCAGTTAGATGTATTGTTTTTTGAGCGCCACTATAGGAAACTAATTCATATTTTTTTGAACTCTCCAAACCAACTCCATTATCATTACCGACTAAAGCAATTTTAAAGTCATATTGCTTTATGATACCTTTATAATCTCCCTGTTGTTCTCCTATGGTTAATTTTTTTGACTTGTCATCCCATTTAAAGTTAATCGTGCTATATTTTCCTTCTTCGTAATTATAATTGTCCCCTTCATCATTGTATAAAGTAAATTCGCAATCGGATCCTGGATAAACCCGTATTTCTAAAGATTCCCAATTTTTTTCATTCGCATATTGTACCTCTGGTCCCCAAGGAATGATGGCACCTGCTTTTACATATAATGGCATGATATCTATAGGAGTTTCCCTAACTATTTCTTGACCACCTTTTATGGTTTCTCCTGTCCAGAAATCAATCCAGTTATTTGATTCAGGCAAGTAAACCGAACGATTTTTAACTTCACTAAAATCTTCAACCATGTTTTCGTCTTTTCCTTTGGAATACATTTGATTTATTACGGGAGCAACTAAAAATGAGCTTCCAAAAATATATTCATCTGCAATATTTAGTGTTTTTTCGTCTTTTGGATATTCCAATGGAAGTGCTTTCATGAACGAATCGGATTGATTTGTTACTTTCCAAGCGGTTGAATACAAATAAGGCAACAATCTATATCTTAATTTGATTGATTTTTCAATGGCATCAAAAGCCCAATCACCTCTATTTCCAAATTGATAAATTTCTCTTGGCAAGCCTGTACCATGTGAACGCATCATAGGCGTAAAGGTTGCAAACTGAGCCCAACGCACATACAGTTCTTTAAACTCAGGATTTTCCACACCGCCTCCTTTACGATGTCTCCCTGCAAAAAAACCTCCTATATCTGCATTCCAATAAGGTATCCCACATATGGTGAAGTTTAGTGCAGCAGGAATTTGTTCTCTTAAAGCATCCCAAGAGGATTGAACATCGCCAGACCATGAATTTGCTGCATGACGTTGTTGCCCTGCAAATGCTGACCTGGTTAATATATATACCCTTTTGCTTTCGGTGGTTTTTCTTTGGTGTTCATAGATACCTTTTGTGTGTTCTAAAGAAAATGCATTTGATACTGAGCGGTAGGATCCTAATTTTGTTTGTTGATCAAAATCACTGTCTTTCACATTAATATGGTCTGGTTCTGTGGAATCCAGCCACCAAGCATCCGTTCCTTTTGAAAACACCCCTTTATTTAAATAGTTCCAATAAATATCCCTAGCTTCTGCGTCGTAAACATCGTATGGCTTTGTACCACTCTTTGGTGGCCACGTATCAAAATCAATCAGCATATCTTTATCTTTAAATACAGCGTATTGTTCCGTCAACGGTCCAAAACCTGGCCATGCAACTACCATTAAATGGGCATTCATAGCGTGCACCTTATCAGCCATTTCTTTTGGGTTTGGAAATCTATCGACATCCCATTTCATGGCATTCCATAAGCTATCTTCTCCCCAATATCTCCAATCCTGGATAATACCGTCCAAAGGCACTTCTAAATCTCTATACTTTTTTACGACACTTAATAGTTCATCCTGGGTTTTATAGCGCTCTCGTGATTGCCAATACCCATAGGTCCATAAAGGAAACATGGGTGCCTGACCTGTTAAATCCCTCATTTTAGTTATGGCTCCTGCGCCTCCTTTTCCATACATAAAATAATAATCAACACAATCTCCCAAGGATTCAAACGATGTTTCTTGGTCAGAATCCACAAACTTTGTCTCAGCATAATTATCCCAAAAAACGCTGTAACCCTTTATAGAATAAAAATATGGTATAGTAATATTATGGTTGCTGTTTTTTAACGTGACCTCTTGGTTGTTTTGCTTGAGCTTACCATTTTGTAATTGCCCTAAACCATATATGGCCTCATCTGCGGCAAGCTGAAACGATTGCTTTACCATATAGCTTTGTTTCCCTGCATCATTGAAAGGTGTAAATTGATTTTCCACGCTTTGCTCACTTAACAGACTATTGCCTTTCAAGTCTTCGTACAAAACCTCTCCTGTTTTTAAATTTAACTGAACTTTTATGTCTTTTGATTTTAAAACAATAATATCTTTCTTGTTTGATATCTTTAGTTTTAGATCTTCTAACGGCTTAATGACTGTGAGCGATTCTTTCTTTAAATTAGAACCGGAAGGGGACTTTAACACCCTTACAATTGAAGATGAATAAAATTGAATTTGGATCTTGGTTTCTCCAACGGTTGCAATGATTCCGTTTTCTGATTTTACATACTTTTTTTCATTGGAGAATGAAGTGAATAGAACAAAACTTAATGCAATTATACTTAAAATTACTTTTTTCATAAACTTATTCTATTGATTTTATTCCAGACACCGTTGGTTTTACAGGCTTGATACTTCCATCGGCATTAAATTCCAATTTATCTATACAGACTTCCCTGTTAAACCCTGCAGCTCTTCCCATTGTAATACCGTTAGGCCTGTTAAAACGGTGGTAGACAATATGCCATGTATCGGTATCTGGTGTTTGTATCACACTATTGTGCCCAGTACCGTAAATGCCATCTTCTGGTCTTTTTTCTATTACAATGTTATTTTCTGGAATATTTAATGGCCCTGTTGGAGCATCTGAAGTGGCATATCTTACTCTATAGTTTGGACTTCTTGTATCGTCTTCAGACCACATAAAGTAGTATTTTCCGTTTCTATAAAAAACCTCGGTACCTTCCCTAAAAGTGTTATCTGGATTTAAAAGTTTTAAGGTGTTTGGCTTCATAGAGACCATATCGTCATTTAACTCAACACACGCCATGTGGCCATTGCCCCAGTACAGATAGCTTTTCCCAGACACTGGATCAGTAAAAATATCTGGGTCTATTTCTTGACCGCCTTTAGCTCCTTCTGGTCTTTCTGAAATCAATGGTTCTCCAGAATCTACAAAAGGGCCTGTTGGATTGTCTGATACTGCTACCCCTATTTTCTGTGCTGCCGTGAAATAATAAAAATATTTATAAGCACCATTAATTTTCTTTTCAATAGAACAAGGCGCCCAGGCATTTCTGTCTGCCCAACTTACATCCTTTTTTAAGTCAAGGATCACACCTTCATCTGTCCAATTAATTAAATCTGGTGATGAGAATGTTTTAAAATACGTACCGGACCACCCTGTAAAACCATCACTTGTTGGATAGATGTAGTATTTGTTATTTTTATGGGAATAAATAATTTCCGGATCGGCATAAAACCCACTTAAAACAGGATTGTTATCCTCATGAACCGAAACTTTGTACGTTTTTGATTTTCCTGCTGATTCAACAACATAATCTACAGCACCTTTTGAAAAATCCTGTACTCCTGTGGTTTTTAGATTAACCCACGGCACCGTTTGAATTTTTAGGTCTAAATTTGTTATGTCTGTTCCCAATTTTACAGGAATGTACATTGTACCTGATTCGTCATTTATATCAACATTATGTTTCCTAACGGCATCAGAATTAAAATTTACAAAGGCACTTTTATCCAACAAGCCCCATTTTTGAATTAAAGCCTGAGTTTCTTCTTCTGTAATAGGAATTACGGTACCATGCCTTGGATGGAAATTCATAGAAATTTCATCATCTACAATAGTAAAGTTTTGCAAATCTTTTGTTTTAGTAAACTGATATTTTCCTGATGTGTACATATCGTACATTAAAATATATTCATCTGAATCAATCAACTTAAAAATTCCAGAGCCTTCTACTGCCGCATCTGTTTGATCGAAAAAACCATCTAACTGAACATAACCTTCATTTATTTTATCAGATACCGCTTGCCTAATACCTCCTCCAGCACTTTCGTTCTTAAAAAATAGGTGATACTTCCCATCATTATAAATAATATCACCATCTATACAGGCACTGTTTGATGGGCTATAAAACAATTGTTTTGGGGTAGTTGCTAATCCTGTAAAATCTTTATTTGCGTAAGCGTAGTAAATAATATCTGGTCCTGTATCTCCTAGCATAGACCAGTAAATCATGTACTGATTGGTTGTTTTATCGTAAATGGTTTGTGGTGCCCAAACACGCTTAATATCACCATATTCCTGCGGATATGTTTCAGGGATGTTTATAATGCTTGACGACCAATTAATCAAATCTGTTGATTTCATTAAAATCATGGCATAGTTGTTCCAACCTTGTTCTGTTACATACAAATCTGTAACCACCATATAAAACGTTTTTCCATCTGCACCACGTAAAATGTGAGGGTCTCTCACACCTCCAGAAGAGCTTATTCTTTTTGAATCTATTATAGGTTGATTGTTATTAAGCGCATAATAATTGTAACCATTGCTACTCAAGGCATAACGGATGGCTTCTTCTCCATGCTCATTTCCAGTGAAATAGGTAAATAGATAATTAGTGTATTTAACTTCTTTACAAGAAAACAAAATTGCTACTGTAAAGCACATTAAAATAAGCCTGTAGACTGATGATTTCATTAGTTTCATTTCTAAATGTTATAGTTATTATTGTTTAGTTCTTTGGTATATAATGAACTCATCTTGATTTTTTTGGTTGAAGCAAATAAGTCAAGATGAGTTCAATGAATTGCTATGGTTTCATTACTTATTTAAAAAAAATGAAAACATATTTTATAAACGTATAAACAACACTTATCAAATATAAAGATTATTATAGATACTATTTTATATTAATTCTATTTTATTGATTTATGGCCTCCTTTTTTCATGTGCACATATTGAACTCGTTTATTTATTGTTTTTTCAATATTCACATGAACACACCTTAGATAATCATACTCGCATGTATGGACTTAGTCCTCATGGATTGTTTCATCTGTTTATTTTATTGTTTTTTATTGGTCAGATGGTGCATCCATAATCATGCTCCTGTGTGTTAAGAATATTTTTAGCATGGATGGTTCATCTGTTTATTTTATTGTTTTTTATCGGTCAGATGGTGCATCCATAATCATGCTCCTGTGTGTTAAGAATATTTTTAGCATGGATGGTTCATCTGTTTATTTTATTGTTTTTTATCGGTCAGATGGTGCATCCATAATCAAGCTCCTGTGTGTTAAGAATATTTTTAGCATGGATGGCTCATCTTAACTTGTAATAACTATTTATTTTTTTAGTACATGTCAAAAATTCAAATATATTCAGATGTCAGTCTGAGCACAGTCGAAGACATTGGAAAAAATGCTTTTAATTGCATTTCGACTGCGCTCAATGTGACACACTTTTATTTTTGCCATGTACTAAAATCTATTTTACTTCTAACACAACACTGACTGGTTTTAACCAAGGACTTGTAAATTTCACTTCAATTGGCTCACTTTCACCTGTTGCCTGTATATAGGTTAAAATTTTACCATGAAAAACCCGTTGCTTATTATCTGTGTAATCGGTCATATCACTATTATTACCGGCTTCCATTCCTAACAATTTAGCTGGGCCACTTATACTACATGTTATTTCATCATCGGAGTGCATAACAGGTACGTCATTTTCATCTACAACCTCCACCATTAATTGAACAACTCCTTTATCTTTACTTATAATATTTTTTTCAACTTTAACTGTTAGAGCATATGGTCTTTTTGATGAACTTATTGTATAGTGGCTCGCTTCTTTACCATCATCATTAATACCTATTGCCTCCAATTTTCCTGATTGATATGGAATATCCCATGAAATAATTCCCGTTTCCGGATTATAGTTTTTTTCTTCTCCAATAATTTCACCATTTAATTCCAGACGTGCTTTAGATGCATTGGTATAACAAACCACTTTTATTAGTTGACCTTCTCGATAGTTCCATGATGGCCATGCATCCATAGATAATTCTCCATCATTTCTTCTATTTGAAATATAGGTCCCTATGTATATCATTGGTTTTTTAGACCAAAGTGATTGCCTAAAATAGCCTCTTGGTTTTATGTTTCCTGAAAAATCCAATAATCCTGAATAAAACCCTCTTGAAGGCCACCTACCAGATTCTCCAAGATAATCGATACCTGTCCATAAAAACTGCCCAAAAATATGTTCATTGTTTTTTACGGCCAACCACGCTTCGATATCGTGCCTATTTTCACTACCATAAATGATACGGTTAGGGTATTTCCCATGATCTGATTGGTATTTACTTTCGGTATAATTATACCCTGTAATGTCTAAAGTTTCTGGGTATTCCGTTTCGTTAGACATAGCTACTCCTGCTAAACCAGCTGTAGCAGGACGTGATCTATCATATTTTTTTACTGCTGCAACCAAACGTTTTGCAATAGCTCCAAGACGCATAGCATCTGGTGCTTCTTTTTTATAACCACCATACATCGCTTGTGAAAACCCTGTACCACCGCCGCCATCTAAAACAGGGTGCGAATATGGGTCGTTAGGATAATCGACCTCATTACCGATACTCCATGCAAAAACAGACAGGTGATTCCTATCTCGACGCACCATGTCTTCTAGATCTTTTTCAGCCCAATCGGCAAAAATATCATAACTGCCTTCGTATCCTGGTATTCCTTGGTTCCAGCCTTCCAACCATTTACGTTTAGGAAATTCCCATTCATCGTACGCTTCATTTAAAACCAATAAGCCTAATTCGTCGCAAAGTTCATAAAAATCCGGTGCTTGTGGATTATGGCTCGTTCTTATGGCATTAACACCTATGTCTTTCAAGGTTTGTAATCTGGTTTCCCAAACTTCCCGTGGTACTGCCGAACCTAAAACACCTGCATCATGATGAAGACATACACCTTTTATTTTCATCCAAGTATTGTTAAGTGCAAATCCTTTATTGGCATCAAAAGTAAACTTACGAAACCCTGTTTGTGTAATAGATTGGTCTATTACCTTACCATCTTTAAACACCTTTGTTTTAAGTTGGTATAAATTTGGCACATCTATACTCCATAATTTAGGATTGTTAACTTTTAATTTGGTTGAAATCTTCGCTAATTCGTTTGAAGCTATTTTAATTCTGTTTGAGCTTTTAGCTACTGTTATTCCACCATTTGTAATTAACTCATTAACTACTACTAAGCTTGCTTTAATACCAGATTCGTTTGCTAATTCGACTTCAACATTTAGTGTTCCTAAGTGTTCTTCAACTTCAGGATATGCATATACACCCCATTGTGCTATATGCACCGGATTTGAATATACTAACCAAACATTACGGTAAATACCCGATCCGGTGTACCAACGCGAATCGGCACTTTTACTATGGTCAACTCGTACAGCAATTGTATTATCTTCACCATACTTAATATAAGGTGTAGCATCGTATGCAAAAGAAATATATCCATTAGGACGTTTTCCTAAAGATTTGCCATTAATAAATACCTCACTTCTATTATAAACACCTTCAAAATATAAGTACACTTTTTGCCCATCCTTTTCTAATGGAACATGTATAATTTTTCTGTACCAAGCAATACCACCTGGCAGATAGCCTGTTGCGCTTGCCAAAGTAGGGTTTAACTGTTGTTTTATACTCCAATCATGCGGTATATTAACTGTTTCCCACACATCAGTGTTATATGTAGGTTGCTTAAATTGTTCATTTTCTTGAAGAATGAACTTCCAATCTTCATTTATCTTTTTTGAATTACCGAATGACATCTGGCCAAAAACAGATGAATAGCATTGAATAAAAACTATTAAAAAAATTCTTTTTAAAGTTAAACCCATAATAATGGCATTAATTTCTAATTACTTGGTAATCCATCCGTTTTCATTCCTTGTATAATCAAGGCATGCTTAATATAAAGCATCGGATCGCCAGTATCTTCATGGGCACCATTAATTCCATAAGGCCAAAAATGGGTTGCATCTCCTGATATTTGCCCATTTGGATTATTGTCCATCATTTTTAAAATGTCATTTGCTCGTGTACCTTGCCAACTACCTTGCATTAATTCCCAGTATTTTGCGTGTGTTCCCACACCTACTGTATGCGCCATTTCATGCATAGCTGTACCTGTTTTTTGGTAACTGGAATTTGCTCCCATATTTATCCACCCATCAAAGTTTGCGTCTGCAGTTGGCGTGCCTGGTGAATAATTAACATTGACATGCTTTTCTATAGAAGTAAAATTATTGTAGTATTCCGTGGCTTCGTCAAAAGCAGCTCTAATACGAGCATAAGTAGCCTTTGTTTCTGCATCGGCGTTGGGGTCTTCATTCCAAAAATACCAAGTAAAATTTCCTTTTTTAATGGTACGCATGCTTATTTGGTCGCTATATGAAACACCTTTTGAAGTTATAGCGTATGGTCTAATATAATACAAGGTTTCAGGTTCCAAATTAGAAATTCGCTGTTTAAAACTAGATTCAACTTCGTCTCTAACTATTTTGTTATCTTCAATAGTAGGTGCTTCATGCGTACTAAAAACAACACCTACTTCATCAATGCTTAAATCTCCGTTTTCTGTTAAATCTATATCAATAAAAAGATCATGTGCCCCAGCTACTTTTACTTCTCTTATGTTGAGTATTGGCACATTTATCTCTAAAGTTTTAAAACTTACTTGATTACCATAACCAACACCTTTTCCATTAACGGCATAAGCCCTCGCATAATAAACTAATCCCGCCTCAAGATTGGATATATCAACTTTAAACTCACCCGATCCCTTTGTAACGGTTGGTATTTGTTTTGTGTCACTATATGTAGGGTTTTCATTTAATCCATAGCAAACACCACGTTCAGTAACACTACTTCCCCCATCATTTGTTAGATTACCCCATATGGTAGCCCTAATTGCATCTATATCTTGAGCCTCATTGGTTTCTAGGGTAGGTAATTCAACCGTAGGTTTAGGCTCTTCAATAACGTTCTTTTCATCTGTTGTATTTTCAGAAGAACAGTTATAAACAATTAGTATGACTAGTATTAATAATTTTGTGTGTATATTATAGTTCTTCATCTTTTATATTTTTATTTATTAAATTATGTCTATTTAGCAGGGTCGTTGCTAAAAAATATTTTTAGCTTGGAAATACTATTGATTAGTTATTACAATTGAACTTTTAATAGTTGAACCATTAGCTCTTTCCATTCGCATATTTATTATTAACCAAAATGGTTGGTTGGAAAAATCCTTGACTTCGGAAAATTTCAATTCATCACCTATATATATTTTAACCTGAATATTTTCATCATCGATATGTTAGCTTTCACAACTGATGAAATGGCTATACTTAATGAACTAAATAACAAGACAACTTCATTTCTTTGAAAATTTAATTCTTAATAAAAAGAGAAGAAAATACAAGTGCATTTTCTTCTCTTAAAAAACTAAACTAAAACCTACTCTACTACAACTATTTCCCACGATTTAATATTAGCAAATCGTCCTGGATTGCCACCTGCTTGGGTGGTCAATAATCCTACTGAAATATCGGTTGTTTCATCAACCGTAAATTCAACAATATAATTTAAACTAGATGTTGCCAAGATTCTTTTATAGGCTAAGACTTCAGGAGCCGTAGTAAGATCTTCAACGTTTGGCAATCCTCCGTTGCCTTTTACTATTACAAAATAAGCACCGCCTACATCGGCTGCGGCATGATTGGTATCTCGCAATGCAACTTTTAACTGATATGTGGCAGGTTCTGCTGTAACAACTTGATATACTTTACCGTTTGTAATTGCTGGAGCACCCCAGCCCGATTCTAAATTAAAAATATTGCCATTCCACTCATCCCAGCCACCATAACCACCGTGGTTTTTGGCTGCATCATTTGTTATCCATGGTTCTGCAAGATTTCCCCATCTCCCACTTGTAGCTGAAGCTATAAAAGGTACAGCTGCATTTCCTAAAATGGGAGTTGGTATTGGTTTGACATTCTGATAATCAGTATAAAAATTATCAATTGATTCTTCATCTGGAATAAATGCCGTACGGTATCTATATGTTGACCCACTTTCAAAATCTAAAATTTCTACACTAGATTCTTCAATATTTACAGATACTGTATTTAATGAACCAGAGGTCGTTGTATATTCGACCTCAGAACCTAAAACCCCAGAACTTAAGTCCATTTCAGCAAAATTAATTATGAGCTTACTATCTACAAGCACATTACTAACTAAGGGTCTATTTAAAAGTGAAGCTATATATCGATCTCCATAAACCTCTGCTGTTTGGGAAACCGATATGGAACTATTGCCTTCTGCGTCAAAAGTCTTAACGACAAAATTATAAATGTTCTCTTCTAGTCCATCTACGATAGTTGAAACCATATCGATGTTAGCCGTTCTATTTACCGGAACCGAAACAGAATCTTTATTAGAATTCCAATATATGCGTACTTCGGTAACTTTAGGATCTCCTATAATAAGCCCTTGAACTTTAACCCGATTTTGCCCAGGAAATATTTTCAATGAATCGATAGCGGCCGTATATGAAATCTCCCCCCCTTCAGCAAATTTAAGATACTCTTTATCATCTGTACAGGAATATATTCCTAAAACTGCACTGATAGCAAAAACTGCTATAAATATATTTCTAAAATTTTTCATCATGTTCGTTTTATAAATTTGGATTACCATACACTTGGACTTCAGATACTGCCATATATTCACCACCTGCCCAATTTTCCAGACACTCTATTCTAAGATAACGTACCGCAGGCTTTTCTATAGAAATTTCGTAATCTGCTCCGTCCTGTGCTGCCACTAAATCGTTATTGTCTTCTTGTCCATAAGGTAATCCTGATGGTTTGGTTATTTCATACTCGCCCATAAGTGTCCACCCAGACAAGTCACCGTTATTGAGTTCATTTGCACCCCAAATCCTAAAACTTTTCATGGCTCCTAAGTAATAATACAAGCGTTGCCCTCCAATAGGTTCGGAAAATTGCCAAATGTGTAAACGGCTTAATTTGGTCATCTTTCCAATATCCCAAGTAACCAGATGAGGCCCTACATCTATAGTTCTACTAGTAAAAAACGAGTCGTACCATTCTAAAGTCCCACCATTAAACAAATCTCGCACTTCTGTATGTGATGCAATTAATTCGGCATCGTTAGGTAAGGTAAGCGGATTCATTTGTTCCCTTGGCATTAACACTTCATAAAGCGGTTTGATTTGAGTAAACAATGTATCGGTTACATTTAGCCATCTATCTCTTACTACTAGTGCAAAATCTTGTGGAATGGTATCAAACCCTCTTAAACTTTGAGCAATCTCACTAGCAGATGTATAAATACTTGTTGAAAGCGGTTCCCAATCGCCTTGAAGATTTTTTTGCATTACCAATAAAGCTATATCCTCTTCTGTAGAGTTTTCTGCTTTTATGCGCATGCCACCAAAATCAGGACTCGTTTCAATGGATCTATAAATATCAAATATAGGAGCTTCAAGTGGATCTACCGTAACTGTTACGGGAGCCGATTCGGTTTCGCTTCTGTTCACAGCATAGATGCTCACCTCTCTTTGGGAAAGGCCTTTAAAACCTTCCAATAGCATGGAATTTTGATAATATGACGCTTTAACCTCCATCTCAGTGCCATTTTCCAAGGTATAACGTGCTACGATATACAACAAGTCGTCATCATCTGGCAAGGTATACTCCAGTCTTACTTTTCCTGGTAAATTCTCTACCGAAACATTCTCTACTTCCCCTGGAGGGGTGGTATTATTCTCTAATGGAGTTGGTCCAATCTCTTCTTCGCAACTAAACACAGTTACGATAAGAGACCATACGATAATCCAAGCGGATTGTATTAATTTTCGTTTCATAATTATTTTATATTTTACCAACCTGGACTTTGAACCAAGTTAGGGTTTTGAATTAATGTTCTATCATAAATTGGCCAAAAATAGTCTCTTGGCGCTACAAACCTTTGTTGATACAATGTTAAGACCTGATAATAAGTGGCTTCTGTCGAAGCAAATACATTCCATCCCTTTATAGGCTGATTAAACTCTCTGGTTGCTTTTTTCCAACGTCTAATATCCCAATAATTCTTGCCCTCATAAGCCAACTCGATGGTGCGCTCTCTATGAATAATTTCACGCATACCATCTTTGGTTGTGTATTTATTTGGGGTTAGGGAGTAATTTTGCCACGATGTAGCTACGCCTTCTAAACCTGCTCTTGTACGAATAGCGTCAACATACTGTAACACTTCTGCTGTTGGCCCTTGCACTTCGTTTAAGGCTTCGGCATACATCAAATATAAATCTGCCAATCGTAACTCTGGCCACGCATAGTCTTTATAAGATGAACCTCCATCACTATTAAAAGTCTGCTCCCAATTAACCAGTTTTTTAATAAAATAACCTGATATATTAAAATCGAAGGCATCAAAACTACCAGCGTAATCTTTAAATTTAGACTCAATATGAAATTTGGTTTCATCGGCATTACTATCTGCTTTATAAAAAATAGCACCATCAAAACCTAAATCGGCGTAAAAACGCGGTTCCCTATCAAAATTTAAAATTGAAGTTCTGTAACCTTCCAAAATGTTTAATGCATCTTCGGAACCTGCCTCTCTAATTTTGGTAATATCAGAAAAATCTAATGTTTTGTCTTCTTCTATTGGCACGCCATTTTTTGTATAAAATTTTGAAGCCGACCCAATAGTTGGCGAAAATATTTCTCTGGCGTTTCTCTGTGGAACCACAACAGAAAGAGGCATCATACAAATACGTTGTAACTGCCAAGTACGACTGTTGGTATTAGACCATATGACCTCATCATTAAAAGGTTCGCATATGGCTTGCCTAATATTGATTTTTGTTTTAGATGTTTGTGATATATCAAACGTAAAATCGTTTTTGTAATAAATTTTATGTCCGTTTGCTTCAGCCACATCAATGGCTATTTTAAGAGCTTCTGCTGCCCGTTGCCATTTTGATTCGTCGTAGGTCGTATTAAACAATGCCGTACCATCTTTGTTGGTAAAACCCGCCATGTCTGTGTTGCCGTTAAACAACGGACTAGCTGCCATCAACAACAGCTCACCCTTAATACCTAAGGCCGTTTGTCTGGTTACCCTTCCCAACTCATCTTGAGTATCATAAATTTGAGGCGGCAGGTTAGCTGCAGCTTCATCTAACAAAGACACCAAATAATCTACACTTTCATCAATAGGATCTCTAGCCACCTGTAATTCATTTTCTGAAGCATCTACAGGAATTACCTTACGAATGATAGGAATTGATCCATACATACGCATGAGATAATAGTGATAATAGGCTTTTAAGAATTTAGCTTCTGCAATCCATCTTAAACGTTCCGCTTCACTAATATCAGGTACATTACTACGGTCTTCCATATTTTCTATAAAAACATTACAATGCCTGATACCATCATACATGGGGTATAAATCACCTGGTCCTGCACCTTGATAGCGTCCTTCCCAAGCATCCATATAAGGATTTGATGTTCTTTGCAAACCTCTAGCTATGTCAAAAGCATAACTGTTTAAAGCCGCATCATTTGGTGCAATCCAAGTTTCATTACCGGCCAAAAAACCTATATTATAGAGGGCATCACCATTTTTGGGCAAATAAGCATAACATGTAAACAAATACTTCTCCGCCTCATTTCTTAAATTAAATGCTTGATCGATGGTTACTACATTATCTGGAACAACTTCTAAAAAACTATCTTCACATGATTCTAAACCAAAAAGGCAAAAAATCATTAAGGTCATTCCAAATACTTTATGAAGTTTCTGAAAACCTTTTATTAATATTATTTTCTTTATGTTTTTCATATCTATTTTTTTAAAAATCAACTTTTAAACCTAGATTGTACACAGACTGAATTGGATAGCCTAAACCATTACCTCCCATTTCTGGATCCCATAATCTAAATTTACTCCAAACCGCTAAATTATTCCCACTAAAATAAAGTCTGGCAGATTGCATCCCTATTTTAGAGACCAAAGACTCTGGAAAATTATAACCTGCTTCAATAGTTTTTAATCTTAAGAAAGAACCATCTCGCATCCACCAGGTTGATGGTTGGTTATTATTCTCAATATAGGTGTCACTTAAACGCGGCCAAAAAGCATAAGAATCTCTATTAGCCTCAGACCAATGGTCTTCTGCAATGACACTCAACAATCCATTTTGCCCCAAACCATCTGCAACGGGTCTGCCATTTCCGTCAACCACATAACCAGTAACAAAAGGAGATATATTATTTGGGTTTATAAAAAAGGATGTTCTAGCCGCGCCTTGGAAAAAGACACTAAAATCAAAATTTTTATAACCAACCGTACCACCAAAACCGTAAACAATTTCCGGAACTGTTGGATATCCTATAGGCACCATATCATTTTCAGTAATTTGACCATCACCGTTTACATCACGGTACTTAATATCTCCCCCTGTATATTCACCAAATTGTGTTGGAGAATTTAGTGTTTCCTCATGGTCTATAAATAAACGTTCTGCTATATAGCCATAACCTTGAGCTGCACTGTTTCCAATTGCAGAACGATACGCCAACTCATCTGGATATGACACTTCATCTTTTACTAAAATTTCACTTGTAGCATATGTAAAGTTTCCACGTAATTGGGTATACCAATCTTCATTAAAAGACTTATTGTATGTTATGGTTCCGTCTAGACCTTTGCTTTCCATTTCTCCAAAATTTGTAGAAGGAATAGCTGTAAGTCCTAATGTTGCACCAATATTAGATCTTACTTCTAAAATATTAGTTCGATTTTGCTTAAAAGCGTCAATGACTATATTTAATGAATTAAAAAGTTCTAAATCAAGACCAAGATTGGTTTGTTTAGACTCTTCCCAACCAATATTATAATTGGCATAACGGTTTATAAAAACACCTGGCCTAGAATATCCAAATTGCTCTCCAAAGGTTGAACCATAAGTTCCATTGTTGAGATTTACATTAGACAAATAAAAGAAACGGTCATTTACATCCCCGATAGCATCGTTACCAACAAGACCATGGGTAAAACGGATTTTAAAATCACTAACCACATCTTTAAGCGAACTCCAGTAATCTTCATTTGAAACACGATATGCAAACCCTAATGATGGGAAATATCCATATCTGCTTCCTTTTGCAAAACGTTCTGACCCGTTATACCCAAAGTTAAACTCAAACATATAAGTATCATCATAACCATAGGTAAACCTACCCGAAAAACTGTGGTTTCTTTGTGGTAATGAAGATTGTACGCTACCTGCATTGCCTCGTTCATAGCTTTGTAATACATTAACCAACATGCCCGAAACATCATGCTTTTCATTAAACGTCCTACTGTAATTAACTGCTGTTTCTAAATAAATACGAGAATCCAAATTTTTTCCACCTTCACTATAATTAAGGTACTCGGTACCTGTAACCCCTACACTTCCCTGGCCACCCTCATTCAAAACACTAATATCAAGTTCTCCTGTAGAAGGGCTGATATAACCTTGGTAATAAAAAGGATTATAAGCTCTTGAAACTTGAAAGGAAGAATAACGTCTTACATACCCCATAGCCCTTGCGGATAATCCTTCAGCAATAAAATTGAAGTCTTGCTTCAACTCAACTTGAGCCTGTATGGTAGAGGCCTTACTTGTTTGGTACCCCCTCACCATTTCTGCATAGGGGTTTATTAACAAATCCGAGCCTGCATTACCACCGGTTTGAGCCTGAGCACTACCAAATAAGGGGTGCTCTATAAAGGGTAAGTAACTAGATGGATATATTTTAGGGAACATTACAGGATTAGACCTCAATGCTAATTGAAATAAACGTGAACCGCCTCCAACAGGCCCGTTATAATCATCAAACTGCCCATATACACGCACAATTCCTTTTGTTGTAGACGTTAAATTCAAATCTAAATTCGATCTGATGGAATAATTACGTAGCTTAATATTATTATTAAAGTTGTTAATTGGATCTACGTCCAGCACGCCATTATCTACATTATAAGTTCCAGCAATATAATATCTAGCTATGTCACCACCACCTTGGGCACTCATGTTCAAGCCTTGGTTGACTGTGTAATCCTTAATCAATTCATCTATCCAGTTATTACTAGGATACAATAAGGGATCATCACCAATAGATGTTCTATAAATTTTGTTTTGGTTGTATGGTAAAAATGCTTTGGGATCTCTTGTTAACGCCGCTTCATTAGCTAAATTCATATAGGTTATATTATCTGCAAACTTGAAATTTTTAGTATTGCTAGATATTCTGGTTTCACTACGCAACTGGAATTGCGTCTTTCCTGCTTTACCCATTTTGGTAGTAATTAACACGACGCCATTTGCACCACGAGCACCATAAACTGCCGCTGCTGCTGCATCTTTTAGTACCGAAAAACTTTCAATATCATCTGGCTGCAAACGTGCCATATCTGTAGAACTTGATTCTATACCATCTATCAAAATTAATGGACTTACTTTACCAGAACCAAAAGATCCTAATCCACGAATAAAGAAATCTGAGTTATCAGCCCCAGGTTCACCACTCCTTTGAAAAGCAATCATACCTGCTACCCTACCTGCCATCATAGTGGTTAGGTTACTTGTAGGTCCTTTTAGTTCTTTTGGAGAAATTGTAGTAATAGAACTTACTAAACTTGCTTTTTTCTGAGTACCAAAACCTACAACAACAACTTCTTTTAAGGCCTCATTACTCTCATTCAATACAATAGAAAATACTGATTTTTGACCTATTGTCACTTCCTGCGATTCAAAACCGACATAAGAAACCACTAAGGTAGTTGCGCTAGCTTCGATATCCAACTTAAACTCACCATCAAAGTCGGTCATAACACCGTTTGTGGTTCCTTTAACTAAAACATTGGCTCCAGGAAGTACCATGCCTGTTACATCCTTAACGACTCCTGTAATAGTTCTCTTTTGAATTTCATTTTTAAAATCTACATTTTTTTCTTCAGAAGCTTGAACTTGATAAGCAGTAATGCACAATAAAAGCATTACTAATTTAAATCTATAGTCAAACTCCGGACAAGAAAAAAAGACTTTCCTCATTTTAATTAGTTTTATCATATTTAGTTTATTTTGTTTAGTTTATTCTTTGAATATGTCTTTCCTAATTCTGGAAATAAATATTACAATGTAGTTGTTATAAAGTTGATTTTATGTCATATCGTTTCGGTTTTATTAGTTAGCAAAATTGTAATAAGTGAGTTTTTTTCATCTATTAATCTATTAGCTTAATCTGGTAATTATATGAATATTTATTTTCATGCAAACGGTATTGCTTATGTGGATATGCTCCCCAACTGTCATCGCCCCCAACACCTCGCTGTTTTAAATCTATATGTAAATAAATTTTGTCTTTTTCTACAACAATATCGGTGGGGTGCGTTTGAGATTTGGTTTCACCCCCGTCCAAAGTTTCAGTAGCCATATGTAAAGCACTAAAGCCTAATGGTTGTTCTCCAATAATCTCTATACCTTTACTAGCTTTATTTTTTAAAGTAAGCCAGCGCACATCTGTTTTGTAACCTGCTTCTTGTGGACGTATATACTCCCAAGTGTATTGATTTTTAACTTTATCATTATAAACACCTAAGAATGCCGCTGTATTCCTATCGGAATAATTTTCCCAAGGGCCTCTACCATAAAATGATAAATCATCGTAACTACCATCTAATACCATACGCATTCCAAATCTTGGCAATTCTGGCAATTCCTTAGTTCCCATGCCGATACTGGCCGTTATTTTTATGGAACCATCGTTTTGGATTAAATAGTTTACAGTAAAGGAAGCCTCTAATTCTTTTACAAGAAACTCGACATGAACAGGGAGACCTTGCGTATTTTTTTCACCTACTACTGCCTTTTTAACTTCTAATTGTTTGTGTGCATTTTTCCAAACGCCCAAACGTTCTGGCATTTTATTACCATAATCATTATCGGTTGGAGCACGCCAAAAGTAAGGTTCGGGGAAATTTATAATGGTTTTACTTTTGTCTTTTCTAAAAGCGTATTTAGTTAGTTTACCTGATGTTAAATTAAATTCTCCTTCTACTATGTCATTTGAAAAAGAAAGTATATTGTCTTTAACAGTATGCTTTAAATCTCCTCTATGGTCTATGTTATTATCAAAATACGAATGATTCCCAAGTTTAAACTGTTCTCTAGCAATTTCATGGTTTTTCGGCACTAAAGGTGATTCGTTTTTAGTGTATCCGTAAACATCTAAATAATATTCCTTGTTCGATTCTAGCTTAGGTAAGTTTAAAAGGATTTCTTTGGTTTCGTTAGGTGCTGTCGAAACTTCAAAAGTATTTTTATCTATTACCACACCATTGGCCTTAAGTTCCCATTTAAAAGTATAATTATCCAGATTGGTAAAATTATAGGTATTGGTTACCTGTAGTTTGTTCCCGCTTTCAAGTTCAAAGGCTATAAATTGAAATACTTTTTTCACTTCTGCTAAGGCTGGGTGAGGTACTCTATCAGCTGTTACCAATCCGTTAGCACAAAAGTTTTGATCGTGTTGCAAATTCTCGCCGCCTAAATCGCCACCATAAGCCCAAAACGGTCTTCCATCTGGAGTTTCTGTTTTTAAACCTTGGTCAACCCAATCCCAAATAAAACCACCTTGCATTCTCTTACTTGTATTCATAATGTCTCGGTACTCCTGAAAATTACCATTACTATTTCCCATTGCATGGGAATACTCACACATTATAAATGGTCTTTGTTTATCTGATTCGGCATAATCCTTCATGGTTCCAATACTTGGATACATGGGTGCTACAATGTCGGTGTTAGTATTTTCGTTAGCTTGTTCAAAAGTTACATAGCGTGTTTTGTCCCGTTCTTTTATCCATTTATAGCCTTCATAAAATACAGGACCATTACCGCACTCGTTCCCCATAGACCAAAGAATGATTGATGTGGAATTCTTGTTTTGCTCAAGCATACGTTTCATTCTATCCATATGAGCTGGTGCCCATTCTGGCAAATATGCTGGATGTTTGGTTTTATCAAAATTACCTTGTTTTTCGGCCCCCATAGCATGTGTTTCAATATTGGCCTCATCTACAACATAAATCCCATATTCATCGCATAAGGTATATAAGTATGGATCATGCGGATAATGACTCATACGAATGGCATTGATGTTATTTTGCTTCATTAATTTAATATCCTCCAACATAGTTTCTCTATCTGGCGTATGTCCTTTAACGCCATGATGTTCGTGAAGGTTTACCCCATTAGCCATTAGAGGCTGCCCGTTAACCATTAATTGAGCATCTTTAATTTCTACCTTTCTAAATCCTATTTTTTTAGAAACAACTTGTGTGCTTTTTTTATCGGTCAGACTTAATATGTATCTGTATAAACAAGGATTTTCGGCACTCCATTTTGACACATTATTGATGGTTGAAGAAAAGCTAATATTACTAGTTAAACCATGTACTTTCTTTTCTTCTTCATATACTTTATTTCCATTTGCATCAACAAGACAAACTGAAACAACTTGGCCTTTAGAGGCTTTTTTACCAAAAGATCTTAAATTAACATCAAGACTAAAAAGTCCATTGTTATAAGTCTCATCTAAATTTGCTTTGGCAAAATAATCCCAAATAGCCGTTTTAGGTATTGCTTGTAAATACACATCGCGTTCTATACCGCTTAAACGCCAAAAGTCCTGATCTTCTAAATAGCTGCCGTCATGCCAACGACATACTTGTACTGCTAATACGTTTTCATCTTTCTTTAAAAGTTTGGTAATGTTGAACTCTGCTGCTGTTTTAGACGCCTTGGTCATTCCTACTTCTTTACCATTTAAAAATATTCTAGCATAACCAGAAATAGATCCAAAATGTAATATGACTTCTTTATCATCCCAAGATTTAGAAACATTAAAAGTCTTTCTATAACTTCCTACTGGATTGTAATTACCATCTATAAAAGGTGGGTTCTTAGGAAAAGGATAGGTTACGTTTGTATAAATAGGTATATCAAACCCCTGCAATTCCCAGTTTGAAGGCACTTTAATATTTTTCCAGTTAGAATCATCTAAATTAAAATCGAAAAAGTTCAAAGGTCTATCTGCTGGTTTTTTAACAATACTAAACTTCCATGTACCATTTAAACTTTGATAAAGTTCTGAATTTTCGGGTGTATCTGTAATTGCAGAAGCTTCATCTTGATATAACACAAATGATGTCCTTCCTAATTCTTTATTTCGATCGATTACTTTTGGGTTTTCCCATTCATTGGCTTTTACTTGTGCAAAACCTATATGGAAAGGCAATAAAAAAATTAATATGAAAATTAATTTGGACATATTTGTGCTATTATTTTTAATGTTTATTTAAAACATTGTAAGTGTTGCCAATACACTTACAATGTTTCACAAAATTATGTTAAACACATAAAAACAGAGGGTACAAATCATCAAAACAAAGGATACAAAATGACCAAACCAAATTAAAAAGGCATATAAGTTCCCTTAAGGAACGCTTGTTGAGAGAATTCTATATTTGGGCAGGGTAATAAATATTACTCTTGAAGAAAGCAGTATGTATTTATTAATTAGGTGGATTTTTCTTATCCCGCGTTAATTCCGAAGGAACTTGTTCAAATTGCTCTTTAAATAGTTTCCTAAAATATTTTACATTATTAAAACCAACCTCATAAGATGCTTGAGCAATGGTATAATTTCCACTCTTTATTAACTCTGCGGCTTTATCCATTTTTACTTTTCGTATATATTGGTTTATGTTTAATCCTGTAATAGCTTTTATTTTACGGAAGAGTGAGGTTCTACTCATTCCAATACTTTGTGCTACTACCCAAACGTCCATTTTTTCCTCATCTAAATGGTCTAATATAACTTTTTCTAATTTATTTAGAAAACCTTTTTCTTGATCTAATAAAGTAGCATTTTTATTAAAAACTTCTGCCTTTATTTCTTCTTTATTTAAGAAATAATTACGCAACTGTTTTCTAATATCCAGTAAATTTCTAATTCTTGTTTGTAAAATTTGACTGCTAAATGGTTTTACAATATAATCATCGGCACCGTGTGTATAACCTTCTTGTATGCTTTCAATATTAGCTTTCGCTGTAAGAAGTATAATGGGTATATGGGTTGTTTCTATGGTTTCTTTTAGAACATTACAAAGTTCTATGCCATTCATTTTTGGCATCATGACGTCTGAAACTATTAAATCTGGTACATAGCGTAATGCTTTCTCAACCCCTTCTTCGCCATTATTCGCATAAATAAGATCATACTTTCCCTCTAACAAACCGTCTAAATAATTAAGGATATCTGGGTTGTCGTCAATTAATAATATAAGTTCTTTATTATCATTCAAATTAATATTTGAAGATTTGTTTTCTGAAGATTTTAATTCTGTCGACGTAATCCATTCTTCCAAATCAACCGTTTCATTTTCAGTTACTGCATTTTTATTATCTAAAACAGCATCTACAAATAATGTTTTGTCTCTGGGGATCATTACTGAAAAAACACTTCCTTTATTTAGCTCACTTTCAATATGAATGGAACCCATGTGCAGTTCTGTGAAATTTTTAGCCAATGCTAAACCAATGCCTATGCCGTCTTTACTTTTAACAGCATCAGATCGGTAATATCTTTCAAAGACATGTTCCAATTCATCTTGTGCGATACCGTAACCAGTATCCTTAACTTTTATTTCGAAACTTTCCTCATCGTAATTAAGAGACACGTGTATTTCACCTTTATCTGGTGTATATTTAAATGCATTTGATAAAAGGTTGTTGAAGATGATATGCATTTTTTCCAAATCAAACCATGCCAATAAATTTTCTTCAGGAAAATCATAACTTAATGCTATATCTCTTTTTTTTGCTAAAAGAAAATAGTTATGCACCCATTGCTCCAAACAATCTGTAAGGTTGTGTTCTTCAATCCTTAACTTACTTAAGCCCAAATTGGATTTTCTAAATTCCAAAAGCTTATTTATAGACTGTAGTAACAGCTTAGCATTTTTCTGAATTAATTTTAAACTGTTTTTTTCCTTTATTGATTTAACTTCGGAAATCAAATCTTCTAACGGTGCTAAAATAAGTGTCAAAGGTGTTTTTAATTCGTGTGAAAAGCTTGTAAAAAACCGTATTCTTTCTTCGTTAAAATTGTATTCTAATTGACGCTGCTTTTTTTCAAACAACAAGGAATTTATTAATTTAATGCGTTCAGAATAGTAGCGCATAAATCCATAAATCATGCCTGCTAAAAGCAACACATAGCATATATAAGCTAAAGGAGTTTTCCATAATGGTGGATTTATTGTGATACGTATTTTTTTCACAACCTCGTCTCCAGATCCAAACTTAGCCTTTACGTTTAAAATATAATCTCCATGAGGCATGTTTATTAGATTGACCTTTCCGGCTTGGTTAGTATTTATCCAGTTATCGTTATAACCATCTACCATGTAAGAATAAACTACATTTTTTATAAAGGGATATTTTATTGCAACATAATCTATAGAAAAAAAAGTTTGATTATAGTCTAGAAAAAAATGATCTTCATAAAGAATTGACTTATCCAAAATTTCATTTTTATTGTTTTTTGAAACTCGAACTTGTTTATCCAATACTTCTAGTTTTTCAAAAACTATTGGATGCCATTCTTTTTTTCTTTGTAAATTGTCTGGATCAAAAATATTAAGTCCGTTATCACCTCCTAAATAAACAATTCCAGATTTGGCAATTAAACCAGATCTAAATATGCCTTGTTGAATATTGGTATAGGTATTTAAATTATATATTTTATTTGTTGAAGTATTATAATTACTAATTCCTTTATAGGTTCCTAGCCAAATATTATTTTCATTTTCCCTAATAATATTATTAACAGTATTGTTACTTAACCCATTTTTTTGAGAGAAACTTGAAATTGTTTTCTTTATTGGGTCTAACCTAATAAGGCCTTCGTTTTCTGTTCCAGCCAATACATCACTACTTGAAAGCGCTAAAACACTTAGAATATTATCACTCTTAAAACCTTCTGTATTTGTTGAATTATATGTAACTGTTTCATCATTGTAAAGATCGTATCTCAAAATACCGTTACCATAAGTTGCCAACCATAAAAAACCATTTTTATCTTCATTAATATCTCTAATATCTATTTTACCTAAAGAATTAATAAATTCAAATTGATCTAGATTGTCTTTATATTTATATAAGCCACCTCTATTAGTACCTACCCATATTTGGCCATTGCTATCTTCAAAAATGACTCTAACGTCGCTACCTTGATCAATACTCCCTTGCAAATAGTGGGTACAGTAACCTGTATTTGGATTCATTTTATTTAAGCCTCCTTGGTAAGTTCCTACCCAAAGTCTTTTTTTCTTGTCTTCATATAAAGAAATGATATAGTCATTACTTAAACTAGATACATTATTAGATTCATGTCTATAATGCTTAAATGACCCTGTAATTGGATCAAATAAATCTAAACCTGCCCCATCTGTTCCAATCCAAATTTTTCCTTCATAACTTTCAGCCAAAGCACCTATCCTATCGTGGCTCAAACTCTCTGCCCGAGAACTGCTTTTTCTTAATAGTTTTACTGGTTCTCCATTGGGGTTTACAAAATTTAATCCAGTACTTGTGCCTATCCACATATTGCCATCCCTATCCATTCTTAAAGCAGATACGGTTCTATTAAAGACACTAGAGCCATCATCTTTTGGCAAATACCATTTTACCGAAAAATTTGATTTTTTTCTTAAGAAATCGGATTTATTTATAATATTCAAACCTCCGTTTCTAGTGCCAATCCATAAGTTTCCCAAATTGTCTTCCTCAAAGCAAAGGACGTTGTTATCGCTCAACCCTTTTCCTTCTGTTAAAGATTTTTTTAACTGTAGTGTATCGCCCTTAACCGTAATGACATGCATTCCTTCATTTGAACCTACCCATAAATTGCCTTCTTTTCCTGTGTAAAGTTCATCTACCTGTAGTGAGGACGCATTTTTATTATTGCCAAATAAAACACGCGTAACTTTTCTTGTTTTGTAGTTTATTTTATTCAGTCCATTTTCTTTAGTACCAACCCATAGCAAAGAATCTCCTTGTCTTGCCATACAGGTCACTTTATTGGAAGAAAGTGAAGACATATTATCTGGACTGTATGTATATACTGTTGATTTGTTATTGGTATCGATAATTTGAATTCCCCTATCATAAACCCCAATAATAAACTCACTTTCGGTTCCAAATTCAAAACAGCTAGTATTAATGCCAATTAAACCGTTTTGCGCATTAAGAATTTTAAAAGTTTCACTTCTTGAATCGTAAATGCTTAACCCTTCATCCGTAGTTATGACTAATTTACCTTTATTTATTATACTTAACTGATGAACAAAATCATCGGTTAAACCCTGATTCTCTCGAAGATCGCTCTTTTTATAGACTGAAAATTTGGTTCCATTATACCTATTTAAACCTTCTGGTGTTCCAATCCAAATAAACCCAAGAGAATCTTGTACTATATCATGGATATAATTACTTGATAAACCAAACCCTGTATCTAAAAGATAAAACGAAAGGTCATCTTTAATTAGTTTAGGTTGCTTTTTATAGCTTTGTCCATAAACTAAGTTTAAACATAAAAATAATATGAGAGTGAGATTGTTTTTCATTTTAATTAGCATCAAAATCCACCACCTAAAAACCTACAAAGAATGTCTTTAGGAATACGAATTTAAATTAAAAATACTCAAAAAAAAACTTATCCATTCTTAGAGACTGTTTTAAATTTTGTTTATGCTTATTATTTGTACTTAAAAAGAACTAACCATGCCATCCTTTAAATCTGTTCATAATTAGCAGAACACTTATGGAATGCTGAAGAGATTCTGAAGGCTTATAACTGCTGTGTTTTTTTAGATCCCAAGTAATAAATTTTTGAGATGCATCAAACATATCATCATTAAATGGTTCTTGTGTAAATTACAACACAAACTTTCTGCAACTCTAGTTTTGACAAAACTAACTTTTTACTTTTTTGAAATTGTCTTGATATTAAAAAATGTATGCTTAATGCATTCTCTATTGAAAGTATATAGTATGTGGATTTTTTTGTCTGAAGTTTGAATAATAGCTGGATAACTAAATTCGCCTTTTTCTTCATTTTCAAGATCAAATATTTTTTCCCAATGTATGCCATCAGCAGAAAACTCAACGTCTAACACATTCCTTCCATAAAACCAATCAGGACCTTGTTTTAAAGGGTTGTTGACTAATAAAAATGCATTTTTTGAAATAGTTAGGGCATCAATACCTGAATTGGAATTGACCACATGAATACTATCAGCATCCGTCCAATGCTTTCCTCCATCTTTAGACCAACTAGTTATTAACTTATTATGCTTGCTCCTGCATAACATTTGAATGACACCATTTGAGTGTTCCAAAAAAGTTGGCTGAATAATATCAAACCCACTTTTGTTTGTAACAGAAACTTTTTCCCATTCATCAGCCGTTTCATCATAGATTTCCACATGCACTCGCCATTGGTTAGTATCGGCATCCTCTGTACTACTACCACATAAAATGACTCCAGGTTTTATCTCAATAGGTTTATTTTTAATAGGGCCTAAAAAACCTTTAGGTAGTAAGACGGCATCGCTCCAACTATTCCCATTATCTTTTGATATTACCATGGCTCCATACCATTCTCTTGGGTTTTTTCCAATTTTATAAAAGAGGTATAGCAATTCACTTTTACTTTTAAACAACACGGGATTCCAACAGGGCAATGTGTCTTTTTCCACAACTAAAGGTTTTATTAAATTATGGGGAACAGACCATGCTTTTCCGTCATAAAAAGACGCATAGATTCCCACGTCTTTGGCTCCTTCATAAGAACCGCCAAACCATGCTGCCATTATTTTATTTGGCATAATTTCAACCAAGCTCACCGAATGGCTATTTTTGGTTACGGGAATATCAAACACATTTTGCTGTACAATGTTAATTGGCAAAGGTTTTTTTAAAACAGATACACACCAAATACATAAAAAAAACGGTATAAGTAATAAAAAATATTTCAATTTTAATAGACTTTTAACCACGTAACTCGACATACAATATATTTTTTAAGCTATAGAATTTACTTTTTCAGTCCTAATTTATGTCCAAAAACAGCATAGTACAAAATAATAATATAACAGGGTACTAATATCCAATACCCTTTTGTAGAAGCTGTTGCAGTAGCTAAGGCTTCATTCATTCCTTGAGCCATATAATCTGCTTTATTTGAATCGACCAGTTTACCATATAAAGGAGGAATGATGGCACCTCCTGAAATAGCCATAATCAATAATGCTGAAGCTGTTTTTGTAAACTTGCCCAACCCTTTTAGTGTTAAAGGCCAAACTGCTGGCCAAACCAATGCATTTGCTATTCCTAATGCTGCTACAAAAATAACCGATGTAAATCCTGTTGTGAAAACAATACAAAAAGAGAATACAATACCTAATACTGCACTAAGTTGTAGCGCAAGAGTTTGGCTAATAACCTTTGGTATTAACACAACACCTAAGGCGTAAGTTGCGACCATAGCCATTAAAGTAAATGTGGTAAAAAATTTGGCATCGGCTGCAGGAATCCCAAGAGAAATCCCATAAGCTATAATGGTATCTCCCGCAATGACTTCAACACCTACATACATAAACAAAGTAAGAACTCCTAGCCATAAATGAGGAAATTGAAAAATACTCGTTTTTGTAGTTGCCCCATCTTTAGGTGCTTCAATAGGTTCAGCTTCAACGTTTGGCAAAGGCGCTTTTCTAATCAAGATTCCTAGAAGGAACAAAACAGCTGCCATTACCAGATAAGGAGTAACTACACTATTGGCCATGGTATCTAATAATTGAATTTTTTCTGTATCAGACACCATACTTAATGTTGCTTGGTTCTCATCAATACCAGATAATAAAAGAGCTCCAAAAATAACGGAGCCCAAAGCACCTGCCACCTTATTGGCAATTCCCATGATAGCAATACGCTTCGCAGCACTATCTATAGGTCCTAAAATAGTTATGTATGGGTTTGCGGCTGTTTGCAATAGGGTCATTCCAGCTCCCTGAATAAAAATTCCTGTTAAAAACACCCAATAGGTTCTAGCTTCGGCTGCGGGAATAAAAACCAATGCCCCAATAGCCATGACAAATAAGCCTAATGACATTCCTTTTTTATATCCAATTTTGTTTAAAATATATGACGCAGGTATTGCCATGACCACAAAAGAGATGTAAGATGCTGATGCTACTAAGAGCGATTGCGCAGAGGTCAGCTCATTAATAGCTTTCATAAATGGAATCAATGCACCGTTAATCCATGTAACAAACCCAAAAATAAAGAACAAACCTGCTATTATTAGTACAGGGATTATGGTACTATCCTTTGTATTGGATGAAAATTTACTGCTATCTGACATACGTTTTGGTTGTTTTATATTAACCTCCTAGGTGTAATTATTTTTTATTGTTAATTTTATATCCATTGTCACATGGAGCCCATCAAAATATTTTTTTTGATGTCTTCGACAAGCTCAGACTGACATTTGTTTCCTGGTTGGCTTTAAATTTTAATTAAAAATTCATTCCTGATTAATTTCGCCTAATTACTCCAACGGGTTATATTAAATCAATTATATCTAAAAGTTCGTTTTACTTGATTATATATGGAAACTAATTGGGAATATTTTTTCTCACAAACTATTTTAGATTTACTCGCAATAGTAATCTCTATAGTAAAATCTGTGGTATTCTTAATGCTTAGCCATCCGCCAGGATAATATACTTTTAATCCTGTGGAATTCTCTTGAAGATATAAATCGAATTCCCCTAAAAGCCAATTAACAAACTTATAATAAACCTTTTTATCCTCTATCGATTCTTCCTGAATCAATTTATAATAAGGTTTTGAATAAACCATCTCATTTTCACAATCCATACTTCTTGTATTACAAATACTTTTTATTTTTTAGCAGAGAAGTGAATGAACATTTAAAAAGAAGAACTGATTACTCAGTTCTTCTTTCAAAACAAAAAATACCAATTCAAACAATTAAAAAATAAACTTTTTCTAAATAAAAGAAAACCCAAGGAGAAATTAAATTATTTCGACAGACAGCAATTGAATAAAGACAAAGGATGAATTAACCTGTGATTTGTATTTTGTTTTCCATCATTTTTCGGATATCCTTTAATAGCACCAATTAATTAATCTGTGTCTTTTCGATATCACCTATGAGCACCCCTGAAACATTCCAATGATTTGTACTAGCTCCTTCATTGGCGCCTTGTTCAATGACAACTTCTAAATGATGCTTCCCTTTTTTTAAATTACTTAATGAAATAATATACGGAGAAGTCAGCGTACCGGGACACCAATTTGAGCGGCTCAAATCGCTTGACGATAGGCCGTCTTTAAAATTACCAGATGCTGGATTAGACAATCGATATGTTGCACAGTCAGTTCGCCATGGAATAATTTTAAAGACTTCGTTCCCGTCAACATATATTTTATTCATTCTTGGTGTAAATTCATCACCACCATCCCAACCTCCATGACCAGTAGAAGTATAAAGCAGACTTAAATTTTTTATATTTTCCGTGATTTCAAAATCTATCGCTAAGGTATCATTGTTAAAAAGCCCTCCATAATTTTGACCTGACATTTCTAGGGTATTCACCGTTAAAAAAAGCGGATCTATGTATTTTGATTGGGTATTGTTTTCCTTTTCCTCAATAGATGGGTAGGAGTCCAATTCAAGACTTATTATATGTCCACCAGAATCATAATTTCCGATAAAAACACCTATCCAGATTTCATCTTCATCAATTGGAATTAAAGACGTGACATCTCCTTTATAAACCACATCATCTGCCCAATTATAATTATTTATTTTTCGTTTATCATTAAAATAATTGACTCCAAAAGAAGTATAAAAACGAAGAATTTCTATGGGAGGCGCATAGCCTTTTTCTTTTTTAATGCCTTGATATTGATTTCCATTATTATCTGTAAAAACAGGTAGTTTTTCTAACCCATACAAATATGCTTCTAATAGTGTCTTAGACATATCTTTTTTGGCAGGCATAACAAAAACAGAGCCTGTCCTATCATAAGCATCCCCATTAGATTTACAAGTTACTTTAGCAAAAACAGAAGCACTAGCTTTCATCTCAGGCGTGATCTTTATTTTTTTTATAATGACACTCCCTTTAGAAAAATGATACACTTTGTCAGTCACAAGTTCACTTTCTTTTGGAAGCATACGATTAGGATCAAAGTTTAAAATTTCATTATCAAAAACTATTAATCTATTATATCTGGACTTAATTATAATTTCTTCAAATTCAGCACTATTTACTAATTGGCTGTTTTGCAAAAAATTATGAGTTGGTTTATAGTTCTTAACTTTTTCTATTGAGGTTGCTATTAAAGTTTGGTTGCCATTAAAAATCATTTTTAAAACCAAGGCATTACTATTGGGCAAATAACTACTATGAGGTGTTCCTTTGGCTAAAGACTTTTCGGTGTACCAAACATCAATTTTATTGGAAAAATAAGAAAACGAGGCATGTTTACATGGATAACCTAATATGAATTGTGTATCATCTTCAACACGTGGTCTAGGCAAACTATCAATAGCCATTTCCTTCTTATAAATTTGATTGTCAAACAGTATTGTACTTATGCTCTTATTATTTTTTAAATCTATAAACTGTTGACTTTTGGCTTCTGCTTTTGAAAAATAAACAATCTGATCCTGATAAAAAATAGTTCGAGTCGTATTTGTTTCTTTACCATTCATATATTGATCATAGCTTATTTTATATACATCTACTTTGTTTTGGGCAAAAATCAGTAATGGAAAACAAACTAATAATAGATGTTTTAATACTTTCATCTGTTTATTTTTTATTATTTTTTAAAAGTCAGATGGAACACCCTTAACAATCATCCTCCTGCATGTGAATGCCATTCTTAGGGGTGTTTCATGACCTATTTTTGATTCATACAATTTTTAAATTATGCCATAGCACTTTGTGATGAGGACTAAAAGACCAATAAATTTTCTATGGCATAATCTAGGTTAAAGTGTGATTTTTTTTTATTAAAAAAAGGAGCGATTTAAAATAAATCCCTCCTTTTTTATATTGTAAGCTTTATATTTTTAAGCTCATTAAAATACTAATTAACATCCCACCAAAGGCTTGTATTTCCTTTGTCAGGACCTCCAAGAGTAGTTACTGCATCTAAAACCGCAGCTTCATTAGTACTGTATTCATTAGGTAAATATGTTACACGCTTCATTACGCCAAAACCAATCGTTGGATCTTCTGTAGTAAGTAATGGGTATAATATATCTGCATCTGTTCTACGTAAATCTGACCAAGCTTCCCAAGATTCTGGAAAAAGACCTAAAAACTTTTGAACCGCTATTTGTTTTAGTTGCTCACTTTCTGTACTAGCCCACGAAACAGGAACATCAACAGGTGGTGTATTATCAATATACAAAGGGCCTCCAAAAACAGGCACAACCCCCGTTGTATTTCCAGTAATGTAAGCACTTATTGCAGCACTATCTGTAACGCCCCATTGTCCCATAGACAAACGTATACCATCTTCATAAAGAGCTTGAGCAGTTCCGGACATGTTCCAACCTTTCAAAGCACCTTCAGCACGGTTAAAATTAGATTCAGAAGCCATCATTACTTCTATATCTTTTGTGCTATTGTCCGCAAATGTAGTTTTTTGGTTTGTTAAGCTAAAATTTTTGCTTTCCCAAGCTGTTGTAGACCCTATTCCGTTAGGTAAACCAACAAAATCGCCCACATAAGTTGAAGTACTATCAGATACAGGATCAAACCAAATATCCATTCTAGGGTCATCATATCCTTTAAGCACACTTTCCATATCGGCAGTCATATAAAAGCCCCAATATTTCATAATATCTACAAAGTTATTGTATGTATCGGGAGTTACTGCAAAATAAGCACTATCATTATTAGACTCCATAACACCGGCAGCAACAGCTGTTTCTGCTTGTACTTTAGCATTAGAAGCATCAACATCTGAAATTCTTAATGCCAAACGCAATCTGAGTGAATTTCCAAATTTTCTCCATTTTTCAACATTCCCATCATATATAGCATCGTAGTCTTTGAATACACCTACAGTAGATTCTGAACTAGAAGATAAGGTTGTATTAGCTGCTTCTAAAAGATTGAAAAAATCGGCATACATGGATTCTTGAGAATCATAAGGAACAGTTGCTCCTCCTATACCCGCTTGTGTATATGGTACTGGTCCCCAGTGATCTGTAAACCTGTGAAACATATACACTTTCCAAATATCTAAAATAGCTGTAGCCTCTGCATTTCCTTCAGTTGCTTTATAAGTATTTAATAAAGAAGGTACTGCTAAGGTATAAAATCTTAACCATCCGCGACTTCTCCAGCCATCGTTTATGCCATTAGCATCTGTTGCTGCTGCCCATCCTGGAGACATATAATGGGCGAACATCATAGAATGTAATGCGGTTGCCAATCCATAAGTTCCATAATCGTCCCCTGGAAGGCTCCAAGAAGCATTACCAGTACCTTTATATAAAGCATTCGCAAAAGCTGGCCCTGCCATAGATGCATCTAATTGATCTGTGGTAAGCGAATTGGGATTTGTATTAACCTCATCAAAATCTGATGTACATCCTGTTATATAAAACAGAAGGGTTATTGCTAAAAATTTGACTATATTATTTTTCATAATTTATTTTTTTAAAAGTTGAATTTTACATTAAATCCAAAATCTCTCGTAGTTGGAATATTATAAGTTTCTATTCCCTGAAGATTTCCTACACTTACGCCTTGTTCAGGATCAAAGTATTTAGCCTTATTAGTAAAGAAGAACAAATTACGCCCTACAACTGAGAAGTCAATACTAGAAAAAGGTGTTCTTTCTAATAATTTATTTGGTAATGAATATCCTAAAATTAATTCTCTTAACCTAACATTTGTTGCGTCAAAAACAAAATCTTCAGCAGATCTAGGATCTCTACTTGCTACTTGAGACCAATAATCTTGGGCTGTAATAGATGTTGTATTGGGGGTATAATTGCCATTTCCATCATCATTAACACCATTAACTACAAAACCATCCCTACCAGCTAGAGTAATATCACTTACACCAGCTCCAGCCATTCTTGCTTGGGAATATGAAATTGTTTCTCCTCCTATACGGAAATCGATGAGGAAGCTAAGTGTAAAATCTTTATATTTAAATTCATTTTGTAACCCAGCTGTCCAATCTGGATTAAAATTACCTGCTAGCACATCAAATCCTGAAGTAAACTCAGGTAGACCACTAGTTGCATTAACAATGATTTGACCATCATCAGTACGATTAAAACCACGTATATACAGATCACCATAATTACCTCCTTCTTTTACAATGGCTTGCGCTAATCTTTCAAAACCTGTAGCTAAAGATAATTCATCTCTTCCTTCCATTATACTTAATACTTTAGTCTTATATGTGGCGAAGTTTGCTGTCACATCCCAAGAAAAATCGTCTGTTTCCAAAACATTCGCATTTAAAACCAACTCTACCCCTTTGTTTTCAATCTCTCCTCCATTTACAACTTGTCTAGAGTATCCAGAAGACTCAGGTACATTTATTGTAAATATTTGATCAGTCGTATTGGTTTTAAACCATGTAAAATCCAATCCTACTTTATTATTTAAAAAGCGAGCATCAAAACCAAATTCCGTAGAACTGGAAATTTCAGGTTTAAGATTTGGGTTGTTTAATAATGTAGAAGATTGCACAACACCACCATTAAAACCATAATAACTAAGTTGGCTTTCTAAAAGATATGGATCTGTATCATTTCCTACTTGTGCAAAAGAACCTCTTAATTTTAAGAAAGACAATACATCAGACTTAATATCGAACATATCACTAACAATGGCAGATAAACCAACAGATGGATAAAAGTAAGACCTGTTATCTTTAGGTAATGTTGAAGACCAATCATTACGTCCGGTTACATCTAAAAATAAATAGTCTTTGAAAGCAAATTGAGCTGATCCGTATAAAGAATTAACTTCCTTATGACTAAAATCAGGAGTAATTGAAGCGTTCTGAAGATTAGTCAATGCAAAATAATTTCTTCTACTTAGTGTACCGCCACTACTTAATGACGTGCTTTTTTGAACTAAAGCATTCCCTCCAAGATTGACATTCACTTTAAAATCTTCTCCTATTGCTTTATTATAGGTCAAAAGGAAATCTGAATTTAATTCTGTTCGCTCTCCAATTGTTTCAGAATAACTACCAAAATCTTGGTTAAGTATAGCAGTTGCAGCATAACGTGACACTTTAGCTTTATTTGTAGCTTGATCTAAACCTGTTCTTACCATTAAACTTAATTCGTTAGTAAAATCGTATGTTAAAGAAGCAAACGTTATAATCCTATTTCTTTCATCTACTCTTAAATTTCTTTTTGCTAACCAAAAAGGATTTGCCCCAAGTGTACCTAAAGTATTTGGATTCATATAATTATATCTCAACTGTCCTGCATCATCAATATATTCATAATCTTTATATTGATTGTAGGGTAAGTTTCTTGGCATGGTATATACAGCTTCTCCAATACCGCCTTCTCCTGCTCCTATCGCATTATCTATTTTTTGTGAAATAAAGTTTGTTTTAACATCTAAATGTAACTTATCTGTTAAATTACTTGTTAAACGTAAATTAACATTATGTCTTTCTAGTTCATTTCCAACTACAATACCTTCTGCTTCTGTATTTGTATATGAAAAATATCCTTGAACTTTATCATTACCCATTGAAGCTGTTATGTTTTTAGACCAGTTATATCCAGATTTGAAAAAATCCATAGCATTATTTGGTTGTGGATTAAATGCATAAGTCGCTGGTCCATCATAATTAGAGTTATGCTCTAGTTGCCATGCAGAAACAGATTGTCCTTCCATTCTTGGTCCCCAACTTACAACACTTAAAGGATCATATATGCCTCCGCTTCCTTGTCCATATTCATTTTGTTGGTTTAATAAATTATATGCATTTGAAGATATAAAATTAGAAGACACCGAAATATTTGCTTTTTCTCCAGAAGCCCCTTTTTTAGTGGTAATTATTATAACACCATTACTAGAACGTGAACCATATAAAGCTGCCGCTGATGGCCCTTTTAATACCGATATGGATTCAATGTCTTCTGGATTGATATTAGAAATACCATCGAAGCTTGTTAAACCTCCAATATCTGTCGAAGGAGAAGAAACCGTATTATCCATTGGCACACCATCAATGACGTATAATGGCTGATTATTACCTGTTAAAGATCTGTTACCACGAAGCGTAATTCTTGAGGAACTACCAACTCCTGTACCCGTAGTAGAAAAATTAAGACCAGCAACCTTACCTGAAAGTGAATTTACGACATTAAGCGATCTAGCTTCTGATAGTTCTTTTGTGGAAACTGTTTGAGTGGAATAAGTTAACGCCTTTTTCTCTCTTTTGATACCTAATGCAGTTACTACAACTTCTCCTAACATCTCTGTGTCTTCGGATAAAGTAATATTTATAGTAGTTGCACCTGTAAGTTCTACTTCTTTTGTTGAATAACCGACATAAGAAACCACTAAAGTTGAAGCATTAGCAGAAACTTCAATACTGTAGTTTCCGTCAAAATCTGACGAAACACCATTGGTGGTTCCTTTTACAATTATACTTGCTCCAGGCAGTGGAATCCCACTGGATGCATCCGTAATTGTTCCTGTTACTGTAGTTTGTGCATTAGCATATTGAAATAGCGAAATACAAAATACAAACAGTATTTTTAGTACATTTTGAATCATAATTTGATTTTTGAGTTAATAAATTAGTTTTATAGGTTATTAATATGTTAAATCTAGAAATCTATACTGTTATTATTTGCATAATTTCGACCAATAACAAATTTAAAAAGGCGTTGGTTTAATTTTCATTTGATAGACTTGAATTTTGTGAAATTTTTCTTGATAGAATAATAGAAAGGCACAGGGTATCAGTGCCTTCAATGGTTTCATTTTATAAACCTCTAAATGAAGAACAATTAGCTTTTAAATATTAATTTGAAGTATACCTTATTAATATTAATCAGATTTTGAAACAAGTAATTAACTCAAATTCAAATCTAAAATATGCTTCGACAGGAAAGACAATGCCAAAAACATTAAAACCTTTAAATAATAAGCATTTGTCAGTCTGAGATTCTCGAAGACCGCTCATATAATAAAATTATCAATCTTAATTATGTCGAACTTATATTATTTTAAAACCTTAATATAAATTTACAACATTAAATCGAGTTTTTAATAATTCTTTAGAATTACCTCCCACCATCACTTCAAAATCGCCTGGTTCTACTACACTTTTCATTTCTCGATTCCAAATAGCTAATTCGTCAGGGGTTAAGGTAAATTCTACTTTTTGGGTTGCTCCTTTTTTGATAAAAATACGTTTAAAGCCTTTCAATGTTTTTGATGGTGTGGTTACACTACTATAAACATCGTTAATATATAGTTGTACCACTTCATCACCATCATAATTCCCTGTGTTTGTAACATCAACGCTTACTTTTAAGCTTCCGCCAGCTTTAATCTCTTTGGCACTTAAGGCAAGATTTGCATATTCGAATGTAGTATAACTCAAACCATATCCAAAAGTATATAGAGGATTTTCACTTTCAGAAACATATCGATGTATAGCAGATGGCTTCTGATTATAATAAATGGGCAACTGTCCTACCGATTTTGGAAACGTAATTGGAAGTCTTCCTGCTGGATTGTAATTTCCAAACAAAACATCAGCAACGGCCTTTCCGCCAGCTTCTCCCGGAAACCAACCTTCCACAATGGCAGGAATATTTTCATTGATCCAATTTATAGAAAGCGGACGACCATTTAACAACACACAAACTACCGGAGTTCCCGTTTTTTGAATCGCTTCAATCAGTTCTTGTTGCATGCCGTGTAAATCTAAAGTCGCCACATCTCTATTTTCCTCAACTAATTCATTTGATTCTCCTAAAACCACAATAGCGATGTCTGCTTTTTTGGCAATGTCTATTGCTGGTTGAAAATTTACTTTTTCTAAATTCCAACGCAGGTGTGCTCTGGCTCCCCAACCACCTTCCCACATTTCGATGCGGACTTTGTATTTTTTACCTGCTTCTATATTCTTTGGAGTGGTTACCATGCTGGTAGCTCCTTTTGTCCAGTTGTCAATCACTAATTGATCATCAATCCACATTCTGATTCCGTCATCAGAACTTAAACCCAACCAACCGTCAAATGATTTTTCTGATTTAATATAACCTGTCCAACGAATAGAGAAATCGTCATCTGTAACACCATCACCTGGGGTCCATGGCCAGTCAAATTCCAATTGACTATCAATACGTGTCAATACTGGCGTTCCTTCAACATGTCGGTTATTAAAATATTCACCTTTCAGTCCGTTTTGGGATTCATCAGGCGTAAATAAATATTTTGATGGAATAATTTGTCCTTTTACAATCAAAGGAACACCTTCTTCATAAAGTACATTAGTATTTTTACCCACCACTTGTTGAATTCCTTCTAAAATCGTAGTTCCTACTTTGTTTTTTACCGAATACCCCCCCAATCTTGAAGCGTTGGCATTGGGTCCGATAACAGCAATGGTTTGAATATCTTTTTTTAAAGGCAATATATTATTGTTGTTTTTTAATAAAACAATCGATTTATGCCCTGCTTCTAAAGCGATATCCTGATTTTCTTTAGAATGAAAACGTTCTTTGATTAGATTTTTATCGGTATATGGATTTTCGAATAAACCCAATAAAAATTTAAGTCTTAAAACACCACCTGCCGCACGGTCTATTTGCTCCATGGTCAATTTCTTTTCATTCACCAATTCAATGATGCTTTGTTGCCAAAATTCATTGGTAAAATCATAAAATTGCATATCAACTCCAGCAGCAATTGCTGTTCTGATACTTTCTTTTGGAGAATCGGTAACGAAATGCGTGGTTTGAAGGTATTTTATAGCACCTAAATCAGACACCACAATGCCTTTGAAACCCCATTCTTTTCGCAATACATCGGTCAATAACCAATGATTGGCAGCACAAGGAATTCCGTCTAATTCTGAATACGCGCACATAGCTCCTAATGCGCCTCCTTTAATAAATGCTTTTTCGAAAGAAGGAAGATGATCTTCACGAGCCGAACGCTCGCCTACTAAAATGGGAGATGAATTTCCTCCAGCTTGTGGAATTCCGTGAACAGCAAAGTGTTTTGGTTCTGCTATTATAGAATGATCTGAAGTCAAATCATTACCTTGCATGCCTTTAATCATTGCCAAACCTATCTCGCTGTTCAAATAAGCATCTTCACCAAAAGTCTCCGCAACCCTTCCCCAACGTGGTTCGCGACCAAGATCTAAATTAGGTCCCAAGCCAAAATGAACGCCATGCGCTCTGGCTTCGGTTCCGATAACTTTACCCACTTTATCCATTAAATTGATATCCCAAGTAGCTCCTAAACCAATGTTCATGGGGAAAGCCGTACTTCCATCGTCTAAATAACCATGAAGCATCTCGCACATAATAAGCGCTGGAATACCCCAACGGTTATTTTTAATCACCTCTTTTTGAAGCTCATTAATCATTTTAGCCGAGCGTGGATAGATATCATGAATCGCTCCTATTCCTAAATTCCCAATTTTAGCATGAGCTTTTGCTTTAGAAAAATTCTCTTCTTCCTTAAAGAATTCGCCTTTATACATATCCATTTGGCGTACTTTTTCTTCCAAACTCATTCTGCTTAACAAGTCCTTTACTCTTTCTTCAACCGCTAATTTAGTATCTTGATAAGGCAACTTTTTTTGTGCAAAACCAAGGTTACAAAAACCGAGGAACGCTATTAAAACAAGGGTTACGTTTTTCATTCTCATTTCTAACATAGGGTCATTTTTTAATTTTGAATCACTTTTAATGTTGTTCCATTCACAAAATCGTCATGGGAAATAAAAAAACTATTGCGTGTTTTTCCGTCCAATTGAATGTGTTTGATTTTGCCATCATTATTGATGTCCCGCTCAATAACGATACTTTCTTTTTTATAATATTTAGGATCTAATTTGATGGTAATTTTATCAAACATGGGCGTTGTAATGGTGTAAATAGGTTCGCCCGGAACCATAGGATATATCCCCATCATCCCATACACCAACCAAGCAGACATGGTTCCTGTATCGTCATTTCCTGGTAATCCTTTTGGTTTATTCTGGAAATATTCACGAACTAATTTTTTAACCAATTCCTGACTTTTAAATTCTTCTCCTTTCAAATAGTTAAACAAATATGGATAAGCAATATCTGGCTCATTTGCCATGTCAAATTGCTTGCTATCGAATACGTTTTGCAATTGATTCGAGAACCCTTTATTTCCACCCATTAACTTGATTAATCCTTTAATGTCATGTGGCACCATAAAAGCATATTGCCAAGCGTTGCCTTCGATGAAACCTACATTTTCTTCAAAATTAGCTCCCGATAAAGGATCAAACGGTTCGTACCAATTTCCATCAGGATTTCTTGGGCGCAATAATCTTAAGTTTTTATCGAATAATTTTCGATAGGATAGTGAACGGTTTTTAAAACGATTCGCATCTTCCATTTTTCCTAAGGTTTTCGCTAAAAGTGAAGTCGCATAATCCGAAGCATTGTATTCTTGCGTGGTAGAAACAGATCCTTTCTCACTAGTAGTGACATAGCCTTTTTCGATATACGCTTTTAGTCCGTTTCGCAACGGATTATTCTCAATTTGGTCTGCACCTTTCAGCATAGCCTTATAAGCTTTTTGCACATCAAAATCCTGAATCCCTTTTAAATACGTATCGGCAATAACGATACTGGCAGGATCGCCTACCATGGTAAAAGTTTCGGTAGCGTTTAATTCCCATTTGGGTAACCAACCATTTTCATCATACATTTCCAACATACTTTTTACCATATCGGATTGTTGTTTAGGATACACCAAAGACATCAATTGATGCACATTGCGATAGGTATCCCAAAGCGAAAAAACCGTGTACCGCGTACCTTCGGTTTTACCTATCCTGCTTCTTTTTATTTCAGGATACTCACCATTGACATCATTCAACGTATTCGGATGAATTAAGGTGTGATACAAAGCTGTGTAAAAAATGGTCTTATCGTCTTTTGAACCGCCTTCTACTAAAATTTTAGAAAGTTCGGTGTTCCATTCGTTATAGGTTTCTTTATAAACGGCTTCAAACGATTTGTTTGCTGTTTCTTTTTCCAAATTTTCACGAGCATTTTCGATACTTACATAGGAAACACCTATCTTAACTTCAACAGTTTCTTCGGTATCGAATTTATAGGTAAAATACGTTCCAATACTGTCACCAACCACCGTTTTAATGGTATTATCCATCATTCTGGTTTTTCCATTGTAGGTCATCCATTGGGATTCTACGCCTTCATATTTCGAAGGTCTTTTCCAAACACCAAATGAATCGGCCGGTTTTGAAAATTTAGCGACAAAATAAACAGGGTAAGCGGCTTCGGGACTGTTATAACAAAACGACCCCAGACTTCGCAAACCTTCAATTTCGGTTGATGACACCACTTTGACCATGGCTCCTTCTTCATTGGTTAAGCCCAAACCAAGATTCAGTAAAATATTCGATTGCCCTTTTGGAAACGTAAATTTGCTGACTCCTACTCTTTTTGAGGCTGTAAATTCGGCCTTGACTTTGTATTTATCAATATCTACATGATAATAAGCCGCTTTTGCTATTTCGTTTGAATACGTTGAACCGTACTTCAAATGATTGGTTTCAATGCTTCCCGTAGTTGGCATCAACAAAATAACACCTAAATCTGGACAGCCTACACCGCTGAGATTGACCTGACTAAAACCCGTTAGAAATGTATTTTCATGTACATACGGATTCGACAACCACCGACTGTCTTTTTCCAAAGGCAAATTTTGAGGACCTGCTACGTTAAACGGACTGATACTTGCCATGCCTCTTGGCGCTATGGGGCCAGGAAACGTAGCTCCAAAATTTGAAGTTCCAATAAACGGATTTACAAAATCTGCCGGCTGCTGTGCAAAAATAGCTCCGCTAAAAAACAGCATGTAAAATAAACAGATTGTTTGTAATGTGATCCTTTTATATAAAACCATAATTTAATTTTCTATTTGTTAATCGCTTCGATTTTTAAAGTCCAAGCTTCTTTGCAAGGCAAATTATTTCGTAAACTTTTCGGAATTAACACTTTAAATCCTTTGTCTAATTTAGTCCATTTTAATGAAGTTTTTGAACCTAACATCGTAATTTTGCTTCCTTTTTTAGGGCTAATTGATTTTACAATTACCTCCGATGGCATTTTAGTTTCTCCTTCTTTAGCCAAATAAAACAAGAACACATGTCCTGCCTTATTTTGAGTCATACAAATGTTATTTTCTTTATAAGGTTCAATAGGTTTGGTATTATAAATAGCGGTACTATTTACTTTCATCCAATCGCCGTAAGCGGCTAATAAATCGTAAGCACCTTGTTGCCATTCGCCGTCAGGACTTGGAGCTACATTCAACAACAAGTTCCCCCCTTTGGCAACCACATCAATCAGCATGTGGATGCCTTGTCTTCCGGTCATGTATTTGGCATCAGGTGTGTAAGACCAACCACCACCGGAAGTAATACAAGATTCCCAAGGATAAGGCAATGTTTTCTCAGGAACACGGTTTTCAGGAGTTAAATAGTTTTGATTTTTGCCATGAACGGCTCTGTCCACCACAATCAATCCCGGTTGTTTTTGACGTGCTTTCACTACCAATTCATCCATTTTAATGTCTTGATCAACCACTCTGTGCTTGATAAATCCATTACCAGATTCATTTTCAACAAATTTTTCAGAATAGCCTTTTTTGATATCATCCTGAGTTCTTTTGGCAACCCAACCACCATCTAACCATAAAATATCAATTTTACCGTAATCGGTCAATAATTCCAATATTTGGTTATGTGTAAAATCCACATATTTTTTCCATTTATCTGGATATGCCGCTGGATCATAATTTACATTTCTGTCGGAAGGAGGAAAATAAGGATCCCAATAATTTTCACTATGCCAGTCTGGTTTAGAAAAATAGGCTCCTGTTGACATATTCTCTCTTCTAAAGGCATTGAAAACTTCTTTAGCAATATTGGCTCTTGGATTGGTGCTGAAAGCACATTCAGAATCAGTTACTTTATAATCGGAATATTGAGTATCAAACATGTTAAACCCATCATGATGTTTGGTAGTAAACACCATGTATTTCATCCCTGCATTTTTAGCGGCTTTCGCCCATTTTTCAGGATTGAATTTTATCGGATTGAATGTTTTTTTCAGACCTTCATACTCTTTTACATACTGATTATAATTAGCTGGATTACTGCCTTTAGTCCGTTCACACCATTCGTAATCTTCTGGGCAAATGGACCATGACTCGACAATTCCCCATTGAGAGTAAGTTCCCCAATGCATCAATAAACCAAACTTTTTACCTTGCCATTCCTCCAAATTCTTTAGTACTAATGGATCGGTTTCTGGCACATATCTTTCGTCTTCATAAATGGCTTGTGAAAACATTTGAACCGAAACTAATAAGGCTATTATGAATATTCTTTTTTGCATCTTTATATTTATTTTACAATTTTTTATTATTTTTTATTCAACTAAAATTTCATCTACAAACAACCAGGAATCTTCTCCTTTTGGACTTTTCTTTAGGTTGCTTGCTATGACTTTTACAAATCTCACATTGCTTTTTTCAAAACTGATTATAAAATCTTTCAATTCTGAATTTGAATTGATTGCAAACGGACGCTCTATTGCTCCAACTTCTTTATAACTGATTCCGTCATTAGAAATGAAAACTTTTATAGCCGTTGGAAAATAAATGCCCGAACCTTGATTTTCTAAGGAACCAACAGTCACTTGATTGACAGATTGAATTGTCTCTAAATCAATAACCACTTCCATATCGTCAACCAACCAAGCTTGCCATTGTCCGTCATGAAAATTTTTGCTTCCTCTAATTATATTAACCAAACTTAATGGCCCATCACCTTTGTAATTTTCATTAAAAGGTATTTTAAAATTTAATGTGTTTCCTACTGCTTTATGAAATTGAATGGTGTCAGTAAAAACTTTACCCACTGGCTTGTTTTCTTTAAACAAAGACGCTTTTAGAATGGTTGTTTCCTTAATAGCAATAGAATCGGTGTATTTTGTGGCTTGCTCTTCTAAATTTTTACCGCCCAAAACATAGCGAATATCCGCATTAGGGAATTCATTTTTCAAAGCCACTTTTACTTGTTTATGTTCTAAATCGGCTGTAGATGAAGCAGCAACCAAATAAGCACTTTTTGAATAATTAATTCCTAAATAATCATAACGTTCTAACAAAGAAGGCAAGCGTCTTGTAAAATCATCCCAATTGCGTGCTTCTTTCGGACTCCATAGAACCTCTGCCATTGCTGCTAGTCGTGGAAAAATCATGTACTCTGATTGTTGTGTGGTGGGTATATATTCTGCCCATAAATTGGCTTGACCTCCTAAAACATGTTTGACTTGCTCAGGACTCATTTCATCAACTACAGGATCAAATTGATATACTTTACTCAATGGCGTATAACCACCAATAGCTAATGGTTCTTCATTTTGTGGTCCTTGATAATGGTCAAAATAACAATGGGATTGCGGTGTCATTATGACATCGTGCCCTTGTTGAGACGCTTCCATGCCTCCTTCTGTGCCTCTCCAACTCATGACAGTGGCTTCAGGAGCTAAACCGCCTTCTAATATTTCATCCCAACCTATTAATTTCTTGCCTTTAGCATTGATGTATTTTTCCATTCGTTTTACAAAATAGCTTTGCAATTCGTGTACATTTTCCAAACCTTCCTCTTGCATTCTTTTTTGACAATGCAGGCATTTCTCCCAATTGGTTTTAGTAGCTTCATCACCACCAATATGGATGTATTGGGATGGAAAAACAGTCATGACCTCATCCAAAACATTCTGCAAAAACTCAAAAGTGGTTTCTTTTCCAGCGCAATAAATATCGGTGTTGGGCCAAACGCCTCCCGATGGCACACCAATACGTTGGTTAAAACAAGCCAAATCTGGATAAGCCGCAATAGCAGAACTTACGTGCGCCGGCATTTCGATTTCTGGAATGATTTCGATGTTTTTAGTTGCTGCGTATTTTACAATGTCTTTTAATTCCTCTTGGGTCAAAAAACCGCCATAGGTTCCTTTCTCGTCTGGGTCTACGGTGAGCCTGGCATTCCAAATCACATGCTCCTGATCGACTCTCCAAGCACCCACTTCGGTTAACTTAGGATATTTTTTAATTTCAATTCGCCAACCTTGGTCGTCTACTAAATGCAAATGCAACACATTCATTTTCAACATTGCCAAACGGTCGATTGTCGCTTCTATATACGATTTATCAAAAAAATGACGGGATAAATCGAGCATCAAACCTCTGTATACAAAGCGAGGCTTATCTTGGATGGTTAAAGCCGGAATACGCCAATCTGTATTACCAACCATCTTGTTGCTCTCTATTTCCACAGGTAATAATTGACGTATGGTTTCTAAAGCATATAAAAAGCCTGCATGCCCTTTAGCTGTAATTTCAATATGCTCTTTATTTACAACTAATTTGTATTCCTCTTTACTCAGGTTATTGTCTATGTTGAATAACACAAAATTACTGTCAGGTTTTTTTGCAGTTGTATTGAGTTTCCAGCCAGCAGCTTTTTCAAAGGTATTGATGAATGATTCCGCGAGCTGTTTTTGCTCATCATTAACAACCACAAAAGAGGTGGTTTCAGTAAATTCAAAATGACCTCCTGTAAGTTTTAATTCGACAGGTTTAGGAATAATATGAATGTCTTTTTCTATGACTGTTTTTTGTTTGGTACACGAAGTAAAAACAATTATCAAAGCGGTAAATAGTATGTGCTTTTTCATCATATTAGTTTTTTATTGATGGCGTTAGTTTAAATTGATATTGATACGTTTTATCTAAAAGTCGGTATTTTTCCATAGGCCAAGATTGCCAACTATCGATGCCTCCAACACCCATTTGTTTGTCATCGATTTTTAAACTTGTTAAATCCCGTTCCTTGATATCGGCGGCATTTCTTTGATTTTTTTCCAATCCATCGTCTAAATCTTCAGTCAATAAATGCAGTGCTGTAATACTCAATAAATCATTTGACTGAATGTTTAATTCTATTTTATCATTCGACAAATTCAACCAGCGAATAGCTGTTTTATTTCCTGTTTCTTGTGGTCGGATATACGGATAATATTGCTCCGAAACCGTTTGACTGTATAGCCTAACTGGAGCGCTATAATTCCTATCTATATAATTTTCATGTGGCCCTTTGCCATAATATTGCAGGGTATTGAAGTCTTTTGGCAAGATCATTTCCATTCCAAATCGTGGTAACATAGGTACTTCTTTGGTTTTATCAATGTTTAATTGTTGTTGAACGCTGAGTTCGCCATTACTATTAATCTCATACTGTAAAGTCAATTCGGAAGACACTTGAGGCAGACTATAATTTGCTTTTACCACAATTGTATTGCCTTTGGTTTCTTGATAATTCCAAGTCAACAATATTGGGTTTTGCATGGCTTCTTTCCAAGGCAATAATCGGCGCTGCAATCCTGCTCCGAAATCATTATCATTAGGCGCCCTCCAAAAATTGGGACGCCATTGGTAACCTTCTTTCAAAATAGTTTGGTTTTCGAAAGTGTACTCCGAAATAAAGCCTGTTTTTTTATCGAAAGTGATTTTGGTTTCATCACTTTTGAATGTGATGCTATTAACTGTTTTATCAACCAACATCTTGTTTGCTCCTGCAACTTTTATATCATTTTTCCAATCACCTTCATAGTGTAATTGTTCGGTAGCAATTTCAAAATCTTTGGGCAAAAAAGGTTCTGCTTCTTTAAGTTGAAAACTCACATTGATAAAAGCTTCTTGAAAGGTTTTCCCTTTTGTAGTAATAGGTAGAACATAATTTTTTGATTCTTGTGGATTAATCTCCAAACGTTCAATTGTTCCTTGTTTATCCACAACCCCATCCAAAACCAATTCCCACTGCAAACGTACATTGGACAACTCTTTAAAGAAGAATTCGTTAAAAACTTTTATTGTTGCTGCCTCTTTATTTTCCCAAGAAGTGAGCATGTTTTGATATACTTTTTGCATTTCAAAAGCATGCGGATGTGGTTGTCGCTCTGGATTAAAAACACCATTGTTTAGAAAGTTATTATCACTCGGAACGTCTTTTGGTCCAAAATCACCTCCATAAGCAAAAACCTTGGTTCCGTTTTTCCTTGTTTTATAAACCGATTGGTCAATCATATCCCAAATAAAACCACCTTGAAAATTCTTATGTGTTCGAAACACATCCCAATAGTCTTTAAAATTCCCCATGGAGTTTCCCATAGCATGTGCGTATTCACTCAAAATATAAGGACGCTCCGGATTTGGATTAGCAGTAATATACGCTTCCATGGCTATTGGAGCGCTGTATTGCGGATTGATGATATCCGAATCCCAGTCGAACTTCATGTTTTTTCCATCCCAGCCAGCAAAAGAAGCTCTTTCATACTGTATCGGTCTTGAAACATCTCTATCTTTCAACCACAAATAGGCGCGATAAAAATTATAGCCATTACCGGCTTCATTTCCCATACTCCAAATGATGATTGACGGATGGTTTTTATCCCGTTCCACCATTCTCTGAATGCGTTGTAAATGAGCTAATTCCCAATTGGGTTTGTTTCCCAATGTTTTGTCTGTTTCGTATCCCATGCCATGAGATTCTAAATTAGCCTCATCAACTAAATAAATCCCATATTGATCGCACAACTCATAAAAATACTCATCATTTGGGTAATGAGACATTCGGACGGCATTGATATTATATTGCTTCAATAGCTTAATATCTTCTTCCATGCGTTCCTTCGAAATGGTTTGTCCCGTCATTGGATCGGTCTCTTGACGATTGACTCCTTTTATATAAACAGCTTTACCATTTACCAAAAGTTGTCCTCCTTTAATTTCTACTTTTCTAAAACCTGTATTTTGAGGAATGACTTCAACAATATTTCCTTTTTTGTCTTTTAAAAGAACATTGACTTGATATAGATTTGGGATTTCGGCACTCCATTTTTTTGGATTACTAACCGTAAAATCAAAAGCGACTTTCTTTTTGGATGCATCCCATTTTAGGCTTTTGGTTTCCAAAATTGTTGTTCCATCTTTCAGTTGTACTTCTAAGGTAGGGTTGTCTTTTTTATGTAAATCCGATAATTCTACTGCAACTTTTAAAGTGCCATTTACATAAGTAGCATCTAAATCAGGAATGATTTCAATATCTTTTATATGCACTTTATTTCGAGCATACAGATAGCTTTCTCTGGTAATGCCACTCATGCGCCAAAAATCCTGACATTCCAGATAGGAGCCATCACTCCATTTCATTACTTTTAGGGCGATACTGTTTTGACCTGTTTTTACATAGTGGCTTATATTAAATTCCTGTGGCAATTTTCCATCTTCCCCATAGCCTACATAGTGTCCATTTACCCAAACCGTAAGATTGGATTTGGCTGTTCCCACGTGCAGAAAAATTTCTTTTCCTTCCCAATTTTTATCAATCGTGATGTCTCTTCTATACACGCCTGTCGGATTGTATTTTACTGGAACTTGAGGCGGATTGATCGCAATATATTTAGCGAAATCATAGGTTGTATTAGTATAAATAGGATATCCATAGTCATTTACATCCCAATTGGCAGGGATTTTAAAGTCATCCCATTTGGTATCATCAAAATCACTTTTCTCAAAATCGTTGGGTAAATCATTCGGACCTGCAACATATTTAAATTTCCACAATCCATTTATATCTAAATAGTTTTTTGAAAGTTTCCAATCTTTTTTTGTTGCCAAAGTTTCATTTTCGAAAACAAAATAAGCAGCGTGCATGGGTTCTCTGTTTTCGGCATTGATTTTTTCATTTTGCCAATAAGGAATAGTCTCCTGAGCATTAAAAACTACTGCTGAAAGTATACATGCAATTATGAAAAGGGGTTTTGTCATTTAATTAATTACTTATTATCCCAAGTCATTTTAAACTGTGCGTCTTCCATCCTATTGCCATTTTCTTCATCACAAACGGCATAGTTAAAACCTGAGCGTAAACTATAACCTGCGTGTTCTCCTTTTTTATTCAGAGCAATAAACCCCACTTGCAAATATTCCATGTCTTTGTGGTTTTTATGCTTGTTGTAAATACGTTCGGTAATTTCTTTACAGGCTTCAAATGGTGTTTTCCCTTGGCGCATTAATTCAACCACCATAGCACTTCCAGCAGTTCGAATCACAGCTTCTCCCAATCCTGTTGCTGCGGCTGCACCCACTTCGTTATCTAGAAAAAGTCCTGCACCAATGATTGGGGAATCACCAACACGTCCGTGCATTTTCCAGGCAGCGCCACTTGTGGTACAACCGCCAGCAAGATTTCCGTCATCATCAATCATGAGCATACTAATCGTGTCATGATTTTCGATATTGATTACGGGTTTGTATTTTGAGGCTTCGAGCCATTTTTTCCAATCTTTCTCTGATTCCGGAGTTAACAAATTTTGCACTTTGAAACCTTCCGATAAAGCAAATTGCAAAGCGCCTTCCCCTGATAACATTACATGAGGTGTATTTTCCAAAACTCTCTTGGCTACTGAAAGAGGATGCATAATCCCTTCTAAAAAAGAAACCGAACCACAATTGCTGTTGTGATCCATAATACAAGCATCTAGCGTTACCTTGCCTTCTCGGTCAGGATAGCCGCCATAGCCCACACTGCGAATATTGGGGTCGGCTTCAGGGATTTTCATACCAGCCTCGATAGCATCCAGAGCTGGTTTTCCTAATTTTAATTGTTTCCATGTTTCTGCATTAGCAGGCAAACCATGATTCCATGTAGAAATAACAACAGGTTTTTTCTTTGTTTTTAAAGCTGTTAATCCATTTGTTTCTTTTTTAACAACTTCATGACATCCCGCTACAGTACTTAAAGCGATACCACTTAAAGCTATTTTCTCAATAAAATTTCTACGTTTCATAAGAATAAGGTTTTATCTTATCTTTTTATACTTATTGTTTTAATTTGTTCATCCCGACAGCTATTGGGAGGAACATCCTGAATAACCATCCTCGTGTGTGTCATTCTTAGGGACGTTTCGTGTTTCTGTAACCAAACCACACGATGTAGCTATAACAAGCAACAATAAACAATAGGGCATTTTTGAATTCGATGCTATCTGATAGGTATCCAAAAAACGGTGGAATCAATGCGCCTCCTACAATGGCTGTGCATAATAAGCCAGATGCTTTTGGCTTTAAATCTCCAATACCATCTATGGCTAATGTAAATATGGTAGGAAACATAATAGAATTAAATAACCCAACTGCTAGAATGCTCCACATACTTACCAAACCATTTGTATAAATAGAGACTAAAATTAATGTAATAGCCATGAATGCAAAAAAAGCAAGTACTTTTCCCGGCTTAATACTTTTAGTAAGGTACGCTCCTATAAAACGCCCAATCATGGCTCCAGACCAATAGAATGTTACAAATACCCCTACAATGGCTTTATTATCGTTTTCTGCTATTCCAGAATTAAGAATGGCTTCTGCAATAAATTTCATCATCTGGTTTTCTTTTATCACAGAAACCAAATTCATATCTAAAAAGTAGTTTACCAAATAGCTACCAATTGCCACTTCAGCTCCAACATAGAAAAAAATTCCCAATACGCCTTGCATGAGTTTTTTGTTATGTAAAGCCTGTCTATAAGTTCCTGTTGATGCTTCGGTAATAACTTTAGGTAATTTTGAAAACGAAAAAACAACCGCTATTAAACCTATAAATAAGGCCAACCCTAAAAAAGGTGTTTGTACTGCGGTGGCTTCGGATGCCAAATATGTTTCTCTAGCGTAACTATCTAAAATGGCTATTTCATCTTTGCTCTTTATAACATCACTTAAAATAAAAAGAGCGCCTACTGCAGGAGCAATTGCTGTTCCTAAAGAATTAAATGCCTGAGACAGATTTAAACGACTTGAAGCACCATCTTCTGGACCCAACACTGCAACAAACGGATTAGCTGCCACCTGCAAAACAGTCATTCCTGCTGCCAAAATAAAGTAGGCCAACATAAAAACACCAAAAATCCGATAGGATGCCGCTGGATAAAACAACAAGCAGCCCAAGGCCATGGTTAATAGCCCTAGAACAATCCCTTTTTTATAGCCTATTTTTGAAAGAATGTAACTTGCTGGTATGGAGAGCAAAAAATAAGCTCCAAAAAACGCAAATTGCACCAGTCCTGCCTGAAAGTATGTTAAAGTAAATAATTCCCGTAGACGGGGAATCAAAGAATCTACCAATACTGTTATAAATCCCCATAGAAAAAATAATACAGTAAGTAAAATAAACGATGACCGATACGATTGCTTGTTTTCCATGTTTAATGCTTATTAATTTAGTCCATGACAAAAATTGAAGATTGTCACATTGAGCGCAGTCGAAATGCTATTAAAAAATACTTCCAATGTCTTCGACTGCGCTCAGACTGACATCTGAATATATTTGAATTTTTGTTATGTATTAAAAGTTTTTAATTTACAACTATTTCATTGATTTTTTTACAGTCTTAATGACTTTTAAATAACCATCTGATAATCCTGTTCCGTCATAAAAGGTGATTCCTTTGGCACCGTTTTCTTTTGCCAATAAAATGGATTCTTTTAATTCATCTTCAGATTTGAATGCAGGTAAATAAACCCCCGTATTTACTTTTGTTTGTTTGAATTCTAAATCTGTTACACCTTGTTTTGTAGCATATCCCACCCAATCAATTTCTTCGTTATAAAAACCATGATAAATCATTGGGTAAACTTCATCTATATCCCATTTATCCCAACGTTGGCGCACCATATGGTCGGCCATTTCCGGATAAGGAAACACAGCCGCCGTTAGTTTTTTATTATGGCTATGTACTATTTTATAAGCGTCATCCACTACCGATTTTATAGCATTCAACCTATAATTTTTCCATTCCATATCGATGGCGGTATTGTTGCTCTCTTTAGGGTTTTTATGGTGTATTTTTTCAAATGCCTTAATACATGCATCACAATAACAAAAATCGTATTCGGCCATTTCAGAATCTTGAACTAAGTTATACTTTGGAAGTAGCCCAATTGGTAAAAAAATATCCGGGAAACGAATATAATCCAAGTGTACACTTTCAATACCATCAACTTTAGCCAAACCTTCAACCAGACTTAATACATGGTTTCTCGATTCTTTTCTTGTTGGGCATAGCCACTGGTAATAGTCTACATAAGGACGCGTATCAAAACATGATTTCCCATCCCTACTCACCATATACCAATCTGGATGTTGAAGCGCTACAGAATCTCCGGGTCGGTTCATTGCCATAATCCAAGCATGTACTTTTAAACCTTTTTCTTTAGCGACGTTTACAAGTCTTTGTAAAAGTTTTGGGTCTGTTTCCGTGTTTATTAAAACCTCATCTATACCACCGTTTTTATACCTCTCAAATTCGGTAGCGTACTCATTGTTTGAGCGTTTTGCATCGGCTGTAATCCATACACCAAATTTGAAAGGAGAGTTTGCATCCGTAGTATTGTTTTCTATTATTTGAGTATTGTTAGCCTCTTTATTTACACAAGAAAGCATACTTACTGATAGTACAAAAATTAATAATCTATAGAATTTCTTTAGGGGCTTATTTTGATATGATTTTGCCATCTTCTTTTATAATTAAGGTTTTATTTGAAAAAGGGCTCTTTGCTGAAATATTAAATCCAGAGATATGTGCTTCTAATTTTACAGGAATGGTTTTACCATCAACAACAACTTCATACTTTGTGATACTATCTATTGAAGCGGTTTTTGTTTTACGCTTTTTTTGCGCTCTAAAGATACTATATAATTTCCATTTTAGTTTTTCATCTTGGGGCATGGAAAAGGTAGCATCTTCAACAGTTTCTTTTGAAGAAAAATACACATAACCCCATTTTTCGGGCTCGTGCATATTAATGACACCCATGGGCGACCAGACCCAGTTGTATTCTGGCAAAAAATTGCCTTCACTATCTTTTTTACGCTGGTATTTGCCATCCAAAACAGCGTGTTGCCAGTTAACTCTAGAAAAATTTATGCGCCAAAATTTATTTTCCGGAACGTTTTGGTCGTAATAAGACGTCTTGTAGGCAGCCCAAGGAATCGCTATCTCCAGCATCCATCCTTGATCGATATCATTAGGGTTGTTAATGGTTCCGTTAACTTTAACTGCCGATTTTAACCCCGTTAAAGTCCAATCGTTTAAAACAACATAATCGTCTTCTCTATACGGTTTGCTAATGAACAAATCCCAAACTGTATTTAGAGCATTTATTTCTAATTCATAATAATTATGGGTATCGCCATCGGGATCTATAAATACTTCAAAATCGTTGTTATAAAAAATGATGGTATCCCGTTGTTTTAAATAGCCCCAAACATGTGGTTCATCTATTTTGGCAAGGATATAATAATATTGGTTATCCCAAAGCATTTTTACCTTGGTACTGTATTTTGGTGTTTTTTCACCTTCAATATCTACAAAAAGGGGGGTCCATGCTGCTTTGTCCCAAGCATTGTCCGAGTCATCGCCATCAATAACTATCGTATCTACTGTTTTGTAGGCCATATAACTTTGGGGAATAATATCCTTGTTTGGTTGCGCACAACCAAACAAGGATATAGAAAAAATTGCTATTAATGAGACTCTTAATTTTACGTACATACTTTATTATAAACTGTTGTTTTTTGTAAACGCAACAACTTCACTTAATTTACCAAATGCTATGGCTACAACGGTATCTGCAGCTCCGTAATAAATTGCCAATTTGTCTTCTTTTATATCGTGTAATGCCGCACATGGAAATACCACATTTGGAACATCGCCAGTTTGTTCGTAAGATACGGCAGGTCCTAATAAATAAGGCTGCGTTCTGTATTTTACTTTATCTGGTTCGTTTTCGTCCAATAAAGCGGCACCCATAGCGTAACGAAACCCGTTACATGTGTTAATGACACCATGATATAACATCAACCAGCCTTCGTTGGTAAGAATCGGGATGGGACCTGCACCTATTTTGGTACATTGCCACGCACTATCTTCAAAAGGTGTTGCTTTCATAACGCAACGGTGCTCTCCCCAATACTTCATGTCTGGACTGTAGCTGATGTAAATATCGCCAAAAGGTGTATGTCCGTTATCACTTGGGCGACTTAGCATGGCATATTTTCCATTTATTTTTTGTGGAAACAATACGCCGTTTCTGTTAAAAGGTAAAAAAGCGTTTTCGCATTGAAAAAATTCCACGAAATCAAAGGTATATCCAATACCAATTGTTGGTCCGTTGTACCCATTACACCACGTAATCCAATAGCGATCTTCAATAAAAACAACTCGGGGATCGTACTTATAATCAGATGCTATCATTTCGGTATTTCCCGCTTGCATTACTATGGGTTCGTGATTAATATCCCAATCGATACCATTTTTACTAAAGCCTGCAAAAATGTTCATTTGTACCGCTTTGTTATCGCATCGAAAAACACCTGCAAAGCCATCGCCAAAAGGCACAACAGCACTATTAAAAACACTATTGGATGATGGAATGGCATAGCGGTCTATAATTGGATTATTGGAATATCTCCAAATAACCTCGTTGCTATTGTTTGGTCTATCTTGCCAAGGAATTGTACTCACTTTTATATTTATTTATTATTAAACGTCACTTTTTATTATTCAACAAAAAATCCTGTGTTCTAATTTGGTATTTTCTTTACTTTATCCAGCCATGTATATTTCAAAATGATTGAAGTAATCAAAAATACAATTAATGACACTATTGTTTTTGGATAATCTCTAATTACTAGATATATAGGAAGTAAAATCATGCTTGACTGCCAAACAATCCCAATAATGCAATTCAACATATCCCTTGTAAATTCATTGTTTTTTTCAAAAGTTTTATCGTCCTTTTTCAGTGCTTTGTAAATAGGGCCCCACCAGCCCCAGGGGCGTACATTGGTATAAAATGACTTAAGCACCTCCATATTTGTAGCGGGTGTTAAAAGTGTTCCTAAAAAGGAGCCTAATAACGATACCGCAAAAATGATGGGAAATACATAAATTGCTGAGAGTTGAGCTAAATGGTATAGCCAAGTGCCTACTTCAAAATTTGCCTTGTTTTGGTCTAATAAAAACTGTAAGGTTGCAATAACCAATCCTGAAGCCATTCCATAAAAATAGCCCCAACCATTAAAGCGCCACCAAATCCATTTTAAAAAGTTTGCTGCTACATAACCTCCAAATAACGCACTGGTTATCCATAATGTTAAGGAGTTAATGGAATTAGCAAAAAAGCCCATAAAAACTCCAAAACCAACGACTAGAAAAGAAGCAATATGACTTACTTTTATATAATGTGCATTTGTTTCTTCCGATTTAAAGTATTTTTTATAAATATCATTTACAATATATGCTGGTCCCGCATTTACAAAGGCTGAAAATGTGGACATAAATGCCGCCAATAAACCTGCCAACAACAAGCCTTTAATTCCTACCGGAACATGGAAATTAATAACTTTTGGCAATAAAATTTCTAGATCGCCTCCATTTAATAATGCATCGGCATTCATTTCAGGAGCCAAGGTTACCAAAGCTATAACGACAATACCTGCTATCATTAAATATCTTGGAATAAACAAAATCAGGTTTGTAAAACCACTCATATAAGCCGCTTCTTTTACTGATTTGGCTGAGAGGATTCTTTGCAAATCGTAACTTGGCGTAGGTCCAGCAATACTTGCAAAAAAGCCTTTAAAGAGTGACATTCCTATAAAAGCCCCAAACATTTTATACCCTTCGGAATCTATTAAATTATTAAAAGCTTGATATTTTTGGTTCCATTGTGCATCAAGTTCCCAACCAAAAAAGACATTCTTCCATTCATCACTAATTACCGATGTTATCTGTATATCACTAAACTCAAAGAAAGTATATCCAGCAACCAAAATTCCCGCAACAACCATAATAACATATTGTAATACCTCTGTTGCTACTACCGAAAACATACCTCCTTTAACCGTATAAACAGTCGTTAAAAAAATAATCATTAAAGCATACGATTGTTCTGATGTTAACACACTTGTATCACCAACATGCCATGAAAAATCCCAAGGTAAAATGATAGTCATAAATTTACCGATACCTTCAAAAAAATAAGCGATGAACCCGATTGCCGAAACAATAGCAAAAATGGCCACTATAATATGGGATGCTTTACCTGCTTTATCATTTCCAAAGCGCGTTAAAATCCATTCAGAGCCAGTCATAATATTAGATCGTCTTATCCAAACAGCTAAGAACATCATCACAAAGATTTGGTTCCAAATGGGCCAGAGCCACATAAACATAAAACTTTTAACGCCGTATAAAAATAGGATTCCAACCATCCATGCAGTTCCAGATACGTCAAACATTCCCGAACCATTACTTAAACCCAGATAATACCATTTTATGGATTTTCCTCCAAGGAAATATTCGTCCAAACCAACAGATGCTTTTTTAGAAATCCAGATTCCAACACCTACTGTTAATAATATATAGCCTAATATTATTGATACGTCTATAATATTCATCAGTCTCTTTTGTTATTAGTTAATCCCCAATTTTTATTAGGACTGGATCCCATAACAACATGTAAAATACCTCCTTGCATTATTTGTTGATGTGAAATGGATGTTTGATTAAAATCTACACCGTTTAGCGTAGCCGATTGAATGTAAAAATTTTGATTTGAAACGTTTTCTGCTTCAATAACAAAGGTTTTGCCTTCGGGAAGCTTTATAGTTGCTTTTTCAAAAATGGGGCTTCCTATTTCGTATGCTCCCGAAGCTGGGTTCATGGGATATAACCCCATACTACTAAACACATACCAAGCAGACATTTGTCCACAATCTTCATTGCCACTTAACCCATTAGGCGTTGTGTTATATTGTGTATTTAAAATATGGTGCACCCAAAACTGCGTTCGCCAAGGCTTATTGGCTTTATTAAACATATAGGCTATATGGTGGCTTGGTTCGTTACCGTGTGCATACTGACCTATTAACCCTGTTATGTCGGCAGATATGTTATCACCGGTAATTTCAGAACTTTCTGTAAACAATTGTTCTAAACGATTTGTAAAAACGGTATTGTCTCCGTGTAATAAAATAAAATCTTCCACATTATGAGGTACAAACCAGCTGTGCTGCCATGCATTGCCTTCAGTATAATCGGTTTGTTCTCTATGGTTGGAATGTTTGGCATCAAATGGGCTATTCCATGATTTTCCGTCTTCAGATTTACCTCGCATAAAACCAGTTTTGGTATCAAATACATATTGGTAGGCTTTAGAACGTTTTATAAAAAACTGATAATCCGCTTCTTTTCCTAAAGCTTTTGCCATTTGTGCTACACACCAATCATTAAAGGCATATTCTAAAGTTATGGTTACCGATTCGTCCAATAAATTATATGGAATATAACCGTATTGCTTATAGAAATTCAACCCACGTTCGTCTTGCATCATGGTTGTTTTCATGGCTTCGTAAGCCGCTTCTGCATTAAAACCTTTTATTCCTTTGATATAAGCATCTAATATGACGGGGATTGAATGATACCCTGTCATGGTATTGGTTTCATTGGCATAAAGCGTCCAAACCGGTAATATTTTTTTAGTTTCATAATAGGCCAACATAGAATTAACGATATCTGATACTCTTTCTGGAGCTATAATTGTTAACAGAGGGTTTTCTGCCCTAAACGTATCCCATAGTGACAAGGTGGAATACGCCGTATAATTTGTTGCCGTTTCAATACTATCGTTCTCCTTTCTAAATTGGCCGTTTTTATCGCTGTAAATTACCGGTGCCAATTGTGCATGGTACATGGCTGTATAAAACATGGTTTTTAAAGAATCTACGGGTGTTTCTACCTCTATTTTTGACAATGCCTCATTCCAAGTTGTTTGGGCTTGATTTTTTACACTTTCAAAATTAAATCCATCTGTATCTAAGTTATCTTTTGCGTTGGCTATACTAACCGATGAGAGCGCTACTTTCACTACTAGTTCCTTAGTGTTTTCTGCATCAAAAAACAATTGTGATGCTACTTTTTCTGCTTCAGTGGCCGTACTAGCAATTGGTTTTCCATCAGCAAACAAATGATGTTTGGAAATTGGTTTGGAAAACTTTGCAACGAAAAACACTTTTTGGTTTTTTGCCCAACCTGTACTAAACCTATAACCACTTATGGTATATTCATCTTCAATGGTAATAGCTGTTTTTGTTGCTTTATCCCAATTGATGGCGAAACCTAAATCTATAATTAAAGCTTGTTCATCATTTTCGGTAAAGGTATATTTATGAAAAGCTGTTCGCTGTGATGTTGTTAATTCAACATTTATTTTAGGGTCTTCAAGAAAGACCTGGTAATATCCTGGAGTAGCCGTTTCGTTCTTGTGGCTATAAGATGATTTGTACGGAAATGAATCTCTGGAAGTTGGTTGTATTGTTAAGTCTATCTCTTTATTTGTTGGCATAAACAACACATCTGCCAAATCGCCAATACCCGTACCACTTAGATGTAAATGGCTAAAGCCAACAACAATAGAATCGGAATAATGATATCCCGAACACCAATCCCAACTAGAAATACCATTATCTGGGCTTACTTGTAGCATGCCAAAAGGAACTGTTGCTCCAGGGTAGGTATGCCCATGCCCTCCAGTTCCTATAAAGGGATCTACATGGTTAACTAAAAACGGCTTTTTATAAATACTATTACCAGCATTTTTTTTACAACTTATAACTGAAACAGTAAATAAAATTAATAAGAGAATGTTCTTCATGTAAAAACTATCTGAATTTAAGTCTAAATTTTCATAAATTTAAACATTATTAAAAGTTATTTAGACGGACAACATATTAACTAAGCTAAACATCAAAAAAAGCAGCGACAACCTATCAATCTTTGCATAATGATTTTCAATTCTAATAAATTTTATAAAATCCCAATACATTATCATATCATCTTTTGGGTCATCTATTTTTTGTTTAATACATTTCGCTGGGGAAGCTATTTTAATGATTATTTATATTCATTAAAATCCAACTTAATAGGCTTTCCAATTCACATGACGTTATGCTATTTGAATATCCTGGTGCTTATGCCCCGCTTGGTATACAAAAAAAGATATGCACTATATATCCTTTCGGTTTTGACTGCTATATTTATTATGGTTATTGTAAAGTTTAACCTCACGTATTTATTATTAGATCAAAATGTTTGGCCAGAAGGGCCTCAACCTATAGATAAATTAACACTTAACTATACCATTGAGATGATGATTGGCGAGCTTTACGTCATTACATTTACCACAGCGATTAAAATAACATTAGACTTTTTAAAAGAGCACAAAAGGGTCACCGATCTTGAAAAATCCCAACTAGAAACCGAGTTGCTTTTTTTAAAATCGCAAGTGTCTCCCCACTTTTTTTTTAATACCCTTAACAACATCTATTCTTTATCTGTTGAAAAGTCCAACAAAACACCCAAAGTCATTTTAAAGCTTTCTGAATTGATGCGCTATATGCTTTATGAAACTAAAAACAAGCGTCAAACATTAGAGAATGAAATACTTTGCATTCAAAATTATTTAGACTTGGAAAGAATTAGGCATGATGAACGTTTAGAGGTAAACGTGTCTATTTCCGGTGATATTCAGGACAAAGAAATTGCGCCTATCCTGCTGCTGTCCTTTGTTGAGAATTCTTTCAAGCATGGTGTCAATAAAAACATTGGAAAAGTAAAAATTGATATTATCTTTAAAATTAAAGAAGATTTTCTTTATTTTACAATCTCAAATCCCATGCCCGCAACTACAAAATACGAAGAAAACCTAAGCAAGTCCAGTGGAATAGGCATTGAAAATGTAAAGAAAAGACTTGAATTAGGCTATAACAAAAACGATTATAAGCTAAGCATAAAAAATAAAAAGAATAATTTTGTGGTAAAACTTGTAATTAGAGTATCTTAAAATAGAACTCATCTTGACTTTTTTGATTGAAGCGAAAAATACCCTTTGCGCTGGCTGGCTCGTTTGCTAAAATAACCCACTGGGTTATTTTTATACGCTCCGTCCTGTTCCAGATTTTAGCTTTTTAGCACTTCATAGCAGCGATACGGAGTAAAAAAAAAGGTAAAATATGGGGTAAAAAGATTATTTTGCAGCCAATTGAAAAAAGTCAAGATGAGTTCATAATTTGCTCATTCTTTTAAAACATTCATTAGATTACCCTGACTTTAATAAATATTAATTAGAAATGAAAATAAAGTGTTTGATTATAGATGATGAGCCATTAGCTATTAATGTTATTAAAAACTACTTAGAAAAAATTGAAGATTTTGAACTGGTTAGCTCATTTAGTAATGCCATTGATGGTTTAAATTTTTTAAAAAGCAACCACGTTGATGTCATCTTTCTAGATATTAACATGCCCGTACTAGATGGTATTAATTTTATAAAAAGCTTAGTGAACCCTCCTTTACTAATTATTACCAGTGCCTATGATGAATTTGCAATAGAAACCTATGAATTAGATGTTTTGGACTATTTAGTAAAGCCTATCGAGTTTCCTAGGTTCATGAAAGCTCTAAATAAAATCAACAGAAGACTTGAAGTTGTTAGTAAAGTACCATCAGAAAGCACCAAAGAACGCCCTTATATTTTCGTGAAGATTGATAAAAAGAAAATGAAAAAAATCTTTTTAGATGAAATCTTAATTATAGAAAGCTTGAAAGACTACTTAAAAATAAATACCTTAACAGGCAAGTATATAGTACACAGCACCCTAACGGATTTCACCAACTTATTGCCAGAAAGGGATTTTATAAGAATACATAGATCTTACACCATTGCGATTGATAAAATTGATGCTGTTGAAGGAAATAGTATAGAAATTGAAGGTCTTAGGTATGTTATAGGTAGGTCTTATATTGATGAAGTGAAACAAAAAATATTGAATTCGTCCATATAATTATAAACATTAGTGTCCCATTAAAGAAACTAGACCACTTTTCTAAAAGAAAATAGACTATAGACTAAATGACTACAAACTGAAGAGACTGCCTTTTCAGACAGCCTCTTTCTTCTTAAGGGTACTACTAAAACTATTAATCTAAGCAAAAACAACTGCTTAATACTTTTGTGCTAAACGCATTAAAAATAATAACGTTTGAAAGCTTCAATGGCGGCATATTCCGCTAAGCCTAAATCGTTATATTTTTTTGCTGTTAGTCTATTTCTATCTTCAACACGAACCCAAAACTCTCTAGAGTCATCTCCTTGAAACATAACGCCATCTTTTTGGGATTGGTGGTAAAAAATGGCATGTCGTTTTTTAAGTACCTGATCTGGACTCATAGGAACAGCCATCTCAATTTGATAGGAATCCCACTCATGCCAAGCGCCACGGTATAACCAAACCCAACAATCATTCATATAATCATTACGCTTTAATCTCTTTAAAGCTTCAAATAGACTATCTAGACAAACTTTATGGGTTCCGTGTGGATCTGCTAAATCGCCCGCAGCATAAATTTGGTGTGGTTTTATGGTTTCAATAATATCACACATAATGTCCACATCAGCTTCAGAAAGGTTGTTTTTCTTTATGGTGCCGGTTTCATAAAAAGGAAGATCTAAAAAGTGAACATTAGAATCTTTTAACCCCAAATATCTGGTGGCTGCCAAAGATTCACTTCGCCTTATTAATCCTTTTAGTTTTCTAACTTCTATAGAATCGATATCATTTTCAGATTTATTCTTTAAAAAGTTTATAATATTTGCCGCCTCACTTGAATTTTTATTTAAAGCCATGGAAATCTCAGCGAACTTTAAAGCTTCTTCATTAGACACCGCAATATTTCCAGATGTTTGATAGGCTACATGTACTTCGTGACCTTGTTCTACGAGCCTATCAAAAGTGCCTCCCATAGAAATAACATCGTCATCTGGATGTGGACTAAAAATAATAACTCTCTTTTTGGTAGGTGTTGAACGCTCTGGGCGATGGCTATCATCTGAATTTGGTTTTCCTCCTGGCCAACCCGTAATGGTATGCTGCATTTTATTAAACATCTTAATGTTTAAATCGTACGCAGTTCCTTCTTCTGTTAGCAAACTAGACATGCCATTATCGTTATAATCTTTATCCGTTAGCTTAAGGAATGGTTTCCCCATTAATTCACTTAGCCATACAACAGCTTTCAGTTTTAATTCTTCAGTCCACACACAGGATTTTACTAACCACGGTGTTTTTACTCTTGTTAATTCAGATGAGGCTTCGCTATCTAAAACAAATGTTGTGTTATTGTGATCTTGCAGATACGTTGCGGGTACATGTGAAGAAATCTCGCCTTCTATTGTTTGCCTTATAATGCCTGCCTTACTAACACCCCAGCCCAAAAGCACAATTCTTTTAGCATTTCTAATGGTACCAATTCCCATCGTAATGGCTTTTCTAGGGACGTTTTCAATCCCTAAAAATGCTGGTGCGGCATCTATACGCGTTACATGATCTAAGGTAATACTTCTTGTTCCGGAATTAATATGGGATCCTGGTTCATTAAATCCTATGTGTCCTGTTCTACCGATTCCTAACAATTGAAAATCCAATCCTCCATAAGATTTGATTTTCATTTCATAATCTATGCAATACTGTTGTAAATCTTCACTGCTTACCTTACCATCTGGAACATTAATATTTTCAGGAAGAATATCTATATGGTTAAAAAGATGTTCATGCATAAAATGAAAATAACTTTGAATATTATCCTTATCCATAGGGTAATATTCGTCTAAATTAAAAGTTACCACATTTTTAAAACTCAAATCTTCTTCTTTGTGCATGCGCACGAGTTCTTCATAAACTTTTATTGGTGAAGATCCTGTTGCCAGCCCTAAAACACATAACTCATTTAACTCACTTTTCCTAAGAATTAAATTTGCAATTTCTTGAGCTACTAAAACAGACGCTTCTTGTGAAGAATTGAAAATAACATTATGGATTTTTTCAAAACGGGTTTCTTCAAATTTTCCGGCTTCTTTAAAATGGATACCTTCTTTTATCATTTTATTAGCATGTTTTTTAATTACATTAATATTAATAAAATTAAACTTTTTATTAATCCTAAAAATCAAAAATTCGACTAATAACTAACGAGCATCGGCAAATGAATAAAAAATTTCTAGAAAACAGATTATCCTCGGGGGCAGAGCCATAGAGGTATACTTCGACTAGGCTCAGTACAGGTTTCGACTGTTTCATTTTTACCCCTGGACCAAAAATCGAAATTTTGTATTTTACCTCACCAAGAACTGTCCGAAAAGGCAGTTCCTACCTCTCCAAAGGTGAGGTGAATTGGACACGAGCAAAACGAACTGGTGAAACCAACCCCGAGGCTGAGCCATCGGGGAATTATTTATATCAAACTTTAAATAAAAGCGCCTCTATATGTCTTCGTTTTGGTTACTGTTTTTCAATAACACCTATTTCTCCAATAGAAATGGTTTGCCCCAGATCTACCCCAGATTTGGCTACAAAACGCACATACCTTGCTTTTGTTGAATCGAATATTTTTACCTGCTCTATGGGATTGTTTTTAATGTTTGAAAACTCGCCAACCGAACGCTTTAGCCATTTTATGTTATCAATACTTGTATAAAACTCATAATTAGACACCAAATTAAGGTTATTCCCCACTTGTTGCGGTGTATATGTAAATCCGTTTATCTCTATCAAATCTCCCATATCTACAGTTATTGTTTGCGGAAGCTTATCGGTTTCTCCCCCAAAAGACCAGCAGGTACTGGGGTTTCCATCAATAACGCTTTCTGCTAATTTTAAATCGCCACTCGTTGCCGAAACTATGGTCCATTTTTCTTTAGACTTTCCATATTTAGCTGTTCTAACACCACTGTTTATATTTTCATTTGTATTTCTTGCTATTGCTTTTATTTTTACTGCTTCGCTAAATATAAATGGCTTATCATAGTGGGTACTATTTATGGATGGTTCCGACCCATCTGTGGTATAATAAATATGATCGTTTTCTTGAGCTGTTATGGTTACAAGTCCTTTTTTATCTCGTTGTATTAAAGGTAAACGCACCAATGTAGGCGCATTATAAGCTTCAATTTTCGAAATAACAATACAAGCTTTTGAGTCCGTAAAATTTATTCTAAGAGCCTGAGCGACAACCCTATTTACACGTAAAATCCTTTTATACCCAATGGTAGTCTCATTAGCTATCGTTTGCCACTTCCCATTAATTTTAGCTTCAACATCAAATGCTTTTATCCGCTGCCCTAGTTTTATATATTCCTGAAGAAGCATACGATTTATGGGGGTTGGTTTATCAAATTCAAACGTAATAGATGCTGATTTCACAGCATCATCGGTAGCCCAATATGTGTTCTTGTCTCCATCTATAACATGTTTAGCGTTATAGGAACGACTTCCTCCCCGAACATTATTTGCTGACACCTTAGTACCTGCCAATAACTCTGTTTTAAAATCAGCTTTAATTGTTTTGGCGAACTCTTTCAGTCTTGCTTCGTCATGTTCATTAATCAATCCTCTTTTATCTGGAGGAATATTAAGTATTAGATTTGCATTGCGCCCAATGGATTTATAATAAAAATCAACCATATCATCTATAGGATGTACCAAATCGTCTTCTATTTCATGATAAAACCACCCTGGTCTAATGGAAACATCTGCTTCTCCAGGCACCCACTTTTCGCCATCTTCATGCCCGGACATATACTCTGTATAGTGGACTTTGCCATTCAAATCATCTTCTTGGCGTAAAAGACACCAATTGGTTTTGTTTGCATACCCTTCTTCATTACCTATCCATCTAGCTTCCGAAGGACCAATGCCCCAAACAAGTGTATTAGGGGATATTTTATATATTAATTTATAAGTCTCTTCCCAATCATAATACTTGAGCGTATTTATTTTTCTCAGTTCGTTGGCTCCTCCATAATAGCCGTAACCTCCATTGGCACCATCGAACCACATTTCAAATACATCACCATAATTGGTTAATAATTCGTTTAACTGATTTCTAAAATAGGTGACATATTCAGGTTTCCCATAATCGGAATGATTTCTATCCCAAGGTGATAAATAAATCCCTAATTTTAAACCATAATCTCTACAAGCTTCTGCCAATTCTTTAACCACATCCCCTTTACCGTTCTTCCAAGGAGAATTTTTTACTGAGCGATCGGTATATTTTGATGGCCATAAACAAAACCCATCATGATGTTTTACAGTTAAAATAATGCCTTTCATTCCAGTTTCTTTAACAATACGTGCCCATTGACGTGTATCCAAAGCCGTTGGGTTAAACAATTCTGGAGATTCATCGCCATATCCCCACTCTTTATTGGTAAACGTATTTAACGAAAAATGAATAAACGCATAAAACCCCAACTCATGCCAATCCATTTGTTTTTGCGTAGGCAGAGGTCCAAATGGAGTCGGTGGATTCACCGATTCCTGGCAATTGCTAACTATAAAAACACTGAAAAAACATAAAATAATTATACTGAATTTCTTGATCATACTTATAGGTTTATCGAACCCGTTTAAGATTTTTTAATTGAAGCGAAAATCGGTCATTTTGCACTTGGTTGAAGACTTTTTTAAGTTGCATAGCAGGGCTACGGAAAGAAGAAAAGACAAAAAGCGAATGAAAAAGGATGATTTTTTAGCCAATTGTGAAAAGTTTAAACGGGTTCATTATCTCAAAGCTAACGCTAATTGATATTTCTATTTATAAAATTTCGACCAACAACAATTTTGAAAGTGTCATAAGTTTGATCCATCCCGAAATGGCTATAAGATATTTTTATAAAAAAAATCAAACAAGGTATCAGCAACACATTTTAATCCTTGTCCCGCTTCTTCCTTCTCCTCCAAAGAATATAAAAGATAATCATTAGTACAGGCAGAACAATATATACAATGACATCAAATGTGTTTGTAAGGTCAATCGGATCATTGTCATCTGGGTTTCGTGAGCCTATAGGTAATTGTAAAGGATATAGTTTGCTTAACATTGCTTTTTTTTGAATGACTATTATGCAATTTACGAAATTAAATAGACTGTCCCTGTAGGTTTCCTAAATATGCAGGGCAAACTCATGCTTTTATTTGAGAATTAATTAGCCACGAACCTGTCTGCCGATAGGCAGGTACACGAATAAAACTTAGGGTTATGTAAAAATATCATTATCACGAATAAAAAATCTATAGATTTTTTTAGAAATTAGTGATAATCCTTTTGTTTTACCAAAAAATAGAAAAATTTGTGAATTCGTGGCTTTCCTTTCTATTAAAGTATGAGTTTGCCCTGCCATCTAACCGTCTAACTGATTTACGATTTACGATTAACGATTTTTGATTTAATTGCTCCACAACAACTTTTTATGTTGATACATTTTTATCGTTATGCACCATTTCACTCATATAAAAAATATTTTTCCAACTTTCCAACCATCTAACTATCTAATAATCTAACTTTCTAACCTTCTAACTGATTTACGATTAACGATTGACGATTTTTGATTTAATCACTCCACAACAACTTTTTGTGTTGATTCATTTCTATGGTTATGCGCCATTTCACTCATTTAAAAAAATGTCTTTCCAACCATCTAGCCATCTAACTTTCTAACCGTCTAACTGATTTACGATTAACGATTGACGATTTTTGATTTAATCACTCCACAACAACTTTTTATGTTGATACATCTGTATGGTTATGCGCCATTTCACTCATTTAAAGAAATGTCATTCCCACTATCTAACCTTCTAATTGATTAACGATTAACGATTTTTGATTTTTGATTTAATTGCTCCACAACAACTTTTTGTGTTGATTCATTTCTGTGGTTATGCACCGTTTCACCCATTTAAAAAATATTTTTCCAACTTTCCAACTTTCTAACTATCTAACCGTCTAACAATCTAACAATCTAACAATCTAACAATCTAACAATCTAACCATCTAACATACAAGCTTCCAGTTTTTCCCCATACAAAAGGGCCACTACAAAGTTTAGATGCCATGCTTTTTCCGATAGGATTTTCAACTGAAACTTGGTAATATGATAGTTTTTAACGTAACGGGCAGTGATGTAGGCATCATCCAATAGTTTTAACAGGTCGCGGTCTTCTTTCCTATCCATATTAAAGATACGTCCAAGTTCCGGGGCAAACGCCTTGATATGGGTTTGGTGCTCCTTGATACTGTGACTTTTTATTTCTTTGCCCATGACAAGAAGCTCTGCATTGCGGAACCATATTTCCATGTACTGGTGCAGCATAAAGGCAGCCTGGGGGAAATTCTTGTTTTTTATGTATAATGTGGCGTCTTCCATAAAAGCGCCTACGCGGCTAAGTTCGTTTTCAAAACCCAACGCCATGGCTTCTTTGGTGTCTTTATGTATTACAGGCACTTTCAAACCTGCATCGGTATTGTCGCTTTTGTAGATTAGTTTGGAGGGATGGCATCCATGAATAAAAAATAGGTTTGCCTTCCTGAGTTGCTGTTGGGCATATTCAAACGAAAATATACGGTATAAGACATCTGTTTCTTCCTGAAATATTTTAGCAACCATTGAAGATAATTCTTGGGTTATGGAAGGACTGTTTTCTTTTAGTATCACAATTAGTAACGACTTGAAACCACTATCTTTTTCAGGTTTTGATTTATAAACATATTTAATTTCCAAAAGCGATTTTAGTTGGACAATCATCTGGTCTTGTTTAGCGTAAATTTCATCGTCCATACTATTTTTTGGGTTATTTCGAGTGAATTTATATTAAAAATACAAAAAACAATGTATCTATTATTTATACAGATGTATTAAAAATCAATACTAATGCGTTAAAAATAAACCCAAATCCAAAACAAAAATGTAATTATTTCATACAATAGTATACACTTTCTATATTTATGTATTCAAAAAAGATATACAAATGACTGATTTAGGATTATACTTAGCTAAAAAATCTATAAATAAAGCAGAGGTTGCTAGAAGAACTGGGATAAGTAAATCTCGTTTAAGCCAATTAAGCGGAAACGATTCGACCAAACTTCGTGCTGATGAACTTTATTTAATTGCTTTAGCAATTGATGTAGACCCTAGGGACATTTTTAAAGAACTTTTTAAAGACTTAAAATTACCCAAGGTGTAATATTCTTTCGGTTCTGAAAAATAAGAATATAAAACAACAAATATAAGTTTATAAATCGAAAAATTTTATCTTAAATGTTATTTTTATATACTGAAAATAGGATACATACATGACAACATTAGGACGCTTCTTTGCTAAAAAATCAATAAACAGATCGGATGTGTCTCGCAAAACCGGCATTAGTAAAAACTGAGCAGGTTCCATAGTAAACAAAAAAAACTTGTATGCCTACTTATTTCCCCACAGCCATATAACTTCTAATAATCTTCTGAACATCCACATTATCCTTTTGGGGAATCAAATAAGTCTCTAAATCATCTTTTGACATTATTTGTTCCGACCGGTCTATAAAGCCATAGCCTGCATACACGCTATTTTTAATCATCACAAAGGCCTCTTCTTCGGCATGACGGCCTTTTTCTTTGATAACCACATCCTTGGCGTATTCCATAGTATGCTTTATGGCGTTTTGAACACGGCTATTGTAATCAGTGACAGATTCATTTTCAATACAAATGCCTTTACAGGTTTTAATGAGGTAATGTGAACATTGGGCGACTCCTTCCTGTAGATGGCAATACTTGGGGCATAATTCAAATTGCATGCAAAGGCGTTCTAAAAATTGTCTGCAATCCGTAATGTTATAAAAGGTCAGTAATGGGTTGGGTGCTCCTTTTAAAATATTGTATGCCAAATGGATGATGCCGTTTCTGTCCTCAAACATAAAAATGGCATAAGCTTTAGGTATTCTTTTGGAAGCTTGGTTATACTCTGGGAAATGTTTTTTTATGGCGGCATCTTCCATAAGAAGTGCGATAAGCTCACTGCCTGATAGTTCAAAATCGATATCGGCTGTTTCCCTGCAAAGAAGAAGTTCCCGTTCCGTTTTATTATAAAAATGACCCAAGACCCGTTTCTTTAAATCTTTTGCTTTGCCTACATAAATGACTTTTCCTTTTTTGTTCTTAAAGTAATAAACACCTGCTTCGTTTGGTATCGCGTTAAATACGGAACTTGGCAAATGTGGCGGTAAGGTGGCTTCTTTAGACGATTTTTTAAGAAAGTCATTCATTACGGTTTCAGAGCCATCGGTTTGTAATAACTTTTCAAAAAGGATGACGGTGGCTTCTGCATCTCCTCTAGCCCTATGTCTTCCGTTGATGTCAATATCCAAGGCCCGGCAAATTTTTCCCAAGCTATAGGACTTGTGGCCAGGAATCAATTTTCTGGAGAGTCGTACCGTACAAAGCTTTTTTCTTGTAAAATCAATCCCTAAGGCCTTGAACTCGTTCCGTATCACATTGTAATCAAAATTGACGCTGTGGGCAACAAAAACCATCCCCTCCGTAATGGCTAAAACGGTATCTGCAATTTCTGAAAATGTTGGTGCCTTGGCAACCATAAAATTATCAATGCCCGTTAGAACTGTGATGTAATCGGGTATATAACTTTGGGGATTCACCAAGGAGGTAAATTCATCAATAACTTTATGTCCATCATATTTGAAAATAGATATTTCCGTGATTTTATTCCCTTGTCCCGTAGTCTCAATATCAACGATGGTGTACATTATTTTATTTTTTCTAAAGCCTTTAATTCAACTCCCAACTCATTAAACATGTTGATGATACTGCTTATTTTTAGTTCTTGCTCACTATATTCCTGGGTGTTGATACTACATGTAAACTCCCATAATTCAAGGACTTCGTCTATAGGGACACTGTAGTCGTTATAGGTTTTATTGTCTGATATTAGGAGCAGTGAGTTATTCAATTCAATGTTGTTAATGACCCGCTTATAAACCATACCCTCATTAAGGGTCACAAGCACATAGGTTTTTCCGCTTTTTATATCGCTTCTGTCTTCCACAAAACGCCCCACCACATAGGAGCCACTTTTCATGGGCAACATGGAATCTCCCTTTATGGGAAAGGCCCTGTGCTTTCCTGTCGGCAGGAATGGGAGTTTTATTTTTTCCAACTGTTCTATGTATTCAGGATCATCGTAGCCAGCCAAATAGCCAGCAGAGGCTTTTATCGGAACGACTTCAATGAGGTCATTATTGTCATTGTCTACGGTGATTGGAAATAAGATGCGTTGGTTTCCTATGTCTATAAAAGAGGTGTCCGTTGCTTTTGTTAGGTCATTCTTCAACAGAATATCAATAGGCAATTTAAAATAATCAGAGATTTTAATCAACATCTCAATTGTGGGTGCTGAACGTTCTTCCTCGTAGGAGCTTATACGTGAACGCGTTACCTGAAGAGCATCCGCAAGGGTTTCTTGTGTGAGTCCTTTCAGGTGACGTAAATGCCGAAGGTTTTTTGATATCATTTTCATAATGCTACAAATATAAGCAATAATCGCTACATTTTGTAGCTTATTTTGTTGCGTGCGTAAAATTTTTGGCTAGCTTTCAAGGTTCAGGGTTCTGGGTTCTGGGGTTTCAATGAACGTTTTATAACTTTAAATGTAGCTGTTTTATGGTAACTACAAAAAAGTCTTTACATTACTGTAAAAGCTTTTTGTTGTTTTTTGCTTACCCACTAACTGCAAGTTAGCGGTAGCGTACACTGGGAACAGCGGGGATATCGTAACCCAAAAAGTAAAGGATGTCCAAGCGCATACTGCAATGTTCGATAAGCTTACGGTCACTGATGATATTTTCTAAATACCCCACTAGGCATAGTTTGAAGAATACCACGGGATCGGTGCTCTTTTGCCCACTGCTGCCATAGAAGCCTTTGGCCTGGCTATATAAAAAGTCTAGGTTTAACACGGCTTTTAACCGCCGGTAGAAATTGTGTTCCGGAACACGAATACTTAACTGAAATTGATTGAACAATTTCTCTTGATATTGTTTTTTGCCTTGCATCCTTAAAAATAAGAATTCAGTTACAAATATTCAAATTTTTTATTTAAATTTGAGGGGTTGTGCAACAGGCACAACGTGTATAAATAATAGCGGTTTTAGTGCTTAATCAAAGTTACTTTTTTATCTTTAAAGTCAAGATATAAACCGAAAATTTAGTAAGTATAAATCCGCTACTACTCATACACTCAACGTTGTAAGTCATTACCGAAAAGAACAAAAAATGAAACCAAGATTAATAATATTATCTGATTTATGGGGAATTGAAAAATCTGAATGGGTTAAAGATTATATTAAAATTTTAGATTCCAAATTTGAAATTCAATTTTATGATTGTTGTAACTTAGGACAGATTGATAAATCTGAATATGTAGAAAGTAATTTACACAATCAATTTGTAAACTACGGAGTAGAAATTGCAGCAAAAAGACTTTTAGAATTAGAGAAAAAAAGAATTGATGTTTTGGCTTTTAGCATTGGAGGAGCAATTGCTTGGAAAGCACAATTGAACGGATTGAAAATTAATAATTTTTATTCAATATCTTCAACCAGACTGAGATACGAAAAGGACAAACCCAAATTTCAATTAAAATTATATTTCGGAGAAAAAGATAATAATCGACCAACTTCTGATTGGTTTGTTAGAATGGATCTTAATCCGAAAATATTTAAAGACAAAGGACATAATTTATACTCAGAAATTAATTGTATAAATGAAATATGTAATGACATAATAACGCCTTACAACACCGTACCCTATGAAAAGCACTAGCCTAGTTCCCAAAAGTTAATATTTATTTTTTAATTACCTCATAATGATGGTCCTATGGTGTTGGAATGTTGGTAATCCAGATAGGATTACCAACATTCCAATGCCTTTAAATAACTTGCTCCGTATCCTATTTGTAATATTCTTTTTGTATTCAACTTTATTTCAACAATTCCATTTCGGCATAAGAGCTATGTTCTAAAGCCATTACAAAACCATAAGTCTTTTCGGGAATAGCCCCTACTTTCTTTTTTTCCATCTCGGCTGTATATGCCATATCAACCTTTTCGCATCCTAATTGCTTGGCACGCTTAGCTGTTTGATACAAGATTTGTTTGTAGGTTCCGTTTTTACGAACATAGTCGTAATCAAGCCCCACAAGTTGAGCATAATAAACGGTCCCTATTACCTGACTTATCATAACCGCAACAGCATGCTCAGGGCCGTTTTTTAGATAGACATGTATAAAATCATAACTCGGATCGTTAAACATTTTTTGAAAGAGTGAAAAGGGAAGTTCAAAAACAGATATTTCCGTCGATTGCTTGTAAACCTTTCTGTATAACTCGAAAACATGTCGTTGGTCTATCTCTGTTGTTGGTCTTTCATAACTTACCTTAAACAAATCCTCCTTTTTTAAAATTTCTTTCCTTAGTGAATACCTATACTTCTGAGGAAGTCGTTTAAGAAGATCTTCGGTATCGTCCCAAGTCATATTGTTGACCACACAGTTATTCGGCAACTCCAATTCCAATAACCCAAGCTCCAGAAGTAACGGTTCCAACCTGTCTTTTTGCGATACACAAAACTCGCGTAAAATAATTTTAGAAGCTTCTTTGTTTTCAGCTAATTCCTGAAGAAAATCGACATGTATTTTTACAGCTTCCTTCCAATCATCGTGAGCATAGTCAACAAAAATACTTCTCCCCTTTGTAAATGGTGTACCAGACATTACAGTTTTTGAGGTTAAATAAAATTTATTCACTTTCCTGATCTCTTTAATCTTTGCCGAAACTTCCTTGCTCGCAAGCAAGTCATCCATCATAATGGACAACGAATAAACAGAAGCCAGAATAATGTTTCCGTTTTTATCGCGAACAATATGATAATTTATCTGCCAGTTGTTTTCTACAGCTTCATTATCTCTGAAAACAGCTTCCAATCCTTTTAAATTATCATATTCATTGGATCCGAATTTATAAAACAAAGCATTCCACTCCTCTGGATCAATCTCCGCTATTGAATTATAATGCTGATCGACCAGGTGCATTTTCATCTCATGTTTCTCCGATAAAAATTGATGTTTCGTTAAAAACGGAGACAATTTAAACTGTTTAGCTACAGCTTCCGGAGAGCTGGAATCTGATAATAATCCGAGCACATATTCTTTTTGCAGATTAGTAAGCATGGCATCAATCTGCTCTATAGTTAAATTATCATTAATCATAAACCTTATCCCCCCTTTTTTCATAGGGGTGGCAGGAAATCCGGCACTATTAAGGTAGAATCCTTTTCTCTTCATTCTTTTAATAATCGTAATAATGGTTCGGGGTAATCCAACAGGAATAAAAAATAAAGGAGAATCCGTTATCTTATACTGAGGCAAATCCAGTTCGTTCAAACGGCGATTCGTAAAATTAATTTTCTCTTGAAGGCTATTCTGAAACTCTTTAAAACCAGCGGTCTGATGAAGCTTGGCCGAGGCGATTCCTGCTCCGAGCATTGGCGGTTGAATAGGACCCGAAAAAATAAGTGTTGTTCCACAATTCTTAACCTTTTGATACATTTTTTGGTTTGGAAATACCAACAGACCGCCAGAGGCTGCAAAAGATTTGTTTAATGAGGTCGCTAATACCATTTTATCGTGGTGTTCCATCTGACTCCTTACATACCCAATTCCATGTTCTCCAGTCCATCCCATACCATGGGCATCGTCAATATACAAATGGAACTTTTTGTAGGTATTCAGTAATTGATCAATTCTATGCAGTGGCGCATAATCACCGTACATGGAATAAACCCCATCAGCCATGTACCAGATGCGATTGGCTTTTTCACTTAATAATTTGATTTTAGATTCAAGGCTATTCATATCATTATGTGGAATAAGATGTACCTGTATTTTATTGGCTTTTAAAATTTTGGCAGCCATCTGAACACTTGAGTGAACCTGGAGATCCAGGATCACCACATCTCCTTCTTCTACTAATACGGGAAGCGCAGCCAAATGCCCCAGTGTTGTACTTGCTGAAGCAATCACAGGCTTACCAAACATATTCGATAATTCGGTCTCCAGTTCCTTGTACAAGCCAATGGATAAATAAGTGCGCGATGTGGAAAATTGAGTGCCGTAGGCATCAACGGCATCTTTAACACCCTGCTTTATTAAGGGGTGATATTCGAGACCTAAATAACTACACGAGCCAAAATTTACATAATCGGTATTATCAATTGAAACATTTGCTGAGTCCAGATAGGTACCCGATGTAAACTTTTGTAGAAGCCCTCTATCTACACCGTCCTGAATTATTTTGTTTAAATTTTTAATCATCTATTTTGAAGTTCTGTAGGGTTAATTTCATAAAAAACTGTACGAATATATATGTTTATCTATTTATAAAATACCAATGCCACTATTTATATTTTATTTTGAAAAAAGATCGTCCCTAACCAAAATATTATAAAATAAAGTTGCCAAAACTTATAAAATTGACAACTGCATCCGGAGATAGCCAGAAGAAAATGGCATACAGACTCCCCGAAGGTTTTAAATAGATATATTTGTAAGCTTCAAATGCGTGTCAATCTTATTTGTACTGATATAGGCATTTTATTCTCCGAATATATTTTTATATCCAGATTCGGTGTCACGGCTTACACAACTCCTAATTTCAAATAAATCAATAAATTTTGACACTACTAAAAAATTACAAATCATTAAAAACAAGCAACTTACTATTTACCGAGCAACGATGATTAGAGAGACATTAGAGAATTTCATAGTTGTGCAACAGGCACAACGTGTATAAAAAATTGCTTATTTTAGGCTTAACCAATGTTAGTTGCTCGTTTACTAGCTTCTGATTTTGCTTGCGCCAGTTCGCTTCGCTCGTGTCCTTCGGAAAATCCCCGCACGCAAACACGCAACTTTCCATACACGTAAACGTTGGCATACATTAGAACAATTCAGTTATAAATCATTTATTTTTGAATAAGTTTCTGTATATTTGCATGCAAGGCTAATTTTAATACGTCGCGTAAGGCTAATTTACATTCATCATTTAAAGCTAATTAAAGCACAACTCGCTAGGCTAAATTTGGCACAAAAAAAAATAGAGCTGCAATTAAATATAAAAAACAGCATTTATTCATATGGCTACACCAGGAGAAAAACTCGCAGCATCACTTCAGATTCTTCGTGAAATTCAAGAAGAACAAAACATTGTAGCAATAAAAACATCTGAAATAAACAGAACACATCGCGAACGACTTACCAAAAATGGATTTTTAAAAGAAGTCGCCAAAGGTTGGTATATAGCAGCAAATCCAAATGAGAATTTAGGGGATAGTACTTCTTGGTACACATCATACTGGCAATTTTGTTCAAGATATTTAAAAGATAAATATAACAATGCTTATTGCATTTCTGCAGAGCAATCTATTTTAATGCATTCAGGCAATAACACAGTTCCAAGTCAATTAATTATTCGTAGCCCTAAAGCACCAAATAAGAACATACCCCTTTTACATAATACCTCATTATTTGAAATGAAATCTCCATTACCAAATACAGCGGAGATAATAGAAGTCAACGGAATAAGAATGTTAACTATTACTTCTGCCTTAATTAATTGCTCACCTACAATGTTCAAAAAAAATCCGACCGACATGAGAACTATTTTGGCATTAATTCCTGACTCATCTGAATTACTTAAACAACTATTAGATGGCTCTCATTCAGTAATTGCAGGCAGATTGGCTGGAGCTTTTCGGAATATTGGTCAAATCCAAATAGCTGACGAAATTGTTTCTACAATGAAAATGGCAGATTTCGATGTGAGAGAAATAGACCCTTTTGAAAACAAACTACCTATTAGACTATCCTTTAGAGAAAAGTCACCATATGCAAATAGAATAAAAATCATGTGGGAAGAATACAGAAAAGTAGTAATTAAAAATTTTCCAGATGGTCCAGGACTTGCCAAAAATCATGAAGAATATTTAAACTCGGTGGACCAAATATATTTGACTGATGCATACCATTCTTTATCTATTGAAAGATACACCGTATCTGTGGACCTAATTGAAAAAGTAAGAAGTGGTAATTGGAACATAGAAGAAAATAATGAAGACAGAAATCAACGAGATGCAATGGCTGCCAGAGGTTATTGGCAAGCCACCCAATCAATAAAAAGTAGTATTAAAAAAATTCTAAATGGCACCAATTCAGGGACCGTTGCGGACCAAGACCATACCAAATGGTACCAAGAATTATTCGCTCCTAGTGTTACAATTGGAATTTTAAAGGCCTCAGATTTGGCTGGATATAGAACAAATCAAGTATATATTTCACAATCGCAACATGTTCCATTGAATAAAGAAGCTGTAAGAGATGCAATGCCAATCCTTTTCGAATTATTGGAAAACGAAAGTAATGCAGGAGTCCGAGCTGTACTTGGCCATTTTATCTTTGTTTATATTCATCCATATATGGATGGCAATGGAAGAATAGCTAGATTTTTAATGAATTTAATGCTTGCATCAGGCGGATATCCCTGGACAGTGATTCCAGTAGAAGAACGCAAAGCATATATGAATTCATTAGAAAAAGCAAGTGTTGAAGGCGATATTGAGTCGTTCACTCTTTTTATTTCCAATTTAGTTAGAGAGAGTCTTAAAGGAACTCCTATTGCGAAATTAAAAACATAACAATAAAAAAAACGTATGCCAACAATGGTAACTGTTGCACAACTCCTAATTTCAAATAAATCAATAAATTTTGACACTACTAAAAAATTACAAATCATTAAAAACAAGCAATTTACTATTTACCGAGCAACGATGATTAGAGAGACATTAGAGAATTTCATAGTTGTGTAACAGGCACAACGTGTATAAAAAATTGCTTATTTTAGGCTTAACCAATGTTAGTTGCTCATTTACTAGCTTCTGATTTTGCTTGCGCCAGTTCGCTTCGCTCGTGTCCTTCGGAAAATCCTCGCACGCAAAACCACACTATTATTATACAATCACGTTAGGTGAAACAAAATTGAGGTAAAATGAAACCAGAAGATCTTATAGATAAGCAATTAGAATTTTACAATAAAAACCTTCTTGATCTATTTTGTAATACATACTCTGATAATATTGAGATTTTTGATCTCAAAAGTGGAAAAGTAATACTCTCGGGTAAAAAAGAATTATATGAAAAGTATGATTTTCGGTTCAATGTGCAAAAAGTACAAACAAAAATAATCAACCGCATTATCATCGGAAATTCTGTAATTGATCAAGAAGAAGTTTCAGGTATCAAAGAAAATGAAATAGTGAAAGCCGTCGCTATTTATGAAATCGAAAACGATCTAATCAAAACTGTAAAATTCATTTTCGAATAGCAACTTTGCATATACGTATACGTTTAGCGGTAATCCTTCATATTCAGAAGCATTGACCTCTTAGGCTAACGCAAGGTGAAGGAAAAGGTAAATAAGAGGAATAAAAATTACATTTGTAATATATTGATTTTTAGTAATTGATAAAAACGTTAGTCAGAAGCAACCAAACATCAACGTTCTCGATTTTCAAACAGCTGATACATCTTTTGAACAAATTCGGTTTTATTTGATTTAAACTTATTGACAAACGGTTTTGCACCATCTTTCAAATGGTCATTTAAATTGTTATCACTCCATTCAGCGATTTCCAAAATTATCGGAAGCAATTCTTGTCCTTTTTGTGTAAGACTATAAATATTAGTCTTCTTATTTCCTTCCTTTTTTCCTTTATCAATAATTCCTAATTCTTCAAGCATAGATAGTCTATTTGAAAGAATATTAGTTGCAATTTTTTCACTTGAATTACTAAAATCACTATACGTTTTCTTTCCCGAAAACATCATATCTCTAATAATTAATAATGACCATTTATCACCTATTATATCTAATGCTGAACTAATTGGACAATTTGACCTGAAATTTTGTTTCATTATTTTCAATTATCACTTGCACTTTGAAAGTTATTTTATACTTTTACTTGCAAAACAAAAGTAAAACAAATCAGGATAAGTACAAAACGAATATGAAACATTCTGAAATAGTAATTTTAGGAGCTGGGGTTGGAGGCTTGACCACTGCAATAGCACTCCAACAAAAAGGATTTGAAAACATCTGCATTTATGAACGTAGAAAAACAGCATCAACAATTGGTGCAGGATTGGTTCTATGGGCAAATGCGAATAAAATACTTGATAAACTTAATCTACTTACAGAGGTTGAAAAAGTTGGTGGAAAGTTAAAAGAAATGCAACGTTGGAATGAAAGTGAAGAATTTTTAGGAGCAATTAGTATCAATGATATTAATACAATTATTGGTTCAACAAGTTACTCGATTAGCAGAATCGATTTTCAAAAAATTCTATTACAGAAAGCAGAAGAACTGAACATCCCTATTTACTATAATCATAAAGCCTCGCTGTTATCTGATCAAGGAAATAGAACTTCTATAACTTTTGAGAATAGTATTAAAATAAATGCTGACATAATAATTGGAGCAGATGGAAGAATGAATTCAGTTGCTCGACAATATGTTAATGGAAACAATACACCTATTTATCAAAACTTTGTCAATTGGATTGGAATAGTAGAAAGCGACAAACCGATTTTTTTAGAAAACAACGTTTTGGACTTTTGGGGTTACGGAGAACGTTTTGGGATTGTGTCGATAAACAAATACAAAGGATATTGGGCTGGAGGAAAATCCTTGCCTTTAAACTCTTCGCACAAAAACCGGAATAGTAAAACTCAATTACTTAAAATATTTGGTTCTTGGTCGCCAAAAATCAGAGAAATTATACAATTGACTACAGAAGAAAATATTAAGTACATTGAAGTTTTTGACCACAACCCTATTCCGAAATGGCATAAAAATAATGTATGTTTAATTGGGGACTCGGCACATTCTGCATTACCAACGTCAGGACAAGGTGCTTGTCAAGCAATAGAAGATGCGTGGCATTTTGCTTCTATTTTAGAAAAATCAGAAACAACAGAAGGTGCTTTTAGTAAATTTCAAAAAATAAGATTTGAAAAAACTACAATAATCACAATGGCAGGAAGAGATCTTGCAAAATCACTATTTAATGAAGACTTAATATTTTGCGAACAAAGAAATGAAAACGCAAAAACAACGAACTATAAAACGGCAAGTCAAAATATAGCAAAATTGTGGTCTAAAGACTTACCTAAATAAATTAATTAATCAAAAATGAAGAAATCACAAAAGTATATCAACAGAATAGGACGGATTTTATTCAGTCTTATATTTATTGCAAGTGGATTAAGTAAAATTGGAGATTGGGATAAAACCATTTCGTATATGGAATCTCATAATATGGTGTATACTCCCTTTTTCTTAATAATGGCAATATTATTACAAGTTACAGGCGGATTATCTATTATCATGAGTTACAAAACCAAAATTGGAACAATATTCTTGTTGATATTTATACTTCCAGCAACATTCATTTTTCATAATTTTTGGACTTTACCAACCGAAACTGAATTAGAGATAATTACTCAACAAGCTGAAATGGTTTCGTTTCTAAAAAACATGACAATCATTGGCGCTTTATTTTTGATATTCAACAACGAAAAAGAATAAAGCCTACCGCTAACATGGTAACTGTTGCGGAAGCCCCTGATTTTATAAAAACAAGATACACAAGAGCCCTTTTAAGGGCTTTTATTTTGAGGTGCAATTTAGTTGCATGCCAAAATTAGAGCGCCTAAAAAGGAATAAAATGTGTCCTTAATGCCTACGGTGTTGACTTTACTTAACTGGGGCATTGTTCGCCAAAAACAATGGTGATATACACCAAAACAATTGAGATTAACAAATATGACCATTATAAATCCATTGGATACGTTATCAAAAAGTAATATATTGTATACATAAACGATATAACTACAATAGGTTTGGTTTTTATTGTGGTTATACAATTGTTGGCGGTAATTAAATACACTACGAAAATTGAAATCTTCTAAAATACAACATTTATTAAACTATTTTGAAAATTATTGGACTATTGAAAATTCAACAGTCAAAATGCTTGATGAATGTGTAGCTGAAAGAAAACTAAAGAGAAAAGAAAGAATCTTAACAGAAGGAGAAAAATGCAACCACCTAACTTTTGTGGTAAAAGGAATTTTAAAGACTTATCACGTTGACAAAAAAGGGGACCAACACAACCTTCAGTTTAGTACCGAAGGTAAATGGCTAACTGATTTTAGTAGCTTATATAACAATGTTCCTAGTGCACTTTGCATTGAGGCTATAGAACCTTCTATTATTCTGCAAATTAAGAAAGAAGACCTCTTTAACCTATATGACAATTCACCTCTTTTTGATAGAAACATGAGAATTATCACAGAGAACGCATTTATTGAACAACAAAACAGAGTTCTTCAACATATCAGTTCTACTGCACATGAAAGATATGTTTACTTTCTGAATAATTATCCAGGTTTATCAAATCGAATTTCAAACGTACAAATTGCATCATATATTGGTGTGACTCCTGAGTTCCTAAGTACAATTAGAAAAAAGATAGCCGTTGGTTGATAATTTTCTTAAACTATCTTATTGTTCTAGCCAGAAATCTATACATAGATTTGCCATCAATAACTTTTTATTAAATGACTGATAATGAATATCCTTAGATTAACAATAGCAATAATACTTTTTGTATTTGTTAGTTCATGTACAATTAATACAGATAATTCAAAAATGATAGTAGAAATCACAACTTACAAAGTAGCAGAAAATATAACTCACGAAGAACTTTTGTTAGCATCCGAAACATTTAACAGAGACTATTGTTCTAGATGCAAAGGCTTAATTAGTAGGCAATTATTAAAAACAGATGATGGTTATATGGATATTTTTCTATGGGAAAGTAAAGAGGCTGTTGATTATGTTCAAAAAACATTTATGCAAGATGAAGATGCATTAAAATTAGCAAAAATGATTGACTCAAGTAGCCTAACAATGACAAACTATGAAATAATTGAGACTTCTCACTTCAACAACTAAAGTATTTATATGTGGTTTAAAACTACCGCCAATCGAGTAGACGGGTGACGACTTAAAGTCGCCACTGCGCCTCTCACACCACCGTACGTATGGGTCTCGTATACGGCGGTTCACCAAATTGAATTTTGCTTGTTATTAATGTAGTCTGCCAAAGGTTTATACCCTTTTCGCTTTAGTCTAGATAAGGTAATGGTAGTTCTTAGAATTGGACTTTGGGCAACTGCCCAGCCTCCCATTCTAGTTAAAAACTCTAATTTAGAACAAAGTTTGGACAAAAGACATTCGATACAAACAGCTCATTCAACTATTCTACGGTTTATAACGGAATTAACTCAAAAAGAAAAATTTTTACAAGTTTTAGACAAAAAACATTGATTATGATTTTGGGACTTTTAAAGTAAATAAATTCGAGCTTGTTTACAACGATTGGTATCAAAGTGTTTATTCGTTGAATCGTTTAATTGTTGAATTGATTAATTGTTTAATTGATTGTTAATCATAAACTACTGCTTATTGCCTACTGCTACTGTCTACTGAATACTGACTACTATTAGGTCTTCGACTGCGCTCAGACTGACATTCGTTATGTTATTTACTATTGTTTATTCGTTGAATCGTTTAATTGTTGAATTGGTTAATTGTTTAATTGATTGTTAATCATAAACTACTGCTTATTGCCTACTGCTACTGTCTACTGAATACTGACTACTATTAGGTCTTCGACTGCGCTCAGACTGACATTCGTTATGTTATTTACTATTGACTATTGTTTATTGATTATTGACTATTGTTTAATTGATTGCTAATCATAAACTACTGCCTACTAACTACTGACTATTGACTATTGTTTATTCGGTTATTAACAACTAACTACTGCTTACTGACTACTGCTTACTGACTACTGACTACTGACTACTGAATACTGAATACTGCAATTTTCAGCAGCTAATTTTACAACTTTATTTGAAGGCTCTTTTTTTGCAGGGGTATTTGGTAAGCACCTCTTACTTTTGTGTATGGTAACTCTATGTTATTATTCACTCTTAAATAGGCATTTGGCGTAAACTCATCTTTGCTGTTTAATGTGATTTCTATACGATCCGTTTTGGTATTATAGGTTATTTTTTCAAAGGTACCGGCATCTAATGTTAGCCACATTTTTTTAGGGGCAACAAACACTTTTGATTTTGCTGCAGTTGTTATTTCAACCTCAACCAAATCACCTTTTGTTGTTACATTACCGCCAAAGGCCAACCATCCTAAATCGTCATCCTTGGTTATATAAGTCGCCGTATTAACAGCATACCCATAAAACCCAGAGCCATAGTCCCCAGATAAATAATCGATTCTTAATTCGGTAGGATAAGAATGGAATGCCGCTGGACCAAATCCGTCTTCAGTAATATTTGATATGCCTCCTAGTAAACCGCCATACCCTACTTTTAACAAATATAAATTATCGGCGGTTTTCCTGTATTGTGTCAGCACAGGAATAGCATTTAAGGATGAGCCATAATGATGGATTTGACGCTCAACTCTAGACAATTTTCCACCATAAAGGAAGTCCCAATATCTTCGTGCATTCCCATTGTAAGCCCAATGTGGCATTGTAGGCATATAAGCTAAAATGGCGTTGAGCGTGACATTTGCTTTATGATGGTATCCAAAATAATCGGACCACATATACACTTCTTCTTGTCCTGTGGAATCCCAAGGCATTTCACTTCCAAAAGGGTATTCCAAAGCTTCCCAATGGTCTGCCCTATTTTTCATTTTCGCTTCTAAATCGACTGACATATCTTCATATCCTTCAATTTTTAGATCTTCCAAAATATATAAAAACACAGAGCCTTCCATTTGTCCGAATTGTGCATAATAAGGTGCTAATTCAGTCATGGCGATCGTCGTGTGATAGGCTTGTTTTAAGTACCAATCCCAAGTTCTATTGTCCACTAAACCGTCATGATATCTTGCCAAACGGTACATGGTCCAATAAGCAGCAGCCACATGTGGATAGTTATAAGATCTACCTGGATTGTTTGCATGTTTATGGTCCCAAGCAGCCCAGGTTTTATAGTTTATGCTGTCACTATATGTGCCCTTTGGCAAAGAGTCTGGTTCATAGTAAAACACACTCTTTTTTACACCGTATCTGTCTTTACCTTCGCTGTATTGAATGTTACCCCAAAGCGTTTCATCTATAAAGCGTTGTAGTTTTTTAATTTCTTCTTTGTCCGGTTGGATAAGCTGTTTCATAATAGCAGCTAGCCACCCCCCTGCACCACCTTCATCACTTAAACCAGCAACCCATGCACGACTGTCCTCGGTTAACTGTTTCTTAGTTTCATAATCATAACTAATTACCGAGGGATTCCTACCGAATAAATCGTTAGGTTCATCAAACCACTGTGCTGTTGTTAAGAAATGGCCAAAGTCTTTTACAACATCGGTTTCAGACTTAATTACTTTATAGTTTATAGTTTGCTTTACACCATCATTATACGTTATGGTTAGCCTAGAACGCCCCCATTTTTTTCCGCGAACGGTGTATTTTTTTAGACCTTTATTGGTTGTGCCATCTTCCTCTATTTGAAGACTTCCTTTGGGCTCTATAGTAAAGGCGCTTACATGGCTTTTGTAATTTAAAAATAATTGCGATTTAATATCTTGCGGAATAACATAACCAGGGATGCTTGTTGCCACAGGTTGTTCTTCTTTAATAAGGGTCTGTTGAATTTCTTCTATACCTTCTGAAAGCACAAACTTTAAAGCAAAATTTTTAGATTCATTTGGTTTTAAGACTAATGATGTTGGTTTGTTCCATGGGGTTGCATCTTTCCATTCGTTTTCTGCGTATGCCTTGCTATATACCATCCACTCATGAAAGCCTTCAAAAACAATGCTTCTTGGTGTTGGGTCGTCTAACAGCGGACGGTAAGCTTCAAAAGGCATGTTTTCCTTTGGCAGAACTAATAGTGCAGAACCACGGCCGCTAAGTCTTTTTACTTCTAAATAGCCTGCATCTAAACCTATGTAGGGGTCAAAAAACACATTTTGTGCATGGGTTTCATTTAATGACTTTCCTTCTAAAATATTATTGAAAATCATAGGAATGCCTAAAGCTCCTATTTCTATGCCGGTTGCCGATTTATTGGTGATTTCAAACCGCATCACTAAATGGTCGTTATCTATTTCGTAAAAACGTTTTATGGTAACAGGAATATCATTTGGCAAGGTATTGGCTAAGTCAGCACCAGCTATAATCACTCCTGATACTTCTAACGCAGTAACAGCAGCACGTTTGGCAGCAGTGGAATAACTTTTCCAATCGGCATCCTCTTCTTTAATTCTTAAATTGATGTCGCCTAAATGGTATAAACCGTCTTTGTCTCTAATTTCTAAACGATCGCTTGGGGTGAAATCGAAATTTAGATTTTTTATTGGTCTTAAACCCGCAACGGTTTGGGATGCTTTTACAAGTTTTAATTGAAAATGGGGTGTATTAAACTTTTGATAGACCTCAGCAATTCCCAAAGTCGGCTCTTTATCTTCCAGTCGGCTCCAATATCCCTGTGCTTGAACACTCAAGCCGGTTATTATTAATAATAGGAAACTAAACTTTAATTTTAGGTGGTTCATTATTTTTTATATTTAATACTTTTTTAATATTAGTACATAACAGAAAAGTCGAAATGCTATTAAAAGCAATACTTCTAATGTTTTTGACTTTTAAAACTAGGACTTCGACAAGACTTCGACAAGCTCAGTCTGACAAACTAAAGGTCATTTTACATTGCTCTTTTTAGAATAAAAATGACACCTTAGACTGACATCTGAATATATTTGGATTTTTGTCATGTATTAAAAGTTTTTTATTTGAATTCCGTTGAGAATTTCCAATTCGTTTTATGGTTTTTCTTTAATGGTAAGTCTTGTATCAGACTTCTTAGAAGCTCTATGGGCATCATATTTTCTTGTAAAACACGATCGTGAAATTGTTTTTCTGTCCACCCTTTTTCCAACATTTCATTCCGTAAGGCATAAAATTGCAAACCTCCCGTCATATAGGCCATTTGATATAATGGTGGTGTATAGCTTGTAGCAAAAGAACGTCTTACTTCTGCATCGGCATTTGCATATTCGTGACCAACTTCGTTTACAAGCATATCAATACACTGTTGGGGTGTAAGTTCCCCTAAATGATATTTTAAAGAGAAAATAATGCGTGCACATCTATGGATTCGCCAAAACAGCATTCCTAATTTTTGTTCAGGTGTTTGAGGGAATTCTTTATTCCATAAGTTTATCTCCCAATAGAGTGCCCATCCTTCCATCCAAAAAGGGGTGTCGAATGCATTGCGGTAACTTTTATGGCGGGCATTCATAAAAAATTGAAGATTGTGTCCCGGCAATAATTCATGTTGCACAGTCGCTCTGGAAAAATTAGGGTTGTTTCCACGCATGCTCATTAACTTATCGGCCTCACTCATATCTTGGGTAGGGTAAGAAATACTAATTTCCCAACCACCTGTAAAGAATGGATTTACTTTTTGACGCTCTGGTGTCATCATAATCATGCCCCAAGTTTCCTTTGCCAATTCCGGAAATGTTATCAAATCGCGTTCTTCAATAAAATCGACAGATTGATTATAAAGGTCTGTGATAACTTGAGGTTGTTCGCCAGCAGGCACATAGGTGTTTTTCACATGCTCCAAGGCGGCTTTCCAGTCGGTTCCATAGCCCAAGTCTTTCGATGCTTTTATCATTTCCTCCTTGCACCAGTTAAACTGATTTTCGGCAGTTTTAATCATTTGTTCTGGTGTATACGGAATAAATTCAAAATTTAAACTTTCAATGAGCGCTTCTCTTCCAATTGGTTTTCCGATAATCCCACTACCATCGTCTTTTATACTGGTTTTAGAGTAGTTTTCTTTAAGTAAATTAGCATATTCAGAAAGTTTAGCGGACATGTGCTCGAATGGTTTTTCAACCCACCAGGTAAAACTAGGGTCGTAACCGCAATAAAAAGAATAGGCTTCTTCTAATGATTTCTGGAAAGACACGATTACTTTAGAAGCCTTTTCTGCCATTAGCCAATCCTTAAAAGGCTGTTCTTTAAGTGTCTTTATTTCAATATCTATTTTTGAACTGGCATCGTGTAATATTTTTGCCAGTGCCTGGGCATCTGGTTTTTCACCCCGCCTTCTTTCTTTAATGAAAGGAAGGATATCTTTAGCAAAATCCGATACGGAAGCCACCTCTTTAAACGCTGTATATTCTAAATTAAAAAAGTAAGTTTCTTTTTTGATTAAGTTCTTTAAAAGGAGGTAATCTACTTTTTCCTGTTGGGTTAAAGCATCAAAATCCAAGGCCTCTATTTTATTTTGCCAGTTAGCATATAAGGTCATAAACCGCTGATAGTATTCTTCAGATTCACTATAGGTATAAAACTTATTTAAAGCACGTTTATCGGCAGTATATGCATTTACCAAATCTATAAGGTTGCTTTGTGCAGTTACCATCATGGTTAGAAAGAATATAATTAAGAAATGGTATGTTTTTAAAATTTTATAGTTCATGGTTGAATTATTTTAGGGTAATGTCTAGATAAACCGAATGCCGCCCATAAGTTTCATAAAAAGGTTTAAAAACAGTGCCGCCTATATTAAATTCCAAAGTCTTCGGATTTCCTTCTATGGACTTGCTAATATCCTGAGCGTCCAAAGTTACTTTACGCCAGTCTTTCCGTGGTTCGGACTCCTGTGCTGTCAGTAAAATGGGACCATAAAATAAGCTCGCTATATTTTGTTGGTCCATTATGGGGTCTAAATGAAATTGAAAGGGCATGTGCAGTTCTATGGTATCTCCATTTTTCCATTTACGGCTTAATTTAAGATAGCTTCCCGGTGTGGCATCCACTTTTTCTTTTTTGCCATTTATCTTTACGGAAAATCCTTGGGTTGCCCAATGCGGTACGCGGACATTAATATCGAACTTCCCTCCTCCTTTAATGGTTAACTTCGTATGGTCTTCATTTGGGAACGCAGTCGTTTGCTCTATAATCACATGCTTTTCTTTCCATTTTAATGTTGAAGGCACATACAGATTGACATAAAGTGCATGGTTATCCATGCTTTTAAAATAAATTGAATTCTGAAGTTTCGTACTGCTTTCTATGGCCGTACCGTTACAGCAAGTGAATCCTTTCATGTCCGCATTGCCAAAATGTTTTATGGAGCCAGGTCTCAACGGTACATGATATGTATTTGCAGGGCTATCTTCTGCGACTGAGGCTAGGATATGGTTATAAAGACCGCGTTCATAATAATCCATGAGTTCGGCACGTTGTTCATAAAGAAATAAATTTCTGGTTAGCTTAAGCATGTTGTAGGTCGCACAGGTTTCATTCTGCCCACCGGCGGACAAACCATTTTCATAGATTGTTGCTGGCTGGCTGGTAAAACATTCCGCATTGGCAGGATTGCGCGCTCCTGCAACGCCTCCAATACTGTACATATAATCATTGGTAGTTTTGTACCAGAAATTATCGGCTATACGGTAATAGTCTGGGGTATTGGAATCACGATATGTTTCGAGTGCTCCCATAATTTGAGGAATGTGTTGATTGGCATGTAACCCACGGAAGGTATCTACATTCCTCGCTAATCCATGAGAATGTTCAGCGTCACCAAAAAACATGTTGATGTTATCGAATAATTGTGCAACTTCTAGGTAACGGTGCTCATTCGTTATTCGAGACAGTCGCGCCATGGCTTCATTTATACCGCCAAATTCTCCAGCTATATACCTGTTCCACATACTGATAAGTGTTTCGGTTGGCAACTGACTCAAACGGGCATGTACCCAGTCACCCATTCCTTTAGCTATTTCAAGGGCTTTTTTATTATCACTGACTTCGTATATATCCATCAATCCTGCAAGGATTTTATGTAGTGTATAGTAGGGTGCCCAAACTTGGGTTTTCTGCCCGCCATAGGTAGCGCCATTTTCTAGCATAATGAATTGGTCTGGTGGATAGGCACTAATGAACCCCTTGCCCCAATTCCAATAATCGGTACGAATACCGTCTATACTCAAATCTGAGTCGTAGTTTGTTTTCCCTACCCCTATTGGTACAGCGGTTGGATCTGATACGTGTTCTCCTCTCGTTTCCCGTGGTTGCCCAGACATTTGCGATAACCCATACAGCGTATTGACCATGGTTTCCATCTTATTAGCAAAATTAGCTTGGAGTGCCTTATCATAACCTGTGCTAGCATAAGCCTGTGCAATAGCAGTTAGATAATGTCCCGTGGCATGACCTCGTAATTTGGTTTCCTGAGTGTCCCACACCCCTAACGGTTCTGCTCCTTGAGGTTGTTCCTGTCCAAAAGCATTGCGAAACATATATAGGAAATCGTCTGGGTTTGTTTTGGCAAGGGTGGTTATGAACTTATTACGGTTCTCAATGAACTTTGTGTTATGTCCATGAGGATCTGGGTTTAACGATACTTCATCCAGATTAAAAACTTCTAGTTTTCGGGTTGGCGTCGCATTTTCCTTGACCTCTTTTACTGTTATAATTGCTTTGGGCTTTAAGTCTGTACCGGCGATACTTCCTGTTATGGTATATTGACCTGCTGTGCGTACGTTACTGTTATCTTTTGGTGCTGGCCATAGCACGCGTACGTTTGGACCTTCCATTCCATTGCGATAAACGCCTTTTACGTAGCGCGGTAAGCGGGGAAGATACCCTACTACTGTTTCTATTTCAACGTTTGGTACACTGGACACGTACTCGTTATAAAGTTGGGGGCTTGTTTTGGAAAACATAGGCAGATCGTCTGCAACATCTTTCATTTCATTTACAACCGTCTCTTCACCGCTCAAAGAATTATGATGAATTCTGGCAATTTGTTTTTCACCCAAAGGGATTCGATAGATTCTAAAATCATGTAATTTGGCATGGAGATAAGCGTTGTCAGATAAAAGAGATTTCCCTATATAGAGCATATTCTTGTTGCTAGAATCGTTATCAAATACGTGTTCTAAATCCAGTTCTACGTTTTTGGTTTCACTTACGAGTTTACCATTAACATACGTGCTTATGGATTTTGAAGGCACATTGATAACCACCGCTAGATGATTCCATTTACTAGCTTCTATATCTGATGACTCTGTATAGTACTCCCCTGCTTCAGTAATGATTCCTGCCTGATATCCTTGTTTTTCGGTAGTTCCCATGGGAGTGAAAAAAAAATGGGACTTGGTGTTTTTTCCAAAATCAAAAAAATATTGCCCCTGACGATCAGAGAGCAAGTAAATCCATCCTGTTATACTAAGTGATTCTTCTCCAGTGACTGCTTCTCCTGGTAAAGTAACAAAAGCTTTATTATCTGCTGGCAAAGAAAGTACTGTACCAAACAGGTCGTCATCAATAAACTTAGCTTTCGAATTATTTAGCGTGCCATGTAGATTGTTTCGTGACCAATCCTTCGCATCACCATCAAACAAATAGCGAGCAATTAATCCTGTTTCTCCAATACCGTCTAGAATTTGATCTCCATTTTGTGCCTGTAAATTTGTTGTCATCACAGGTAAAACAGTGAGTATTGTGTAAATGAAGACTTTATGGATTTTCATGTGTTTGTTGTTGTTGTTGTTGTTTTTAGTTTATGAGTTTATGGGTTTATGGGTTTATGAGCTTCTAGGACTTGAAGGTTCTTTTTTTAACTTGTTTATTCATAATTTATGTTTTTTTTGAACGTGTCCTCATTATAAATTTCGTTCCATGTAGGTGGTGTTACATTTAATAAATGTTTTACAAAAAAGTCTTTTCGTTTACGCTCCCCAAAGGCACCTCCAGAGGAGTGTCCCATTCTATCTTTTATTTATAAAAATAAATATTACCTACAAACAGTTATGGTTTAAAGTTAGCCGAAAGTAATAGTATATTACCCTTAACAGCATATTAACGTGTGATTATGTGTAATTTTAATACAAACCTCCTTTAAAACTTTAATCTAAAAAATTCAATCCGAAATCAAAGATTCAATTACCAAATGGATTTTCGATAGAATGCGCTGGTTCGGTAAACCATTTTGGTCCATCTTTAGTCATGTAAATGTGGTCTTCCAAACGAATACCAAATTCGGATGGCACACAAATCATGGGTTCAACACTGTAACACATACCTGGTTTTAATAGGGTTTTATTTCCTTTTAAGATATAGGGATTCTCATGAATATCCAAACCTATGCCATGACCTGTTCGATGTGGTAATCCTGGAAGATTATAATCTGGTCCAAGACCATAAGATGCTATTTTTTCTCTAGCAGCCAGATCTACATCACCACAGATATGCCCTATTTGTGACGCAGTAAAAGCAGCTAATTGCGCTTCTTTTTCGATGTTCCAGATTTTTTGTTGGTAATTGTTAGCCTCACCAAAAATATAGGTTCTGGTAATGTCTGAAATATAATCGTGAAATGAACAACCTGTATCTACCAAAACGATGTCATTTAATTCCAGTGGTTTTGGGGTTTTAACGCCATGAGGAAACGAGGCGTCTTTTCCGAATAAAACAATACAGAAATAAGAACCAGAGATAATACCATAACGTTTGTGGGCTTCATTAATAAAATCTTCAACGTCTTTAGTTGTGATGCCTACTTTTAAAATTCTTGCGGTAGCTTTATGGACTTCTAAAGTAATATCCATGAGGGCTTGAATAATGGCTATTTCTGCTTCAGATTTAATCATTCGACATTCTGAAATTACTGCATGTGCGTTTTCAATACTTAAACCTGTAGCTTTAGAAATACCCTCATAAACAAAGAAAGGCGCACTTTCATCAATTAAAATATGGCCTTCTAATATGTTGTTTTCTTTAAGTATATTGTTTAAAAGCAGATACGGACTTTCATGTTCTTCCCAACAATGAATTTCGCCTTCTATGGCCATGAAATCTAAAAGGGTGCCTTTTTCAAAGTTAGGAGCGATGTAATATAAATCGCCATTAGGCAATAAAATAGCACCCACCATACGTTCACTAGCATGCCAATGTGTTCCTGTAAAGTAAAGTAAATTCGTTCCTGCATTTAAGTACATAGCTTGGGCATTTTGTACTTTCATAAGTTCGCATGCTTTTTGTATTCTGCTTCTGTATTCTGCTTCTTGAATAGGTTTTATTACATGTGTAACTGGTTTTATAGTATTTAACTCTGCTTCTATAGTCGAACTACCTATTCCGAATTTATTCATTTTTTTTAGTTTTATATTTATTTGAAACGCTCTGGAGCAAGCGGATTTAGATTTACTGAAGGTTTTTTGTCCTCAACTAACTCTGCAACAAGCTGCCCTGTAATGGCTCCTAAGCTCCAACCCATCATAGCATGCCCTGCTGCTATGGTTAGATTGGTGTATTTACTTGTCTTGCCAATAAAAGGCAAACCGTCTGGAGATACAGGTCTTAATCCTGAAGTCGCTTTTGCCTTCTCTTCGTCATTAATTTCAATATCATTATAAAATGTTTTTACGGCATTTGCTAAAGCTTCAACACGTTCTTTTCTAACAATGGCATTATTCCCAGAAAACTCCATAGTTCCAGCAAATCGGGTAAAATTATCCATGGGTGTTATGGCTGCTTTAGCTTCAATCAATATCGTTGGTATGGTAATACCCGTTGGTCTGTGTACATCCATACTATAACCTTTTCCCCCTTGAATGGGGATATTTAGCTTTAATTTTGATAGTAATGCTGATGTCCAACTTCCAATGGCCAAAACAAACTCATCTGCTTCAAAATTAGTATATGGGGTTTTTACCGCTACTATTTTATTACTTTTTACGGTGAAATCTTCAACCATTTGGTTGGTATGAAACCTAACGCCATTATTTTCTAACCATGTTTTCATGGTAAGCATAAAATGATTCGGCGTCATGTGCGAATCACATTTATAGTGAATTGCTCCAATAACATGATCTGAAAGTACGGGTTGGATTTTGTGTAATTCTTCTTTATTTAAACAAGTTACATCTAAACCTTCTTTAATAGCTCGTTCTGCAATTTCGTGCTCTTCTGCCTCGTTTTTAGATGAACTATATGCCATTAAAACACCTTTTTTTTCGTAATGAAAATCAAAATCCAATGAGGTTAACATGGTTTCAAATAGATGCTGACTTTTTAAATTTAATTCCTTTAAAATAGGAATGGATTTTTCGACATGATGTTTAGTAGCTGATTTTCTAAAGTATAATGCCCATTTAAAAAAATCGAAATCTAAACGTGGTTTTATATAAAAGGGACTCGAACTATTTAGCATCCATTTTAATCCTTGGGTAATAATACCCGGTGCCGCTAGTGGAATAAAATGGCTAGGTGTTAAATAACCTGCATTAATAAATGAAGCGCCAGTAGTTATATCGCTTTGATCTATAACGGTTACAGAGTGTCCTTCCTTAACTAAATAATAAGCACTACATAAACCTGAAATGCCACCACCAACTATAACTACTTTTTTCATGTTTTTTTTGTTTATGGGTTTATTAGTTTATGGGTTTATTGGTTTATGTGTACAACTGTTATCATGATTATTGACTAGAGTTGCAAAGCTGCAAAGTTTCAGAGTTGCAAAGTTTCAGAGTATCTGAGCCTCTGAGCTTCTTATATTCTGTGCCTCAGAGGTTTCCAAGCCCTTTGTCTGTTTTCTATTCTCTATTTTCTATTTTCTTTTGTCTCTTTGTCTTGTTTCTTGTGTCTTGCTTCTTGCTTCTTGACTCTCTTTTAACTTTATAACCTTTTAACTTTATAATTTCTTAACTTTCTAACCTCATAAACTCATAAACTCATAAACTCATAACCTTATATAATTTCTTAAACAACTTGAAACCCGTATGCATAAGGGTCGTCGTCGTCAATAATAATAGTATTGTAACCTGTCACTTGAGCCCACCCTTGAATACTTGGAATTATGGCATTTTTACCGTCTAAAGTTGTTTCTGCTTCAACTTTACCAATAAATTTACTGCCTATAAAACTTTCATGAACAAAAGGCTCACCTAATTTTAGTTTCCCTTGGGCGTGTAATTGTGCCATTCTTGCAGAAGTTCCTGTTCCGCAAGGTGAACGGTCTATAGCTTTTTCGCCATAAAACACAGCATTTCTTCCAGACGATGTTGGATCTATAGGATCTCCCGTCCATAGCATATGGCTTACATCCCGAATGGTATCATTTTCTGGATGAATAAACATATCAGGGTATTTTTCGTTTATACGTGTTCTTACTACTTGCGAATATTGTACAATTTTGCCTGCTGTAAAATCCTGTATTCCACTGAAGTTTTTTTGTGGATCTACAATAGCGTAGTAATTGCCCCCATAAGATACATCGAAATTTATTTCTCCAAGTTCTGGGCACTCAACTGTTAATTTTTCGGCAGCTAAATAGGATTTTACATTTACTAATTTAACCCAATCTACTTTTTTACCTGTTTGTTGGTATTCAATTTCTACCAATCCAGCAGGTGCTTCCATTTTTATTTTACCAGGTATTTTTGGTGAAATTAGACCTTCTTCAATAGCAATTGTAATAGTCCCTATGGTTCCATGTCCGCACATGGGCAAACACCCCGATGTTTCTATGAATAGAATTGCAAAATCATTTTCAGGATGATGGGGCGGGTATAAAATACTGCCACTCATCATGTCGTGCCCACGCGGTTCGAACATCAATCCTTTACGAATCCAATCGAATTCTTTAAGAAAATGTTGGCGTTTTTCACTCATGGTATTTCCAATAAGGTTGGGACCGCCACCAGCAATAACACGCACAGGATTTCCGCACGTGTGAGCATCTACACAAAAAAAAGTTTTTCTTGCCATGGGCTGTTTTATGGGGTTATGAGTTTATGGGTTTATTTGTTTATGAGTTTAACTGTTATTATGACTATGTACTAAAGTTTCAAAGTTTCAAAGTTGCAGAGATTCAAAGTTACAGAGTATCTGAGCCTCTGAGCTTCTTATATTCTGTACCTCAAAGGTTTATAAAACCCTTGATTCTCTTATTGTCTCTTATCTCTTATCTCCTATCTCTTATCTCCTATCTCTT
>NZ_JBIQVZ010000005.1:0-335953 GCF_044335535.1 Mariniflexile sp. HMF6888 | reverse complement strand
TTTTGGGTTTTTTCCATCGGTGGGGGTTTCGGGCTTTTGCGGTAGGCTTTGCGGAGCCGTTTTGGGTGGATTGGGCTCGGGAACTGGATGGGGATCGTCCGTTTTCGGGCGAAGAATGTGCTCTTGGGATGGGTTTGGTTTGTACTGTATATAAATATACTTTGCTAAAATGGAATGTTGACTATACTATATATGGGGACCTGGTGGGTGGGAGCGTTAGGGATGGCAGTGGAAAGCCCACAGCGGGGCACCGCGAGGACTTGCAGCGGAAAGCCAGACCCGATAGGGAACGCCAAAAAAATTTTATAAAAAGAAATTCCAAACGAGACCAAAACGCACTGTAAAGTCGCGATATGGATTGTTGGGTGCTGAATAATAATCGTATCCTGTGAACGATGAATTGAAATGTTCTGCTTTTAAATACAGCCTAGTTTGACGTATTTTTGCATTTAAAAAGAAATCCAACCTTGGGAAGTTCCCAAATTCACGATCGGTTTGCACATAAAATTCTGCCAATAATGGATTGTATGCATTCATATAATACTTTGTAAAGTAATTCAAGGTTATACCCGTTTGCAGGTACATGGCTTTTTTGAATACGTGACTTGAAAAGTATAAGGTGTTTCGTGTTGTGAGTTGCGGTACATTTAAAACGCTGTTGCTGTCTTGCATGTTTTGATACAACACGGTGTTGTTTAAGGCAAACTTGCCTACTTTTATTTCATTCTCGAATTTAGCTCTTAAATAGGTAATGGTCGTATTGTTTTGAAATGGTTTTACTTGTTGTGATGTTTCATCTTTTTTAAAATAAACATAATCGTTTATAGTATTGAGGTCGACCGTTATATTGGCTAAGTTTTTATATTTTAAGTTAAATGCCAGTTGCTGGGTTTCGATATTATTAAAATTATTTCGCCAGTTATATGCTAAGTAATCACTTTGGTATAGTAAGGTATTGTAATTTGGTGCTTTTGAACTGTGATTTAATGATGCGGATGCTGCTATATCATTATTTAATTTGAACGTTGCTGTTCCTTTTAAAAAGTTACCTTCGAAATCTCCAGATATATTTATACCAAATTCTCCGTTTAGCTCAAAACCTTTGTATTGCTTGCGGTATTTCCCGCCTGTTGAAAAGATATCGCCTTTTAATCTATTTGTTATAGTGCTCCCATTCAATACTACCAGCTTATTGTAACCATAATTATAATTGTTGTTGCTTACATTGAATTGTAAATCACCTATTATATTGTTACTATAATTTAATTGAAATTGATTGTAAAAATTTTCGAGCGTTGCTCGATCTTTTATAATACTTTTAAATGAACTTCTAAAATAAGTAGTATCTGCCTTTGTTTGATCGTATTGATAGTATTTATCTTCAAAAGCTATGATATGTCCTATACTAAGTTTATTCTTAGATAATGAATCTCTTTTCCTTATTATATGATAGGTATGATCTAAATAAAAACGTTTTGCTCTCAACATGCTCTCAGCGTTTTCAAAATTAACCTCAAGGATAGAACGGTCTAAAAATTCGGGATCACCGGTTTCAAAATACTCCACATTATCATCTCGTAAACCACCGTTTTCTTGATTCAATAAATCTTGCGTTACAATATGTCCTTTTGCATGGTATCTATTATTTTTGGATTTATAGTTTGACGTAAACCTAAAATTACCACTGCTCGTTAATATGTGTTGGTATTTACCCAAAGAACGTAATCCTTTATATGCTATTGAAAAATTGAATTGCGGCGATGTGTTTACGGTAAAAAATGCATCTGTTTGTTGGCCTTGCTCGAAAGCAGTTTTAAAAAACAGTTCGGTAAAGGGTGTTGGTACACGATAATAGTTAATATCTTCAACTTCCATATAGAAAAAATGCTTTGCTTGCGCACCAAAACCTGGCATTAAACTAGTGTTTTGAAAGTTATAGGTAAGACTGTTATAGGTTTGTCCCATATTTGAGAAGGGCATCAATCCAAAATTATCTTTTCTTAAGTAATTAAATTTATACTCTTTTTTAATGGACAACGTTGTATCTACATAGGTTGTATCGTTAACATGCGAGATAATTAAGTAATCTTTTATTTTAGGGAGCTTATCTTTTGCAAGTGAGTCCTTAGGTTGTACTAAACCTAACTCTCTACCTAATCGATTAGACCTTTTGGGTTTGTCTTGAGCAAAAAGTTGGCTGCATTGTAGTATTAAAAAAAACACCAAAACCAAGTTTATTTTTAAATGATAGTTCTTTATTGCTTTAAAACCTAAATATAAAGTCATAGTAATACGTTTCGAAACTAAGTTAAATGATTAGAAATGTATAATCATTTTTAACGATGCAAATGTAAATACAAAATATGATAACGTTATAAAATGGAAAAATTATTTAATAAATAGTTTATATTTTCATCTGTTTATATTTATTATTTTAATTCGGTCTGATGGAATACTCTAAATAATCATCCTCAAGTGTGTGAATGCCTTTCTCAATGGGTGTTTCATAATCACAAAAGTTCATATAAGGAAGTCTTAAATTATTTTCATTCTTAGACAGTCTCTTAGAGACTATTTAGTTTTATCCTTTGGTTCTTTTATGTGTCTTTTTCCGCCATACTTTAGCTATTTTTCGGTTCGTAGCTATGTACCTCTCCCTCGCGGCAGCCTGGCTCCTTCGCTAAAAAGGTCTCCCAGACCTTTTTTATACGCTCGGCCCTGTCTGACGAAAAAATACCCTATAAAACATTCCAAAAACAAAATTTAAACAGGCTCTTAAAATGACAAAATAAAATTATAGATTTGACCATATTATTATTTAAATGTTATTAAAAAACTATTCGAATTTTGCTTTAGAATGTGGTACGGATGAGGCTGGTCGTGGTTGTTTAGCAGGTCCAGTTACTGCTGCTGCCGTTATGCTATCTTCAACTTTTAATAATTCCATTTTAAACGATTCCAAGCAACTAAGTGAACGTAAAAGAGATTTATTAAAGCCTATTATCGAATTGGAAGCCCTAACTTTTGGTGTATCACATGTGTTTCAAGATGAGATAGACCAAATAAATATTTTAAATGCTTCTATTTTGGCCATGCAACAATCTATCGCACAATTAACCTCCAAGCCAGAATTTATAATTGTTGATGGCAACAAGTTTAAACCTTACGGTGGTATTCCTTTTGAAACCATTATCAAAGGTGATGGTAAATATTTAAGTATTGCTGCTGCTTCGGTTTTAGCAAAAACGTATAGAGATGCATATATGAATACCATTCATGAAGAATTTCCTATGTATAATTGGAAACAAAACAAAGGCTACCCCACCAAAGAACACCGAGAAGCAATACGAAAATATGGAATCACTAAATATCATAGAAAGTCGTTTCGATTATTACCCGAACAATTAAAGTTAGATATTTGAGGGGTACTAGATTCTAGGTATTAGGTTCTGGGTTCTGGTTACTGATCACTGGTTACTGAGTTTTGGTGAAAAATAAAAAAATAGCAGATTACGTTGTTTTTTTAAGCTATGATTTCAAAAATATGTAGGTTTGTATAAATTAATTCGTTTTATGAGATTCTTTGGTTTCACACTCTTATTATTTGTTGCTTTTAGTTGTTCCAACGTTGAAAGAAATCGCACTAATCTTATCGATTTTGTTCCAAAAAATACATCTATCATCATAAAAACATCTAATCTTGAAGATTTAAAAAGCATTATTAAAAACAGTGGTTTTTTAGATAAGTTTACTAAAACCTCAGCTTATAAACATTTAGAAACCAATCTAGATCATTTAAAGCTTTTAAAACCAAGTGGCGAATTGCTTATTTGTTTTTCAAAAGACCAAAAAGACAGTCTTCAATTTACCATAATAACAAAATTCACCCCTCAACTATTCAAAAGAGATTCAATTAAAAATTATGTTGAAGAAACGCTTACTTACGAAAACCAAACACTCACAAAATCCACTTATAATAAAAACACCTTTTACAGTACGGTAATAGATAGCACTTTTTTTGCAGCATCATCTAAAGACATCATAAATACTGCTTTTACAAATTCTGTTATGAATGAAGAATTGGTAAAAATTTACAATTCTACCAGTAACGATAAAACGTTTTCTATTATTATAAATGCCAACTCACCTTTTATAAAATCATTTTTTATTGAAGAATCTTTAAACCTAAAGGCTTTTACCAATTATATAGCTATTGATGTGGAGGTGAACCAAGACGATATATATATTAATGGTATTGCAAAAGCGACAGATTCCACTAAAATTCTGAGCAATGTATTTAGAAATACTATTCCGCAGGAAAATCAAACCCAACATATAACCCCTTATGATAGTGATGGCTTTATGAGCTTCACTTTTAAGAATTTCAAAACTATTGAAGGTAATTTAAAAGCTTTTAAAAAGAAAGATTCTATTACTAACAGTTCACCTATTTTCGATAATATTGTAGAAGTTGGCATTATTTACCAAGCCGACAATCGTGCCCTTGTGTTAAACTCCACCGATTTTATTGCTACCGAAGATGCACTCATTAGCGAACAAACTGTTATCGAAACTTATAGAGGTATAGAAATATATAGTTTTAGCCAACCTGAATTATTTACCAATACGTTTTCGCCTTTAATTAAAGACATCAACCCTAGCAAGTATTGTATTTTAGATAACTTTTTTGTGTTTTCCAGTCATTCAGATTTATTACAAAACATAATTGCTAACTACCAAAACAAAACAACATTTAGTGAGTTAGAAACTTTTAAGAAAGTCAAAGAACAATTAAGCAATGCGTCTTCGTTATTGCTAGCCGTTAATAATACATCTTTAAAATCCATTATAAGTAAAAATTTTAAAGACGATTTAGACGATTCTTTTAATAGTTACAGCACTTCGGCATTACAATTTATTTACGATTCAAATTTTGCTCATGTAAATGCTATTATAAAAAAGAGTAAAACCAGAGCTTCTCAAAACTCGGTTTCAGAGGAATTAAACATTAAATTAGCTTCTGATATTTTAAACAAGCCTCAATTTGTAACCAATCATCTTACTAAAGAAAAAGAAATAGTGGTGCAAGACATTAAAAACAACCTCTATTTAATTTCCAATAAAGGAAAAGTTCTTTGGAAAAAACAACTTGAAGGTGCTGTTTTAGGAAACATTGAACAAATTGACATTTTTAAAAATGGGCGATTACAACTCGCTTTTGCAACTCCAAACCGTGTTTATATTATTGACAGAAATGGTAAGGATGTTGCTCCGTTTCCGGGTAAATTTAATGATAAGATTACCCAACCATTATCTGTTTTTGATTACGATAGAAATAAAAATTACCGCCTGTTAATTACACAAGGCAAAAACTTATTAATGTACGATGTTAATGCCAAAACAATTAATGGTTTCAATTTTAAATCGGCAAAAGAAGCTATTATTAGTCAGCCAAAACATTTTAGAATAAGCAGTAAAGACTATATTGTATTTAAAACCAAAAACACACTTCATATAATAGACAGAGTAGGAAATACACGCGTTACACCAAAAAGATCAAGTAATTTTTCAAATCAACCTGTCTTTTTATACAATAACACTTTCACAACAACAACATTAAATGGACAACTAATTTCCGTAGATACCAAAGGTGGTGTTTCAATCCTAAACCTAAATCTTTCAGAAAAACATGATATAGAAACTAGCAGTAAAACATTGGTAACACTAACCGAGAACAAATTAACCATTAAAAGCAATGCTGTGGAGTTGGATTTTGGTACTTATACTAGACCCGAACTGTTTTATATTAGGGATAAAATTTATGTTACCATTACCGATTTACAAGCTAAAAAAGTTTATATCTATGATAGTCAAGGAAATCTATTACCTAATTTCCCTGTGTATGGCAATTCAGAAATAGTATTAGATAATATTGATAAAGATAACAGCTTGGAATTTGTAACTAAAGGCGAAAACAATTCCATATTACTGTACCGTATTAACTAAACCTCAATCCATTCATTTACAATTTGATACATCGAATAATTTTTACATAACTCTTTGTATATGAAAAAGGAATTTTTATCTTTAGGCCTGCTATTATCAACTATTTACAATACAAATTTTTAAAAAATCAATTAAAGGGTACTTAATTAAGAGTTATAGTATCTACAAGATTTCATTAATTTTTATTGAAGGTAAAATTTTATTAACGAACGCGTTTAAACAATAAATGTATTAGAAAAACAATTAAAATATAACGATAACCAAATCGAAAGTCCCTAAATCTTGAGTGCCAAAGCAAAATACTTTGGCACTCTTTTTTATGACTATTCCAAGTTAATTTAATAGTATTGCAATCTCAATAAACAAACCATGATTTCAAGAAAAAACGCCTCTATTTCAAAATTCATCATTCATAAGGTTGGAAATAAATTCAACGACACAAAAAATGCCTTTTCAGAAAAACTGGTCGATTTTGACGAAGCCAGTTACGATTTAATGCTCCCTTTTTTATTACGCCCCTTTAGTTCGGTGGTACAAAGCTACCGGTTTAACCACCACGCCAATATTTCTTTAAACGAAATAAACAGTTACAGCAACCAAATATTTAGTGATGATGATGCTTTTATTGAAATTTCAAAACATATAGTAACCCATTTATACGAGCAATCCACATCGGCACAAATAAAAACAGGCGACGTACTAGTAGCTATGTTTGAAGGTATTGAGTTTAACGATATAACCACAAACGCCCTAGGTATATTTAAAATTGAAAGTAAAGTGAATTTCTTCCAAACCTATTTAGAAAATAACAGTTATGACGTATTGGTACAAAAAGGAATTTCATCTAAAAAAGTAGATAAAGGCTGCCTAATTTTAAACCAAACCGATACCGAAGGGAACATTATTTTAAGTGTAGATAACAACAGTTATGATGCCCAATATTGGATAAATCAATTTTTAAACATAAAATATGCCGATGACGCTAACAACCATACGCAACAATACATAACACTTTGTAAAGATTTCTCGACCGACATTTTAAAAACCACCTACGGCGCAAAAGAGCAAAATACCTTTTTAGCAAAAACCATCGACTTTTTTAAAGAAAACGAAGTCGTAAATATAGAACGTTTTAAAGATGAACTTTTTGAAGAAGACAAACACAAAAAACTGTTTGATGATTACAAAAAAAACTTTGAAGACGAACAAGACATCGTGTTAAGAAACCAATTTGATATTGCCGAAAGCGTTGTAAACAAAGAAAAGAAAAAATTCAAAACCGATATAAAACTTGACACCAACATACAAATAAAACTAGATATTGATGCACCTGATGCCTCGGCTGAATATTTAGAACGCGGTTATGATGATGAAAAGAAAATGCATTATTATAAGGCATTTTTTAATGTGGAGAGCTAGCTTTTTTTAAGTTCAATACTTCAAAAACCTACTTATTCGTCAGCACCCAAAGCTCTACTTCTTCAGAAGAACGCCAATGTTGATCTCGTTTTGTTTTATCTGAAGCTGCTTTTACTGTTTTCTTTAAACATGTTTCCAATTGAAATCTCCCACCTTCCAATAGCTCCTTCTCTACGGGGTGTTCTTTTGTAACATGCGTTATTTGAGCTAAATTCGAGAATATGATTACAAGCTTCCCTTCAGGCAATAGTCTTTTCTTTGCTTCAGTGAAAAAATCAGGGAATAGATTTTTATTATAATAAATAGCTTCATCTAATATATCTGTATTATTAGACTCCGGCAGCCAAGGCGGATTAAAAACAATCAACTCGGTCTGCTTTTCCCAAATCCCAAAAAGATGTCCAAAATCCAATCTTATCTTTCTAGACAATTTGGTATCACCCATAAATTCGGTTAGACCAACAATCGCGTTAGGATTGGTATCTGTACCAAAAACCTCCTGAAAACCATGCTTTATCATTAGAAAAGAAAGTACGCCACTTCCAATTCCAATATCCATTGCAGACTTTTTAAGTCCTTTATAACGTTTCATCCAATTATCAAAAAGTATCAGATGATCAAACCGCGTAGGGAAGTAAGTTCCATAATATGGATGCACTTTATTTCGTAATACAGGAATGGAAATTCCGTTTATATACCACTGCCAAGCACTATTTAATCCTTGAACTTGAGGAAACGTTAATAAAAAATCACTTGTTTCTGGATACAGTTTTTCTAACCAACCAATGAAAGGTGATTTTTTCACAATTAATTTATGGTCTACAATTTCTATCAAAATAAGATTTGATAACTTATGATATACTGACCGATATTCTCGTTGTTCCTGAAAAGACTTGTTTGGCAACTTTTTATTTAGATGTATGTGTAACTCCTTTAAAAACAACAATCCATTACTATAAAACGCTGTTATCAATACAGGTTTTCCTGCTTCTAGTATTTTAATGGTTTGTTTTACATCTGTAGCACTGTTAAACAACTCCAATTGTTTTCCAGATACTATAGGTTTCGGCTTGTTTATATCAATATCTGTAGTCATCAATGGGTTTTATTATATATTATGAAGAAAGCATCTATCTTGTTTTATAAATTTTTTCCGCTTATTAGGTGATTGGTAAAAATTAAAAAAGGCCATTAGCTCACAAGCTCATGAACTTTATGTGGATAGTTTGAATGGCGATTCTGGAATCTAAGAATCGTGTCTTTCACAATAACACCTTCATCAATATTTATGGCATTTTTGATGGTTTTATTATCATTCCAACTTTCTCTACCTGATACTACGGATGGTAAATGCGTAATTAATGCTGCAGAAATAGATCTAGAAGCGCTTTCCCAAAAATAACTGGGTGTATGATCTACCGCATAGTAATCAATAGTATCAATAGCAATAAGTGGGTTTTTAAAAGTAGTGGGTTTAGCAAAATAAAATCCCATACCTTCATCACAACTCACATCTATAATGAGCGCACCAGGTTTAAGCATGGATTTTTCATCCTCTTTCACATAGTCAATGGGATCGTCTGTGTCTTGATACGTTCCATTAACGATTATATCAGATTCATTTATCAAATCCAATAGAGATCGTTCTGAACCATCGTGTTCAACAACAATCAATCGAGGCTCGTTTTCATTTCCTTTTCTGAGTCTGGTATAATTTACATCTAATACTTCTTCTCTAACTTCATGATCGGGTCTTTGAATACAAATAGTAATATCTCTAAAACCATGTGCTTTTAAAGCATAAATAGCCCCTCTGCTTACTGCTCCAAAACTAAAAATGATGACTTTTCGTTGATTTCCATAATGACCATCTATTCCCTTGAGTTGAAGTGCATGTATAACCGCACTATATCCAGCCATTTCATTATTTTTATAAAACGTATGTCTTCCCATTTGCCCACTAGGATACCACACATACATATCTTCAAAAGCGATTAAGGTTAATTTTTTGTCTATAGCTGTTTGTGTTATTTGCATTTGTTGGGCACAATGAGGATACCCCCAAATAATACCACCATCCTTTAACTCTTCTAAATCAGACAAAATAGGTTTGGCTATAATGGCGGAACCAATAACAGATAATATATCACTTCGTGATGCAATTCCACCTGTTAAGCCATTAATTTCTTCATCACTTATATTAAAAGGTTTACCATATCCTTTTTCAAAAACAAGTTGTTTTCTAATCTGTTCCGGAAGTCTATTTAAATGTTCTGGATGAATAGGCACCCGCCTTTCATCTTCTTTTTTTGAAGTTCCAATAACTCCCATTTTTAAAAAAGCCATATGTCTTTTGAGTTGAAACGAATTGCAGACTAATGACATTAGCAAAGCGTAAGATTAAAATCACTATTAAATAGTTACTTACTAGCAATCAGGCATTAAGTTGGCCACTAGCGTTTCGTTAATCAAAATAAGAACTTAAAAAGAAAGTCTTAACAATTCGCTAAAGATGTGCGAAGGGATAATTAATATCAACAGATAAATAAAATAATACTATTGACAAAGATACTTTTTTTAAACCCATTATTAGGAATAATACCAAAGTAATCTCTTTTAACAAATAAACTTAAACAAAAATTCCGGAGAAATCCATTTATCGCAAACAACTGTTATACAGCTTATAATAGAACTCGTTTAAACTATTAACATACCAATACTTAAAAGAAAAAGATAGGTATCAATTATAATAACCTAGGAAAACCATTGTTATGAAAACTTCCCAACAGTAGGTATATAAAATAAAGCAATTACAACCTGTAGCCATATTTTAGGAAGAAACCATTTTCAAATAACCTTTAGAAACGTCAATAAAAAAACCTATCAGAAAATTTTTAATTTCTGATAGGGTTTAATTTAGAAAACAATGATACTATTCCTTATTCTTTAATAATAGTCTTATTTACAACACCATTTTCTGTAATTATCTTAATTACAAACACCCCTGTAGCATGGTTAATAGTCACTGTTGAATCCAATCATTAAGTTTATGAATTGGGTAATAAAAAATGATAAAGTATGTTCTCCATCAATCTATTTTGTATATAATTTTTTTTTAAGACGCAGCCTTTTACGACAATACACATCTAGTAAGTAAAATACTCAACATGAAAAAGAACATTTTAGTATTGACTCTTTTATTACTTACAATATCATCTTGCAAAGATGATGATGACAACCTAAGTAACTCCTGCCAAGTTTCCAACCCCATTGAAGATTTAGATTGGTTAAAGGAAAAAATTGAGGAGCTTGCCCAAACTGATTCAGAGCTTCTAAAATATTTTTATATTTCCCAAAATACCTATATGGGTAAAACTGTTTTCATTTTCCCTAATTGCTGTCCTACCTGCAATACTGTAGTTCCAGTTTATGATTGTGAAGGTAATCCTATTGGCTTCGTGGGAGACGATACTATAAGCATCAATATTTTAAATAACGATACTATTATTTGGAACCCAGAAAATTTCTCTTGTAATTAAGAGACTGTTTAAATTTTGTTTTTGAAATGTTTTATAGAGTGTTTTTTTTTGTCAGACGAAGGTATTTTGAGGTTCATAGCCATAGCTATGGACCTCAAAATAGCTGATGTATGGAGGAAAAAGGCACATAAAAGAGCCAAAGAATAAAATTTAAACAGTCTCTAAAAAAAGTCCGCTTCAAAAAGTACGCTAAAATGTTTTAACAGTTTTTCTTTAACTTCGGTTTCATCAACTTTATCAACACCAAGTTCTACATTTAAGGAAGTTACAGCTTTACCACGAATGCCGCAGGGTATAATGTTATCAAAATATCCCAAATCGGCATTCACATTCAATGCAAAACCATGCATAGTTACCCAACGGCTGGCACGCACGCCCATAGCACAAATTTTACGTGCAAACGGCGTACCTACATCTAGCCAAACACCTGTTTCACCATCGCTTCTTTCGGCTTTTAAGCCGTATTCGGCAAGCGTTAAAATAATCATTTCTTCTAAAAAACGCAGGTATTTATGAATATCGGTAAAGAAATTCTCTAAATCTAAAATAGGATAGCCAACAATTTGTCCAGGTCCATGGTAAGTAATATCACCGCCACGGTTTATTTTATAAAAGGAAGCCCCTTTTTGGGCAAGTTGTTGTTCGTTTAAAAGTAAGTTAGATAAATCGCCACTTTTACCCAAAGTATATACGTGTGGGTGCTCTACAAATAAAAAGTGATTCTTGGTTTCGATAGCCGTATTGTCGCGCCTATTTTTAATTTTAGCATCTACAATACTTTTAAACAGTTGCTCTTGGTAATCCCAAGTTTGTTTATAATCTTTAAGTCCTAAATCTTGTATTTCTATGGTTTTATTCAAAGCTTAATCCTCTAATACAACTTCTAAATTTAAGGCTTCGGGATTCGCTATATAATCCATAAAATCAAACTCAACCGTAAAGCTTTTTCTATCGCTACTAAACATAGCAGTTTCGTTTGAAACCGATTTTATAGGCTTAGGAAAATGGTAATTTAATTTATATGTTGAAGAGCCAAACATCATAGCCATTTGTCCCAAACTATCGGTGACTTGTTTATAGGCTTCTTTATCAATTATTCTGGCGGTACGCTTAAATATTTTGCCATCATAATTATAATCCAGCTCGGTAGTACCATCACCTCCGAAAGATGAAAACGGATTGTTTTCACCGCTCGCTTTCTCATTCCCTTTTAAATCTCCAAAGCTTTTCATGGCCTTAAACATATCTTGAAGCTCACTTACTTTTTTAAAATCGGTAAACATATCAAAAGTCATTTTAGAGGTTTTTGGATCCATTACCATGTGCATGTTAAACGGTTCCAAACTCTTTATTTTTTGCTGTTCTTCTTCTGATAGTTTAGAAATACTATCACGCATGGTATCAAATAATTCTTTAAAACTAAAGGTTGAATCAATGGCTTTTTCTTGATTTTCACCTATTTTATCACCCGCCATTTGCATAAGCTGACTACCATCAAACGAAAATTCCATTTTACCGGAACCGTCGGCGTTTATATAAATATTTTCAGAAAACTGGCAACTAAATAATGTTATAAATATTACCAAGCAAAAAAGGGCAAAAAAAGGTCTCATAAATTATATATGTTTAAAATTCCACAAGCAAATATAAGTTTAATTTTTTGGATTATTAAGAATAACCAAGGCCGCAATAACACCAGGAACCCATCCGCAAAGCCATAATAGGAACACAATAAATATAGAACCGCAACCTTTATCGATAACCGCTAAGGGCGGACAAATAATAGACAGTATAACTCTCCAGAAACTCATAATTATTTTTGATTTACGATTTTTGATTGATGATTTTCATAATAGGACGTAAACTTATGCTTTTTGTTACAAACACTTTAGAGGGGAATGGCAGCAAATAAAATAAATTATAGTAGATTAGTGGCATGAGAACAAACGCAGTCTTTTTGTTTTTTGTGGCCATATGCTTTTCATCTAAGGCCCAATATAGATTTACCGGACATGTAGATAACACCCAATGGCACAACAATGTTTACCTTTCTATAATTGAAGACTACAGAAAAATTTCGGGTGTTTACTTCGAACAAATTATTGCAAAAACAAAGACCGATAGCTTAGGGCACTTTAAGTTTACAGGTAATCAACTTGAAAATAAAAATAGAATTTACAGAATCCATGTTGACAATTGCATCGATGAAGTACAAAACCAAAATCATTTTGATGGGTATTGCGACGACAGCAAAGAAGTTCTTTTTATAGCAAAAAACACCGATTCTATAGAATTCCCATTTTCCTTTAATAAACAAATGTTTTGCAATATACTGTCCAGCAATGAAAAATCGATTGTTTTTTTTAAAATTGATTCTTTAAAAGAAGAAATGAAATTTGCATTTAGTGAGTTTAGAAGCGAAGCCAACAGAAAACTCAATAACAAAAAATGGTTTAAAACATTTCAAGATTTTGGAATACAACTTAACGAACCAATTGCCGAACTCTATATTTATTCGTTTTTGTCTGACAGACGAAACGATCTTCATGAACATTATTTAGAAGATCTTAAAGACAATGCCTACTATGGTAATTTGTTAAATCGCCTAACCGAACAATACCCAAACTCACCATATACCAAACAATATAAAGCTGAATTAACCTCGGATCAGTTTATAATAAACAACGATGCTGGCACAGGTTTTAATTGGAATTATTTAGTATATGCCCTTTTATCATTATCTTTAATTGGAAACCTTTGGTTTTGGCTTTCACGCAAAAAAGAACACGCCAAAATCATTAACAAAGCCAAGGAACAACTTACCAAGCAAGAACAAAATATTCTCAACCTTTTATTGGAAGAAAAATCGAATAAAGAAATCGCCAATATTCTTTTTGTTAGTTTAAGCACCGTAAAAACGCATGTTAATAATATTTACAAAAAACTTAATGTGCAATCTAGAGACGATATTAAATCACTATTTAACAGGTAGTTAATAAAAATAAACCTAGGTACTAGTACTTATTTCAACCTCAAATTCTCTAAATGCGTTCAATGTTTTTGCGATGTTTGCTTCATTATTAATCTATACTGAACTTGTTTCAGTTTATAAAACACAAATATCATGGAATTTTCAATGAACACATTACAATTGGTAAAATCTAAATTTTTATTAATTATCTGCTTATTTGCTTACGCTACAAGCTTTTCACAAGAACTTACACCCAATGCAAATGCTGGCATACTATCGTTTAAAACCGAAGAAATTAATTATGGAAAAATCCAACAAAACGAAAATGGCGAACGCACATTTACTTTTACCAATACAGGTAAGTCGCCAATTGCTATTTCTACAATAAAAACCTCCTGTGGCTGTACAGTACCCGCATATTCTAAAATACCAGTTTTACCAGGCGAAACAAGCGAAATTAAAGTAAAATATGCCACAAATAGAATTGGCGCATTCAGCAAAACAATCACTGTTATTTCAAATGCTTCTGAAAGCAATAAAACATTACGGATTAAAGGTGAAGTTTTAAATCTAGAAGTAGCACAAAACTAACTTCAAACCTGCTTTTATCATATTATAAAAATCTACTAAGAAGTTGTATGCTAATTTTTTGAAAATAATGTAATTTTGCACTCGTCTGTCACAAATGGCAGTATTCAAAACAAATTAGCATGCAGCTTTCGGAACAAGAATTAGTTAGAAGAGAAAAATTAGCAAAATTACGCACATTAGGCATTAACCCCTATCCTGCCGATTTATACCCAGTATCCCATACTTCAAAACAAATTAAAGACCATTTTGAAGATGGTAAAAAGGTGGTTATTGCTGGCCGTTTGATGATGATAAAAGTGCAAGGAAAGGCCAGTTTTGCCGATTTACAAGATGCCGACGGAAAGATACAAGTGTATTTTAACCGTGATGAAATTTGCCCTAGCGATGATAAAGAAAAATACAACGAGGTTTTTAAAAAGCTTTTGGATTTTGGTGATTTCGTTGGTATTGAAGGCGAATTGTTCACAACTAAGGTTGGTGAAAAAAGCGTGCGTGTAAAAGACTTTACCCTATTAAGTAAAGCCTTAAAACCACTACCACTACCTAAAGAAAAAGACGGTGTAGTTTATGATGCTTTTACCGACCCTGAGCAACGTTACAGACAACGTTATGCCGATTTAGTGGTTAACCCACAGGTGAAAAACGTATTTGTAAAACGCACCAAATTATTCAATGCCATGCGTCAATTCTTTAATGATGCCGGGTATTTTGAAGTAGAAACCCCTGTATTGCAACCTATTCCAGGGGGTGCTGCAGCGCGTCCGTTTGTGACACACCATAATGCTTTAGATATCCCATTGTACATGCGAATTGCTAATGAGTTATATTTAAAACGCTTGATTGTTGGTGGCTTTGATGGTGTTTACGAGTTTTCTAAAAACTTTAGAAATGAAGGGATGGATCGAACCCACAATCCTGAGTTTACCGCCATGGAAATTTATGTAGCTTATAAAGACTATAACTGGATGATGGATTTTTGTGAGCGCCTCCTTGAACATTGTGCTATCGCAGTAAACGGCACAACAAAAGCTACTTTTGGCAAACATGAAATAGATTTTAAAGCACCTTATGCCCGTGTAACCATGGCAGATTCTATAAAACAGTTTACAGGTTTTGATATTACTGAAAAAACCGAAGACGATATTAGAACTGCTGCAAAAAGCATGGGTATTGAAGTGGATGACACTATGGGTAAAGGCAAATTGATTGATGAAATTTTTGGCGAAAAATGCGAGGGCAACTACATTCAGCCTACCTACATTATAGACTACCCAAAAGAGATGAGTCCGTTATGTAAAGAACATAGAGAAAACCCAGAATTAACTGAGCGTTTCGAACTAATGGTTTGCGGCAAAGAAATTGCCAACGCATATTCCGAACTTAACGATCCCATAGACCAACGCGAACGTTTCGAGCACCAATTAGAGCTTTCTAAAAAAGGTGATGACGAGGCTACAGGAACTATAGATTACGACTTTTTACGTGCTTTAGAATACGGTATGCCTCCAACATCGGGTATGGGTATTGGTATGGATAGACTCATTATGTTTTTAACAAACAACCAATCGATACAAGAAGTATTGTTCTTTCCGCAAATGCGTCCAGAAAAAAAAGCGGTTGATTTAAGTGATGCTGAAAAAACCATATTCGAAATTTTAAAAACCCAAAAAAGCATAGCGTTAAACGAATTAAAATCGCAATCTGGTTTAAGCAACAAAGCATGGGACAAAGCCATTAAAGCTTTAACCAAACATCAATTGGCAAACGTTATCAAAACAGATGAAGTTCTAACTGTTGAATATATTTCTTAATATATTGAACCCTTATAGGGTGTAATTATTTTTTATTGTTAACTTTATACCAATGTCATATTTGTCACATTGAGTTTGTTGAATATATTTTCAGATGCTTTAACAAGCACTAACAGGCATTTGTTTCCTGATTGACTTTAAATTTTGATCTAAAATTCATTCTTGGTTAATTTTGGCGAATTACACCCAATGGATTATATTTATAAAAAATATTAGCCACATAATAAAATGGTAATAATTAATTATGGTTAAAAAACAATTAGATATTATAATTGCTATTACCACCTTTTTTGTACTCGTATCTCTCATCTTATCCATTTACTCTGCTTCTGTAAACAAGTATTACGCTGTTATAGAAGAAGACTTATACCATACTGGAAATTTAATTTCAAAGGAATTTAACAATATTGTACAAGCAGATATTGTTAAACTAGAAAACATTAAAAGTCGATTAGAATTTACCAATGGCAATTACTTTAAAAACTGGGAACACGATGCTAATTTAATACTAAATCAAGACGATTCTTTTAGGTTTATTGAATGGATAGACAGCTTAATGGTTATTAGAAAAATAAACCCTTTAAAAGGAAATGAACGTGCTTTAAACCTAGATATCTCTAAACTTGATTACAGACGGGACGAATGGGTCAACCATACTAAAAGTGGCAAAACCAATATTACTTCCTGGATAAAATTAACACAATCCGGACAGGCCTTTCTTGTAGATGTCCCTGTATATTTCAAAAATACGTTTCAAGGCACCATAAGTGCTGGCATGCACTTTAACAACGATTTTGACAGGCTTGTTAATTACCTAGAAAACCAATATGCTGTAGAACTTTATGACGACAAGAATACCCTTTTTTATCAAAAAAACAGTGATTTAAAACTTAAAACAAACCGTAACATAGTTTATACAAACACCTTACAAGTTGACGGGCAAGAAACACAAACATGGCGTTTAAACATCTACCCTTCAGAGAAATTAATACTTGCTGATGGTAAAATCATAATCAACATGGCATTAATAATTGGCGTGCTTTTAGCCTTTGTTGTCGCATTGCTTGTTTATTTTTATTTAAGGGCTAGAAAAGGCACTAAACAAGCTCTAGAGTCTAATCTATCTTTAATAAAACTAAACGAACAATTAAACAAAGAAAAGAATAGAGCCAATAAAGCCTCGCAGGCAAAAACCGATTTTCTGTCTAATATGAGCCATGAAATTAGAACTCCATTACATGCCATTATTGGCTTCATTGAAATTTTAAAAGATGAAAAACTAAATGATACCCACAAGGAGTATGTGGATTTAATGGACAAATCTTCAAACAATCTTTTAAACTTGGTTAATGATATTTTAGAAATAGACAAAATAGAATCCGGAAAAACAGAATTAGATAGAGTTGAATTCAACCCAATTAAGAAAATTAAAGAACTCGTTGAAGTTAATCAGTTTTTGTTTTTAAAAAAGGATCTTTATTTAAAGACCAATTTTGAAAACGTTTTTGACCTAACAGTTATTGGCGACTTAAACAAGTTTACTCAAGTTGTATATAACTTATTAAAAAACGCCTTAAAATTTACTAAAGAAGGAGGCGTTACCATTACCTGTTCTGAAACTGTTATAGAGAACAAATTAAAATTAATTATTAGTATCGAAGATACTGGCATAGGTATTCCAAAAGACAAGTTACACACTATTTTTAATAGGTTTACCCAAATTGATAACAGTGTAAAAAAACAACACGAAGGCAGTGGTCTTGGATTAGCGATTTGTGAAAATCTAGTAGCTATAATGGGTGGGGAAATTTCTGTTGAGAGCGACTATCAAGTAGGCTCTAAATTTACAGTATCGTTCTTATTCGATATCACAGAAGAAGTCGTAACGCATTCTGAAAACAAAAAAACAATTAAAACGACCGATATAAATGTATTAATTGTTGATGATAACAATCTTAATATTATTGTTTTAAAAAAATTCCTTGAAGATATAGACATAAAATCAGACACAGCAGTAAATGGTAAAGTAGCTTTAGATAAAGTCAAAGAGAAAAAATACCAGCTTATTTTCATGGATATTCACATGCCAGAAATAGATGGTTGGGAAGCTACACGTATTATTAGAGAAACAGATAAAGATGTGATTATTTTTGGGCTTTCGGCAAATGTAACAACCGAAGCAATAAACAAAGCTATCGAAAACGGTATGAACAACTACCTTACTAAACCTTTTAAAAAGGAACACCTATACAAACTTTTACAATTCCATTTTTATAATAGCGAGGAACAAACGCTTTAATACCACACTTATTTAAACTAATAAAAAGCCCAGTGATTTTAAAATCACTGGGCTTTTACAAACTAACCAACTAAACTTAATTTATTACTAAACTAAATAACAACTATTATGAGTATTATCTGTTTCAATAAATAACTATACAAATTGACGCATTTTATTCCATCTATTAAAACTATTTAGAAATGTTTAACATAAGAAATTAAAAATTTAAAACTTCCTTAAGACAAACGGTATTTAATGAACTCATCTTGACTTTTTCTATTTCTTAAAACCTGCCTGCCTGCTGGAATGGCTAAAATTCATCCATATTTCGTTGCTTTTTTTAGGCGTAGCGATGCTATGCCTTGCAAAAAGTGCCTCTTCTGTACAAATTTTATCTCATTTTCGGTTAAAAACAAAAAGTAAAGATGAGTTCATGTTAATTTTTTAAGAAAAAAGAGATATTACATAATATACAAAGCAATCCACTACAACCAAAAAACTTAACATCACAAATTTTAAAAATTTCTATATTTTTACTAAATGCTAAAAAACGCGATACTCATAATTACTTGTGGATTCAGCTCCATTTTGGCAGCGCAAAAGCAAGATAGTATATCATTTAAAAATGGCATTGAAAAACCTAGCATCTTAAGCACCCATCATTTCGGAATTTTTAGTTCTAGAATTAATACCAATTTCAAAACAGCTTCACAAAAAAATGTGACTATTACTTTTAGTTCCTCCAGTGGAAACAACTTTCATCCTTTTGTAGAAACCTATCTGCCAAAAGACCCCGAAGTAAGAAAAGAACAAAGCAAATTAATTTGGTATCATAGGAATTTTTATTTTAAAGATCAGGAAACGACACCGGCGGATTATATGAACATCGTTATTGATGCCGTAATTAAAGAGTTTAGACTGGGCGTTAATATCCCTTTAAATAAAAAAAACGAACTAGACGTTACGCTGCGCTCTTATTTAATTACCAAAGGGACACACCCTTTTTCATTTTTTACGAGCGATGAAAATCTAGAATGGTTTCACAGCAATATAGCCGGAGGAGAAGACCCTTTTGGGAGACGCTATTATGGATTGAATCAAGTAAATTTTAAATATACTGATAGAAACGGAAATACGCTCGAACTAAACAACAACGATTTCTTTTTAAGTGGCATAGAACTTAGTCATTTTTACTATCCAACATTTACAAAAAGCAACTCTAAAAATATTCACATTAATTTTGGGAACCATTTAGGTATTAATACTTCAAAATATAATAAGTCATTAGATTTTGGTTTATCTGCAAATGCTATTAAAAAAATTGAATTAAAAAACAACTACGAATTTAACGCAGGTGTTGGCATAAATGTATTGAGAAAAAACCTAATTAACTTTAAAGATGTTATCGATTTAGGCAACAACCCCTATTTGGCAACTATTGAAAGTCATCTTGAAATAGCAAAATTCACAAAACAAAAAAATTACAATGCCTTAAGCATTAACTATCAAATTCAATCTAGATATAACCAACGAAAAGAAGCCGATTATTACCGATTAATTGGTAAGTGGCAAGAAATAAACGGCGGTTGGCAACACGGTGTTTCTACGTTATATACCGCCTTATCCTATTGGACCTTTATTTACACTTATGGCAGACCAAACCTAACCCTATCACTATATTTTAAAGAAGATTTTCGTGTAAATAATGCTGCCGATTTCCAAACAGGCGTTAGTCTTAAAATACCCATTTTCAAATAATACTTTTTGAGAGTTATTATACCCTTCATCTCCGTTCAGGAGAAGCGGCCGTACTTGATGTTTGTCTTGATTTCATAAAATGATAAGCATGAGTAACCCCTAACGCAAATCCATAGCGTTAACTTTCTGTTAAAAACCGCACCCCATTTAAACCTTTTTAAATTCTTAAAGTCCTAATAGCAATAAACACAAAAAATTTAATAATGAAAAGACTTATAGTAATTGCACTAGCTTTAGTATCTATTCAAAGCTTTGCTCAAGAGGGTATGAAAGAACGCCCAAACCGCGAAGAAAGAGCTCAAAGAATGAGTGATTTGACCCCAGAAGAAACGGCAAATCTTCGAACAAAAAAAATGACCTTACATTTAGATTTAAATGAAGCACAGCAAAAAGAAATTTATGCCATAAATCTTGAAAATGCTACCAAGCGTAAAGAAATGATGGACACCTTTAGGGCAAAAAAAGAAAGTGACAACATGGAAAAACCTTCGGAAGAACAACGTCTTGCCATGAAAAATGCTAAGCTTGACCATCAAATTGCTATGAAAGCCAAAATGAAAAAAATTTTAAACGAAGAGCAATTTGATAAGTGGGAAAAATATCAAGCAAAAATGGCACAAAAAGCTAGTGGCATGAAAAAGCGTGATGGCAATAAGAGAAGCGATGGCCCAAAAAAGCAATAAAAACTTAGACAGTCTCTTAGTTTGGTTGGTTTAGTTAGTTTAGTTTGTTAATGTAAAGCGCATTTCATTTATTTAGAAATGCGCTTTCTTTTTTATAGTGTTTTTGCTACTTTCATTACAGCTTCTATAGTAAAATCTAAATCGCTATAAGACAAAGCATCGGTGATAAACCAAGTTTCAAAAGCACTTGGCGCAATGTAAACACCTTCCTGAAGCAAACCATGAAAGAATTTTTTAAACGTGTCGTTATTTCCTTTAGCAGCTGTTTCAAAATCTACCACAGGTGTTGCATCAAAATGCACCGAAATCATAGAACCGACTCTGTTTATCGTGTGAACAACCTTATTTTCATTTAAAACTTGTGCAATTCCCTTATGTAAATATTCTGTTTTTTCAGCTAAACGATTAAAAACATCTACATCGTTGTTCAATTCGGTTAACATAGCTAAACCTGCCGCCATGGCTAATGGATTTCCACTTAAAGTCCCTGCTTGATATACGGGCCCTACCGGAGCTAACTCGTTCATAATTTCATTTCTAGCTGCAAAAGCGCCGACTGGCAAGCCACCACCTATAACTTTTCCAAAGCAAACAATATCTGCGTTGATATCAAACAGCTCTTGCGCTCCACCTTTTGCCAAACGAAATCCCGTCATCACCTCATCAAAAATCAGTAATATATTATTGGCATCACATAAAGTTCTTAATGCTTTTAAAAAACCTTCCTTTGGTGGCACACAACCCATATTACCTGCTACAGGTTCTATAATGATACAGGCAATCTCATTTTTGTTAGCTTCTATTAATTGCTTAACATTTTCAATATCGTTATAACGTGCCAACAATGTGTCTTTTGCCGTACCCTGTGTTACACCTGGGCTGTTGGGGGTTCCAAAAGTGCTCGCACCACTACCCGCTTGAATTAAAAACGAATCGCTATGCCCATGATAACACCCTGCAAACTTTATAATTTTGTCTTTTTTAGAAAATCCTCTTGCCAAACGGACCGCACTCATACAAGCCTCGGTACCTGAGTTTACAAAACGAATTTTATCAATATTTGGCACCATGGAAACTGCTAATTCAGCAATCTGCGTTTCAATTTCGGTAGGCATTCCAAACGACGTCCCTTTTTTTGCTTTTTCAACAACCGCATCAACAACAGGTTGGTAAGCATGGCCTAGAATCATAGGTCCCCACGAATTTATATAGTCAATTAACCGGTTTCCATCTTCGTCATATAAATAGGCGCCTTTGGCTTCTTTTACAAAGATGGGCGTTCCGCCAACACCCTTAAATGCCCTAACAGGCGAGTTTACTCCTCCAGGAATCACCTTTTCGGCTTGTGCGAATAAAGCACTACTTCTTGTATAATTCATGTGTATTTTAATTTGCCGGTTTCACTTGAAGTTCTTGCCCAATATTTAAGGCGGTATTGCTTAAACCATTCATTTGTTGAAGTTCTGAAACAGTCATATTATATCGTTTTGAAATGGAATATAAGGTCTCCCCTTTTTCAACAATATGGGAACGATATGCTACCACTTCTTTTACTGCTGTTTTTTGATTTGAACCAACTGCAACAGTATTATTTGTATTTTTATTTATTCTTAATTTCTGACCAATACTAAGTGTTGTAGTTGTTAAATCATTCAACGCTTTGAGTTCATTTACAGAAATATTAAACTTTTTGGAAATGGAATACATTGAGTCTCCCTTTTCGACATAATATATTGAAAAATCACCTATTTCCTCTTCATATTTGACATAAACATCACCCAAAACTTCTTCATCATATTTATGTAAACTGTATCGGTTTATCAAGCTTATTATCTTATCTGGGTATTTTTTATCGGTCGCATACCCTGCTTTTTTTAATTCCCTTGCCCAACCTTTATAATCTTCTTTTTTAAGTTTGAATAACGCAGCGTAGCGGGATCGCTGTTTTAAAAACAACGAATGGTCTCTATATGAATATTTGGAATCGTTATATTTTCTGAAACATTCTTGTGAAGCATCATCATCATGATAAATCCTGTCTCCAGTCCAGTCATGGCATTTAATCCCAAAATGGTTATTGGCTTCAACAGCAAGTCTACCTTTCCCTGAATTCGACTCTAAAATACCCTGCGCCAAAGTTATACTTGCTGGTATACCATATAATCGCATTTCTTCTTGTGCGATGGATTTAAAAAGAGCAATATATTCGTCGGTTGATGTTATTTTAACTCCTACACCATTTACAACTTCCTCTTTACCCCCTTCTTCCGAATTGTTTTGAGGTTTCTTTTTTATAACAACTTGTTCCGTTTTTGATTTACTTGAAGTTTTCTTTTTAACCGCTGCTTTTCTAGCACCACAACTTAAAACCAAACTTGCTAACAAGCAAAAAACTATTATCTTCTTCATTAAATTATACTATTAATGGTAAATTCTTCTTTTTCAAAACAGTATTCATTCCTGTAATACCCTGCAAACCACCTGTATGAATTGCCAATATTTTTGATTCTTTTGGAAAATATCCTTTTTCAATTAAATCGAAAATACCAAACATCATTTTACCTGTATAAATGGGGTCTAAAGGAATGGCATAGTCTTTTTTAAACTGGTTGATAAACGTTATTAGCTTGGCATTTATTTTCGCATAACCTCCAAAATGATAATCGGTTTTCAATTCCCAATTGGTTTTCAATGCAAATTTACTAATATCTTGTGTTAAAAAGTCACCTTTTAACGCTGGAAATCCTAAAACTTGTTGACTAGGTTTTGAACAATTTATAAGTCCAGATATGGTGCCACCTGTTCCAACGGCGCAACATATATAATCGAAACCCCTATCATCTTCATTTAAAATTTCTTCGCAACCTTTAATAGCCAAGGTATTGGTACCACCTTCAGGAATTAAATAAAAGTCACCAAATTTTGTTTTCAATTTTTTGATAAATAGGTCTGATGTTTTTTCTCTATAGGATTCTCTAGAAACAAACTCAAATTGCATCCCACTTTGTTGTGCAAAATGCAAGGTTGTATTATCATTTACAGCTTCTTTTAACTCGTCACCCCTAATAACCCCAATAGTTTTAAACCCCATGAGCTGTCCTGCTGAAGCTACCGCTGCAATATGATTTGAAAAAGCGCCACCAAAAGTTAGCAGCGTTTTATAGCCTAATTTTTCGGCTTCAAGAAGGTTGTATTTAAGCTTTCGGTACTTATTGCCAGACACAAAAGGGTGAATGGCATCTTCCCTTTTAACATACAGCGTAACACCGCTATTATTAGGTACATTTATTTGCTGATTGACACTATGTTCTAGATTGAAATTCATTGCTGCGAAGATACTTTAAAAAACTCCAAAATTTCCGCTGTTTTAAATAATCTAAATGCGTTTCGTTAGCATAAGCTTCACGTTCAAAAGAGATATTTCTATAAGCAATATGCCAATTTTTATATTGGGTGAACCGTATTAAAAACTCAATAATATAAAGCAAATAGAAAAAAATCAATAGCATCTCAATCTGTTGTCTTAAATGAATGTTTTCATGGTTAAGCAATACAAAATCAGCCTTTAATTCTTTCGATTTTAAAAACACAAAAGGATAACAAACAAATCCTAAATAGCCTTTAGGAACTAAATATTTCGAAATAATAATCATGTTTTATATTATGAACTCATCTGGGCCTTCTATTTCAAAAATCAGTCCAAAAACATTATCTTTGTTATAGATGAAACAAGCATGTTAAAAATTTTATCATACACGGGAATGATTATATGCGAACAGTATGTGTCCTTTACAAAACTATAAATTATAGGTACATGAAAAAAATAATCCCCATTGAAGAAGGTGACTACTACCTAACGCCGGAAGGGTATCGCTGTTTTACTGAGCAATACTTATTAAAAAGAGGGTATTGTTGCGAAAATGGCTGTAGGCATTGTCCGTATGGATTTGATAATAAAACCAATAGGATAAAACACTCAAGGTAAGGACACCTTATTTTACATGCCCTTGGTATGATTATTGATGCTATTTAATAAAAAATATATTTATTTTTAAACTAATAAATTTTAAACGGCTATGAAAAAATTACTTAAAACATTACCATTTTTAGCTTTGCTTATTTTGGTAACATCATGCAGCTCGGTTAGGGTTGCAACCGATTATGATAAGAATGCTAATTTTTCAACATACAAAACCTTTGCCTTTTTTAAAACAGGTATAGACAAAGCTGAAATTAGCGATTTAGATAAACGTAGAATTCTTCGAGCCATTGAAGCTGAAATGCTAGCTAAAGGTTTTGCAAAATCCGAAAATCCCGATTTACTTATCAGCCTTTTTACCAAATCGAACCAACGTGTCGATGTCTACAACAACTACTGGGGCTACGGTGGCTGGGGCTGGGGAGGTTTCTACAGTCCGTGGGGATGGGGATGGAACCAACCTAACGTTTCAACTAGAACAGAAGGCGTGTTGTATATAGATCTAATTGATGCCAACAAAAAAGAATTGGTTTGGCAAGGAATGGGCACAGGCTACTTAACCCAAAACATGGAGAAAAAAGAAGAACGTATTAAAGAATTTGTCGCCGAAATTATGGCAAAATATCCTCCTGGATCACAACCATAAAACAGAATAAAAAAAGCAACTTTAACGGTTGCTTTTTTTATTTAACAATACTTTTTAAAAGCATTTTATATAGAATTTGTATTTTTACTAAAACACATTATACAAAACGCTTTATGCTCACTTCCATAGAATCAAACCCCATATTAAATCGCTTACCTAAACATTTATTACAGTTTATTAAGCCACAAAACTATGCCAATTATTCGGCAATAGACCAGGCGGTTTGGCGCTATGTGATGCGTAAAAATGTCGATTTTCTTAAAAAAGTGGCACACAAATCATATATAGAAGGCTTAAAACTAACCGGAATTTCTATTGATAGCATTCCCAATATGTATGGCATGAACCGTATTTTAAAAAAAATAGGTTGGGCAGCTGTGGCGGTTGATGGGTTTATTCCTCCTAATGCATTTATGGAATTTCAAGCATATAATGTACTGGTAATTGCGAGCGACATTAGGCAATTAGAGCATATTGAATACACGCCTGCTCCAGATATTATTCATGAAGGCGCAGGACATGCGCCTATTATTGCCAATCCTGAATATGCTGAATATTTACGCCGCTTTGGGGAAATAGGCTGTAAAGCTATTTCATCGGCCAAAGATTATGAGCTATATGAAGCTGTTAGACATTTATCCATCATCAAAGAAGCACCAAACTCCAACGAAACAGGCATCGCTTCCGCAGAAAAAAAGGTAGAGGACCTACAAAATAATATGGGCGAACCTAGTGAAATGGCACTTATAAGAAACTTGCATTGGTGGACGGTTGAGTATGGCTTAATTGGAACATTAGAAAACCCGAAAATTTACGGTGCCGGTTTATTGTCTTCTATTGGTGAAAGTGCTTGGTGCATGACCGATGCAGTAAAAAAACTACCTTATACTATTGAAGCCATTTATAAAGATTTCGACATAACAAAACCACAACCCCAGCTTTTTGTTACACCAAATTTTGCCCATTTAAGTTTGGTATTGGAAACATTTGCCAATACCATGGCATTGCGGAAAGGAGGACTTTCTGGTGTCACCAAATTAATTCAATCGAAAGCTTTGGGAACCATTGAGTTGAGTACAGGGCTTCAAATTTCAGGGGTTTTCTCTCATGTTATTGAAGATAGCGGCAACCCTATTTATATTCAAAGTACTGGCGAAACCGCTTTATCATATAGGGAAAAAGAACTGGTAGGTCACGGTATAAACACCCACAAAAAAGGATTTGGATCTCCTATCGGAAAATTAAAAGGCATTAATCTAGCGATTGAAGATATGAGTCCACGCGATTTAAGCGCTTATAATATTTTTGAAGAAAACACGGTAACCTTAGAGTTTGAAGGCGGTATTACGGTTTCAGGAGATATTATAACTGGTAAACGAAATCTGCAAGGAAAAATAATTCTTATCAGTTTTAATAATTGTACGGTAAAACACGGTGATACTGTTTTATTTAAACCCGAATGGGGTATTTACGACATGGCGGTTGGTAAAAACATTGTTTCGGCTTTCTCTGGACCTGCCGATTTGAACAGTTTCAATTTAATTACCCACATGCCTTCCTCTAAAACCATCCATGTTGAAAAATCTAACAAACAAATTAAATTAGAAGCGCTTTACCAACAAGTTAGAGACTATCGTGAAGGCAAAAACAAAACCATTTCCAGAACTAAAGTTTTAGAAGCGCTTATTGAAAGCCATCCTACCGATTGGTTGTTACCTGTGGAACTATACGAACTGGCTTTTGCAGGTAATGAAGCTAAACTATGTGAAGCTATCTTAAACCATTTAGAAACCATAAAACAAAACAAACCTGAAGTTGGACGATTGATTGATGATGGCCTAGGGATTGTGAAAAAAGAGGCTATTAGGCAGTAAAGCAGTTGACAGTAGCAGTTGGCAGTTGGCAAATTTAACAGCTATCTAAACCGCTTCAATGTGTTTTTAGTAAACTTACTTAACACCAAAGAACCACTAATTTTGGCGCGTTCGGCTAAAAGGGTGTCCCAATGTTGTGTGCCTTCCCAAAAAACTGACTTCATTTGTTTTAAAGCTTCAGGATTGTAAGTGCTTAATTTTTCGGCCAGTTCTTTAATAGCGCCATCCAAAGCTTCGGTGGTTTCAAAAACATCGGCATACAAGCCTTTTTCTTTTGCCCATTCCGCAGAAAAAAACGTTTCAGCGTCTATAGTCATTTGCGACATGGCCGCTAATCCAATTTTTCTTGTTACGGCTGGCTCTATGACAAAAGGCCCAATACCTATACTTAATTCACTTAACCTTATAGAGGCATATTTGGTTGCCAAACAATAGTCGGTTGCTGATGCTAAGCCTACACCACCGCCAACGGTTTTTCCTTGTACACGTCCAATAATAAGTTTTGGGCAAGTTCGCATAGCATTAATAACATTAGCAAAACCAGAGAAAAAAACCTTGCCTTCATCTGCTGTTTTAACCGCCATAACTTCGTTAAAACTAGCACCGGCACAAAACGTTCTGTCACCACCACTTTGTAATACAATAACGTTAATGATTTCGTTATTTCCCGCTTTTTCAATGGTTTCTTTTAACTTAATTAAAACATCACTGGGCATAGAATTTCTATTCGGGTGAAAAAACTCTATATAACCAACGTTGTTTTTTATGTTTAATGTTACATACGGTTCAGTCATTATTCAGCAATTTTACTAGTCAAACTCATCTTGACTTTTTAAAGGTTGAATATACATAAAACCAAGACAAAAAAAAACATTAGTTTGCTTCGACATAGAAGCCCTAACTAATGTAAATTTAACTAATTCTAACAAGTACAAAATTAACGCAGAAAATTCTAATTGGCATTAACAGAAAGTTACCAATATGTTATAAAAAAAAGAAACCTTAAATAAGCTCATAAAAAAACACCAACTACCAATCGTTTTGCCGATTGAAGTAGTTGACGTTTTTTATACGAACTGATTAATAGCAATATTAAATATAACTTAATAACCTGAACCTCAGATAATTTTTCGATAAAACGTTATAAAAAAAGATTAAACGTAATAATGTTATTTATCCCATCTAATCAAACAAACCCCAACAACAAGATTATTTTTGAGGGATAAGAACGTAAATAGTTTTGTCATATGTCTTATAATATAAAAAGACATGTAATCTCATCTACTAGGGCATTCTGGTTTTTTATTTTTTAAACACTTTTTTATCAACTTTATCAGTAGAATCGACACCTTGAGACACTACAATGTATGGCGAAGCAGTAATAAATCAGCATATTAGTAAACAGAAAAGGCTGTACTTAATTAAGACAGCCTTACCTACACGTATTAGAATCACTTCCTTAAAAAATTATTGCCCTCAATAATCGATTCTAATACAAAATATATAAATAAAAAACTCCTATAAATAGAGCAAGCTTTACTAATTGCTTTTACAATAATATCAATGTAAACTTATGCATAAAAACACATATAATTTAACTAAACAATTGCTTAAGGATGAGATTTAAATAAATCAATAAGAATTTAAGCAAATCAGTAAATGTAAAATTGAATTAGTAAAATCATTTTAATTGGAACAACTCTTACTTTTCATACATATGAAATAGCTTTCAAGAAAACTCATGTAAAAGAAAAAGAAAAGGCTGCCCTTATTAGAACAACCTTTTCAACAACTTAGAATTTCTTCTTTAAAAATTAAACCCTCAACTATTCAAATTCTATCATAATTTACAAAAAAGATTGAATTTAAACAACTTAAGTTTATTAAATCAATTTCCTATCTTATCCAAGTAGAAAACCATGCATCCCTTAGTTTTCTTGTTAATGATGCTTGCTATATATCCGATTCATATTTATTACTGCCGTACTAATAATTAATGAAGTAGTTTAAACTTTTTCAATCTTTTATTCCCCCAAAAGTTTACCGTTTTTATTCACCCCATTTCCAGAACCTATCTCCCCTTTTTCATTTACTGCTTCGGAATATTCAATGGAAATCCCTCCATTTTTATTAATTATTGCATACAATACATTTGTTGACGTAGATGATGTTGCTTCAGATGCCGAACAATTATTGGAATTGGTATAATTGACCGTAATAATTTTACTCCCAATTGTCAACCATTTTAAGACAACGGAATGATCTGTAATTGTTCCTCCGGAAGTGATTGAATAATCGGTATTTAAAACGCCTGGAATTGTCCAAACATAATTTGATTGACCGGATTCCGTTGTATAAGTCACATTCGAATTAATCGCTGTTGTTAATTCTGCTTGTGTGGTAAAAGTTGGTGCAGGAAGCGGATTTACGGTTACCAATTGTGAAGTACAATCCGTATTGGCATACGGCCCTTTTCTTTTAACATAATATGAGGTATCTGCGTTAGGAGTTACGGTAATTGTTGATCCTGTTCCCACAATGGGACTGGATCCTAATTCGATAAAATCAATATCTAAAGTTGCGCCACTAGCGGTTGCATAGTCAAATCGCCAACCTGTTATATTACTGTCCGTCCAATTGGCATGTGCCGACATATCAAGGGTTGCAATATGCCAAGTATTATCGGATATCAACGTTGTGTTTAAATAATATCCACCATTAGGAGTGGTTATTGCTGAATTTAAAAAGAAAATCTGAGCTTCCCCAGCAGTTCCTGAGACCACCTTATACCTAATATTTATGTAGCTATATACTGAAGGGTCGAAACTCCCTAGATTAAACATATTGATCATTGGATCTGTTGAAGTCGTAGTTACATTTAATATACCGTTGACTACGGAATTAACTGTAGTAGCCACTGTGTCATAAGACTGTGTGTCCCAACCTTGTGAAAAAGCTTCCCCGCCACATGTATCAGCATACCATACATCAACTACATTTATATCTGTACTACCTCCAGAAGATGTTAATATTGTACTGCTTCCATTGCAAATCTCAGTGGTTCCTGAGATTGTAGTAGGCGCAGATACTGTTGGATAAATTGTATTATTAAATTCCATTGCAGGACTACCAGTCCAATTGGCACCATTACTTGCAAAAATATTATTAGATATAGTCGTTTTACTCTGTTCATTTGTGGTTCCCGTATTAATAACCGTACCTATATTTCCCGTAAAAGTATTACCATCAAACAAATGATGATTCGTGCCCAAAGTAGCTAAACCCCAACCTGATGAAATATTTGATGAAAATGTAAACAAAGTAGACCCTGTATTATTAGAAAATGTTGAATTTAATACTTGATATCTGTTTAATCCTCTAAATTCCCCTATTCGACCTGTATTATTATTAAAAATACAATCATCAATTTTAACAAATCTTTCTGTTCTAAAAATAGTTCCTGTATTATTTGAGAATGTAGATCCTGTAACAATTATTCTATTGGTATAATCAGTCTCTGTATCTGATGTTGTACTTGGAGTGGAGCCATAATCACTTCCAAATAACATTCCGTTATTATTAGTAAATGTAGAATTTGTAATTGTTATGGTAGAAGGATTATTAGTATAAAACGCATAACTATTTGAATTTCCCGTTACATTTATAGAATCGGCAATTACCGAAGAATTATTATTATCAGCTCTAAAAATCGAACCATTATAGCTTTTATTATTACTAAAGGTAATACCTAAAATAGTTAATTGAGCACCCCCAGAAACTTGAAACATATTATATAATCCCACACCTGAGATAGTCAAATTACCAACTCCATTACCAATTATTGTTAAATTTTGAGTAATGTTTGGCAAATCTGCTGTTAACGTAAGTGTTCCTCCATCAACACTAGAATCGAAAACAATTGTACCACCTGCGGCAGTATTCAGAATAGCATACCTAAGCGTTCCTGAGCTTCCATCATCACTCAAACTAGTAACAATAGTTTGTGAAAAACTGCTTAGCGTTATAAAGAAAGCTATAATAATATATTTATTCATCATAGAAAGTTCTATTGTTTTTAATAGTAATAGTCAAATTGAATTCTATCATTTAAAGATAGATTATATCCTCCATTATTTGCCGGCATGTAAGTTAAAGCGGTCCCACTCACACTGTAAGCAGTATTACTTATTCTAATTCCATTTACAAACATTTTAACCTTACTATTAACTGATGGAGTTTGTGTTAAAGTAAAACTAGTTTGAGATGCTGTTGCTGTAAATTCATCGGCTACTTCTCTCATGGTATTAGAAATTGCAGTCGTCACAAAAGCGGTAGTTGCTAGTTGAGTGGTATTCGTTCCTGTTGTTGCTGTTGGTGCTAATGGTGTTCCAGTAAAGGTTGGAGAAGCTAATGGTGCATATGAAGTTGCATCAACCGATCCATCTGCTTTCAAGAATTGAGAAGCTGTTCCTCCAGACTTAATGAAGCCCGTAGTCGTTATTGCACCTAAATAATTACTTGTTACAACGTTAGAATCAATTGACAATGTTGTACCAATCAAAGTAAGTCCTGTTCCTGCACTATACGTTGTATCTGTATCTTCTCCTGGAATACCCAATCCTTCGATGTCCGATTTTGATATATTCAATTTAGAAAAAGCTATGGCTGCCGAAGCATTAATATCTGCATTTACAATGGTTCCATCAGCTATTTTTGCAGAAGTTACGGCATCATTAGCTATTGATGGTAAGGCAGCCGTTCCTGACAAATCACCCGCTAATTGAATCTTCCCTTTTACCGTTGCACTTGCATCCGGTGTGCTAGCAGTTGTGATAGCACCTGTTACAAATGCAGTTGTTGCTATCTGTGTCGTACTGGTTCCTGCTGTGGCAGTAGGCGCCAATGGCGTTCCCGTTAACATTGGTGAAGCTAAAGGCGCTTTTAAATCTAATGCCGTTTGGGTCGCCGTTGAAACTGGTTTATTGGCATCACTGGTATTGTCCACATTGCCCAATCCGACCATCGTAGCACTTATCCCTGATACAGTGCCCGTAAAGGTTGGGGAAGCGATGTCTGCCTTTAAAGCCAAATTCGAGTTTGTAGCATAGCTGCTCAAATCCTGATCGCCAGTATTGGTTCCCGATTGATTGGAAAGTTTGGTGATTTCAGCGGCATTAATAAGACGCTCCCCAGTAACTTTATCCACCTTTAAATCCAAAGCCGTTTGGGTCGCCGTTGAAACTGGTTTATTGGCATCACTGGTGTTGTCCACATTGCCCAACCCGACCATCGTTTTATCAATTCCAGAAACAGTACCCGTAAAGGTTGGGGAGGCAATATTCGCCTTTAAAGCCAAATTCGAGTTTGTAGCATAGCTGCTCAAATCCTGGTCGCCTGTATTGGTTCCCGATTGATTGGAAAGTTTGGTGATTTCAGCGGCATTAATAAGACGCTCCCCAGTAACTTTATCCACCTTTAAATCCAAAGCCGTTTGGGTCGCCGTTGAAACCGGTTTATTGGCATCGCTGGTATTGTCCACATTGCCTAAACCTACCATCGTTTTATCGATTCCCGAAACAGTACCTGTAAATGTTGGGGAGGCGATATTCGCCTTTAAAGCCAAAGCATTATTAGTAGCAGTTTCATTAGCATCAACATCGGCCTGAACCGTATTGATATTCGTTTGCAAAACCGTATCTGCTGCCAAGCTTGTGGCTTCATTGGCATCCACGTCCGTTTGCACCGCCGCTATGGCATTGTTTGCTGCTGTTTCGTTTGCATCAACGTCTGACTGAACAGCGGCAATGGCCGTGTTAGCGGCTGTTTCGTTGGCATCGACATCAGCCTGTACAGCATTGATATTCGTTTGTAAAGTAGCATCGGCCGTATTTGAAGCTGTCTCATTAGCATCAACATCGGATTGAACCGCATTGATATTTGTTTGCAAAACTGTATCTGCCGTATTTGAAGCGGCTTCGTTTGCATCAACGTCCGTTTGCACCGCCGCTATGGCATTGTTTGCTGCTGTTTCGTTTGCATCTACGTCTGACTGAACAGCGGCAATGGCCGTGTTAGCGGCTGTTTCGTTGGCATCGATATCAGCCTGTACCGCATTGATATTCGTTTGCAAAGCAGCATCGGCCGTATTTGAAGCTGTCTCATTAGCATCAACATCGGATTGAACCGCATTGATATTTGTTTGTAAAACTGTATCTGCGGTTAAACTTGCGGCTTCATTAGTATCTACGTCTAATTGAACAGTGGCAATGGCCGTGTTAGCGGCTGTTTCATTGGCATCGACATCAGCCTGTACCGCATTGATATTCGTTTGCAAAGTTGCGTCTGCGGCACTTGAAGCGGCTTCGTTTGCATCAACGTCCGTTTGCACCGCCGCTATGGCATTGTTTGCTGCTGTTTCGTTTGCATCTACGTCTGACTGAACAGTGGCAATGGCCGTGTTAACGGCTGTTTCATTGGCATCCACATCAGCCTGTACCACATTGATATTCGTTTGTAAAGTAGCATCGGCCGTATTTGAAGCTGTCTCATTAGCATCAACATCGGATTGAACCGCATTGATATTTGTTTGTAAAACTATATCCGCTGCCAAGCTTGTGCCTTCATTGGCATCCACGTCTGTTTGCACCGCCGCTATGGCATTGTTTGCTGCTGTTTCGTTGGCATTGACATCGGACTGTACCGCATTAATGTTCGTTTGCAAAGTAGCATCGGCCGTATTTGAAGCGGCTTCGTTTGCATCTACGTCCGTTTGCACCGCCGCTATGGCATTGTTTGCTGCTGTTTCGTTCGCATCTACGTCTGACTGAACTACATCAATATTTGTTTGTAAAGTGGCATTAGCAATTGTAAGGTTACTAACTTCCGTAACCAACTTACTGTCTATAGCTGCTTCTGCATTAGTGGCTCTCATTACTTCTGCAGCTAAGGCATTAGAATTTATAGCTATGGCTGCTTCAGCGCTTGTTTTGTTTTCATCTATTGCTACTTGTAAAAATGACTCCGCTAAAATTGCTCTATTCTGTTCATCTATAATATCTTCTGCATTTTTAAGGATTGCTTCTACATCTTCTACAAGAGCTGGTTGCGGCATGAAGGTTAATTCTTGCTCACTTAACAGTGTGTAGGCATTACCTTTTCCCGAAAAATCAATGTCTACTTTCAACTTTTTTGAAAAACCGTTCCAACTAACATCTTCAAAGTTATTAGAACCTTTTTTTGTACCATGTCCTATAAGTAGATTTACCATGCCATAGATATCTGTGGTTGTTTGATGGTATTCTTGATATTCTTGGTTGTTAAAATCATCAATAATCGTAAACTGCACAAAAATTTTACTGTTGGCTAAAATATTGGTTTGGGCATTTGCTCCTGGAAGCTCTTTGGTATTTCGATTTAAAATGACGGCTTGGTAACTAATTCCAGCCGTTTGCGAAAAACCTTGAAACCCAACTAGGATCAACAAGAGTAATTGTAGTGTTTTTTTCATAAGATATCGGTTAGTTTTTTATAACTTGAGGTTTAATTGAATTGTACCATTATTGGTTCATTATAAACCTTAAGATGTAGTATTCGTTTTGAACAGTTTAATTAACACTCCAAAACCCACACTATGACTTTTAATTTTTAAAGATTCATCATCTCCTCTATTCGTTTGATCTAAACTCTTTCCATAGAAATATTGCATATAAAAAGATATGTTATTTGAAACGGGATATAAAATACCTGCACCAGCCTTAAAGCTTACCATGGTCTTATTAAAATCATCCGTTTTTTTAAGATTGATAATTTTATTGTTTAAACTTTGGTATCCTTCAATTAAAAACCCGTTGGCTATGCCCCCTTTGGCATAGAATTCTGCTTTATTAATATGAAATAATTTATAATCTAGACCAAAGCTAAATTCTAAATAATTAGCATGCCATGCCATGATACCCTCAATGGCATCGTCACTTCCGATGGCACCATACCCAGTATAAGCAACACCTAAAGCCGCCTTTATTTTTTCATTAAACACCTTGGTTCTATAACCCATCGCCATAAAGCCATTAGTTGTAGCTTGTAAGTTGTCTAATCTTGCTCCTGAAGAATCCCTATAATCAAATGAGGAAGATATTTTTCCTGTTTCTAAATAGAGCTCTTGTGCCGATGCTATTGTTGTTACAATAAAGAGCAGTAATAGTTGAGTAGTTTTTTTAACATTCATTTTGATTAGGTTCGTTTGGTTATTTTTTTATAATTTTTTCTATAAATTGCTTTTTATTAGCTACAGCCTTGAGAATATATTCTCCCGAAGACAACATATTCAATCTTACATCAATTTGCTCTTTAGATTTATAGCTACTAACAAATACTTGTACTCCAAGTATGTTATAAACCGTTACCTTTATTTCACCTTTAATTATTTCTTTAAAAACCAATGAAATCTGTTCATCAAAAGGATTTGGATAAACATTTAACTGAAGATTTAAAGGTGTATGCTTATCTACAATTTTAGATAAAACATTGGGCTGAATAAATCCTTGTCGAATACTATAACCTGCACTATTTGTATAAGTTCCAATAACACTTGGCTGACCAACACTTTGTTGAACAATATAAGTATCACTACCTTGTACAATAATATTGGAAGCTCCTGATGCACCGATTGTAGACCTTACTAAATTTGATTGTGATAAAAGTTGTAGTTGACAAACACAACATAAGCATATTAATAGAAATCGTTTCATAATAAAGGTTAAGTATTTGGGTAAATATTAGCTCAAATTGAAAATGATATTCTTAATCATTGCTAAAAACAACCGCATGATTATCATTAACAATAATGTAAACATAATCATAAAAATGCATTTCGTCTTAAAAACAAGTCTTTTTATCGATTTTTTTATTAAAACAATAACGATTTAAGCAAATCAGTAAGAAAAAAATGCATATAAAATCGTAAGATAATAGAGAATTTAACTGTCTGTTTTCCAAACAAAGCCTAACAAACTATTTTATTTCATCATTTTTATGAACTCATTTAAACTTTTTGGATTGCAGCGAAAATTATTCATTTTGTGTCCATTTGAAGGCTTTTTTGAGTTGCATAGCAGGGCTACGGAAGGAAAAAAAGATAAAGAATGGGAGCAAAAGGACAATTTTTTAGCCAATTGAAAAAGTTTAAATGAGTTCAACAATAAAAACATCTGTTAATTTGCTATTATTGCAAATAAATTCCCTCGTATTAAGTGATAGAATCATTTTTATTTTTATTCACTGGCATAGTTGGCATAGTGACCATAGCCATAATGATAACTTCTTATAGGTCCAATCCGTTTTATAATGCATTCTTATTATTAGTCATTACCATAATTTCCATTCGTTTTTTAATTCATGGAAGTTATGTGTTAGGCTTGCAAGACTATTTTACTCCCGATAGAGGCATATATTCCATATACTATCTCATTGTTGTACCAAGTTTTTATTTGTATTACAAAAATTTGGTGCTTCAAAACAAAACATATGACCTTAGAAGCTTAAAACACTTAATTTTTATTGGCTTTCTATATTTTATAAACACCAACCCTTACATTACTGAAAGTTCTATATTTCAATTTCTTCCCATAATCAATTTTAGTCTTATAGGAATCTTTATTCTTTTCTATTTAATACTAATCGTTAGGCTTTTAAGTAAAAACATTTGGTTTAAAAAAGACCTTCTTATAAATAATACACAGTTTAGGTTAGTAAAAAACTGGACCATTTATCTATTTACCCAAAACTTATTAGCTTCAATTACGCTATTAGCCTCCATTTATGCTGAAGTATGCTCAAAATCCAGTCTTTCTGGAAAATCTATGGCAGTATTGCTACTCTTGTATTGGTTATTTATCTATTTTAAAATTTTAACCGCTCCAGAAATTTTATACGGGCTTCCTATTCTTAATAAAAAAATATTGAAGTTCAGTTCGCCCATTGAAGACAGCAAACAAACGCCATTATTAAAAAGTGACCATTGGGTTTTAGAAATAAGCAACCAAAAAAACGACCAAGATTTAAAACTACAAGAAAAAATGATGTCTAACATTGTTAGTTACACGCAAGAAGTTGACAGGTTAAGTATTGAGGAACATATTTTTAGAAATCCAAAAGCATCCCCTACAGATATTGCCAATAAATTAGGTGTACCAACAAGCCATATTGTTTATTTGTTTAAATACCACTCCAGTATCTCTTTTTCTGAGTACCGCATGCATTCTAGAATAAAAGACAGTATCTATTTAATAGAACAGGGTTATTTAAAAACCAACACTTTGGAGTCTTTGGCCTACAAAACAGGTTTTGCTTCATACAATCCCTTTTTTAGTGCCTTTAAAAAAGTAACATCGTATTCGCCACAAGATTACATAAAGTCTATAAAACCTTAATTTAGCTTACAAATGCGAGTTTGATATGATGTAATCTGATATCCAAGTGTTTAAACAGTTAAATCAAAAAAAACGACATCTTTACAAAACCTTAGTTCAGGTTGCTAAACATACCCTGTAACTTTTAACTGTTTAACCGTGTAATCGTTGAATTGTATATCACAAACTTCATCGGCACATCAAACTCTGAACTTTGAACTTTGAACTTTGAATTTCTAATATTGTACTTTTAACATCTAACTTCGTTAAAATTTACATAGACTCACGTTAGAATTTAATATGCGGGTATTCTTTTTTAAGTTGAAATTGTTTTTCCTTAATTCCTAAAAGAAATTTTTGATGTGCTTCAGAATTTGGATTGAAAGGTTTATGCTGAAGTTCTTTTTGAACCTCATCTATAAATTTCATGGTTTTTATTGCTTCAGAAGAAACCCAAACTTCTTGAAACTTTTCCCAAATGTAATTGATGGCTGTTTGATTGGGGTGCAACATATCTTCGGCATAAAAACGATAATCTCGAAGTTCATCCATCATAATTTCAAAAGAAGGAAAGTAAGTCCCAAAAACTCCCAAAGAGGATTTTTTAATGATAATTTGATGAATTGCGGTAATTAAATGCGCCTTGCTTTGGGTGTTTTCAACAAAACCGTCTTTAATATGTCGTACAGGCGATACCGTAAAAATAATAGATGCTTTGGAATTGATGCTTTTAATTGAATTTACAATTTTTTCTAATGATTGCGTAATCGTTTCAACCGATAACAATTCTTTAGCAAACTGTTTTTGTGGCACTTTATGACAATTGGCTACAAGTCGATTGGACTCTAAAAATCGATATACCCAAGCGGTTCCTAATGTGATTATAATATGTGTTGATTCGTGGACTTGTTTATTTGTTGATTCGATGGCTCCATTCAAATTATGTAACAACGCTTCTTTTGAAGGATGACTCAGTTTTGAATGCGCATCAAAACAATGCCATTGTTCATTATAAAAAAAAATATCTTTTTCTGAGTATGACGTTTTATTTATAGTTTTTGTAATGAAGGTTTCAATAGCTTTTGGATGAAATAAGATACCTAATGGATTGATACTATTTTGAAACTTGAAATATGATAATTTTTCACCCATATTTTCCACAAAACAGGATCCCAACAAAAGAACATTAGAATGATAATCTATTAGATTTTTAGACTGTTTCGTTAATGGTATTTGAGTTTGTAATTTCATTTTTATATCACTAAGATACTAAGGATCAGAGTTGTAACGGTCAAATATTATAAACCATTTACCATTCTTGTTATTCCCTTTTTTATTAATGGACTAATTAAATTTATTAAAGGACCCAACTTCAAACACTTAATTTTAAACAAAAAACATGCACCATTTCCATCCATTTCTCTTTGAGTCTTTGCACCTTTGTGAGACTAACTTATATACTTTTTCGCAGTTTCTTAAGTTTTCAGATTGTTTTTTGTGTGGTACCTGTTTTTTTTATTGCTCGCAAAGTCGCAAAGGCACAAAGTTAAAGCAGTTAAATATTATAAACCATTTACTATTCTTGTTATTCCCGTTTTTATTAATGGACTATTGAAATTTATTAAAAGACCTAGCTTCAAACCACTTAACTTTAAATAAGTCAGCAATTGTTTTGGGTAAACTGGATGAATTTCTAAAACAGACTTAATTTCAATAATCACCTTATTCTCAACAATCAAATCGGTTCTAAATCCTAAGTCCAATGTTTTATTTTTCCAAATTACAGGCAATTGCTTTTGGCGTTCAACTTTAAAGCCCCGCTCTGTTAATTCAGAAAATAAAATTTCCTCATAAACAGATTCCAATAAACCTGGACCTAGAGAAACATGGATATGATAACAGCAATCAACAATTATTGAAGCTAAATAATTCTCAAAACATGCATCATTCTTATCCATTTCTCTTTGCGTTTTTGCGCCTTTGCGAGACTAACTTATATATTTTTTCGCAGTTTCTTAAGTTTTCAGATTGTTTTTTGTTGTGCACCTGTTTTTTTTATTGCTCGCAAAGTCGCAAAGGCACAAAGTTAAAGCAGTTAAATATTATAAACCATTTACTATTCTTGTTATTCCCATTTTTATTAATGGACTATTGAAATTTAACAGTAAACCTAATTTTAAACCTGTCGGGATTCATTATGATCTATAAAAAACATCATTCTTTCATTTCTTTTTTTTCTTCTTTCTCTAGTTTTTTTAATTCTTTTTCTTTCTTTTTTTCTTCTAACTTTATTTTAGTTTTCTCAATATTATTTTTAAGATCTTCAATTACTTTATTTGAAACTTGTAGCTTTTCAGTATTTTTTTCAATCGCTTTATTAGTTTTATCTACCTTTTTATTCAAATTATCTTCCTGTTTTTGAAGCTCTTTATTAGGTTGGACGTTTGCCTTTTTTGTTTTTAACAATTCATCATTTAATTTTAATAAAACATCATTTAAGCTCTTAATCTTTTCTTCAATCTTATTTTTTTTATTTTCCTCTCTAATTAATTTTTGTTCATCCGTTTGAATATTATTTTGCATCATTCGCATCATCATTTGTTGTTGTTGCATCACCCGTTGTTGTTGCATAATTTGATTATTGATTTGGCTCATAGGTGGAGGGCTTGGAAATTGTTGAGCTAAAAAAATAGTTGGAAAAAATAACATTAAAAAAATTATAATCTTTGCTTTCATGGTTATCTATACTTAAATAAATTGTTTTACTTTTTCTAATGCATCCTGAATTCCAGCAACATTTTTCCCTTTTCCTGATGCAAAGAACGGTTGTCCGCCTCCATTTCCATCGATATATTTACCTAATTCCCTAATGATGTTTCCTGCATTTAATCCTTTTTCTGTAACTAAATCTTTTGAAATATAGCAATGAATATTTGGCATATTATCTTCAACCGAAGCTAAAAACACAAATGAATTTGGTTTTGAACTTCCAATAGCCTGCGTCAAATCTTTGGTTGAACTCATTGATAAATCAACTTGTTTTGCTAAAAAGTTAATGCCGTTTATTTCTTGAAATTCTGAAACAAAGCTATTTTTTAAACCATCCACTTTCTCTTTTAATAATTGCTCAAGTTGTTTTTTCAACTTAGCATTATCGTCTTGCAAACTAGTAACCGATTTTAAAATATCTTGTGGATTTTTCAACGTTTCTTTAATTTCAGCCAATGTATTTTCTTGATTTTGATAAAAACTCTTGACAGCATCGCCAGTAATCGCTTCTATACGACGAATTCCTGCTGCAACGGCTCCTTCTGAAATGATTTTAAAATGCCAAATATCTGCTGTGTTTTTTACATGAATGCCGCCACAAAGTTCTTTGCTTTCTCCAAATTCAATCATACGAACATGATCTCCATATTTTTCACCAAACAACGCCATGGCGCCTTGCTCCATCGCTTGCTGAATGGGAATACTTCTGTGTTCTACTAATTGCAATTGAGATTCAATTTGAGCATTCACACTTGCTTCTACTTGACGTAATTCTTCATCAGAAACTTTAGAAAAATGCGAAAAGTCAAAACGTAAATAATTTGGACTTACCAACGACCCTTTTTGTTCCACATGTGTTCCTAAAATGGTTCTCAAAGCTAAATGCATCAAATGCGTAGCCGAGTGGTTTTTAGAGGTTGATGTTCTTAAATCGGTGTTTACTTTTGCCACAAAATTCGCAGTAACATTCTCTGGTAATTGTTTAGCAAAATGTAGAATTAAATTATTTTCTTTTTTGGTGTCGATGATTTCGATGGTTTCGTTAGCAGAAACCAAAATTCCTTTATCGCCTACTTGTCCACCGCCTTCTGGGTAAAAAGGGGTCTTATCTAAAACGATTTGATATAAAATGCCGTCTTTTTTAGAATCAACTTTACGAATTCTAGTGATTTTCACATCATTTTCAGTTTGGTCATAACCTACAAACGTTTCCACATTGCCTTCAATTAGAACTTTCCAATCATCCGTAGTTACTTGAGACGCTGCTCGCGAACGATCCTTTTGCTCCTTCATAGCTACACTAAAGCCTGCTTCATCTAAAACTATTTCATTTTCCCTCAAAATTAAAGCAGTTAAATCCATAGGAAAACCATGAGTATCATATAAAACAAAAGCGATTTTACCATCTAAAACTAATTTAAAATTTAAATCATTATTATCTATAGCTATAATTTCATCAGCTTTCAGTTTTAACATCTCTTGTTCCAAAAGTTTCAATCCTTGATCCAAAGTCCTTAAAAACGATACTTCTTCTTCACGAATCACATTGGTTACCAATTGTTGTTGCGATTTCATTTCTGGGAAAGCAGTTCCCATTTTTGCACTTAAAACATCAACCAATTTGTAAATAAAGGGTTCTTTTTTATCTAAAAATGTAAACCCATAACGAATCGCACGACGTAAAATTCTTCGAATAACATATCCAGCCCCTGTGTTACTTGGCAATTGTCCATCGGCTATTGAAAAAGCTACGGCACGCACGTGGTCCGCAATCACACGAATGGCAACATCAATCTTTTCATCTTCACTATATTTTTTATCGGTGATGGTTTCTATTTCACGAATAATTGGTGTAAACACATCGGTATCGTAATTAGACTGCACCCCTTGCAACACCATGCACAAACGCTCGAAGCCCATACCGGTATCGATATGTTTATCCGGCAAACTTTTTAAGCTACCATCGGCTTTTCGGTTGTATTGCATGAATACCAAATTCCAAATCTCTACCACTTGCGGATGGTCTTGGTTCACTAAATCTTTACCAGAAACTTTGGCTTTTTCTTCCGCAGAACGGATATCTACATGTATTTCACTGCAGGGTCCACAGGGCCCTTGATCGCCCATTTCCCAGAAGTTATCTTTTTTATTTCCTTTTAAAATACGGTCTTCTGAAATGAATTGTTTCCACAAATCGTAAGCCTCCGTATCCATAGGCAACTTATCTTCTTCACTCCCCTCAAAAACCGTTACGTATAAAATATCTTTATCAATACCGTAAACTTCGGTTAACAATTCCCAAGCCCAGGCAATGGCTTCTTTCTTAAAATAATCGCCAAAACTCCAGTTTCCCAACATTTCGAAAAGCGTATGGTGGTAGGTATCATAACCAACTTCTTCCAAATCGTTATGCTTCCCAGAAACACGCAAGCATTTTTGAGTATCAGTAATACGGCTATTTTTTGGCACTGCATTTCCTAAAAAGTATTCTTTGAAAGGCGCCATCCCCGAATTTACAAACATTAAGGTAGGGTCGTCTTTAAGAACCATAGGTGCAGATGGCACAATACTGTGCTTTTTATCTTCAAAAAAACTTAAAAATTTAGAACGAATATCTTGTGATTTCATGTATAATACTTACTGTTTTTAAACGGTCGCATGCAGTTCGCTATGAATTATTTGGTAAAGCGATAAACTTTTGTGCTTGCGTGTTTCATTTATATAAAATGGTTACTATGTTGTTAAAATGGTATTAATTGCGAAACAATTTTTTATATTTACTCTTTGAACTCATTTAAACTTTTTACAATTGGCTAAAAAAGTTTAAACGCGTTCTTTTCAAAATATTTTAAACTTAATAAATAACGATTTTAATCTTAATTATCAAACAACTAAATGATACTATTTAGCAAATTTGGTCGTTAGTTATTAAAATTCAATAGATATATGGCATTTAATAAAGTGCAAAAATAGCATAAATTAGGAAATGAGTAAGGTAAAATATTATTACGATGCAGAATCGCTGTCTTACAAGAAAATACAGCGCAAAAAAAGAAACACTATCAAGTACGCCTCGGTGTTTATTTTAGGCTCTGCTTTATTTGGTTTTCTATTTGTTTTTATAGCGAGTCAATATGTAGAATCGCCTAAAGAACGTGCTCTTAAGCGCGAGCTTCAAAATGCCCAGTTACAGTTTGAATTGTTGAACAAAAAAATGAAGGAAGCTGAAACTGTTTTAGCTGATGTAGCAGATCGGGACAACAACATTTACCGTGTTTATTTTGAAGCAAACCCCATACCCGAAGAACAACGTAAAGCTGGTTTTGGAGGTGTTAACCGTTATAAAAACTTAGAAGGCTTTGATAATTCTAAATTAATTATTGAAAGCAACAGACGTTTAGACATACTTCAAAAGCAGATAGTGGTGCAATCTAAATCGTTAGATGAAATCGCAAAACTCGCCGAAGAAAAAGAAAAATTACTAGCTGCAATACCCGCCATTCAACCCGTTAGAAATGAAGACCTCAAAAGAATGGCTTCTGGTTATGGGATACGTTCAGATCCATTTACCAAAGTTAGAAAAATGCATTATGGCATGGATTTTTCTGCACCCAGAGGCACACCTATCTACGCAACTGGTGATGGTATTGTAGAACGTGCAGACAATAGGGCTACTGGTTACGGAAACCATATAAAAATAAATCATGGCTATGGATACGAAAGTTTATATGCTCACTTATATAAATACAATGTTAGAAAAAACCAAAAGGTAGTACGAGGCGACCTTATTGGGTTTGTTGGTAGCACAGGGCGTTCTGAAGCGCCCCATTGCCATTATGAAGTTATTAAAGATGGTGAGCGCATCAACCCTATAAACTTTTACTACGGAAGCTTAACTGCCGAAGAGTTTAATGAACTATTGGAGCATGCTTCATTAGAAAACCAATCTTTAGATTAATGCATATAGAACTACCCGAAAAACGATACTACAATATTGGCGAAGTAGCCAAAGCATTTGGTGTAAACACTTCTTTAATTCGCTTTTGGGAAAAAGAATTTGATGCCCTTAAACCAAAAAAGAATGCTAAAGGCAACAGAAAATTCACTCCTGAAGATATCAAGAACCTCAAATTTATTTATCATTTGGTTAAAGAACGTGGTTTCACGCTTGAAGGTGCCAAAATTCATTTAAAAGAAGAAAAAAAAGAGACACTTTCTAATTTTGAAATAATCAGTAAATTAGAAGATGTAAAAAATCAGCTTATAAAAATTAAAAATCAGATGTAACATTTAATTGAATTTGCATACTAATACCCTGATTGCATTTTATAAATAACTTTAACACTAAACAACTTTCGAAATGAAAAAATGGCTTATTCCTGTAATTATTATTGCTGTAATTGTATTCGGATTTTACTCTTGGGCAAAAGGATTTAATAACACCGCTGTAAATTTAAAAGAAACGGCTACTAAAACTTGGGGCGATGTAGAAAGTAGTTACCAACGTAGAAACGACCTTATTGGAAATCTAGTAAAAACAGTACAAGGAGCAGCCGATTTTGAAAAAAGCACTTTAGAAGCCGTTATAAAGGCAAGAAGTGAAGCTACCAAAACAACCATTGATGCCAACAATTTAACACCAGAAAACATGGCACAATTTCAACAAGCCCAACAAGGCTTAACTGGTGCTTTATCAAGGTTATTGTTGGTTGTTGAAAGGTATCCCGACCTTAAGGCAAATCAAAACTTTTTGGAGTTACAATCGCAACTAGAAGGTACCGAAAACCGAATTAACGTAGCCAGAGACCGTTTTAATGAGGCTGTAGAACCATACAATAAGCATATTAAGATATTTCCGAATTCATTATTAGCAGGCATTTTTAACTTCGATCAAATGAATTATTATAAAGCGGATGCTGGAAGTGAAAAAGCACCCGATGTAGATTTTAATTTTAAATAAAAACTACCGAAACACATCATTATGTCCGACCATGTTGAAGATTTTTTAACACCTAGTGAAGAACAAGAGGTTATTGAAGCCATAAGAATAGCTGAACTAAACACATCTGGTGAAATACGAGTTCATATTGAAAAAACATCCAAAGGTGACGCCACAAATCGTGCTTTAGAGCTTTTCCATGTACTAAAAATGGATAACACTAAACTACAAAATGCCGTATTAATTTATGTGGCTGTCGATGACAAAACCTTTGTTATTTATGGAGATAAGGGCATCAACGATGTTGTTTCAAATAACTTTTGGGACAGCACTAAAGACATCATACAATCGCATTTTAAAATCGGTAATTTCAAACAAGGGTTGGTTGAGGGTATTATAAAATCCGGAGAACAGCTCAAGAAGTATTTTCCTTATACAGATTTAGATACTAACGAACTCACTAATGAAATTTCTAAAGGGTGAAATCAAGTATGCAGTATTCCGTTTCCAGTTTTCACTCATTAGAAAGAATAAAAAAACGCTGTTTTTTTATTGCTCTTATTATAATTAATTTTTCTTCAAACCTTTCTTTTGCTCAATTTGATATTCCAAAAAAACCAGAATTTCAAACAAGTGTTTACGATTATATCAATCTGTTATCGCCTACTGAAAAAAGTGCTTTAGAAGAAAAACTTGTTAAATATTCCGATACCACTTCAACCCAAATTGTTATTGCTACCATAAATTCCACCGAAGGTGAAAACATTGATTATTTAGGCACAAAATGGGCACACGAATGGGGTATTGGACAAGCCAAAGAAGACAACGGCGTTTTTATTTTATTAGCAAAAGGTGATAGAAAAATAACTATAAAAACAGGCTACGGTGTTGAACATTTGCTTACAGATGCCATGTCTAAGCGTATTATTGAGCTTGACATTATCCCCTATTTTAAACAAGAGGACTATTACGGTGGTTTAAACAGAGGTACCGATGCGATTTTTGAAGTTTTAACTGGTGAATATCAAGGCACCCGCAAAGCCACAAATAAAAATAAATTCCCTGTAGAATTTGTTATCATTCTTATTTTCATATTCATCATCATCCTGATTTCAATTTCAAAAAACAGGCGTGGTGGTAACGGTGGAAACCGAGGCAACAAATCGGGTGGTTTTAGTCTTTTAGACGCTATTATTTTAAGCAGTATGGGACGTTCTTCCGGAGGTGGTGGCTTTGGTAGCGGAAGCTCTGGCGGCGGATTTGGAGGTGGCGGATTTGGAGGCGGTTTCGGCGGCGGCGGATTTGGCGGCGGCGGTGCTTCTGGTGGTTGGTAGATTTATAAATATTTTTTTCATATCTTACTATGATTAAAAGTGCTACCAATTATGAAATATAATTATCCATTATTTATATGTTTTTTCACGGTTTTTCTTTCTAAAGCACAAACAGTCGTTACTTCAGACAAATTTAATTTACCGGAAACTGTTGAAGAGACCTCTGGACTTATTTATTATGACAACAAATTAATTACTCATAATGATAGCGGAAATGCTGCCGAATTATATGAAATAGACACCTCTAATGGTTCTATAGTAAGAACTGTTTTTATTACAAATGCAACGAATGTAGACTGGGAAGATATAGCCCAAGATAACACATATATCTATGTTGGAGACATTGGAAACAATTATGGCAACAGAACCAATTTAAAATTTTATAGGATTTTAAAAACCGATTTCGATTCTAGCACGAACGTTACGGCAGATATTATTAATTATTCGTATACAGATCAAACTGATTTCACTTCCAATCTTAACAATAATAACTGGGATTCAGAAGCTTTTGTGGTTTACGACAATTACTTATTAATCTTTTCCAAAAACTGGGCAAATAATGAAGTTGATGTATATACCATACCAAATACAGTGGGTACGCACAGTGCTGTTAAAGTAAGTAATTATAATTCACAGGGCTTAATTACTGGAGCCGATGTCGTTGGTTCAAATAAAATATATCTTTCTGGTTATTCAGAATCTGACGCCACACCTTTTTTAATAGAAATATATAATTTAGATATAAATGCACCTTTAAATCTTGATGTGTTTGCAAACAGTAAAAGTGTTAAGTTAAACAACTTTCTACCTTTGGGAAATCAAGTAGAAGGTATTTGTTTTATAGAAACAAATGGTTTTAGCGATACACTTTATATTTCGAACGAAAAATTGGTTGCAAGCATTTTTACCTTTCCTTCTAAAATAAGAGCATTAACCATTGATAATTCAACCTTAAGGGCGTTTAATTTCACAAAAAATGATGTCTTTATTATCTGTCCAAACCCCTTTGAAAATGAAATAAAACTCAGTGATAATGCTGAAGAAATTAAAATTTACAATAGTTTGGGCAGTTGCGTATTAAGTCAAAATGCAACCAATTTTATTGATACATCAGAGCTAAGTCCTGGTTTTTACACTATTTCAGTGACATACAAAAAAACGCTTGTTACTAAAAAAATGATAAAATAATAAGGTTTTAGTCAAAACAAAATACCCCTACCACTTATCAACCAATAGCATCCAATACTATTTTTTACGCATATATACACTTACAGGAACGCCTGTAAAATCGAAATGTTCACGTAATTTGTTTTCTAAAAAACGTTTGTATGGTTCTTTTACGTACTGCGGTAGGTTGCAGAAAAAAGCAAACTGTGGTTGTGGCGTTGGCAATTGCATGATGTATTTAATTTTCACATACTTTGCTTTATTTGCCGGTGGTGGATAGCTTTCAATAATAGGCAACATCACATCATTAAGCACACTTGTTTTAATCTTTTTGGTTCGATTATTATAAACCTCAACAGCCGTTTCTATAGCTTTATAAATACGTTGCTTAGATAATGTAGAAATAAATATAATGGGCACATCGGTAAACGGTTCCATTTCCTTTCTTATAGCTTTTTCATATTCAAGGGTTGTTTTATGGTCCTTTTCTACCAAATCCCATTTGTTAACTAAAATTACAACACCTTTTCTATTTCGTTCTGCCAACCAAAATATGTTTTGGTCTTGCCCATCAAATCCACGGGTTGCATCTAAAACCAATAAACAGACATCACTATGTTCAATAGCTCGAACACTACGCATTACTGAATAAAATTCTAAATCTTCTTTTACTTTAGATTTTCTTCGGATTCCTGCCGTATCAACTAGATTAAATTCAAAACCAAAACGGTTGTATTTGGTATCGATAGAATCCCTGGTAGTACCAGCAATATCAGTTACAATATATCTGTCTTCACCAATCAATGCATTAATGAATGACGATTTTCCTGCATTTGGGCGACCCACTACAGCAAAACGTGGTAGTTCTTCATTAACAACCGTTTCTTTTTCTGGTAAGGCTTCCACCAAAGCATCTAATAAATCGCCTGTACCACTTCCATTAATACTGGCAACGGTATAGTATTCGCCTAAACCCAATGAGTAAAATTCCACCGCATCTTCTGCTCGTTTGGCATTGTCAACTTTATTCACTACAAGAAATACAGGTTTGTTCACTTTACGTAATAGTTTTGCAACATCTTCGTCCATGCCAGTGACACCACTTTCTACATCAACCATAAAAATAATAGCATCAGCTTCATCAATAGCCAACTCTACTTGTTTATCTATTTCGGCTTCAAAAACATCGTCACTTCCCAACACATACCCTCCAGTATCTATAAGCGAAAACTCCTTTCCATTCCAATCACTTTTGCCATAATGGCGATCTCTTGTAACCCCACTCACAGCATCAACAATAGCTTCCCTACGTTGGATTAAGCGATTAAAAAATGTTGATTTCCCTACGTTTGGGCGACCTACTATAGCAACTATATTACTCATAATCTTTAAATTGTATGCAACAGCCTCAGGCTGATTTATTTATTTAACAAGATTTGCTAAATTTTTTGCAAAAATAGGAAATATACTCTACGCATTGGTGTTTTTTGGCAACTATTAAATTGTTTACTTTTTAGAAGAAAAAATAGTATTTTACAATCCTTAAAAACACAAACTAAATGCCAACTACTAACACCATTGTTTTACGGCCTCGTTTTAAAATTGAAATAAACAAAAATAACGAAACGGTGTTGCAAATGTTTCAGGATGCTAAAAAAACATCATCTGAGTTTATTATTAGTAGAATTGACGACCACGTATTTATAAAATTTCCAAAGTATAAACAACATTTTTGGTCTCCACAATTGCATTTAGAAATTAACGCTGTTGATAGCGATTCCTGTTTACTTCATGGTTTATTTGGTCCCAACCCCACCGTTTGGACACTGTTTGTATTTTTACACTTTATGGTTGCGGGCCTATTTATTGCCTTTGGTATTTGGACATATAGCAATTGGTCTTTAAAAATGCCCTATACTTTTCAATTTAGCCTCATGCTACTTATGGTAATCGTTTGGATTGCCTTATATTTTGTGGGAAGTATTGGTAAAGCTTCAAGTAAGGACGAGATGGCAGAGCTTTGCGATTTTATGAACAAAATCTTGGAGACTGTATCTTAATCTCTTGAAGTTAATTATTGTACCCAAACCTTCTTAATTGGTTTTGATTGCTTCGCCAATTTTTATTTACTTTCACATAGGTCTCCAAGTGAATTTGTTTACCAAAAAAAGCTTCCAAATCTTTTCTGGCTTCAACACCAACTCGTTTCAAGGCACTTCCTTTATGCCCAATGATAATCCCTTTTTGGGTTTCGCGTTCTACCATAATTACGGCACGTATTCTGATAATCTCTTCTTCTTCAAAAAATTCTTCGGTTTCAATTTCAACGGCATATGGGATTTCCTTTTTGTAATGAAGCAGAATTTTTTCGCGTATGGTTTCGTTTATAAAAAAACGTTCTGGCTTATCTGTTAATTGGTCTTTTGGATAAAATGCAGGTGACTCTGGAAGCAAATCAATAATTCTGTTAAATACTTCTTTTACGTTAAAACCTTCTAATGCAGATATTGGGAAAATCTCAGCATTTGGCACTTTTTCTGCCCAAAGTTGTACTTGGGTTTCTAATTGCTCTTGGTTTGACTTATCAATCTTATTTAAAAGCAACAACACAGGAATTTTTGAATTGGTTATTTTATTAAAAAAGGCTTCGTCTTTTAATTCTTGCTCACCAATTTCAACCATATACAACAGGATATCGGCATCTTCAAAAGCAGACTTTACAAAACCCATCATACTTTCTTGCAACTCGTATGCTGGCTTTATAATACCTGGGGTATCAGACAAAACCATCTGAAAATCGTCACCATTCACAATACCTAAAATACGGTGTCTTGTGGTTTGCGCTTTTGATGTGATGATGGATAGCTTTTCACCAACAAAGGCATTCATTAGCGTTGACTTACCCACATTGGGGTTACCAATAATATTTACAAAACCTGCTTTGTGGTTCATGACTTTTGTTTTTAAGATGCTACAAATTTACAACCTTGTTTGGTTTATTGGGTTATTTTAAGCTTTTAAACAAAAAAAACAGAAAGTTTCCCTTCTGTTTTTTTTGTTTAAACTAAGTATGTTTGTTACTTATTTAACTATTTCCAATAATTCAACTTCGAAAATTAAAGTAGAATATGGTTTGATTTTTTCGCCTGCTTGTCTTGCTCCATAGCCTAAATCTTGAGGAATGAAGAATTTATATTTAGAACCTACAGACATCAGCTGTAAACCTTCTGTCCATCCTCTAATAACTTGACCAACACCAAACTCAGTTGGCTCGCCTCTATCTACTGAGCTGTCAAACACAGTTCCATCAATTAATGTACCGTGGTAATGTACTTTTACTTTAGATTCCGCAGTTGGTTTTGCTCCAGTTCCTTCCTTTAAAACAATATATTGTAAACCACTTTCGGTTACTTTTACACCTTCTTTAGATTTGTTTTCTTCCAAGAATTTTTCGCCTACAGCTTTTTCTTTTTCAGCTTCTTCTTGCTGTTTTTTCATCTTCTCAGCTTGTTTCTTCTGAAAATAAGCAGTTAAAACTTGTTGAGCATTTTCTTCTTTAATTAAAATATTGGTTGAATCCAAAACATTCATATAGCCTTGAATAAATAGTTCACTATCTATTTCAGAAATACTTGTTTTCACATTTCTAGCTACATCCATACCAATAGCGTAACTTACTGAGTCTAACTCAGTTTTTAATGCTCTTTTTGAAACTCCTTGACCACCACATGATGATAAAACTGAAGCTGCTAAAACAACTCCTAAAAATTTAATTATTTTCATTTTCTTATTTTTATTTAATTTGATGCCAAAAATAACAAATTAAAACTCAGAATACAGTAGTCTTTCTATGATTTTTAACGTTGTATGACAGATAAATAGTTTAAATTTTAAAATAGGCGTTTTAACAAACCAAATACTGGAGCTTAACTAAACTTAAAAGCTATTTCTTTTTACTTTCTTTAAAAACTTCCAAACCACACTTTAAAAATTCAGCATAATCATCCTCATCCGGAGTATAATCAGCGGGTTGGTTTAAAATTTGAGTGCCATCAGAATTTAATAATACATAATACGGCTGCGAATTGATTTGAAAAAATTGCGTTTGAAAATTAGCCCATTTATGTCCATAATTTTCAAGTTTTCTTGTACCTCCATTTATACGATTTACTAAAACTTGTTCATCGGCAGGTAAGGCTTTTTTATCATCAACATAAAGTGAAATCAATACATAATCATTTCGCAAATAGTTGTCAATTTTTTTAGCAGACCATACATGCTCTTCCATTTTTCTACAATTTACACAAGCATACCCTGTAAAATCCAACATGATAGGCTTATTCACTTTCTTTGCATAAGCAATACCTGTCTTTAAATCTTTAAAACATACTAGATTATTAGGACAATCGTTTGGATATAAAAAACTGTACCCTACTGGTGGTGCCAAACCGCTTAAAAGTGTCAGCGGTGTAAATGTATTGGTTTCTTTATTCACTCTAAACCCAGATACTAAATATATAGTAAATGCAGCAACCAATACACCTCCTGTTATTCTTGAAAATGACAGTTTCTTTATTGGCGAATCATGCGGAAATTTAATCACTCCAAATATATACAATGCTAAACCTGCAAAAATAAGAATCCAAATAATTAAAAAAGGTTCTATTTTTAAAATGCCCCAATGTTGCACTAAATCGGCATTCGATAAAAACTTAAATGCCAGAGCCAATTCCAGAAACCCCAAAACAACTTTTGTTGTATTTAACCAACCACCAGATTTAGGTAAGGCATTCATCATATTAGGAAACATGGCAAACAATGCAAATGGTAACCCTAACGACACGCCAAAACCAGCCATACCTGCTGTAAGTTGCCACGCACCGCCATCGGCTGTTAACGAACCTGCCAATAGGGAGCCTAAAATGGGACCTGTACAAGAAAACGACACAATTGCCAAGGTAAGTGCCATAAAAAAGATTCCTATAATGCCACCTACATTCTCGCCTTGTGTGGTTTTGTTGGTCCAACTTGAAGGCAATGTTAATTCGTAATAACCAAAGAAAGAAAATGCAAAAAACAGGAATATCGCAAAAAAGGCAACATTCAACCAAACATTCGTGGAAATCTCATTTAAAATATCCGGATTTACCGAATCTAACAAATGAAAAGGCACACTTAATAAAATGTATACAGCAAAAATAAAAAATCCGTACAATAATGCTTTTGAAACACCCGAACCTTTATCATGCCCTCCTTTTTTTGTAAAAAAACTAACGGTTAAGGGTATCATAGGGAATACACATGGCGTTAATAAAGCTAATAGTCCGCCCAAAAAACCTAGTCCGAAAATGGTCCATAAAGAGTCGCGGTTTTGACTCAATTCCTCACCACATGTTTTATCTGGTTTTTTAATATCGCCTGCAGATATGCCGTACAGTTGTTGGTTTACCGCATTATTATCAATCTCATTTGCATTTAAGTTGCTTGCTTCTCCTTTAGAAGTAGAACTGTCATTAGAAGTAGAACCGTCATTAGAAGTAGAGTTTCCATTGGAAATAGAACCATCATTGGTAGTAGAATTGTCATTGGTAGTAGAACCATTATTGGAAACAGAACTATCATTAGAAGTAGGACTGTCATTATTGAAAGCAAATACCAAATCAACTTCTGTTGGGGGCAGGCATCTGGTATCATCACAAACCATAAACTCAACATGCCCTTCAATTGTTTTATAATCGTCTTTAAAACTCACCATTTGTTTAAATACGGCCTTGTTCTCAAAAAACTTAATCCGCATTCCAAAAATAGGATCATCAATAGTATGTCCCTCACCTTCAATTGTCTTTCCTTTTAACGAAAAGTCTTCCCTATTGTTATATGTAAAAGTTGTGGGTATGGGTCCATCTTCAGGAACATGTTGCGAATACAAATGCCAACCTTTATCAATTGTTGCGGTTGTTATCAATTCATAATCGGTATTTGAAACTTTTTTAACAGATGTCGCCCATTTTACAGGCTCTAACACTTGAGCCTGTGTATAGCCAGCCATTAAAAGTGTAAAGAATAAAAAGAGTGCTTTTATTCTTCTTTTTATTTGATTATTTTTCATAATCACTACTTTGAATTATACATTCTACAATAAATCATACTATTTTTTTTGAAATCTTAATAATTTTTCAAATATATAGATATATCTTTATTTAATATGAAGCCTAACAAAAGTTAACATACTTTTATCGTTTTTGTCATAGCTTTTGAAGTTGTATTTTGAATTATTACCCAATTATTTATGGGAATTCAAATTCAATTTACCACTTTTCAAGCCATTGCCCGAAACTGATAATTCAATAGTTCCTGATTGGTTTGTAGATTGCACCAATACAACCAGCTTACCACTAAAAAGTTTCATGGTCGGTAAATGAAATAGTTCTAATGAGGTGGCATCACCATTGCATGCTGCTCGATACGTTCCTGCTCCATTTACCTTAAATTTTAACTGATTGGTTGCATTTGGACAAGGAATACCGTTCTTATCAACCACAGAAACTTCAACAAAAGATAAATCCTTAGCATCTGCTTTAATCGTTTCCCTGTCTGGTTTTAATATAATTTTATAAGGTTTCCCTGCCGTATGTATTTCCTTTTCAGCAACGGCGTTTCCTTCATCATCAAAAGCAACAACTTTTAAAGTACCAGGAGCATATTTTACATCCATCCACATTAAGCGGTATCTGTTTTGTGGTGTAGAAGCGTTCTTTTTCTGAATTCCCATACTTTTTCCATTCACAAAAAGTTCGGCGCTATTGTAATTGGTATAAACAAAAACAGGGGTTGTTTCACCTTCACGTCCTTCCCAATTCCAATGAGGCAAAATATGTAAGGTTTCGTCCGCTGTATTCCAACGGCTTCTATATAAGTAAAAGCGGTCTTTAGGAAGTCCTGCTAAATCTGAAATTCCAAAATAAGAACTACGTGATGGCCAACTTTGATCATAAGGTGTAGGCTCTCCCAAGTAATCAAAACCAGTCCATACAAACTCGCCTATAACCCACGGTTTATCATCTTGTAATACAAAATCTTCATCGGGGACATTAGACCAACTACAGGCCTCCAAATCATATGAGGAACACTGAAGATCGTCATATTGTTTATTTTTTTCTTGAACAACAGGAAACTTATAAACACCTCTAGAGCTAACCGTTGAAGCCGTTTCAGAACCTAATATAAACCCTTGTGGAAATTTTTTAAAGGCTTCTTCATATAAATGTAAACGGTAATTTAACCCTGGAACATCTAATAATGCACCAAAACCAGATTCCATGGTTGCTTTTACTTGATCCATACCAACGGTTACGGGTCTTGTGGGATCTTCTCTATGGAAAATATCCTGTAGCCACTTTGCACGTTTCACACCTGCTTCTCCCCACTGATCTGGCACTTCATTTCCAGAACTCCACATCACAATTGAGGGATGGTTTCTGGTGGCTTGCACTAAATTCACGATATCTTTCTCGGCATAGGCTTCAAAAAACCTATTGTAACCATTCTTCACCTTTGGTTTTGCCCATTCATCAAAACTTTCTGCTAAAAACATAAAACCCATTTCGTCACATAACTCCAACTGTTCGAATGATGGCATATTGTGCGAGCTACGAATGGCATCACAACCCATATCTTTTAAAATGGTTAGTTGACGGCGCAATGCCGCTTTATTTATGGCGGTTCCTATAGGACCCAAATCGTGATGCAAACAAACGCCTTTAAACTTTCTCACTTCGCCATTTAAGCTAAATCCTTTGTTAGCTTCATACTTTACATCTCTAATTCCAAAACGTGTTGACACCTCATCTTTCAATTCACTTCCAACAAATAACTGAGACACTGCTTTATACAAATAGGGCGTTTCAGGACTCCATAATTTAGGATTTTGAACTTTGACATTTTGATCGAATTCATTCCCGAATTGCGTTGTTGATGCTTCTGAACTAATTTTTTGTCCATCTGCGTCATAAATTGTTGTTATTAAACGAACATTATCTCCCGATGTTTTTGTTTTTATATTGACTTTGGCTTCATCTTTATTAATAAATGGCGTTGTAATAAACGTTCCCCATTGGTTGATACTTTCCTTATTTTTTACAATAACACTAACTTTTCGATATAAACCCGCTCCAGGATACCAACGTGAAGCAAATTCTTTATTTGTTAGTTTTACAGCTAACGTATTTTCACCTTCTTTAATAAATTCTGAAACATCAAAATAAAAATAGCTGTAACCATAAGCCCATGCCCCTACTTTTTTGCCGTTTAAATAAATTTGAGGTTCGCTCATAGCCCCTTCAAAAAGTAAGATCACTTTTTTGTTCTTTTCGTAATTTGGTAAGCTAAATTTATTTCGATACCAAGCTGACCCAATATGTGGCAAAGCCCCTGTTCTCCCTGTTTTTTCTGAAGCTACTTTTTCTCCATTCTGAACAATGGCGACATCTTGTTTATCTATCTCTTTATCAAAAGGACCGTAAATAGCCCAATCGTGAGGAACGGTTACGTTTTCCCAATTAGAATCATTAAAATCTACCTGAAAAGCATTTTCAAAATCTCCCTTTTGAAATTTCCAATTGATATCTAATTCTTGTATTGTTCTTTCCTGTGAGAAAGATACTTGTATAAGGATTAAGAATATAAGGAGAAGAAATTTTTGTTGTTGCATATAAAACTTACTATTATGTTACGAAAATATTGAATTATTAATTTTTAGTAATGAGATTATCTTAAAAACGTTGATAGAATATATTCAACAATCAAATCACAAGCAAGCCGAAACTTTACTCCAACATATCTGGAGTTGCAATAGTTCTAAACCCAGTATGGTCTGAGCCCGAATCTGTACTCATACCCATTTTAGCTGAAATTCTGAAACTGGCACAATAAGATGCGTTACATAAAAAAGAACCGCCTTTTATTACGTGTTCTACTTGATAGGGATTGTTTGGACTAAAAGATGTGCTGGCTCCTTTAGGGTTTAAGATTGGTTGCGAATTGTTTAATTCTTTATAGTAGTTTACATTAAACAAATCGGCGGTTATTTCCCAAACATTTCCAAGCATATCGTATAATCCAATAGAATTTGGTGGATATGATTTTACAGGTGCAATCAATTCAAAACCATCTTTCGATTCGTTTTTTATAGGAAAAACACCCTGCCAAGTATTGGCATGTGTATTTAATATTTCAGGGTTATTACCCCATGTGTAAATATTATCGGTGTCTTTACCTTGAGCAGCAGATTCCCATTGCGCCTCTGTAGGCAATTTTCTGTTAGCCCATTTACAATAAGCTAAAGCATCTTCTAATGCGATGTGCACCACCGGATAATTGTCTTTACCTTCAATAGAACTTTCTGGTCCTTCGGGATGTTTCCAGCTAGCTCCTATTTTCCAAGTCCACCATTGTGTATAATTATCCATAGAAGCAACCTTGTTAACATCTTTATTGAAAATTAAACTTCCAGGTTGTAAAATTGAATCATGTGGTTTTGGAATGCCTTTAGGTAATTCCTTTTTCATTGCCTCCCAGTCCACCGGCCGTTCTGCAACCGTAATATATTTGGTGGCATCAACAAAAGCTTTAAATTGTTTGTTGGTTACTTCGGTGACATCAATAAAAAAACCATCAACAGTTACTTTATGTGCAGGCATTTCTCTGGGCATAGCATATTTATCACCTTCTTTAGCACCTTGTATGAATGTCTTTTCTGAAACCCAAACCATCCCTTCTGGAGTCTTAACGGGATTTACAGTTTCTTTATCTTCTTTATCTGTACTCTTCCTGTTATTCTTGGAATCGTTTTTACATGCTGCAAAAAGAATAATTAAAAGGTATGCTAAAAAGCTAAACATATGTTTTATTTTCATCTCTTTACTTTATTGTTTTTTTTAATTGTTAGATGGAACCCCTGAATAATCATCTCGTGTGTGTGCTGTTTTCGTGGGTATTTCATTTTTTATATGACCCACAAGATAAAACAAAAGACAGAACTAAAAAAAGCATTATTCTGTATTCATAGAAATAAAAAAAGGGTCTCAATTTCTTGAAACCCTTGTTATTTCTAGTAGCGGGAACTGGACTACCGTAATGAAATTCATTAGATTTCATATATTTTCAAATACCACCCTTGAAAGCCTTTTAAATAAAGGATTTACAGTACTAGCCATTTTCTTCAAATTTCATGAAAATTCAAGTAACTACATAAAAATCGGGAATATTTCGGGAAGATTTTATATATTAGTTATGGAAAGACAATTAAAAACATGGAATCAATTCGTTTTATAGTAAAAGGGAAGAAGAACCCATTTTTACTTTAGGTTTTATCATAGCAAAGATTTTGACGAAACAACTAAAATAAGATTGCTTATAAATCCAACCCATTGGAACAATAAACTACAGCGATTCAAGAGTATTTCTGAACACATTGAGGACAAAGAAGATATAATTAAAAATTAGAGGGTTTAAAGGCTACTATAGTGCTTGAATACAAATACAACAAGTCGCAAGCAATAGGCGAGTTAATTTCTAAGCAATGGCTTGACAATACAGTAAATAAGTTTAACAACAGACCTACTCACGAAAATGATATAACTGTATTTTTTATACCCTTTATAGACAACTATATTGAAGAATCAAATTCAAGAATAAATCCCGATACAGGGAAACCATTAACATAAAAACAATAAGAAAATACAAAATAACACCTACAAGATTAAAAGAATTTGAAACCAAGCACAAGACTAAACTTAAACATATTGATATTGGTTTACATTTTTTTACAAATTTTGTGAGTTTTCCATCTATTGAGGGCGGTTATTCAAAAACCACTATAAATAAATATATAAGTCAGGTAAAAATGTTTTGTAAGGCTATAAGTATAACCCCGAATACGAAAGCAGAAGATTTTATGTTAAAAGAGGTGAAACACTCGACACTTATTTGAACAAAGAAGAAATAAAAAAAATATTTGAATTAGAGATTAAAAATGAACGACAAGACAAAATCAGAGATTTGTTTATTATCGGACTATGGACAGGCTTAAGAGCAAGTGATTTTAGCGAAATAGAAAGATTAAAAATTGTAGGCGACAATATACTCATAAGGGCGACAGCGACAGTAAGACAATAGCACCCATCAAAATACCTCTACACCCACAAATAAAAACAATCCTCAGAAAAAGGGGCAGAAGTTACCTGAATTTGAATTAACACCTAAATCCCTTGAAAATTTATTTAATAAAGAAATAAAAGTGATTTGCGAAAATGAAGGTATTGATGAAAAAATTATAGGAAATTTAAGAAACTAACAGGAATGAAAGAGGCGTTTATGCGAAACACTTAAACAATTGTCTGACAAAGCAATAATGACCATAACCACACATAGTAGTCCTGAACAGTTACATAGATACAATAAAAAAACCGCAGAAGAATATCTTGAACAAGTAAGGGAACATTGGGAAGAAGAAAGAAAAGCAAAATTAAAAGTTATATAATTTACAAAAGGCTATATGGAGTAACCAAATAAAATTAAATTTGCAAATACAGATGAAAAACCCATTAAAAAACTTTTTAAAGCAACTTGACTTGTCAGATGCTGTTTTCTTTAAAGAAAATGGAGAAGTTTTCAATGGTTTTATTTCAGAGGTTCAAAAGAAAATAAACATAATTCAACCCGATGCTTATTATGTTTTCAACAAACAACCTTTAATTTTATTTTTTGACCTAACTAACCAAATATCTCCAGACAGAGAAAACGAAATTCATAAACAAGTCTGGTCTTTTGATAATTCGCCAATAGTTTTTGTGATAAAAGGAGACGAAATAAAAGTCTATAACGCTCTCAATTATGATAAAGATGCAGAAAGCCTTGAAGAAATATTACTAGAGGATAAAGAAATAAATAGTAAATTTTCTTTTTGGAATCTTCAAAGTGGGTTTACTTGGAAGTGGTTACAGAAAGAATATTTTGAGACTCAGTCTAAAAAACAGTACCGCAAAAGAGTAAATGAAAGGTTATTCGAGAATATCAAAGAGGTTAGAGAATACCTTACTCGCCATTTTACAAATCCTCTATCCGAAAATCAAGCTAATTCGCTAATATTAAGACTAATTTTCATTAGGTATTTAATTGACAGGAAGGTTAAAATAGATGAAAATTTAATAGCTGGCGATTTAGAAAATGTAAATAGCAGGAGAAAAAACTTTATACAATTAATAAAGAACCCATCTCAACTAAACTTATTATTTGAAAAGCTAAATAATAAATTTAACGGAGTCCTTTTTAAAGAATTGGATGTTACATTATCTCAAATACAATCTGATTATTTAGCGGATGTTTTTAAAGGGGAATTACAAGATGAAGCAAACTTATTTAATGGGTTTTTCTTTGAAATATTTGACTTTTCTATTATTCCTGTAGAAGTTATTTCAGGGATATACGAATCGCTAATTGATGAAGAAACAAGAAAGCTTGATGCAGCTGTTTATACACCTCCTTTTTTAGTTGAATACGTTTTAAATGATACTGTTGACAAATATTTAGAAGAAGAAAACTCTTCAGAATGCAAAATCTTTGAAGTTGCAGTTGGTTCAGGCATTTTTCTAGTCCAAAGTCTGAGAAAAATGATTGATAAGGAACTAGAAATAAATCCTAATCAAGATAACAAGAAATTCAGTAAACGAATTAGAGAAATAGTCAAAAACAATCTATTTGGTATTGACATTAATGGAGAGGCATTAAAAGTAGCCTGCTTCTCTATCTATATTGCTTTATTAGACTATCAAGACCCAAAAGACATTGATGTTTATGAATTTCCGAATCTACTTAACAACAATCTATTTAAAGCTGATTTCTTTGACATTGATCATAGCTTCAATAGTATAATTAAAAAAGTGAACCCGAAATTTATCCTTGGAAACCCTCCCTGGAAAAAAGATAAATCTAAAAAACATTTGGATTGGGTAAACTCTACTAAAACATATTCTAAAAGAATTGTTGGAAAATTAGAAATTGCTCAATCATTTCTTCTAAGAGTGAAAGATTTTATGAATGCAGAAACAAAGTCTGCAATTATTATTACTAGCACTTTGTTTTATAATGTTTCAAAAACCAATAAGGAGTTCAGAGCAGATTTCCTAACCTCTTATTGCATTAAAAAGTTTTTTGATTTATCTCCTGTTAAACAATCATTATTTGAGCAGCAGGAAAGCCCAACATCTATAGTTTTTTTCAAATTATCCCATAACAAAGACTATCTCAATAATTCTATTAAACATCAAAGCATTAAAGTGAACAAGTTTCTTAAACACTTTAAAATGCTCTTAATGCAAAAGCACGACACCAAAAGTATATTACAGAAGCATTTTATCAATAACGATTGGATGTTTAAAGTTGCACTATATGGTAATATTTTGGATTACAAACTATTAAAAAACGTAAAAAACAACTATGGTAGTATTGAAAATCTTATTGAAAACAATAAAAATATTCATAAAGGCGCAGGGATTGAGAGAGGACAAAACCCAAATTATTATCCCGATTTAATAGGACTTCCAATAGTAGAGAACAAAAGTATTGCTCCATATTTCACAATGGTAGATGAATCGATAACTTTGAAAGAAGAAGATGTATATTTATCAAGGGGAAGAGATATTGAAATATTCAAAGGTTCAAAAATTTTATTAAAGGAACAAGCGCAAGATTGGAGTCAGCCAGTAGTTTCATTTTGCCCAAATGATAGTGTTTTTAGAAAAGGCACATTTTCAATTAGCTCTAGTAATGAGGAAATATTAAAATCTCTGTATGGGATTCTAATATCTGATTTAGCTACATATTATTTATTTATGACTTCTAGTGCTTGGGGTATAGGCACAAGACCTGCTATTAGATTCAATGATGAATTTTTATCTTGCCCTTATATTGAACCAGAAAAAGAAAAAACAGAAAAATTAACATCTCTGGTCCATAAAATTTTAATCGAATTTAAAAATTATTACAGTTCTTTTCCTAGACCCGAAAATTCACCAATCAATAATATTGCATTAACTCAAATAAACAATATAATCTATGACATATACGGTATAAAAGAGTATGAAAAAGACCTTATTGATTACACATTAAATGTTTCTCGTTATCAATTTCAAGAAAGTAAGCAAAATTTAGTGTCAGATTTCTCAAAAGATGAAACAAGCTACAGAAATAGAGATTATATGTTAAAAAGGTATGCTGAAGTTTATTTGAATGAATTTCAAAAAATTTACACAAATGAATATCTTCAAATAGAGATATATCCTTTAGAACATTTTATAGCAATAAACTTTATTTTCTCTTCTCAAAAACCAAAAGAAAGCATAATCTATCCAAATAAAAAAAACGAAGCAGAAGTCTTAAAACGCTTGGCGAATAATTTAAGTATCTCCCAAATAACAAATACAACTGACCCAACTAAAAACATATTTATTCAAAAAGACATTAAAGGATTTGAAAAAAACTCATTTTACATTATAAAGCCAAATGAATATAAATGTTGGCACAGGGCTATGGCTTGGTACGACGTGGCAGAGTTCAAGGAAGCAATAGAAACCGCAGAGTTAAACAATTTAAGTAAAAGTGTGAATGAGTTTTAACGCTACTCTTTTTATAAATAACAGGCTTAATAAAACTTCTATTACTGACAATAGAATTAAATCAATTTTACACTACATAGTTGATTGTTATGATAAAATCATTGATGACAAAATTGTTTACGACTATTCCAAACGAGGGAAAGTAAGTCAAGAAAATTTTTTAAGGAACGGTTTAGTTGATGATTATTTAAGGAAGAATTTACATCTATTAAATAAAGGAACAGATGAGTATTCAATAGTAAATAAAGAAGCGACTGAAACTTATCTTAATGTTAATGACAATTTAGACCATGATGACCCAATAGACATTCATATTGTTGATAACGGCTTACAAACTAGTTGGGGTTCTAATAGCCAAGTCTACTATGCTATTGAATGCAAAAGAATAAAATCGTTATCAGATACAACTAGCTATGTTGATGATATTCGTAAATTTTCTGAAAGAAACTACAAGGAAGCACGCTTGCCGTTTGAAGGACAACTAGCTTTTATTGAGAATAAATCTTTAACTAACACCGTAGTAAAAGATGATATTAACTCAAAGCTTAAAACACACGCAACAGTAATTACAGACAAATATCTTTCTGATATTAAAATACATCACGTAAATTGTACCTACGATTCTGTACATAAGAAAAAATTTGGTGCAAATGAACCATTTTCAATATACCATTTGTTTTTTGACTATTCTAAAATAGTTATAGACTAAAGCTTTTATTTCAATAAACTTAAGTCAATAACAGCATTATTCTCTATTCATAGAAATAAAAAAAGGGTCTCAATTTCTTGAAACCCTTTTCTTTGCTAGTAGCGGGAACTGGACTCGAACCAGTGACCTTCGGGGTTATGAACTCTATGTCTATCAAATTTCAAACACATTTACTGGCCCACATGCCTTTCAATTCATAAAACCGAATGCAAAAACTCTTTTTTTTGTGCTTATCTTTCATAATTCATACTCAAAACTATCCTTTAATTCCAAAATGACGCATACAGGGCGGCCACAATGATCAAGACCGCAAATGCCCCAATATTAAACAATGGACCGGTCTTAAACGATTCCTTGGTGATCGGTATTCCCTTTTTGTCATCTGCTCCTTTATGCTGCATGTAACTCACAAGGGCTATGACACCCATGGTCAATAAAAAGGTGTACCCCATTTGGTCCATAAAAGGAACATCCACAAACAATGGGGAGGTTGACCATCCGTTTGGTGCCACTTTAAAATATAACGCTATCGGGATGGATGCCAGTGCTCCAACAATAGCCGCTTTGTTCGTAGTTTTCTTCCAGAACAGTCCCAACATAAACACGGCCAAGATGCCCGGGCTCACAATGCCCGTATATTCCTGTATAAATTGAAACGCCTGATCAATGCCACCCAATAGCGGTGCCATAATACTGGCTATGATCAAGGCAACAGCTGCTGATAACCTACCTACGTTAACGGTGCTCTTGTCACTGGCCGCTGGATTGATGTACTGTTTGTAAATATCCATTGTGAAAATAGTGGACGTGGAATTCAACATGGATGCCAATGAGGATACAATAGCGGCTGCCAAGGCTGCAAAGGCCACACCTTTCATGCCTGTTGGCAAAAATTGCAATAGCCAAGGATATGCCTTATCAGCTTGTTCTAAGGATGGTAGGTTATGTAAGGCCGAACTGCCCAATCTTGCCATGATCTCTGGGTCGTTGATCATAACATAGGCGGCTATTCCCGGAATGACCACGACCATTGGAATAATCAACTTTAGGAATGCTGCCAATAGAATCCCTTTTTGCGATTCCTTTAATGATTTGGCTGCCAACGTTCTTTGTATGATGTATTGATTGAACCCCCAATAGTATAAGTTTGCGACCCACATACCGCCCAGTAAAACACCCACACCCGGCAACATGTCATAATATTTATTTGACTTATCGAAAATCATTGCAAATCGCTCTGGGGCAGCATCATAAACGGTTTTCATCCCCGAAATAACACCTTCTCCGCCAGAAACCGTGTTTAAAGCGATATAGGTCGTTGCCAAACCTCCCAGTACTAAAAACACCACTTGGATAACGTCGGTCCACGCCACTGCTGAAAGGCCTCCGTACAATGAATATGCCGCTGCAAACAAGGCCAAGCCTATAACCCCGTAAACCATTGGAATGCCCATAATCGTCTCCAGTGCCAAACTGCCCAGGTACAATACGGATGCCAAGTTCACGAACACGTACAGACCGATCCAAAAGACCGCCAAAATGGTTTTTAGATTTGTTGAGAACCGCTGCTCCACAAACTCAGGAATGGTATACAGTCCTTTTTCAATGAAAATCGGCAAAAAGTATTTCCCAACGATTATCAGTGTGATGGCCGCCATCCATTCATAAGAGGCGATGGCCAGCCCCAATGCAAAACCGGAACCGGACATTCCTATAAATTGCTCTGCTGAAATGTTTGCCGCTATCAGTGAGGCCCCTATGGCCCACCATGGCAAGGATTTACTGGCCAAAAAATAATCCTCGGCATTTTTTTGGTGCCCTTTTTTGTCCCTGGAAACCCATAGCCCAACGCCCAATATTAAGACGGCGTAAGCAATGAAAATGAAATAATCCCAAAATCCGAAATGTGTTGTCATGGTTTATTGAATTAATGATTGAATTAATATGAGTCTTTTAAATTTTTATACAATAAACATTCTAAATTAATAAACTAATGTTTGAATTCCATGAGCTGGTATTAATTCTTAAAAATCTTGCAGATTATAGCCTACCCGTTTATCATGATTATCCGGATTTTTACTTTACTATATACGTTTTCTTATCAACACCAATGCCAGTTAGTTTTAACGATTTCCAATCCATAGGCAATTTTGATTTTACTTGGATAATGCCGTTGGGAGTAATCTCAAGCCCTCCAAATCCGTTAAGCATCGCCTGTACCAATCCGCCTGCTCCCGTAGCAAAATATGGATTAGTCCCACCAGCTGATTCAGCGAGCACACCAAAGGGTGGCAATGCATTGGGCTGGTATCCGTTCTTAAATGCAAGCAGCGCTTTCTCTCCATTACCAAGCCTCGAATACAGGATTGAAAAAATAGCATGTGTCATAGCAGGACCATTGCCAACCCTTGATTCATAATATTCAAGGTCTTTTTTTATAGCGTCGGGGTTGGTAACTTCGTGGAGCGGATAAGCCAGTAGATTAACGTCGGCCTGTTTAATATTTTCGCCCCTGTAGGTATCAAATTCTTTAGTCACCCCATCAGGAAATTTTAATACTGGTATGTTTTGTGCGACTGTTTCCCAATCAGGGTCAGGTTTTAATCCTAATATTTTTGCGGCAGCTGCGGCGTTTCGCAGATTGGCTTTCGCGGCAGCGTTAGTGAAGGCATCATTATCTATATTTTCTGCCCATTCATCCGCTGCAACAACATTTTTAATATCGTAATGACCCGGGCCATTCCTTTCTACCCGGCTGGTCCAAAAATCTGCAGTTGCAGACAGAATGGGCCAACCTTTTTCCTGTAACCATTGCTTATCCTGTGTAACACAATAATAATTCCATGCGGCAAGGGCGACATCGGCCGTAATATGATGCTCAAACGGTCCACTTAATGCCCAGACAGGTGTTTCCTCCACACCGCTATCGGCACTTTCCCAGGCAAACATGGCTCCTTTATAGCCATGCGCAAAAGCATTCTGCTTTGCCGCATTTAAGCGCTGGTAACGATATTCAACAAAAGATTTTGCAATTTCAGGATGTAATAACAGCAAACCAGGATACATCCATAAATCAGCATCCCAGAATACATGACCATTATAACCAAGTCCGGACAGCCCCATTGGTGAAGGAGCATAAGCACTTCCGGCACGGGAAAAGGAATACAGATGATACAGCATACTATGCACGTCCTGCTGCGCCTGTGAATCTCCTTCAATTATAATATCGCTCTTCCACAGATCTTCCCAAGCTTTTTCGTGGAACCTAATCAGACGCTCCCTACCTTCCAGTTTGGCAAATATGGTTAAGCGCTCGGCCTGATTTAGGGGATCGGCATCATGTGCGGATGTAATTGATGAGCCGGTAACTGCATATTGATACGTTTGGCCTGCTGCAATAGTTTTACTGAATTTCATCTCGTGTAGATTACTGTCCCACATCTGATATCTCACCCTAGGCTCCTGCCCGGATTGTTCATCAAACAAAAAAGTATTTGAAGCACAGAGCAACAATTTTCCTGTCGGACTTTTCGCGGTTGAAGTAAGTAGGCTGATAGAGCCAACTTCATTAAAATAGTTTTGAACATCGCGTAAAGCATCTGGTGTTTCAAGGATGCTGATTGCATTGATGGTAATATTTTTTTTTGCAATTATGGTTATATCCATCAAAACGTTAAACGGCAAATGACGAAGTGAATAGTATGTATATTTTATCGAAGCTTCCTCACCAAAATCAAGAGTTGTGGTAAAGCAGGCATGTTTCATGTCGAGCTCCTGTTTAAAATTGCTGACGTTTTTAGCCTCGACACGCTTGCCATTGATATCGAGTGACATATTCAATAAATTGAAGCTATTTAGAAAATTACTTACTCTTCCACGACCATATAAATCATAAGCTCCTGCCAGTGTTACATTATTTATCTTTAATACTTCTGGAGACGAAACCATGCCAATCATTCCATTGGCAACAGTAATTCCATAATAGTTTGCTGGATTAATGTTTGTCGCGGTTATTTTCCATGGATCCGGATCACTTGTTTGCGCCGAGCATATTGAATGTAGAAAAATTAAAAAAAGGATATGGATAAGTCTTTTCTTATCTTTCAGATGTGTAGTTTTCATTACTTTGTTTTTTTTATTTCAAATTAATAATAATTTCTTTAACATGTTAATTTTCATATAGCTTTAATGTTAATGACACCATATTGAATAATATCAGTCGAGAACTATACTGACGATTTTTATCAGGCAATGTAAATTAGCTCTATTTTAAGTACTCGTTCCAACTCAATCAATAAACCAGCGTTTGAATGCCATGAGCCGGAATTTTTAGGGTCGACATTTTGGTAGATATGATTAGATTGTAAGTAGTTTCTTTATTAGAGTGATTCATCACCACAGTTACCATTTTCCCGTCTTCATTCAGAAATGAAGTACTTAACAAACTACTTCTACTCGCAGCAGTACTTACTCTTTTTGCACCTGGACGAATAAACTTTGAAAAATGACCAATATAATAATAACTTGGTGTATAAATCAATTCTCCTGAATTGATATCGGCATGAATTGGTGCAAAGCAAAAATTACCAACATGATTAGGCCCTCCATTTTGATCTAAAAGGATGTTCCAATCGGTCCAGCCTACCGTTCCATTATTGAAATCGTTAATAATGGAAGTTCCATATCGTTCACCGTTTGCCCAAAATTGGTATTTTTTTGCATCAAAACTTTCGGCACAGCCTTCAGTAAACAATAATTTTTTTGTTGGATAAGCCTCCTGAACTTTACGAACGTTATCAAACATTGGCGCTCCACCTGCCCAAGATTCATACCAATGAAATCCCATTCCCCAAGCATATTTGGAAGCCTCTGGATCAGAAAAAATGACATTTGCCCGTTGGTTCATTAAATCGCGATTATGATCCCAAACCACAATTTTTTTATCTCCCAGGCCCTCTTTTTTCATCGTTGGACCTAAGAAATTCTTCAAAAAATCTCTTTCTGCTTCAGCGGTATATATACAAGATTCCCATGTTTGAACTGCCATAGGTTCATTTTGAACTGTAAGTCCCCAAATTGGTATCCCTTCTTTTTCATACGCTTTGATAAATTTTGTGTAATAGTTTGCCCAGGATTGATAATATTCTGGCAGTAATGTCCCTCCTTTTAGCATATTATTATTGCTTTTCATAAAAGCTGGGGGACTCCATGGTGATGCATAAATTGTTAATTTGCCTTTGGCAGATTTCAGTGCCTTCCTAAGCATTGGAATGCGAAACTGTCTATCATGGTCAATATTGAAAGTTTTCAAGCCCTTATCGCCTTCTGCAACGTAAGTATAGCTTTCGCTGCTAAAATCAGAACTGTGAATAGTTGTTCTTAACAATGAATAACCAATTCCTTTTTCTTCATCATAATAAGCATTCAAAAGTTCTTCTTGTTTTTCTTTGTCCAACTTTGCAAAAACCTCGGCACTTGCATCAGTAATCGCCCCTCCAATACCCAAAAAGGTTTGGAACTTTTTTTCAGGCTCGACAAAAATCGAGATTTCACTTTCCAACGGTTGTTTAGACGGTGAGAGAACCAACGTATCTGTGAGCGTCAATCTTAAATTTGTATCATCTGCTGTAGTATAAACCCTAACTGTTTTGTCTTTTGTTGAAAAGGGTTTCGATTGTATTTTGTTTTTTTGCTGGGAATATATACTGAATGAAACTAGTAAAACCAGTACGTAAATTGTTGTTTTCATAAATTTATTATATTTTACTTTTAAAAGAGACATCACAAGATGTTTAAAAAAAGGAACAAGTTTTCATTATACTATCCTTGATTATTTGATTGTTATTTTTATTTTTTTTGAAATATTGTTTGATGCATTTCCTATATAAATTAAATAATCGCCTTTTTCTAGATTCCAATTTGAAATGGATTCATCATAAAAACTTAAACTATTTACATTAATCGAAATTTGGACATCAATGTTTTCTCCTTTTTTAACCGCAATCTTTTGGAAACCTTTCAACTCTTTTTCAGCTCTATTAACTTTTGAATTTAGTTTTCCAACATAGACTTGCACTACTTCTGAACCATCCACATTTCCTGTATTGGAAACACTACCCGAAATTAAAATCGATTCGTTTTTTGCATATTCTTTCTTGTCCGTATTCCATTTTGAAAGTTCAAATGTTGTATAGGACTGTCCTTCTCCAAAAGCAAATAAGGGCTTGATTTTCTTGGTATCGAACCATCTGTAACCAACCAAAATATCTTCTTTGTAGTACTGATTGATACTGTCACCTGGATAGCTCAATTCTCCAAAAGAATGTGCTGCATTGTCACTTAATTTTTTAGGAAATGAAAAAGGTAATTTTCCTGAAGGATTTACATCTCCACTAATCACATCTGCAATCGCATCACCGGCAACACTACCTAAATACCAAGCCTGAATTAAGGCTTTTACCTTAGATATCCAAGGCATTTCAACAGCATTTCCACTCACTAATACAACTCCTATATTTGGATTAACTTTTAAAAGTTCATTTAATAATTCATCTTGTCCAAATGGTAATTTATACTCTTTTCTATCGGCTCCCTCACAATCTTGAAGGTGATTCTTATTTAACCCTCCAAAAAACAATACCGCATCTGCTTTTGAAGCCACTTCAATTGCTTCTTGTTTTAGTTTATTTAAATCATATTCTGAAGGAATAACCCTGTCATAGGCCGAAGGGCCGGAGGCATAGCCCATTGCGTGAATTATAGTGGCGTTTTTATAACGTTTTTTCAGTCCATCCAAAGGAGATATTTCTATCTTGGCTTTCAATTCAGAGGAGCCACCACCAATTGTCATGGATCTGGTAGCATTCTCACCAATAACTGCAATAATTATTTTTTTTGAGGTATCAATAGGGAAAAAAGAGGTGTCATTTTTTAATAATACAATACCTTCTCCAGCTATTTTTCTGGCGACATCAATATGTTCCTGATTGTTCATTCTTCCTAAAGGGCGATTCGGAGCCATGTTTGTACGAAACATTAAGCGTAAAATCCGCCTAACTTTATCATTTAAAACATCTTCCTTAACTTCGCCACTCTTAAGTAATTTTAAAAAAGGACCAGCCAAATAATACAAATCGTAAGCATTTTTTGTTGATGATGTTAAACCATCCGTACCAGTTCCCATTTCTATATCCAACCCATAAAGAGCCGCTTGTTTTGTATCATGGGTGCCACCCCAATCTGATATGACTACACCGTCAAAACTCCAATCTTTCTTCAATATATCATTCAATAATACTTTATTATGACCGCAAAACTGACCTCTAAACTGGTTATAAGCTCCCATGATTGACCAGACCTTCCCTTCTTCAACAGCGGCTTTAAATGCAGGCAAATAAATTTCGTGTAATGCTCTATCACTTACTTCAACATTAATATGACCTCTCCATAATTCCTGATTATTGAGCACATAATGTTTTACACAAGCAGCAACCCCATTTTGTTGCACCCCTTGAATGTATGGAACTACCAGTTTTGAAGCCAAAAACGGATCTTCTCCCATATATTCAAAATTTCGACCGTTTAAAGGAGAACGATATATATTCACGCCCGGCCCCAATAACACATCTTTTTTTCTATAACGAGCTTCCTCTCCTATACTTATTCCATAATCTTTAGATAAATTGGGGTTAAATGTTGCAGCTAAACAAGTCAATGCAGGAAAAGCAGTTATGGAATCGTTTGTCCATCCAGCATACCCCCAATTATCCCAATTAATTTCTCCGCGAACCCCATGAGGCCCGTCAGACATCCATAATTCAGGAATACCAAGCCTTTCAACTCCCGGGGTGCTAAATTTAGATTGTGCGTGGCACATTGCCACTTTTTCCTCTAAAGTTAATGAGGAAATTATATGGTCTATTTTAGCTTCTACAGATTTTGAGTTATTACTGTCCTGAGCATTAACAATTACAACTGTTGTTGTGCAAAAAAACAGTATTAATAATTTATTTTTTAAAAATTTTCTAAACATTAATTTTTAGTTTTATTATTTGTTAATTAAAAGTGTTATTGTATTATGCAGCTTCTACCCTAATTCTAATTAAAAAGGGAATTGCATATTACTAATCAGCTTTTGAATGATATTGTTACTATGGTTCTCCATTGAAGCCTCTACCAATTTACAAATAGAGACTCCCAATGAAGAACTACCCAAACTAACCCACTAACTATAAACTCTAACATAATCCATCTCAAAAGTGGAGGAAGTAAAATCAAGATCAATTATTCCTCCAAAATTACCTCCATATCACAATTTAAAACCATGAAAAAACCTGATTAAAGGGTTCCATAATATCAATTTCTCCAAATGTATTCGAAGAAACGGAGTTAATATTATCTCCCAACATCAATAAAGCAGACCAGAATCCACTACCAACTAACAATTTTCCTCTAATTTTTACTCTTCCGTATTTTAAAGAAAATTTATCTTTATAAAAATTCTGACTGAAGTATATTAACTTCAGCTAAAATTTTCTTTTTTGGTAATTAAAAGAGAGGGGAGGCTTAAATTTGTCCCACACACTCCCCTTATTTTAACTAAATTATATTGAAAAATCTGAAAGCCAGAAATACAAACTGTATTTCAACTAAATATTTAGTATCCAGGATTTTGTTTTATTGCACCTTTTGATGCTGTGATATCTGATTGTGGAATAGGATATAGGCTTCTATCCTCACTAACCATATCGGTACCAGATAATTGCTTTAAAGTTTCAACAAGTTTCCCATGTCTTATCAAATCTTCTCTACTAAATCCTTCACAATAAAGCTCGTGCATTCTTTCATTTAAAATGGCATCATTGAATGAAGCCATGTTTGCTGTCTTTTCAGAAGCTAAATCCGGTAACCCGACTCTATTTCTTATTTGATTAACCAAACCAATTGCTTCACTAGTAGGACCAGCCGTATTATTAATAGCTTCAGCCAACGACAAAAGAACGTCTGAATATCTAAATACTATATAATCTATTGTACTTTGATGACCATTTACATCTGGGTCCTCTCCATATTTCATTGGAATTGGTCCCCAATTAAAAATTCCATCCGGATCATTTGATTTTGTAATTAAGTCACCAGAAGTGGAAGTATATTCAGCAAATATGGTTTCCAATCTTTCATCAGCTACCTCAAATGTGTCATAAAAATCCCAGGTTATCCTGTATCCATTCCATTTACTAATGGTCGGATTAGTAGTAGGAAAATTATAAGGAAGTGTCCAGCTTAGCCAATAATTTGCACCAGTAACCTGACTCGCAGGAATTGAATAAATCAATTCTGTATTGCGTCTATTAGCTTTAGAAAATATATCTTTATAGCTATTCATCAATCCATACTTATTTAAAGCAATAATTTGCCTTGCTGTATTTGATGCATCCGTCCATTGTTTCTTGAACATTTGAAACTTTAGTAAAATCATTAAAGCATGTCCCTTTGTTATACGTCCGTAATCAGCATCAGGATATGATACAGGAAGCGCTGAGATGGCATCATTCAGGTCATCTGTGATTAACGTTTCAACAGTTTCGTTTGATGCCCTTTCTAATAACACTTCGTCAAGCGGGTTTTTCAATTGCTCAAGTGTTGCAATCGGAAATGTTCCAAATGTATTATAGAGCAAATAAGCGGTCCAAGCCCTAATTGCCTTTATTTCTGCGACATATCTGGTTTTAAGATCATCCGTTAACGAAGCGTCATTAATCCCATTAATTCGGTCAATATCCAGGGTGTATTTACTCAAATTCCGGTAATAAGCCCAAAGATTACGAGTAAACCCAGGAGATTCCGGTGTGTAGGATTGTCTAAATTGAACCGCCCAATCACTAGTTCCATTACCCCAATTGCATCTCATTACGTTAGTAGAAAGGTCGGTAACCAAAGGAAAACTAAAGGCTGAAAAACAATACATACCGCCATCTCCATTATGCATAATATCATAATAGCAACTAGTTACCAATGCCTTAGCATCATCCGCAGTTTTTAAAAAATTATTAGGGCTGATTATAGTATAATCATCAAGTTCTAATTCGTTGCAACCTGTTAACAAAAACAAGGAAGCAAATATTGTAAAAGCTATTTTTTTCATGACAAAATAAATTTATTATTTTAAAAAACTAGGTTAAGACCAATAGTAAAAGACCTTTGGTTAGGATATCCTGCAAAACTATCTGTTTCTGGATCAGTTCCTGAAAAAGATGTTAGCACAAACAAATTTTCTGCAGAAGCATAAACTCTGGCTTTGGAAATTCCAAGAGCATTTATTGTTGGCAATGTATAACCCAGGGTTATATTCTTACATCTTAAAAAATCAGCCTTTTCAATATTGTAATCACCTGTGCCATAAGAATTATATAATCCTGAAAGAACATTTGGTCGCGTACCAGTTGGGTTATCACTACTCCAGCTATCATTTTTAACTTCATTAAATAAATTCCAACCTTCAGTAATTCTATAGGCCTCTAACGAAAAGCTATTCCTTGTATTATTGACTTTCTTATAATCTAAAAAGGCATACATATAAATATTTAGATCAAAATTTTTATATTTAAAGGTATTTGAAAAACCAAGATTATATTTTGGATCCCAAGATCCCATTAGTTTCCTATCCGCATTATCCAAGACGCCATCTGGTTGTCCTGATAATACGAAGTGTCCATTAGCATCGGTTATTGGATCGCCATTCGCATCTCTTTCATAACCATTGATATCCTTGAATTTTATACTTCCCGGTATGGCACCAGGCATATGTGCAACAGTTTCACCCAATTCAGTTATTCCATCTGACTCATAACTGTATATAGCTCTAACGGGATCATGATAACCTTCATAAATTTCCGGCTTCCAGTTATCAGCCCTTTCTTGCCAGAATACACGTGTAGAAGACAAATTCAATCCCATATTCCATTTGAATTTGTCGGAGTTCAATAAATGTGAGTTAATTGAAAATTCAAAACCCTTAGCACGTATTGCCCCAATATTGTCAGGAATTGAAGTGATTTCGTTATGATTTGGCAATATTCTTGAACTTAAAAGGTCATAAGTTGTTTTTTGATAAATTTCAAAAGAGCCATTAATTCTTTCGTTTAGGAATCCAAAATCAAAACCAAGGTTAATATCTTTGGTTGATTCCCATTTTAAATCTTTGTTACCCAACTGGCTGGCATATACCCCAAAGGTTTCCAGATTACCAAACCCAAAATTCTGACCGACTCTATAGGCGTCGAGGGTTCTATTTCCTACATCATCATTACCGGTAACCCCATAACCAATCCTAAATTTCAAATTTGAGAATACTGGCTTTAAGCTTTGGAAAAATTGCTCTTCGGACACTCTCCAACCAGCAGATAATGATGGAAAATAGCCCCACTGTTTTGATTCTGCAAACTTGGGAGAGCCATCAATACGAAAATTTGCTGTTAATAAGTATTTCTCCTTGAAATTGTAGTTTAATCTGGAATAATATGAAATTAGGTTGTAACTACCACCATAGGAACTTATTAAAGGTTTTTCGGCTTGCCCTGACCCAATATTATACCATTTAAACGAGTCAAACATGAAATCTGTATTAGAAATACTTGATCCTGATGATTGAAATTTTTGATAGGAATAGCCTGCTAACAAAGATAAATTATGATCCGAGATTTGCTTTGTATATTTACCATAACCTTCAATAATGGTGTTATCAAATCGGTTATTTGAAATACTGGCTATACCTCCTTTATCAAATCCTTCTTTTGTTGATTTCGGAACATACTGATTCCTTTCAGTATGACTTCCATCATACCCCAAATTCAACCTAAATACAAGGTCTTTAATTGGATTAAATTCAATAAATGAATTAATTAACTGCCTTTTGAATTTGGTCACATCGGTTATTTCAAGCAGTGATGCCGGATTTGGAGTAAAAGTATTGTTAGGATCTTGCGGATAGCTCCCATCTGGATTTCGAACGGGTATTATTGGGTTTGCAGTTATTGCCAACTGAACAATTCCTCCAGCATTACCTCCGCCTAACGGAACATTATTTGTAGTATTGTTGGTTATCATAGATGAAATACCAACTTTAAAAAATTCTCCGATATTTTGATCCAAATTAACTCTTCCAGTAACTCTTTGAAAATCATTATTTTTGATTATACCATCCTGATTATAATAGTTAATTGAACTCATATATTTAAACGTTGATGTTCCACCAGACATAGACAAATTTTGTTGGTTTATAAAACCTGTTCGCAAAATAGCACCCAACCAGTCAGTAGGATTTTGACTCTTCTCAGTAATATCCGTATCACTATATCGTGGAGTAAATGGAACTGTGGCATCTGCTTCTGCAATTGTACCGTAAGGATATATGTCATTTTGTGCACGCCATCTTTCCTTTAATATTCTATTGGCTTGTAACATGTAGTCCTTTGCGCCTAGCATATCCCAAACTTCAGAATATCTCTGAGTTGAGCAAGAACCTTCATAGTTAACCTTAATTTTCCCTTCTTTTCCTCTTTTTGTAGTGATCAAAATGACACCATTGGCAGCACGTGCCCCATATATGGCGGTTGAACTGGCATCTTTTAAAACCTCAATTGATTCTATGTCATTGGGATTAATACTATTTAAAGCATTGTCACTACTGCCTGATCCATAAAATGCGCCCGACTCGCCAGAAACACCTGAAGTTGGAAAGCCGTCAATAACTATTAAGGGATTGCTACTGGCATTTTGTGTTGTAACTCCACGAATTACAAGACTTACAGATCCACCTGGTTGCGCACTATTTTGTAAAGCTTGCAGTCCAGTAGCTTTTCCTTGTAATAATTGACCAATTGAGGTACTGGTAGACTTATTAATTTCTTCTGTTTTAATACTCGCAACAGATCCTGTAAGGTTTGATTTTTTTTGGGTTCCATAGCCTACAACGACAACTTCGTCAAGAGCTTCAACATTCTCGATTAAGGTTATTGTAATACTGCTTTTACCATTAATTGGTGCCTCTATGGTCGTATAGCCAATATAGCTTACTACCAACACACCATTGGAAGGTGCCTCAATTTCAAATTTACCATCAAAATCTGTTATTGTTCCTTTTGTTGTGTTTTTAAGCAATATGGCAACTCCAGGAAGCGGAATTCCATTTCCATCACTAATTGTTCCACTTACTGTCAAGTCTTGAGCTTGAATGTAGGTGGTGAACAATAATGATAAAAAACACAAAACACGTAGTTTAGTAATTTTTTTCATTAGATAATAGTTTAAATTTAGTTTAGTTATTTTCTTTGCATCTTTGCAAACATGCCACAATTATAAGTGTATTTTGCAGGTAATCCATAATTAAACTCCTTAACAAAACCTTACAAACACTAATTATTACCAAAACAAAACCTTATCAAATAAATTTTAATATATTGATTTTAAGTAAATTAAAAAATTAAAATATTACTATTTATAATTTATTTTTTAAATTAAAGTTACATTCACAAAAAACGGCTAACTTAGTTTTGAAAATACTTTTTTATATCACAAAAGATTTAAATGACTAGGGATAAATAAATTCAAAATATTTAAAAAATATCAAGTATACGTTTATAGTTTAATTCATGAATCAAATAAAATTATTAACCACACTTTTTTTTCTATTATTTGTAATGTCCATTTTTGGTCAAATCAAAAACATTGGAATCCCTGATCTTAAAAATTATAAAAGATCCGATTATAAGGGTGGGCCTCAAAACTGGAATATTGACCAGGATAAAAACGGGAATATTTACTTTGCCAACAATAAGGGCTTATTTCAATTTGATGGTGTATCATGGCGAAAATACAACTCACCAAATTCTCCCCTAATTAGGTCAGTAAAAATTGATGATTCGGGTACAATATTTGTTGGTGGCATAGATGAATTTGGCTATTTTAAAGCTAATTCTAAGGGAAAACTGGAATATTTTTCTTTATCTAAAATGGTAAATTCAACTAAAGACAAGTTAGCTGGTTTCATTTGGAAGATACATATTTTTAAAGGAGAAGTTATTTTTCAATCTTTTGAAAGGGCTTATATCTTTAAGAACAACAAACTTAGAATATTGGAAGCACCCACTAAATTCCAATTTTCATTTCAAGTAAATAACCATTTGTATTTTCAAGATAAAATGGTAGGAGTAGTAGAGTATAAAAATGAAAAACTATTCCAGTTAAAAAACACCACTGTTTTAAATAACACGGAAATCTGGGGCATTTTTCCAATGCCTGATAACAAACTGCTCATTGCTACTTTAAACAAGGGACTTTTTATTTATAGTAATGAAAAAATGACACCATGGGATACCGAAGCGAATATTTTCATCAAAAAGAATGGTTCACTTGGAGGCATACCCATAAAAGATAAATTCATTGCACTCAATTCGGTCTTAGAAGGGATTATTATATGTGATTTAAATGGGAAAATCATTCAACATATTGATCGTGCCAAAGGACTCCAGAATAATACTGTGCTAACCTCTTTTATTGACAACAAAGATAATCTTTGGTTAGGTTTAGATAGCGGAATTACATTTATTAATGAAAATTCTCCTTTTAGCTATTTTGGCTTTAGCTATAATCTGGGCACTGTTTATGCATCCATCGTTTATAAAGAAAACCTGTATGTGGCAACAAACCAAGGCGTTTTTTATCATCCTTGGAATAAAAACTTCAAAGAAGGTAGTTTTACTCTTGTAGAAGGAACAACTGGTCAAGCCTGGAATATTCAAGTAATTGAAAATCAATTGTTATGTGCACATAATAATGGTGCTTTAGTGATTGAAGGTGGAAAAGTGATTAAAATATTGGATAAAAATGGCTATTTTGAATTTCAAAAAATCCCCAGTCAGCCAAAATTTGTTATTGGATCAAATAATAGCAATGGGTTTGCTATTTTCAAAATGACAGCTAATGGTTTTGAATTCATAAATCAAGTTGAAGGTCTTTACAAATCCTCTATATCTTTCGAACTGGACAATGACTACTTATGGCTAAAAAATGGTGGATTATTCTATCAAATGGCACTGTCTTCTGATTTGAAAAAGTTTAAATCAATAAAAACTATTCATAATCTGTCTGCTAATGACAAAGGTCTTGGAAGCATTCAGAAAATAAACAACAGCATTTACTTTCAGACAAACAATCATTTTTACAATTATTCAAAAGAGCAAGACTTATTCTACGAAGATAAAAAAATGAGTCAAATCTTTAAAGACATTCCAGAAATTAAAGCATTAACTGAGGATACCAATGGAAACCTCTGGTATGCATTCAATGAATCATTAGGCGAATTAAAGAAAAACAACAATGGAAGTTATACAAATATTGTCGCTCCATTTTCAAACTTGACGGGTAATTTAGTCGCTGATTTTCTTTCTGTAAACACCATTGACCCACAAAACATATTTATAGGACTTATAGACGGATTAGCACATTATAATTCACAACTATTAAACAACACCGACACTAAACCTACCGTTTTTATTCGAAGTTTTTCTTTTCCAGGCGACACACTAATTTTTGGAAACGATAAAAAAATATCTGAAAAATATTTAATCCCGTATGCTAAAAATCATGTGAAATTCACATTTTCATCTCCAACTTATGAAAATCTTGAAAATATTGAATTCTCTTATCAATTGGAAGGTTTTGATGACAAGTGGAGCAACTGGTCCACAATTTCAATTAAGGAATATACCAACTTAAGAGAAGGTGATTATAAAATGAAATTAAAAGCAAGAAATAGCTATGGTATTCAATCAGAAGAGGCAATTGTTGCATTTACAGTTTCTCCACCATGGTACAGGCATTTTTTAGCGTATTTAGTTTATATTTTACTTGCTATTGCAGCAATATTTTTTATTAGGAAACGAATAAAAATGAAAATAAGAAGGAACAAATACTATGAAACCATTGAGCAGAGAAGGCTTTATCTGGAAAAAGAATCCAGAATCAGGCAAGAACAATATAAGCTGGAAAAAGAAATTGAAAAGTTAAAAAAGGACAAGCTTAAAACTAAGATTTTAGCAAAAGACAAGGAGCTAGTTAATAACTCTTTGCAAGTAGTAAAGAAAAACAAAATCCTGAATGGAATCATTTACAAACTAAAAGATATCAATTTAGAATCCTTTGATGAATCAGCCAAAATTCAATTTACAAAGCTGAGAAGAAGTATTGCAAAGGAAATAAACGCTGATAAAAGCTGGAAAGATTTGGAGAAACACATCAAGAATGTTCACTTCGATTTTATTAAAAAATTAAAAGAGAAATATCCAACAATTTCTCCAAGAGAATTAGATTTATCTACTTATTTATTGATGAATATGTCAACAAAAGAAATTGCCGAAATTATGAACATTTCTATTGGTGGAGCAGAAGTTGCCCGTCACCGATTAAGAAAAAAAATAGGTCTTGATAAAAAAGAAAGCCTTACAGGCTTTTTATTGAGATTTAAAGAATAGGCAGTTCCTTTGTGAACTATAGAGCAATTGGTCTGCAGGAGCGTTTAAGGAATATGCCAATCTTACCAATTTGTATGCGTAATTTATCAATCCCACAGGTTTATTACTTGATCCCCGTTTATTACTTGATCCCCTTGATCCTTGATCCGTACATATGTTGTACAGAGAAATAAAAAAAGGGTCTCAATTTCTTGACCCCCTTTTCTTTGCTAGTAGCGGGAACTGGACTCGAACCAGTGACCTTCGGGTTATGAGCCCGACGAGCTACCTACTGCTCTATCCCGCGATATTAATTCCTAAAACAATTTACTTAGCTTTTAACTTTCGGTTCATAATGCCGACCAAATTGTTTCGGAATGCAAATATACAATCCTTTTTACTTTCTACAAGTATAAAATCATAAAAAATTATTGCTCCAAGCTATCTGCTTGAAAATCTATTAATTCAGAATTATTAAACTGCGCCGAAATCTGTATTGGATTACAACAGACTTCGCAATCTTCTATATATACTTGCTTAGAAACCGAATTATCTAATAGCATAGAGATTGTTTCCCAACAATACGGACAGGTAAAATAGTGCTCTAACATAACACCATAAAGTTAAAACAAAAACAGCCAACATAATTGCTGGCTGTTTTTGTTTTTCAACTAATTAATAAGTATAAATTTAATCTTTTTCAATATCTAATATCGCAGTAGCGTTTTCCGTTTGCATGAGTAAAAGGCTTGGTAAATTTTTACCCGAATAGCTTGTATATTCCTGATTTAAATTATTATCACTAACCATTATAGTGTTTAATTTCTTTAAGCCCATAAACTCTAATGGTAAATTACCAGTAAGTTGATTGGTAGATAATATTAACTCTTCCAATTGGGTTAATTGTGCTATTTCTACAGGTATTTCTCCTTCTAATTTATTATCCATCAAACTTAACTTTTGAAGCTTAGACAGGGCATAAATATTAGTTGGAATGGTTCCTGTTAAAAAATTACTTCCTAATAAAAGCTCTCTTAAGTTTGTTAATCTCATTAAAGCTTCTGGAATATGCCCTTCAAATTTATTACTGTATAATTTTAAGGACTCTAATTTTGTTAATTCACCTAACTCTGAAGGAATATTACCTTCAAATTGATTCATAAATAATTCTAAAGACCTTAATTCCTTTAAATTTTTTATTGAAGACGGCAGGGTTCCTCCTAATTTATTAAAACCTAAATTCATCTTCTTTAAATAAACAAGATTGCCTATTTCTTCAGGCAAATTACCTTGAAGGTTATTAAATTGAAGATTGATTTCTACTACTTTATCGTTTTCAACTTTAACACCATACCAAGTGTTAATAGACGCATCCATATCCCATGTAGAATTCCATTGACTACCACTAGTAGCATTATAAAGTGCTATTAAAGCCTCTTTTTCACTTTGAGAAACACTGGCAAATGAATATGCCGTTATAAAAAATGATAGAACTATAAGTTTTAAAATCTTCATGGTTGAATAAATTTGGGATTAATTCTAGTACGAAAATAACTTAAAACTAGATGAAAAACTATTTTATTCGACGAAATGCATTATTTTTTAACAAATACTAATCGACGAATTGCTCTATATCAAGTTGAATAGCTTCCCATTTATCCATGTAATCTTGTAAATCGGACTTTAATTTTTGATATTTATCAAAAAAATTAGGCTTAGATGTAACCGCTTCATAATTACTTTCAAGCTCTAGATCAATCTTTTTTATGTCGCGCTCTAATCTATTTATTTCGGCTTCAATATTACTCAACCTATTATTTAAAGACTTAAGTTTCTTTTGGTCGTCGTAAGATTGTTGTTTCTTTTCTTTGGGCGTTTCTTTAACCACTGTTCGCTTCTCTACATCGCGTAAACTTTCAACATTACGTTGTTCTAAATAATAGTCAATATCACCCAGATATTCTTTCAACTTATGATCTTTAAACTCATAAACTTTATTGGTTAACCCTTGAAGAAAATCACGGTCGTGAGACACTAAAACCAGTGTACCTCCAAACTTTTTTAAAGCCTCTTTTAAAACGTTTTTAGACTTAATATCTAAATGGTTTGTAGGCTCATCCATAATTAACACATTAAATGGTTGCAGCATTAATTTAGCCAACGCCAAACGATTGCGCTCTCCCCCAGAAAGTACCCGCACGTATTTTTCAGCTTCATCGCCTCTAAATAAAAACGACCCTAAAATATCTCTTACTTTACTTCTATTGGTTTCGTTGGCGGCATCAATCATGGTATCCAAAACCGTTTTATTGCCATCTAAATATTCTGCTTGATTTTGGGCAAAATAGCCTATTTGTACGTTATGTCCTAATTTTAAATGACCATCATATTTTATATCGCCCACCATAATTTTGGCTAAGGTAGACTTACCTTGTCCGTTCTGCCCAACAAAAGCCGTTTTACTATCGCGTTCAATTAATAAACTAACGTTCTTTAAAACTTGGTTATGTCCGTAGCTTTTAGAGATTTTCTCCATTTCAACTACGACTTTACCAGGTGTGATTGATACTGGAAAATTAAGTGTCATTACGCTGTTATCGTCTTCATCAACCTCAATCCTATCAATCTTATCCAGTTTTTTAATTAACGATTGTGCCATGGTTGCCTTGGATGCTTTTGCACGGAACTTCTCGATAAGTTTCTCAGTTTGTTCTATTTGCTTTTGTTGATTTTTTTGGGATGCTAATTGTTGTGTTCGCAATTCTTCACGCAACACTAAATATTTTGAATAAGGTTTCGGATAATCATAAATCCTTCCTAACGAAATTTCAATGGTTCTGTTCGTTACATTATCCAAAAACATTTTATCGTGCGATACAATGGCCACCGCTCCCGTATAATTCTTCAAAAAACCTTCTAACCAAATAATGGATTCAATATCTAAATGGTTTGTGGGCTCATCCAGTAATAAGATATCATTATTTTGAAGCAATAATTTAGCCAGCTCAATACGCATACGCCAACCACCCGAAAAAGTATCGGTTAACTTATTAAAGTCCTCACGTTTAAACCCTAAACCTTGAAGAATCTTCTCGGTATCTCCTTGATAATTATAACCTCCTAAAATTTCATATTGATGTTGAAGTTCGTTAATATCTACCATTAATTGATGGTAACCTTCGCTTTCATAATCGGTGCGTTCTGCCATTTGGGTATTAACGGCATCCATTTTAGCTTCCAACTGTTTTATCTCCGTAAACGCTTCGTAAGCTTCTTCAAGCACTGTTCTTCCTACAACAAAATCAATATCTTGCTTTAAAAAACCCATTTTAAGTTCTTTATCGGCAGCAATTTGTCCCGTATCTGGCTCCATTTCTTTCGATAAAATTTTAAGCATGGTTGATTTCCCTGCGCCATTTTTACCAATAAGCCCAACCCTATCGCCATTAACCAGTTTAAACGTAATATCCTCAAACAAGTATTCACCTTGAAATGAAATCGATAAATTATGGATGTTCATCATAGAAATATAACTTTTGCTACAGGATTTAAATTATTAAAACCGTATTTTTGTCCTGTAATTGCAGATGCAAAAGTACATTAAATTATATGTTTAAAAAAGGGTCAAAATTATATAGCATTTTAACGGGAACTTGCCCTAAATGCCATGAGGAATCTATGTTTAAAAACAAGAACCCATACATCTTATCAGAAGCATTAAGCATGCACGAAACCTGCAGTAATTGTGGTACTAAATACAAAATAGAACCATCGTTTTTCTATGGTGCTATGTACGTTAGTTATGCAGTTGGCATTGCATTTGCCGTAGCGGCTTTTGTAATTTCGTTTGTGTTTTTAAAAGCCAGTATCAATACTGTTTTTGCTTCAATCGTAGTAACTTTAATTGTTTTTTTACCGGTAATCATCAGACTATCAAGAAATATCTGGATTAATATTTTTATGCATTACGATAAATCATTGGCTAAAAAGAAGTAATTTATTTTTTCAGACTTGTTCTCCTTTAACAAGAAAACTATATTTAATAGAATCATCTTTGAGATGCGAAAAAGCTTTTCTTCGGTTATCCTTAGTGAAATCTATAAAGTCTTTTTCAGATTCAAACGAAATAAAGTGAATCTCATATGGCAATTCTTCCTCAAAAGAAACATACGTTTCTTTAGTTGGTCTAATTCTATAAATTAATTTTCCCCTATAATCATTCAATATTGGAATTGCCAAATCTTCAAATTGACAAAAAACAGTCTCTCTTCCTTCTTTTACAAAAATCATCATGGTTAAATAAATCATATATTATCTTGTTTTTAATTTAAAAAGCAAACCTTCTAATATCAATCTCTTTTTCAAGAGTCATCCCCTTTTCAATAAAATTATAAAGTTGCTCTGCTACATAAGGACCGATCATAACACCACGTGTACCCAAACCATTTAGCACAAACATATTTTTATATTTTCCATGTTGACCAACCAACGGGCGTCTATCTTTTACTGTAGGACGTATTCCTGCTACTTGGTTAACAACTTCAAATTCACAATTAATTAGTTTTTCAAGCTTGGTTAAAAGTTCCTCTTTTGCTAAATCTGTGACTTTACTGCTTAAATCTTTCCATTCGTAAGTGGCTCCAACAATATATAAATCGTCACCCAAAGGAATTAAAAAAACACTTGCTTTTAAAACATAGTCTATCTTTAAATTGGGCGCATGTATAGTAAGCAATTCCCCTTTTGCCGGTACTAATGGCAGATCTTTAAAAAACGGATTTTGTTTTACACCAAAACCTTCTGCAAATACGACGTGCTTTGCTATAGTATTTTTGTACTGAATAGTATCAGCTTCTATTTTTAAATCATCATATTCAAAAACAGATTCAACAAATAAGTCATGGCTCAATAGATATGATTTATAAGCTTCTATTAATGTTTTTACATCAATACGTCCGGTTTCTAACACTTCGCCATAACCATAAGGTGCATCAATAGACTTATTATCATTTTTAATGATCTTTGGTAAAAGATATTCTGAAAGTGTCGGTTTATCGGAAGCTGAAAACCAATCATTTTGTTCTTCTAGCGATGCAAATTTTCGATATACCGGAATTTTATAATCTAACTTCACCCCTAATTCCACTTCTAGATTCGCATACATTGGCAATGCTAAATCGAGTTGCTCTTTACATTTCCAAACAGGTGTAAAACGTTTTAAAACTACAGGGTTGTATAGACCTCCTGCAACTGTTGATGACTGTTGCGACGCATTATCAAAAACCACAAACGTTTTGTTATGAGCCTTTAATTGCTCGCAAAAGCTAATGCCCGCTAACCCAATCCCTACTATTATATAATCTACTTGCATGATGTTGCAAAGATAAAATAGATTATGTTATCTGATCTAGTTTTTGCAAAGAAGTGGTTTAAACTTTTTCGATTGAAGCAGGACGGAGCGTAAAAAAATAGCCCAATGGGTTATTTTAGCGAACGAGCCAGCCAGCGCAATGGCAATTTTATCCAATCGAAGCCTTTTTTGAGTTAGGGCCGAGCGTAAAGAAAAGGTTTAGTAAACCTTTTTAGAGAAGGAGCCAGCTTGCCGCGTTGGAAAAGCTACGGAAAGAAAAAAAGACAGGACAGAACGTTAAGAAACAGTAAGGTTCACGAACACGTATTTTTCAAATAATTAAGTGTCGTGAGTAAACAGTCCTGTGGACTGTTTTAGTGAAATCAAAGATTCGGCGTAGCCAATGGGCCGGGAGGCGCATAGAGAAAAAAAGGGCGATTTTTTAGCCAATTAGAAAAAGTTTAAACCTCTTCAAAATAAAAAAGCCCACTTGAAAGTGAGCTTTTATACTTTTTAATAAGATATTCAAATTAATATGTCCACATATCTAATTCAAAATCTCTAATTTTCTCTTTAATTCTTTCAGACTCTAATAATTGCATTAAAGCATTGTCCGATATATATTCTGTAACTGCTCTATCGCCTTGAACATTCTCTTCTTTATAAATATAAGCTTGAAAGCGTCTTGCATTTAACATATGATCGAATGAAAATGGCATCGAACTGTTTTTATTATTAAACGATTTAGCTTCGTGCAACACCCCTCTAGCATCTGGGAAAAACACCCAAAACAACTCTACTAAATCAGGGTTTTCAGAATCAATAAAGTTAACGTCTGGAGCAACTGGAGCAATTCCTAACAATCTGTATTTCATTTCAGCCTGACGCTTATCGAAATACCAAAGGCCTTTAATATGATACTCTGTAATATCGGCAGCAGTAATATCTCTTCTGTTTATATATTCTGCCGACAATTCTTCACCTGCATTTAGTTGTTCAATACCTAATTCGGTGGTATCAACCTTTACTAATGCCGCTTCAATATCTTTTAAAGTACGTTTTGTTTTAAAATAAGAATCATCATAAATGTTTTCAATCCTACCATTTTTAATGCTCTTCATAAGTACATCATACAAACAACGTCTATCGCTACCAATATTATTAGTATCTATTGGATAGTACAACGGAAAGTTAGCACGTTCGTCTAAAATAATTTTTTCCCAAACCATCTTAGAAAAAAGGATATCTCTGTCGTCCACATAACCATATTCTAATGGTTTATCATTATCTATGGCTTTTTGAGCATCTGTTCTAACCCCAATTTCTTCAGGGCTTTTAGCGTTTAGTATATTAGCTTGAGCAAATATGCTTGACACTGTAAAAACAGCTGTTACGGTTAATAAAAAACTTTTTAAATTCATGTGCTTATCTTTATTGTTATTTCAATGGTAACATGCAACATCCTTATTGGACTTTACGACTAATTTTCAGTCTACTTCAATAAGGATGTTTCATCTTATTATACATTTTTTAATCACTAGAGAATTAACAAAATGTTTATTCCTATATTAGTTTGTAAGCTCTATAATGATTGGAGATACTTTTTTAAGTATCACGCTTACACTACCTGCTTTAGCTTCAATATCAAATATCTGAACATCTGTTCCTCTTTTGGCTTTTAGTAATGCTGATTTAGCTCTACTATCAAGCTTATTTCCATTGACATCAATGGTTGGTTGACCAGGTACTTTAAATTTAAATCCAGTAACATGTAATGGCAATTCGAAATCGAAATCATCAAACTTAGCACCTACGGTTGAAATTTCAAGAGCGTTACGTTGCATTTTTATAGCACCGTCTTCACCTCTTATAGTTCCTGTCGGTTTTGGTAAATCTTTAATTCTGAATGTTGCTCTATCACTAACGGTTTGTCCTTCAATTTTACCAGTAACATTAATTGTGACTTCTCTACCTTGAATTCTTGTAGCATCCATTATATACTTGCTACCACTTACTCTACTTAAACCTTGTGCAGACGCATTTACATTATTATCGGCAATACCAGCAAAAGAGATTGTCATTGGGTTTTTAACACCTCGATATACTACATTCATTTTATCTGCTGAAATAGTTGCTGCATTAGGCTTAGGCACCGTAGCAAATGATGTTTTTACAGGCACTTCAATATCTTCTCCATCTTGTGCAAAGATTAGTTTACCTTCAATTTTATGTTCTCCAGGACTTCCTGTTCCAACTTTCAATTTAACTTTTCCATCTTCAATAGAATATTCTTTTTCAGTAAGTTTTCTTCCGTCCAAAGTTAATTCTACTCTATTTGGTTTAGTTGTAGCATCTTTACGACCTAACACAATTTGTCCATCAAATTGCTCACCATTAAAATAAGCTGATTTTGATGTTTCCATTAATGTTGTATAGTTTGTCATAGACACCTCGGTAGCAAGTGTGCCTTGTAACATCGTTGATAACACCTCAGACTGCGTTGTTTTAATATCGGCTTGAAGTTGTGTCATTTTTGTTAATGAAGCTACTAAAGGAAATCCTTTGTAATGATAATCTAACCAACTTTGTTTGATACCATCTCTGTTGGTAACATCGTCTGTGTTAAATTTTTCTTTTACATCTTTAACGACACTTTCCATCCCTTTTTCGTTTGCTAAAATTTTAGCTACGCCATCTCTATATGCTGCCATTTGAGCTAAAAACTCTTCCCCTCCTGGCTTTAATTTTGCACCTTTAAAGAAATTTTCGTCAAGGTAATCGCCCTTATCCATTATTTCGTAATCTGTAGGGTCATCTAGTCCTTCAACCATGTTACCTTTCAAATCTTCTAGGTATTTATTAAATTTTGATGCTAAATCATCTATCTGATCTGCTTTAGATTTTAATGATACATATTTTTCTGGTTGATCAACAGCTTTTTGATCTAAGCTAGCCATGAAAGCAGTATTTCTTTCTCCTGTGGCTTGATTAGACTCGGTAAGCTTTTCGTTCATTAATCCGAAGGCTGAAAGCACTTCCTTAGACATATTTAATGCTAGCATCGCTATAAATATTAAATACATCAGATTAATCATTTTCTGTCTGGGTGATAAATTTCCTGCTGCCATTGTCTAATTAGGTTTTTGGTTAATTATTAAAATTTGGGATTAACCCCTAATTAGTTTTTGGTCATAGCAGACAACATACCACCGTATACGCCATTTAATGATGATAAGTTAGATGCTAAAGATTGCATTTGCTCTTTTAATTTAGATGCATTTTCAACAGACTCCTCATTAATCGTTGCCTGTCTGCTAATGCTTTCTAACTGCACTTTATACAAACTGTTTAAAGATTCCATTTGAGCTGCTGCCAATGATAATTCTTCACCATATTTTTTGGAAGCTTCTATAGAATTTGCGCTAGATGACATATTTTTAGCAGCTCCTTCAAAGTTTTTAATACTTTCCCCTAAACTTGCCATTAACTCGCCATCAATTTTAGCGTCTTTTAATAATTCATCTAACTTTTTAGATAATAACCCTTGTGGGCTTTCATTTTTATCTTTTTTGCTTGTTTCTCCTCCTGCTAGTTCTGGATACACTAAAGACCAATCTAATTCGCTATCTACTGGTTCAAATGCTGATAATGCAAAAATAACTGCTTCGGTAACAAGACCTAATGTTAACATAGCGTTACCTGTAATGGGTCCAAACTCCATATGAGTAATTTTGAAAAGCGCTCCAATAATTACAATTGCCGCTCCTAATCCGTAAGCCATATTCATGAACTTTTTACTTGCTTTTGACTGTGCCATAATTCTCGATTTTTAATTTAAGTAAATACTTAAGTAGGTTAATTAATAGGTTAAATTTATTATTGATTTGATTAAATTTTAATTGATTTTATTTCTTCCCGGTTACTTGTGTCCCCATGTAATCTTGAACTGTTCTAAAACCAATATAACTTCTTGCAGAATCTGCATATTCGTAATCTCTTGAGCTTACTTGTAAAAAGTATGCTACATCTTTCCAAGAACCACCTCTAACAATTTTACGTTGATTATTGTTACTGTTAACACTTGGATTAATTGTTGACGTAAATTCGTAAGAAGATGGATCGTATGAAGCATTTACCCACTCGGCTACGTTACCTGCCATATTATATAAGTTATAATCATTAGGTTCGTAAGACTTAGCTTCTACAGTATATAATGCTTGGTCTGCTGCATAATCACCTCTTACTGGTTTAAAGTTTGCCATAAAACACCCTCTATCACTTTTTGTATAAGGACCACCCCATGGATAAGTCGCAGCTTGCAGACCGCCGCGAGCAGCATACTCCCACTCTGCTTCAGACGGTAATCTAAAAGTATTAACCATTGCAGCACCTTTTCTTGATTTTTGGTATGAGTTTTTCTTGATAGTTCTCCACTCACAGAACGCTTTAGCTTGTTTCCAAGTAACGCCTACTACTGGATATTCGCTGTACGCATCATGCCAAAAATAATCGTTATGCATTGGTTCGTTATAAGAATATGCAAAATCTCTAATCCAAACAGCTGTATCTGGATATACTTCTATTTCTTCTCTAACAATAGCATCTCTACGTTTTATACCTCTGTTTCTTGCCGCTTCTTGGATATCCATATAACTATACTGGAACTTAAACTTTTTAACATCCCAAGTACGTTGCCCATTATAAGAATCTTCTAAAGGCAAATACATGGTATCCATAACCTCGGCATAATACTCGTCTGGATATTCTGAGGTATCGAAAATCAAATCGACGTCACGATTAATTTTTCTGCCTTCATATCCTGTAGGGCCTAATCCTGTGTAGTTTTCGAACATATATTTCTCGTAAACCGACATATTTGCGGTATCTGCATCTTTAAATGCAAATTCGCCAATACCACCATCATCAGGAACCTTTCCTACCTCATCTGCTAAAATCGCTAGTTTCATTCTAATAATTGAGTCTCTTACCCAATTAACAAATTCACGGTATTCGCTATTTGTTATTTCAGTAGCATCCATATAAAAGGCTCTTACTGTTGCGGTTTTAGCTGGCGCGTCTTGAACACCCGCCAAATCGTCATCGCCTTTACCCATTATAAATGCACCACCAGGAATAAGTTCCATTCCATAAGGTTTTTCAGGATGCCATTTTTTTCCTTTAACACCCACTAGTTCGCCCTTATCGTTAGAGCCACAACTAGCAAGTATTGTCATTACTGCGGTTAATAATACAAACTTCTTCATATCCATAGAAAACTCGAGGTTAATTATTTAAGCTTTAATTTTGAGAGCGTAAACATATTTATATATTTTTTAAAAAACAACTTTTTTAAAGAAAAATTTACGTTTCATCGTGAAAAAATAACGTTTTACCGATAAAATGTACGCTTTAGCAGTTATTAATGTTAAATACAGTTCTTTTGAAACGCTTTATACCAACGATCTGGCACCTTATTGTTACATGCATCTAGATAATCTTGATGCATGCAAGGTAATAACGTATGTCTCTTTAATTTATTATTAATTTCTGTTAAAAAAGGAATTTCAATCCACCATCTGCCTGTTTTATTACTTTTATAAAACACTAATTCCTGGTCTTCTACCAAAGTGATGAATTTTTGATAGCTGCTATCCCCTAAAAAATCATCATCTTTCACTCTGAAATTAACGCCTTCAATAAAATACCACAGTATTTGGGAAATAAGCATACAAGTAATATCATCATCTTTTGATGGTTTATACTCGTAAATACCAAAAGAGCTTACTTTATTGCTAATACCAGCATACCTTGCTATAGCGCAAATTTCTTTACCATCTAACCCATTTGGCGAAAACTTTTGATTTAAACTTACCTCTGAACCTTTAACAGCATTTAAATCGATACTCACAATATTAGCATCACGCATTACAGGCTCTACAAGGGTAATATCTTTTGAAACCGAACCCAATCTGTAAGATTCAAAATAAAGACTATCCATTAAATCTTTTTCTTCTTGCGAATTAAAATACGTTTGATAGCCAATAGTAGCATAGTTAAAAAGATTATATGGCTGATCTAAAATTATTTTACCTACAAAACTGTCATTTTTAATAGGCTTGGCAGAGTCGCCCAAATCGAACTTACTATCTACATTCACAATATTTACCATAGGCATTATGGTATCATAAGCTCTGTAATTTGGATACGTAAGGTCTTGGGTGCCTCCTATAATAATAGGTATGATGTTCTTTTTGATTAAAATAGCAATGGTAGTTTTTAGAGCAAAATAAGTATCTTCTACACTTTCTCCCTTATTTATGTCTCCTAAATCGGCTATTGTGGTATGCCAACTACCAGGGAAGAGCCCATAAAAAGTTTTTCTAATTTCATTTAACTGAAATGCTTCTCCTATATAATTAATATCATTTCTATTTTCAAGAACTCCTAAAATGGCAATATTGACACCTTCTAAATCTGGAATTCCTTTTTGTACGGAATGAATTCTAATTTTTCTACCTAATGCTTGTAAAGAAAGTAACTCGTTATGAGCCAAAACCACATCTGAAACAGGTGAAAGAAAATTAAAATTCATTTAAAATGTACTATTTTGTATATAAAGTTGACTGTTTTATTTAGAATTCATTTTGTTTTTTTTGGTTAAAACCAAGATGAATTCTTAGCATGATTACAAATATGATAAGAAATAGTGACTTATTGTATGTGGTTAGCATAAAAATAATCTACTAAAAACTAAAATATAATAATTCCATACACTGTTCTCTATTTATGAACTCATCTTGACTTTTTCTATTTCCTAAAAAATGGCTAAAATCCGTCCATACTTCGTTTCTTTTTTTATGCTTAGCCCTGCTATGCCTATCAAAAAGTGCCTCATCTGTACAAATTTTATCTCATTTTCGGTTAAATACAAAAAGTCAAGATGAGTTCTATTGTTCAAAGCTATTGCTAAATTACTTTTTCTTTGCAGTAGTTTTTTTCTTAACAGCTTTTTTCTTAGGAGCTTTGGCTTCTATTAAAGCTTTGGCTTCTTCTAAAGTCATTTTTGATACATCAACAGATTTATCTAACTCTACTTTTATTTTTCCTTTTAGCACATTGTGCCTTCCCCAACGGGCTTTTTCAACGCGAATGCCTTCATCTTCCCAATTATGGATAACTTTATCTATGTCTTTTTGAATTTTAGTTTCAATAAGCTCAACAATATCATTGTCTGATAAATTGTCCCAATCGTACTTGCTACTCACGTTAATGAACATATTGTTCCATTTAATAAAGGGACCAAAACGTCCTTTCCCTTTTTGTACAGGCAACTTTTTATACATATAAATAGGTGCATCTGCTGCTTGCTTTTCTTTAATTAAAACAATGGCATCTTCTAATTCAACACTTAAAGCATCAACGCCTTTAGGCAAAGAAACAAAAGCATCTCCAAACTTAACATAAGGTCCGAAACGCCCATTATTCACCTCAACTTCTTCTCCTTTATATGTACCAAGATTTTTAGGCAACTGAAACAAGTTCATCGCCTCTTCGTAGGTAATAGTGTTTAATTGCTGGTCTGGACTTAGACTTGCGAATTGTGGTTTTTCCTCATCATCGGGAGTTCCTATTTGCACCATTGGTCCAAATTTACCTAAACGCACACTTACTTGTTTGCCTGTTTTTGGGTCGGTTCCTAAAACACGTTCACCAGATTCCCTGTCGGCATTTTCCTGAACATTCTCTACTTGTGGATGAAAGTCTTGATAAAACGTTTTCATCATTTTAGTCCAATTTTCTTTTCCTTCGGCAATGTTATCAAAATCCTCTTCAACTTTTGCCGTAAAATTGTAATCTAAAATATGTTCAAAATGATTTACTAAAAAGTCGGTTACAATCATTCCAATATCTGTTGGAACCAATTTCCCTTTATCAGAACCTACTTTTTCAGTTAATATTTTATCTTTTACTGTACCTTTTTTTAATGTGAGTTGGGTATAACTACGTTCTACACCTTCAACCGTACCTTTTTCAACATAATTTCTATTTTGAATGGTAGAAATTGTTGGCGCATAGGTAGATGGACGACCGATACCCAGTTCTTCTAATTGTTTAACCAAAGATGCCTCGGTATATCTATATGGTGGGCGCGTATAACGCTCGGTTGCTGTAATATAATTATTAAGTAAAGTTTCATTGACTTTCATTGCAGGGAGCATACCTTCTTGTTCAACATCTTCATCATCGGTACTTTCCAAATAAACTTTTAAGAAACCGTCAAAAGTAATAACCTCTCCATTTGCAGTAAAATGTTCGCTATGCGTGGATGCTGCAATTTTAACATTAGTACGCTCCAATTCTGCTTCACTCATTTGTGATGCGATGGCACGTTTCCAAATTAAATCGTACAAACGTGCTTGGTCTCTATCAATATCAACCGAATGAATTGCAAAATCGGTAGGACGTATCGCCTCATGCGCTTCTTGGGCACCTTTGGATTTTCCTGTATAATTTCTTGATTTACTGTATTTTGAACCGAAGGCACTTTCTATTTCTGCTTTTGCACCATTACGTGCTTCATCAGATAGATTCACACTATCCGTTCTCATATAAGTAATTAAACCCGCTTCGTATAGGCGTTGTGCCATTGTCATGGTTTTGCTTACCGAAAAATAAAGTTTACGAGAGGCTTCTTGTTGTAAAGTTGATGTAGTAAACGGTGCTGCTGGCGATTTTTTAGCGGGCTTTTTCTCTAAATCTGAAACTTTAAATGTAGCCGTGGCATTTTTTTCTAAAAATTTCTGTGCCTCTTCTTTAGTAGAAAAGGTTTTAGGCAATTTCGCTTTAAATGTTTGTCCTTCTTCATTAGAAAATTCGGCATCAATCCTATAGGATGCTTCCGCAGTAAAGTTTTGAATATCGCGTTCACGCTCTACAATCAATCGCACAGAAACAGATTGCACACGACCTGCCGATAAACCACCCTTAACTTTACGCCAAAGAACGGGAGACAACTCATACCCTACAATTCTATCCAATACACGACGTGCTTGTTGTGCATCCACCAAATCGTAATCTATCCCTCTTGGATTTTCAATGGCCTTTTGTATCGCTGATTTAGTAATTTCATGAAAAACAATACGTTTTGTTTTACTTTTATCCAACTTTAAAGTTTCTGCCAAATGCCATGCAATAGCCTCTCCTTCACGATCCTCATCACTTGCTAACCAAACCATATCGGCATTTTTAGCTAGATCTTTCAGTTTTTTTACAATCGCCTTTTTATCTTTTGAAACTTCATACTTTGGTTTGAAATCACCTTCAACATCTACCCCCAACTCTTTGGAAGGCAAATCAGCTATATGCCCAAAGCTAGACTCCACCTTAAAATCTTTTCCTAAAAATTTTTCGATAGTTTTTGCCTTTGCAGGTGACTCCACAATTACTAAATTCTTCGCCATACTTGATTTTTTTGTAGCTACAAATGTATATGAAAAAAAGTTTATCTGCCTAATTTTAGGGATTATCTGTTTTCTGTTTAAATAAAAAAACCTGTTTTTCGCAGTCAAAAAACAGGCTTTTTAAAGAAACTTAATTATTTATTCATAAGACATTCCATAGCTTTGGTTGTCTTCTTTTTTATCAAAACCTACAGATTCTTTATAGATAAAGTAAACTGGTAAATATGAAAAAGATGCGGTAACATAAATACCTATACAACACATTAACATACCTACAATGCCTGCTAATAAGCTAGATATGAATATCAAACCAAAAGTTAGCAGCCATTTTTTATTACCCAATTTAAATCCTGCTTTAACAATTTCTGACGTGGACAATTCTGGATTAAAAGCAAAAATAACATTCATCAAAGTAACAGGAATCATGACATATATTACAGGAAGTACACATAACAAAGTTGCTGCCAACGAAATTCCAAAAGTAGCCAAAGATAATTTTATAACTTTTCCCAAATACGGTTTCTTTAAATAGAAAAAATAATCGTCTGCACCCATTTCTTCTAAATCTTTGAGCTTACAGATTCTGAAGAAAGATGCTTTCATACCAAAACCAATTACCATGGCAAAAAACGAAAACACAAGGGCAAATATGAAAAACGGAATCATAAGTAAAGGTCTAAAATCTCCCATGTTTTCCATGTTTTGAAATGATTCAGGGTCAATTAAACCCATTCCAAGCATTGGCAAATACATAATTAAGTAAAAAGGCACCATTAAAAGCATGGTTAACAGGAGCATAACCAGACCTTGCACCCACACTTTTTTAAACAATTCGATGGATTGGTTAAAAATGGTTCCAAAATCCAAAGCCTTTGCTTTCTCAATTTTATCTAATAAACTATTAATTGTATTCATGTGTATCAAATATTGGTTAGTTTTGACCAAAGTAAACACTTTCCTGCATATTTTCAAAATTTAATAAATTTTTAAATCTGACACTTTGTCACAAAACATAAATAAATTGTATCTTTGCATGCTTATTGAAAATACGTGTTTCAACAACCTATGGAAAAGACAATAGACGAAAAAAAACAGGGGGAATCTTTAGTTCTTGAACAAAAGGAAGGCAACAAACGTAAACTTTTTATTGAAAGTTACGGATGTGCCATGAATTTTAGCGACAGCGAAATTGTAGCTTCAATTTTAGCCAATCAAGGATTTAATACCACCCAAAATTTAGAAGATGCTGATTTGGTTCTGGTAAATACCTGTTCCATACGTGATAAGGCTGAACAAACCGTACGTAAGCGCTTAGAAAAATACAACGCGGTAAAACGTTCGCACAATCCAAAAATGAAAGTGGGTGTTTTAGGCTGTATGGCCGAACGCCTAAAAACTAAATTTCTTGAAGAAGAAAAAATTGTTGATTTAGTAGTTGGCCCTGATGCTTACAAAGATTTACCAAACCTATTAGCTGAAGTTGACGAAGGTCACGATGCCATTAACGTTATTCTTTCAAAAGAAGAAACTTATGGCGATATTTCACCTGTGCGATTAAACAGCAATGGGGTTACCGCTTTTGTATCTATTACACGTGGTTGCGACAACATGTGTACCTTTTGCGTGGTGCCTTTTACACGTGGGCGCGAGCGTAGTAGAGATCCACAAAGTATTATTGAAGAAATTAACGATTTATCGAGCAAAGGCTTTAAAGAAATAACTCTTTTAGGTCAGAATGTAGATAGTTACCTTTGGTATGGTGGCGGCCTGAAAAAAGATTTTGATAAAGCTTCCGATTTACAAAGAGCTACTGCGGTTAATTTTTCGAATTTATTAGAATTATGTGCCAATGCGCAACCTAAAATGCGGATTCGTTTTTCGACTTCCAACCCACAAGATTTAACTATGGACGTGGTTGAAACCATGGCGAAACACCGCAATATTTGTAATCATATCCATTTACCAGTGCAAAGTGGCAGCAACCGCATTTTAAAAGAAATGAATCGTTTGCATACCCGTGAAGAATATATGGAATTAATAGATAATATTAAACGTGTCATTCCAGATTGTGCCATCAGTCAAGATATGATTGTTGGTTTCCCAACCGAAACCGAAGCCGATTTTCAAGATACCATATCGTTAATGAACTATGTGAAGTATGATTTTGGTTATATGTTCACTTATTCAGAGCGTCCAGGAACTTTAGCTGAACGTAAAATGGAAGACGACGTTCCTGAAGAAACAAAAAAACGAAGACTTGCAGAAATGGTTGAACTCCAGCAAGAGCACAGTGGTTATAGAACCAGGCAAAATTTAAATACGGTTGTTGAAGTTCTTATTGAAAAAGAATCTAAAAAATCGGACGCCCATTGGTCTGGTAGAACTCCACAAAGTTTGGTTACTGTTTTCCCTAAAGGCGACTATAAAATTGGTGATTTTGTAAACGTAAAAGTCAACGATTGTACCAGTGCTACCTTAATTGGGGAAGCTATTGGGTATTCAATTAATAATGAGTAATAAGCAATGAATAATTAAAAATAGTATGAGTAATACTTTCAACCTTTTACTTTTCAACTTTTAACTTAACGAATGGAATCAATTCAAGCTATAAAACAACGTTTTGGTATTATTGGCAATTCGCCTGCACTAAATCGTGCCATAGAAAAAGCAATTCAAGTAGCTCCAACCGATATTTCGGTGTTGGTTACTGGCGAAAGTGGTGTAGGTAAAGAAAGTATTCCAAAAATAATACATCAATTATCACATAGAAAACATAACAAATACATTGCCGTAAATTGTGGTGCCATACCCGAAGGAACTATTGACAGTGAACTTTTTGGACATGAAAAAGGCTCGTTTACAGGTGCTTCCCAAACTCGTGAAGGTTATTTTGAAGTCGCCGATGGTGGCACTATTTTTTTAGACGAAGTAGGCGAACTACCATTAACCACTCAAGTACGTTTATTGCGAGTTTTAGAAAATGGTGAATTTTTAAAAGTAGGCTCCAGTAAAGTACAAAAAACCAATGTACGTATTGTAGCGGCGACAAACGTAAACATGTTTGAAGCCATTGAAAAAGAAAAGTTTCGCGAAGATTTATATTATCGTTTAAGCACGGTAGACATACATTTACCTCCGTTACGAGACAGGCAAGAAGACATTCATTTGTTGTTTAGAAAGTTCGCCAGCGATTTTGCAATAAAATATAAAATGCCAACCATCAAATTAACCGATGCTGCCATACAAACCCTTTTAAAACACCGTTGGGCAGGTAATATTCGTCAGTTACGAAATATTGCGGAGCAACTATCTGTTTTAGAGCAAAATAGAACCATTTCTGCCGAAATCCTAAAAAGTTATTTACCAACAGCGGGTAGCAATTTACCTGCCGTAATAAAAACATCCAAAGCCGAAAGCGATTTTAGTAGCGAACGCGAAATTCTATACAAAGTGTTGTTCGATATGAAAAGTGACTTAAACGATTTAAAGAAGCTTACTTTAGAACTCATGAAACACGGCAACACTAAAGATGTTGAAAAAAATAACGAAAGCTTAATTCAAAAAATTTATGGTGACGATGAAGATGATGCCGAATATGAAGAAGACCCCGTAGATGACAGCAAAGTGCTTTCAATACCAGAACACAGTGCAAACCCTACATCGCCTGAAACTTTAGACAAATACCATTTTGCTGAAGAAATTGAAGAAGAAGAAACCTTATCATTACAAGATAAAGAATTGGAATTAATTAAAAAATCGCTTGAACGTCATAGCGGAAAGCGTAAATTAGCAGCAGCCGAATTAGGCATTAGCGAGCGTACTTTGTACAGGAAAATTAAACAATACGACTTGTAAATAATTAGTAGTATTCAGTTCCAGTAAACAATTAAAAATGCAACAATGCTAACTATAAATCGTTATACAATTATTAACTAAATGTGTCACACTGAGCGCAGTCAAGGTGTTTTTATATATTTATGAAAAACTATTTTTTTTACTTCTTAATTACAACTTTTAGCCTGTCACTTTTTGGCTGTGGTTTTTATTCATTCACAGGCGCATCGGTTCCTGCAAATGTAAAAACCTATCAAGTAAATCGTTTTGAAAACAATGCGCTTTTAGTAGAACCGGGTTTAGAACGCGATTTTAAGTTAGCCCTTGAAGATTTAATTCAAAACCAAACCAATTTAAATCTTGTACAATCTAATGGTGATTTGGTTTATGAAGGTGAAATAACCGATTACCGCATTTCTCCAACCACAGCAACATCACAAAATACAGCGGCTCAAAACAGATTAACAATAAGCGTTAAAGTAAGATTTTTTAACAAAAAAAAGGAAGATGACGATTTAGAACAAACCTTTTCATTTTTTTACGATTATGACGGAAGATCCCAACTGACAGGACCCACAAAAGCAACAGCACACGAAGAAATTTTTGAACGCCTTACTCAAGATATTTTTAATGCTACATTAGCTAAATGGTAGATAGGTATTGGGTGTTGGGTGTTGGGTGTTGTGAAAATTAAAAATTTTGAGCTAGCTTTGAAACTATAAGCTTTGAATCTCTGAAACTTTGTAGCTTTGTAACTTTCTTTAAAAAAAAAATGAACAACACCGATTTTACATACATACTTCAGCATCCGCAAAGCATCTCGCATCAACAAACCGAAGCTGTAAAATCCATCATTAATGAATTTCCTTATTTTCAATCGGCACGTGCCTTATACCTTAAAGGTTTAAAAAACGAAAGCAGTTTTAAATACAATCAAGAACTTAAAACCACGGCTGCTTATACGGCAGATCGCAGTATTTTATTCGATTTTATAACTTCAGATGTATTCGTCCAAAATGAAATTTCAGAATTCATCCAACAAAATACGGCACATTTAAAAGATATTGACATTGATATTGAAGACATTTCAGTAAATAAAAGTGTAAAAATTGACGATGCCTTAAAGCAACAAATAACGGCAACCATTGGTGTTTTAGACCCTACCCTGTTTAAAGCAAAAAAGGAACAAACGCAAAAATCAACTGCTTTTACCTTAGATGAATCTGAAAATATTGAAACTACTACCAAAGAAATAGTAACTCCTGAAACCGCTGCCAGTAATATATTAAAACTAGGCAAACCTCTTGAATTTGATAAAAGAGAAACACATTCTTTTAATGAATGGTTGAATTTAACACGCCTGAAACCTATCGAAAGACATGAAGATGTTATTAAAGAAGAACCGAAAGAACCTGAAACCCCTTCTAAGATAGATAAACTTAAAAAGTTTAAGCTCATTGAAGAGTTTATCAGCAAAAACCCAAAAATAAACCATACCACTTTTTCTCCTTCAAAAGTAAATCTTGCCGAAGCACAAATGATACAACCCGAAGCCTTAATGACCGAGACTTTGGCTCGAATTTATGTTGAACAAAAAAACTATCAAAAGGCAATTCAATCTTATAAAATTTTAAGTTTGAAATATCCAGAAAAAAGTAGTTTCTTTGCAAACCAAATTAAGGCAGTAGAACAATTACAAGAACAAAACAATAAGAAATAATGAGTACGTTTACAATATTTTTAGCATTAATAGTTGTGGTAGCATTTTTACTAATCGTAGTAATCATGGTTCAAAACCCTAAAGGCGGCGGGTTATCATCATCTTTTGGAGGTGGTGGAACACAACAATTAGGTGGTGTGAAAAAGACAACCGACTTTTTAGATAAAAGTACATGGACATTAGCAACTTTATTATTGATATTAATTTTATTATCTAACGTTGCTATTAACAAAGGTGGTGAAAACGCAGATTCCAAAGCTTTGGATCCTGACGCTACAACATCACAACCTTTACCAACACCAGCAAAACCTGCAAACAACACTGCTCCGGCAGAATAATTTGCACTACTATAAAACAAAAAATGCCAACTTTAAACAAGTTGGCATTTTTTGTTGCTGTAAGTTTGTCAGTTCGCAGCCATTGGCACACTTTTAGAATAGTACATACCCGTTAACATTAATTTTTAAACTTAAAAATATATCACAGATGGCATTAAACATTAAACCATTAGCAGACCGCGTTCTTATTGAACCTGCACCCGCTGAAACTAAAACAGCATCGGGAATCATTATTCCTGATAACGCTAAAGAAAAACCACAAAAAGGAACCGTTATTGCTGCTGGAAAAGGCACCAAAGATGAGCCTATTACCGTTAAAATTGGCGATACTGTTTTATATGGTAAATATGCTGGTACCGAACTAAAATTAGAAGGTAAAGATTATTTAATAATGCGTGAAAGCGATATTCTTGCAATTATTTAATTGCAAATTCCAAAAAACAAAAAAAACAAATTCCAATAGCTTTCAAAAATAGATACCGGTTCCAACTTTGGAATTTGGTTTTTAAAATATTGAAAGATTAAAATTTTTAAATTATGGCAAAAGATATAAAATTTGATATTGAAGCACGCGACGGTTTAAAACGTGGTGTTGATGCATTAGCAAATGCAGTAAAAGTAACTTTAGGCCCTAAAGGTCGTAACGTTATTATTAGTAAATCATTCGGAGCACCTCAAGTAACTAAAGATGGTGTGACTGTAGCTAAAGAAATTGAATTAAAAGACGCTCTTGAAAACATGGGCGCACAAATGGTAAAAGAAGTCGCTTCTAAAACCAACGATTTAGCCGGTGATGGTACTACGACTGCGACCGTTTTAGCACAAGCTATCGTAAAAGAAGGCTTAAAAAATGTGGCTGCAGGTGCTAACCCAATGGATTTAAAACGTGGGATAGATAAAGCTGTTGAAGCTATTGTTAAAGATTTAGAAAAACAATCAAAGAAAGTGGGTAACTCTTCTGAAATGATTAAGCAAGTTGCTTCTATTTCAGCTAATAATGACGATACTATTGGCGATTTAATCGCTAAAGCATTTGATAAAGTTGGCAAAGAAGGTGTTATTACTGTTGAAGAAGCTAAAGGAATGGAAACGTATGTTGACGTTGTTGAAGGTATGCAGTTTGACAGAGGATATCTATCGCCTTACTTTGTAACAGATACCGACAAAATGATTGTAGATTTAGACAATCCTTATATCTTACTATTCGACAAAAAGATTTCTAACTTACAGGAAATCCTTCCCATACTAGAACCCGTGGCACAATCTGGCCGTCCGTTATTAATTATTGCCGAAGATGTTGATGGTCAAGCATTGGCTACATTAGTAGTTAACAAATTACGTGGCGGATTAAAAATTGCAGCAGTAAAAGCACCAGGATTTGGAGACAGACGTAAAGCCATGTTAGAAGACATCGCTATCTTAACAGGTGGTACTGTTATTTCTGAAGAACGCGGTTTCACTTTAGAAAATGCCGATTTAAGCATGCTAGGTACTGCCGAGACTGTTACTGTTGATAAAGACAATACTACTATTGTAAACGGTTCTGGTGATACCGATGCTATTAAAGGACGTGTAAACCAAATTAAAGCACAAATTGAAACGACTACAAGCGATTACGACAAAGAAAAACTACAAGAGCGTTTAGCTAAATTGGCTGGCGGTGTTGCCGTACTTTATGTTGGTGCTGCTTCTGAAGTAGAAATGAAAGAGAAAAAAGACCGTGTTGATGATGCATTACATGCTACAAGAGCTGCTGTTGAAGAAGGTATTGTTGCTGGTGGTGGTGTTGCTTTAGTAAGAGCAAAATCTGTTTTAGAAAAAATCACAACCGAAAACCTTGACGAAACAACAGGTATCCAAATTGTAGCGCGTGCCATTGAAGCACCTTTACGTACCATTGTTGAAAATGCAGGTGGCGAAGGTAGTGTCGTAGTTTCTAAAGTTATGGAAGGTAAAGGGTCTTTTGGTTACGATGCAAAGTCCGAAACTTATGTAGATATGCTAAAAGCAGGTATTATCGATCCTAAAAAAGTAACACGTATTGCCTTAGAAAATGCGGCATCGGTTGCTGGAATGATTTTAACTACCGAATGCGCTTTAATTGATATTAAAGAAGATGCTCCAGCGATGCCAGGAGGTATGGGTGGCGGTATGCCAGGCATGATGTAGTCGGGAAACCTCGGCACGAAAATAATAAAATCATGAAAGAACGCTTCAATTGTATACTGAAGCGTTTTTTCTTTTTAAGCTTCAACCATTTGCCCAATTGGCAAATCAAACCAAAATACAGAACCCTCACCAACCTTGCTCGACACATCTATATTGGTTTGATGCAATTCTAAAATCTTCTTCACAATAGCCAAACCTATTCCCATACCCTTCTTAGCGATTCTGTCTTTACCCAATTGTTTATGGCGTTCAAAAATATGTGTTATCTCTTCTGCCGCTATGCCTATACCGGTATCTACAATTTCAACTTTTACATGAGATTTAGATTCTTTGAGCTTAATGACAATACTTCCTCCTTCAGGCGTAAACTTCATAGCATTATCTAATAAATTTTGAAATACACGTTCTGTTAGCGCTATATCCGCAAAAACGGTTGGTAATTTTTGAGGTGCTTCAAGTTGTAATGTAATAGACTTTTCCTCTGCCTTAAATTTGTATGCCATCAATATATCAGACACTAACTCGTTCAACAGAAAAGGTTCTTTCTCCGGTTTTACTAGATTCGCCTCCAATTTAGCGTATTGGAATAATTGATCGACTAAAACTGAGAGTTTCTTTGTCTTATCATGCATAATATCCAAATACTTCTCCCTGTCAGCTTCCGAAAGATTATCCATTTTAATCATTAGAGTTTCAATATAACCTTGAATAATGGAAAGCGGTGTTCTTAAATCGTGTGAAATATTAGCAATTAATTCCTGTCGGTATTTATCGGTTGCAGTAATCTTATCAAAATTATCAACAATAACATCGGCCATTTCGTTAAACGTTGTACTAAGCATACCCAAATCACCTCTGTCATGTTCCTCTATTCTAGCCGAGTAATCCCCTTCTTTAAATCGTTTTACGGTAGCCGTAACTTTACTTATGCTATTGGTCATTAAATAGAATATAGCCACACCAACAATGAATGCCACTACTAAAGCCATAAAGAAACTATAACTCCCCAATCTTAAATAAAATTGACCATTTAATGACTTTAAAATTTCCTTTTGCTTGGTACTCGCAAGTACCGCATAAACATAACCACTTAATGTTCCATTTTCATAAACAGGTGCTACAGAAAATATACTAAGTTCGTCGGGCTGTTTAGGATTATCTCCCAGAGGGCGTTTCCCTTCTCCATTCAACCAAGCATGAACCTTATCCATATCTACTTTATTCATATGAACCGTTGTATCCGGTACAACGTAGTCTACAATCACCCCTTCGGGATTTAACAAATACACCTCGACACTGGGGTTGGCCACCATGGTCGAATGAATAATATCATGAGTAACAGCCTTATCTGGTTTTCCATTTTTAAACGGCTGTGTAACCGTTGCCAAATGCCCCGCAATATCACCATATAACTTCTGATTAGCATCAGTATAATAGGTTTTGGAGAAATGTGAAGCAATAATCACGAAGACAATTCCTAACACAATAAGTAATACAGTAAAAACTCCTGTAATTTTCCAAAAAAGTAAATTACCTTTTATTTTATATGATTGCATAATTTATAATTCTTCATTAAACCTATAGCCCACACCCCAAGTGGTTAAAATATATTGAGGGTTAGATACATCTTTTTCAATCTTTCCCCGGAGCCTGTTGATATGGCTATTAACTGTATGTTCATAACCTTCAAAATCGTAACCCCAAACCAATTTCAACAAGCGTTTTCGGCTAAAACTTTTACCGGGATTTGAAATGAGCAGCACCAACAAATCAAATTCCATGGGAGACAGTTCTATTCTCGACTCTCCTATCATGACTTTACGCTTGTCGATATCGACTTGTAAATCTGAGAAACAGATAACGGATGAAGCAGAAAACGTATCATTTAAATACGAATTGTTCTCCTTACGGCGGAAAATAACTTTAACCCGCGCTATTAATTCCCGAATGCTAAAGGGCTTGGTAAGATAATCATCTGCTCCGGTTTCTAGACCTATCACCTTATCAATCTCTTCCGATTTCGCAGTAAGCATTAAGATCGGTGTATAAATATTGTTTTTCCTTATTCTTCGACAAATTTCGATACCGCTTAAGCCGGGTAACATTAAATCTAGAATAATTAAATCGTATTGCCCATTAAAAGCTAAGTCCAACCCCTTTTTTCCTTCGGTTGCCACATCTATACTGCATCCCAAATCCTTAAGGTGAATGGTTAGTAATTCAACAATATGAATATCATCTTCTATTATAAGTACCGCATTGTGTCCCATAGTTTCACAAATTTGGCAAATTAATTTGGTTTATTTACCATTGTGATACTTTTGTTATAATTCTAGAACTTTTCTGTGACATCTTATGGCTTCATTTGTATTGAATAAAAAACAAATAAACTATGAGACACTCTATTTTAAAAAACATTACTATGCTGGCACTGGTTATTACCGTTTTTAGTGCCTGTGACAAAGAACCTATGGAAAATGCCGATGCGTTTAATCTGGGCATCTCTAAAATTGATAAGTCTAAAGCCATTCACAACCAAACCATAACGGTTGAAAACGTATTACAAGCACAACCCTTGGTACAATCCGGAGCATTTATGGGCGATGGTACGCCTCCTGTTATTTTTCCCGGTCAAGAAATATCGTTTAGTTTTTATGCGGGAAAGGGACAATATTTAAGCTTTGCGACTATGTATGGATGGAGTAACGACCTTTTTTTCGCTCCTGAAAACCCTGGTATTGCACTATATGATAACGATGGTACACCTATTACCGGTGATGTATCATCACAAATAAAACTATGGGACAATGGCACAAGAGTAAATCAGGCTCCAGGTATGGATGTGGAACATCCTGGTGTTTTAGAAGATCCTATAAAAAACATTAGTGAGATTAACGGCATGGACGCATACTCGAACACCTACCCTATGGCTTCAGAAATGATGAAATTATCACTTAACTACGATGGGAACTCTATGTTTACCATAACCATTATGAATACTTCAGACCAAACCAGTAACACCACGCCATTTAGTCCTGGGGTTTGGGCAATTTCGTATGCTCCGGGTGGCAACCTATTAATGCCTGAACCTATTTTTCAAGATGTTACCACTGAAGGTTTAACCCACATTGCTGAAACAGGAAATATTGCTATAATGCACGAGTACTTAACTAGCAAAACCGGAATTTTCACACCTCTATCACCTGTTCTTGTTGTTACCTATGAGGGCAATATGAACCCTATATACGAAGTAGGCTCCTACGATATGGGCGAAGGTTTAAAAGACATAGCGCAATTTGGTAACGCTGAAATCCTGGCCGAAAACCTAAGGCAAAAACCAAACGTAAAAGATGTTTATATTTTGGCCGACCCTGTAAGCACAGTGTTATTACCTAGCATCAACGGTAATGCAGGTAGCAAAGTATCACAAGAATTACAAATTACAGGAGGCAGTAAAATTGCCATTGTGACCATGTATGGTTTATCGAACGACTGGTTTTTTGCCACCAAAGGCAACTTTATTAATGCCTTACGTGTAGGTGATATTTCTTCTACCATAGGGTTATTTGATAATGGCACCGCTGTTAATGAATATCCTGGTGCTGGAGAAACACAAGCTGCTCAAGGTGGTACTCCTATAGAAAATATGGAACCCATCAGCGAAGTTACCAACCCAAATGAATTTAACACCCTACCTCCTATAAAAGATATATTAAAAGTAACTTTAGAATAGCTTTTGAGGATGACTAATACTTCTCTATACGTATCGTATTAATTAGAAAATAAGTAGACAAAAAAACGCCTCAAAAAATGGAGGCGTTTTTTTATATCAAGCATATGGCAGATATGATCATCGTTAGCATAACTTAAATCAATCCATTGCTTTCCGGCATATTGTGAAAAACCATTACCAAAGCAAAGTGCTGATAATATAACAATAAAAAGACTTTTTCCCATGGTTTATAAAGTTGTTCATTGCTAATTTTATTCATAAAAAAGTCCAAACTAGGTAGCTTGGACTTTTTACATTATCACTCTTAATGGGCATCTGCAGCCATTAGTTCTCTATACTGGTAATAACCTATACTTTATGAACCTCATCATTAACTTTAAATTTTTAGTATTGTGTCCAACAGTAAAAATGTGCTTTTCAATTGTTTTTAATTCAGTTTATGGGCATCAAAAATAAATTTCACAAAAAACTCCAAAGCCATAAAACCTTGGAGTTTTTTTAACTTAAAAAATCATTTACCTACCTCCCGGTGGGCAATACGTTTTTAAATAATTGGTGAACAATGTTTTTAAATGCGCTGTTGTGCCTTCGCCCTCTCGAATACCGTGTGTACGGTTTGGATATGGCATAAACTGAAACTGCTTGTTGTGTTTCACCAATTCGTTTACTAAAATTTCGGCATTTTGGTAATGTACATTATCATCGCCTGTACCATGAATATATAATAAGTTGCCTTGTAAATTTTCAGCATATGTTACTGGCGACCCCTTTACAAAATCTTCCATATTCTCTTGTGGTAAGCCCATATAACGTTCTTGATAGATGTTATCATAAGTTAACTGGTTTGAAATAGCCGCTAATGAAATGCCTGTTTTATAAATTTCAGGATACTGGAACAACAAATTTAAAGTTGCAGAACCGCCTCCACTATGCCCCCAAACTGCGATACGTTCTGGATCTACAAAATGCCATTTTAGTATTTCTTTGGCTGCCATGGCTTGATCTTTAATATTAATTCTTCCTATGTTTCTATAAATACTTTTACGCCATGCGCGTCCTTTTGGCGCTGGTGTTCCTCGGTTATCCAATGATATATAAATATAGCCATCATCTGCCATGCTACCATTATAATTCCAGTTTCTACCTGCGCCATAAGAATCGTTTACCGTTGTAGATGCAGGTTCAGAATACACATAAAATACCACGGGGTATTTTTTTGAAGCATCAAAATTGGTCGGTTTCACCATCCATCCGTCCATGTCAACACCTTCGGCAGTAGTCACTTTGAAAAATTCAACTTTAGGCGTCTCTTGCAATCTAGACAGATTGGCTTCTATACTGGCTTCTATACTAATTGGTTTATGGTTTTCAAACGAAATAAGCTCAGAAGCTGGTTTTGTAAAATGGTTTGAAAACGAGTGTACAGCAAAAGCACCTGTTGGCGACACGTTGTAACCATGTGTACCTTCTAATACTTTTGGACTTACCAACTCTAAAGTTCCTTTACCATTTAGCTTCGTTTTGTAAAGATAGCTTTGTGTGGCATTGTTGGGCGATGCCATAAAATACACATAGCCATTTTTGGCATCAATGTATGACAGGTCTATAAAATCGTAGGCACCTTTGGTTATTAATTGCTCTTTCTTTCCTTCCAAAGACACATTATATAAATGCCTCCAACCATCTTTTTCTGAAGTCCATAAAATATTTTTTCCGCTGTTGTACCAAATAAAATTGTTAGTAAAATCGATGCTATAGTGGTTTCCTGCTTCATAGATATCTACCCAAGCTGCATCGGTTTCTTCTTGTATAACTTTAGAAATACCCGTTTTTGGTTCGGCAATAAAAAGTTTGCTTTGGTTTTGTTTTCTGTTTAATTGCTGAATTAATAAGTTTTCGGTCGCTGGTATAAACTCCATACGTACCAAATAGTTTTGACGTGGATTTCCTGGAATGTCCATCCATTTGGTTTTGGCATCATCAATAGTGACAACACCGACTTTACAAGACGACGGTGTTTCACCAACTTTGGGATATTCTAAAGGCACTATTTGCGAATAAATAGAGTCGGTATTATTAATCATATAAAACGTCTTGGTATCGCTCGCATCAATTTGCCAATAGGCTATCGATTTACTATCTGGACTCCAACGAAACCCATCGCGACAGGCAAATTCTTCTTCATAAACCCAATCAAACGTTCCATTAATTAATGTTGCAGTCCCATCGGTTGTTAGTGCTTTTATTTTTGAGTTGCTTAAGTCTTCAACATAGATATTATTGTCACTTACATAGGCGGCCAATTTACCATCGGGAGATATTTTAGCAAACATAAGTGAGGCTTCCGGCAAGGTTTTACCTAGTTGCTGTAAAGCGCCTGTTGCCATGTTTAAAACCCAATAATCGCCTTTGGTATTTAAGCGCCATACACGTTTAGTATTAGTAAACAGCAACACTTTTTGCTCGTCTTTTGAAAACGTAAAATAACTTACTGTCAAAGGTGTGTTACTACCACTAGGTATTAATTGCTCTTTTGATATTAATACATCAGCATCATTTGAAGGTAAGGTATACTGAACAATGCCCTCGCTTTGAATTGTATAATACGATTTACCATCGTTAGACCATTTTAATCCTGCATCTTGAGAAAACCCTTGTATTGACAATAAACTAATAAGTAAAAAAACTAAGGATACTTTAAGTTTGCTTTTGAAACTAAAAACCAATTTAAAAATGTGCATAAAAGTTGTGCTTTAAATGAATAAAATTTAAAATGAATAATAGAGACTGTCTAAGTTTTATCCTTTGGTTCTTTTATGCGTCTTTTTCCACCATACTTCAGCTGTTTTTCGATCCATAGCTATGGCTATGAACCTCTAAATACCTTCGTCTGACGAAAAAATACACTATAAAATATTCCAAAAATAAAATTTAGACAGTCTCATAAATTTCCGAAGTTAATATTTAATTTGAAATTGCCAATATTCAGACTCTTAGTTTAACAGCATCTTATGATGCGTTTATTAAAGGATAAAACTTAAACAGTCTCTTGGCTTTTAAATTTATTATAATAAAATGCAGGAAGCAACAATATTAAAATGATGGGTTGAATGATAAATCTGCGCACATTAAAAAACAAATAATAGTCTTCTTGTCTTGGGTTAATAACAAAATACAAATAAATGGCCATTAAAGTTACAAAAGCCAAAGTGTATATAAACACTGAGAACTTTATAATGCTTTTGTCTTTAAAAACCACATAGAGTATTCCTAATGAAATGACTGTATTTAGAATGTATCGAAATGCAGTAAATATGGCGACTTTAAAAATTTCGCGTCTGGGACTATCAATATACAGGTAATCGTTTTGAAAAAATGTTAAATAAGGATCGTAAAACAAGTCGTCTTCAAAAACTCGAATTAAAATCAACAATCCGAATAACACAATTAATAAGATGTATTTTGTTGGATTATTCATTGCCTCTCTTCAATTTAGAAAAACGATTCACCCACAAAACCCATAATAAAAATACCATCCCATAAATAACAGCAGGAAAAACAACCTTATGAAAAATATCTTTTTGATATGGATAATGATACAAACCTATAGTCAACAGAACAATACGCAATAAATTAACTGTATAAATCAAAACACTTCCCGCAAGGATGTAGAAAAATGTTGTTTTAAACTTAGAAGCAAAAGCCACGATGAATGACACAAATAATATAATAACACTAATAGAATTACAGCCTTCAACAACACGTGCTAAATACTGGTTATTAACAATTAGCTTCATTGATGGTTCGTTTGGATGTGGCAATACTTGTGCATGATATCCAAAAGTATTTAATAACGATTCACTTTGTTTGGCTACTAAGTGGGTCATATAATCTGGATAAAATTTAGCCCCGTCAGAAAACTGCAAATAGAACTTATAGAGTATTGACAGAACAATATACGTCAATAAAAACGCAATTATAAACTTAATAACCAACTTATATTTTACTAAAAGTGTTTTCAAAAAAACTTATTCAAATTTTTATAAGGTTAAAATTATGCAAACCAAATATATAATACATCTCTTTTTAAATACTTTTACCAAAACTTTACCATTTATGATTTTCGAACAACTAAAATCCCAAGTAGAAACTATTGTTTTAAATACCAGCAAAACAGTAAGCGAACGCCTTTTAAATATTTGCGAACTTCTTGAAAAACACGTTAGTTATTATAACTGGGTAGGGTTTTATTTTAGAAATGGCAAAAAAGAAGAACTTATTTTGGGACCGTATGTTGGCGCACCAACCGATCATACCGTAATTCCCTTTGGAAAAGGTATTTGCGGACAAGTAGCGGTTAGCAACCAAAATTTTGTGGTGCCCGATGTCTCCGCACAAGACAATTATATAGCTTGCAGTATTACGGTTAAAGCTGAAATTGTTATCCCCATCTTTGTAAATGGCAAAAACATAGGGCAAATTGATATCGACTCGAACACTCCAGATCCTTTTACTGAAGCAGATGAACGTTTTTTAGAGTTTGTTTGTACACAAGTTGCTTCAATACTTGAGTAATTTTTAGTATTTTAAAACGCTTGTCGATAATTTTCTAATTTAGTTAAAAAGTCGTCTCGTTTTTTGTTTTATAAACAGTTGTATTTTAGTTGAAATAACTACTTTTGCAACTTATAATTAGATTAAAAAAATGAGCAACGAAAAAACAGTAAAATCAGCATTAATTTCTGTATTTAGTAAAGAAGGTTTAGAACCTATTGTTAGAAAACTAAACGAACAAGGTGTAACCATTTATTCTACTGGTGGTACCCAAACATTTATTAACGATTTAGGCATTGATGTAGTTCCTGTAGAAGAAGTAACATCATACCCCTCTATTCTTGGTGGTCGTGTAAAAACATTACACCCAAAAGTGTTTGGAGGTATTTTAAACAGACAAAACCATGCAGGAGACGCCTCTGAATTAGAAGCTTTTGAAATCCCTCAAATTGATGTCGTTATTGTTGATTTATATCCGTTTGAAAAAACTGTTGCTTCGGGTGCAAGTGAACAAGATATTATTGAAAAAATTGATATAGGCGGTATTTCGTTAATTCGTGCTGCCGCAAAAAATTATGCCGATGTTGTTTGTGTAGCCTCTGTTGATGATTATGCTGAATTTTTAAATCTTATTTCAGAAAACAACGGAAGCATTTCTTTAGAAAACAGAAAACGTTTTGCTGCAAAAGCATTTAACGTATCGTCGCATTACGATACTGCCATTTTTAATTACTTCAACAAAAACAACGAAGAGACTGTTTTAAAAATTAGCGAAACTAATGGAAACGTATTGCGTTATGGCGAAAACCCACACCAAAGAGGGTTTTTCTTTGGCGATTTTGATGCGATGTTTACTAAACTTAACGGAAAAGAACTAAGCTACAACAACTTATTGGATGTTGATGCCGCAGTTAATCTAATAAACGAATTCAAAAATGAAGCGCCAACATTTGCTATTCTAAAACACAACAACGCTTGTGGTTTTGCTCAAAGCAATACTATTCACCAAGCGTATAATGATGCTTTAGCTGGCGACCCTGTTTCTGCTTTTGGTGGGGTTTTAATTAGTAATACTGAAATTGACAAAGCAACTGCTGAAGAAATAAGCAGTTTATTCTGTGAAGTTATTATTGCGCCTTCATACCATACTGAAGCTTTAGAAATTCTTAAAGGAAAGAAAAATAGAATCATATTAATTCTTCATGATGTAGAGTTGCCTCAAACCAACGTAAGAAGTTGTTTAAATGGGGTTTTGGTCCAAGATAGAAACACTGTCACAGACACTATTGAAGGATTAACTTATGTGACCAACAATAAACCATCAAAAAACGAGTTAGAAGATTTAATATTTGCTTCAAAAATTTGCAAGCACACAAAATCCAACACCATCGTTTTAGTTAAAAACAAACAATTATTTGCTAGCGGAACTGGACAAACCAGTCGTGTAGATGCTTTAGAGCAAGCGATTCATAAAGCGAAAACCTTTAATTTCGATTTAAACGGTGCTGTTATGGCTAGCGATGCATTTTTCCCGTTTCCAGATTGTGTAGAAATTGCCAAAAAAGCTGGTATTACTGCTGTAATTCAACCAGGAGGATCTATTAAAGACCAGTTGAGTATTGATTATTGTAATGAAAATAACGTTGCCATGGTGTTTACTGGAACGCGTCATTTTAAACATTAAAAATAAAAAGATATCATATAAAAAAGAGCGCTAATAAAATAGTGCTCTCTTTTTTTAAAATTAATTATGATAATTAATCTCCCTAAAAGTTAAAATCCATTAATTTACTTAATCGATATATTAAAAGTCCCAATTGAATTAAAACAGCTACCATAAGCAATAGCATGAAGTAGTTTGATTTCGTTTTTCGAGTTATCTTATTTATAATCATCCCTGATTTAACTTTTAAATTATTTTTTCTTAGCAACATTTTTCAGAAAACATTTAGCTCTTTAGAGTGTTCTGTTTTTATTCTTTTACAAGAATATTACTTAATTAAAGGTCACTTAAAAAAATAGGCATAAAGCAAGTTTTTTTATCCATAAGAACGGATAATCAAAAAAAGTGAAGTGTAAATCCTGAACTTTTAACTTTGAACTCTGAACTTTGAATATCCAACTTCGCTAAAATTTATCCCGAACTCATGTTTAGAGATTATCAGTAGTTTTTATTTTGAATGACATTATTTTAAGGTAGGTAGCTTTTTTAGGATATCTTTATAGCTCTCACTTAGTGTCACTTTATGGTTTCCAGATAAAATTATAAGATTATCGCTAGGTATAATCTCTATTATTTTTTCTGCTTTTACAATATAGTTTCTGTGGGTTCTAAAAAACATAGAATCATCTAACAGTTTCAGCATTTTTGTTAGCGATATCAGAATTACAAATTTTTCTTTTTCTGTTATTATATTACAATATTTCTCTTCTACTTCTATATATATAATATCGGCAATAAGTGCTTTTTTTAAGGATTTCCCTTTTTTTATAAACAAGTATTCTTTGCTTATAACGGTGTCTTCCTCTTCACTCAAAAACACATCTGTTTGCGCATAAAATTTTTCGACAGCCATCTCTAAAGCATAGAGAATTTCCAATTCGTTAAATGGTTTCACCAAATAACTAAAAGGCTGTGTTAATTTTGCTCTTTCAAATATTTTTCGATCTGTAGAACTCGTTAAAAACACAAATGGTTTTGATGCATTAGGACTTGCATTAATGGTTTCGGCAAAAGAAATTCCGTCTGGCAGACCATTTAAAAAAATATCAATAACAACAATATCTATCTTACTACTATAAAACAAATCTAAAGCTGACTTAAAGCTAGTTGCTACACCAACAATACTGTAATTATTAGCTTTAAGCACTTCTATTAAAGCATTGCTTTCAGATGGTATATCTTCTACTATAAGTACATTTACATTCTCCATTCTATATTGTTTTAGGTAAAGATACAATCATTTTTGTGCCTTTTCCTAATTCACTTTCTATAGAAAATCTTCCGTTGTTCTTTTTAATCAGCGATTTACATAATTGCAAGCCTAACCCAGTGCCTATAATGCCTTCATGCTCTTTTTTCGATAATAACGCGGTGTCTTTAAGCAGTTCTAACCGAACCGTTTCGCTCATTCCTAATCCAGAATCTTCAACAACCAAATCGCAATAAGTATTATTAGTGTTTATAGTATAAATTTTAATGATGCCGTTCGTATTTGAAAACTTTATAGCATTATCCAACAAATTTCTTAAAACAATTTTTAAAGATTCCTGGTCTGCAAAGACAACATCGTTTTTTGAAACCCTATTTTCAAACTGGATATTTTTTTCGAGCATCAATGGCTTGTAGTTGTAAGCCATTTGTTCCACTATAAAAAACAGGCGAATAGATATAATCTCAAAATACGATTGCTTGGTTTGCAATAACGCCCAATGCAACAGGTTATCTAATAAATTATAGGCGCCGTTTACAATAGCACTATTATCATGCAGAAGATGGTCTAATTGATCTAAATTTTTAGCTTCCAAATGATTTATTAACTTCGTATTACTTGTTTTTAAAGCATTTACTGAAGATCTTAAGTCGTGGCTTACAATAGAGAACAATTTATCCTTTGTAGCATTTAATGTGTTTAAATCTTCTTTTTGGCTTACTATAATTTTATTCGTCTTTATTTTTTCTTTATAAAAATACATGGTTACTCCCAGCAACAATAACAAAACCATCACCGAATAAAACAACCCATTTCTCTCTACTACTTTAGCCTTATTTTCGGCTTGAAGTAAACTAACTTCTTTTTGTTTTGCCTTAACCGCAAACTCCCTTTCGAGTTTAGCAACTTCGTAAATTTTATTTTGATCGTTTAAGGAATCTTTCCATTGTTCGTACTCTTTTCTGTAAGCTAAAGCTTTTTGAAAATTTTTACGGTTCTCTTCTACCACAGCCATATTTAAAGCCGAGTTATGCTTAGTTTTTATGTCTTTTGATTTTTTTGATAGTAGATATGCTTTTTCAAAATACGGAATGGCCAAATCATCTTGATATTGTTCATAATATAAATTGGCTAAATTTCCGTAAGCATGTATTAATTTAATAGTATCTTTTTTCTGTTCTTCTATCTTTACGTTTTCAATTAAATATGGTTCTGCTTTTTTAAATTCCCCTAAATGTAGGTGGCATAATCCTAAATTATGGTTGACCGTACTTTTTTTAAAATACTTATAATTATTATCCGATAAACTTATTAATTCTTCATAATAAGTAATCGCTTTTTTAAATTGTTGAAGTTCTAAGGCTATTTCCCCCAAACGCATTTTAATGATATAATAAAACCCAAACTCAGTAGATATTAATTTGAACTCTTTTTGAGCTTCTTCAAATAGCTTTTTTTGTTTAAAACTATAGCCTCTTAAGTAATGTGAATAATCTTTTACTTCGCTGCTATTTTGGGGATCATTCAGCTGCTTCATAGTATAAACCAACGTAGAATCCCATTTTTTGTTAAGAAAAAATGAGGCCGATTTATAAAAAAATACATTGGATTTATATGCCTTTGCTTTTTTATTGATTACTGAATCAAAAAGCTCATTTTCTAGTTCATTTTGGGAAAAAGAACAATAACTCGAAACTAATGAAATTAAAATCAATGCTAACTTAATTTCAATTTTTGCGTTCATAGAAGGATTTATAAAAGCAAATATATTTAAAAATCCATGAACTTTATGGTTCATGGATTTTCATTATTTAAATTTACAGACTACTTTTATCCTGGATCAACTTCAGTAACAGTACCTCTAGAACTAACAGGATCTTCGTCCCATAAATAAGACTCAATATATTTAATAGAGTTAGTTGGATCTTCTATCTCAAAACTAAATGTGTAAGGATATAATGCACTAGGTACTTCTTCCTCATAATCATACACAAAATAAACATCTTGTGTATCTCCTGTTAATGGTTCTGTTATATAAACGTCTAAACTACTTAAATCATCTGCTGCATCTACATATACAGTAGCGGTAATTGTAATTGTAGTTCCGTTCTCTAAAGCACTTACATGATCTGGTTCTAGTGGAGTTACTGTAGTTTGAGTCGAAGGGCTTATTATAGCACCTTTCTGTAAATTAGTAATTGTGGTTAAAAAAACAGTTCCTGGCGGTAACACTTTGTCTTCTGTACTCATAATTATATTTTGATTTAATAGTTAACATTTAGGGCATATTATAATCTTTCAAGAAAGAGAACTCATATTTAAATAACAAACATAACCAAAGAAACAATAAAATATTTAGGGTTTAAAAAAAAAGGAGCAAAACAAGCATTTATTAGCATTAAACAATGAAAATGTCCCATAAGACGGTTTTCTTTCTTTAAATTTTTAAATTTTTAAATTTTGTATAGGCACTATTTCAATTACTTAAGAAAAAAATATGCAAAACCGTAGCTAAGTTTACATTTTTTGTAGAACCATAAACTATAGAAAATTAATTCTATAACTAAATATAATAAACTCTTTTTTTTTGTTTAGATTTATTACTTTTACAGCATTCGTTTTTAAACCTCTAATACTACTTACGGCTTATGGGCTTTTTTGACTTCTTAACCGAAGAAATTGCAATAGATTTAGGTACTGCAAATACTCTTATTATTCATAACGACAAGGTTGTGGTTGACGCACCTTCCATTGTAGCTCGTGATAGAATTACCGGAAAAATTATTGCCGTCGGTCAAGAAGCCAGTTTAATGCAAGGAAAAACGCATGAAAACATTAAAACCATTCGCCCTTTAAAAGACGGTGTTATTGCCGATTTTGATGCTTCAGAGCAAATGATAAGTATGTTTATTAAAAACATACCCGCATTAAAAAAGAAATTTTTCACTCCGGCGCTTCGTATGGTAGTCTGTATTCCTTCGGGTATCACAGAAGTTGAAATGCGTGCAGTAAAAGAAAGTGCCGAACGTGTAAATGGCAAAGAAGTATACTTAATACACGAACCTATGGCTGCGGCTATTGGTATTGGAGTTGATATTATGCAACCTAAAGGCAATATGGTGGTTGATATAGGTGGTGGTACTACCGAAATTGCGGTTATTGCATTGGGCGGTATTGTTTGTGATAAATCGGTAAAAATTGCAGGTGACGTATTTACAAACGACATTGTTTACTACATGCGTACGCAACATAATTTATATGTGGGCGAGCGTACTGCGGAAAAAATAAAAATCCAAATTGGTGCTGCCACCGAAGATTTAGATTTACCTCCAGAAGACATGAGTGTCCAAGGACGTGATTTACTTACTGGTAAGCCCAAACAAGTATCTATATCCTTTAGAGAAATTGCAAAAGCATTGGACAAATCTATTTTACGTATTGAGGATGCCGTTATGGAAACCCTATCGCAAACACCTCCAGAACTGGCTGCCGATATTTATAATACGGGTATCTATTTAGCTGGTGGTGGTTCTATGCTAAGAGGATTAGACAAACGTTTATCTCAAAAAACAGACTTACCAGTTTACATAGCCGAAGACCCTTTACGTGCTGTTGTAAGAGGTACTGGCATTACGCTTAAAAATTTAGCTAAATACAAAAGCGTTTTGATTAAATAGGCTTATAAAACATGCAACAGATTATTAATTTCATAATAAGAAACAAAAACTTTTTGTTGTCCTTGTTGCTGTTTTCTATTTCTTTTGTTTTCACAATTCAAACACATTCTTACCATAAAAGTAAGTTTATAAACTCTGCCAATTTTTTAACTGGAGGTATTTACAATTCCATTAATAATTTTACGGGGTATTTAAGTTTGAAATCTCAAAACCAAGTATTGGCAGAAGAAAACAATCGTTTAAAAATGCTGCTATTTAATTCTGAAAACAAAAAAGACTCTACCTATTTAGATACGGTTACTTATAAGGGTTCCTACAAATTCACGTTGGCAAACGTTATAAGAAACACCTATTCTGGCGCCAATAACTTCCTGCTTTTAAATAAAGGAAGAAACGATGGTTTAAAACAAGATTTAGGTGTTATAAGCTCAAAAGGTATTGTTGGTATTGTTGACCGCACCAGCAAACATTATGCAACGGTTATTTCTGTATTAAATACCACAAATAAAATTAGTGCACAGCTAAAAAAAACAAATCATTACGGGTCCCTTTCGTGGAATGCGAAATCACCTCATTATATTCAACTTACCGACATACAAAAAATTGCTCCTGTAAAAAAGGGCGATACTATTATTACTTCAGGGCATTCATCCATTTTCCCTAAAGGAATTCCAATAGGTATTATAAACGATTTTAAACTTGATGCCGCCGAAAATTATTACGAAATAAACATCAAGTTGTTTAATGATATGACCAATCTTGAACATGTTTATACTATTGAAAATATTGACGCTGATGAGATTAATGATTTATTAAAGACAACCGTCAATGAATAACACTGTGTTTGTCCATATTACGCGTTTTATTTTATTGGTTTTTTTACAGGTTGTGTTGTTCAGTAATATTAACTTTTCAGGCTACATTAACCCGTTTGTCTATATTATGTTTATAGCGTTGTTTCCTGTAAAAAACAACCGTTTTATTATTATTTTTTTAAGCTTCTTCTTAGGATTAGCTGTCGATTTATTCTCAGACACTGGTGGTATTCACGCCGCAGCCTGTGTTTTTATAGCCTATATAAGACCCGTTATACTAAAATTCTCTTTTGGAGTAATTTACGAGCATCAAACTATAAAATTTAATACCGTTGAATTCGGCGAAAAACTAACCTATCTTACCATTCTCACTTTTCTACATCACTTTGTATTGTTTTTTTTAGAAATGTTTAGTGTTTCAAAAATAATATTAGTGCTTCAAAAAACGTTATTCTCAAGTATTTTTACTATTTTATTAATTCTAATTATAACCATCATTTTTAGTAAAAAAACTAAATGAGACGATTCTTACTTGTTGGGGCAATAGCCGCTGTTGGACTTATATTTATACTCAGGCTTTTTTATTTACAGATATATAGCGGGGGCATTCAAGATTTGTATGAAGACAACGCCATTAGAAAAGTTTACGACTATCCAAAACGAGGTTTTATATTTGATAGGAATGGTGAATTACTGGTTTCCAACCAACCGTCGTACGACGTTATGTTTATTCCTCGCGAGGTAAAACCTTTGGATACTTTAGAGTTTTGTAGTTTATTGAAAATTGAAAAAGCCAGATTTAAAGAAATTTTTGAAAAAGCATATCATTACTCCCCTTGGTTGCCTTCCGTTTTTATTCCGCATTTATCAAAAGAAGACTATGCTAGTTTACAAGAAAAAATGCGAAAGTTTGAAGGTTTTTATATCCAAAAACGCTCCTTAAGACATTATGAAACCACTATAGGCGCCAACGTTTTAGGTGATATTGGCGAAGTTAATGACGCTATTATTGCCCGAGATCCTTATTATAAAATGGGCGACCTTATAGGGAAGCAAGGTATTGAACTCTCTTACGAAAAAACATTACGCGGTGTGAAGGGCATTAAGTTTATTCAAAAAGATAGATTTAACAGAGATTTAGGACCCTATAAAGATGGTATTTTCGACACATTACCAAAACCAGGTAGCGATGTCACCATTACCATCGATGCCAAATTGCAGGCTTATGGAGAATTGCTCATGCAAAACAAACACGGCGGTATTATTGCCATTGAACCTAGTAGCGGCGAAATTTTAGCCATGGTTTCAACACCAACCTACAATCCTAATTTATTAGTTGGACGTCAACGCTCAGTTAATTTTACAAAATTATATAACGACAGTATTAACAAGCCTTTATATGATAGAGGCCTTCAAGCCATGTATCCGCCTGGGTCGCCTTTTAAAATTTTAAGTGCACTTATTGGTTTGCAAGAAGAAGTTGTAACTACCGAAGACCGATTTTATTGCAACCACGGGTATAGTTACGGTGGCAGAAAAATGGGATGTCATAGCCATCCAAGTCCTTTAGCAATGAATGGTGGTATTTACAATTCTTGCAATGCCTATTTTGCCAATGTTTACAGAAGAATTATAGACAAAACTAAAAGTCCTGCTATAGGCATGGATATTTGGAGCAACCATGTAAAGAGCTTTGGCTTAGGCGATTATTTGAATAACGATTTATCGGTAGGACAACCTGGTAAAATTCCTAGCAGTAAAACCTACGACCAGCTTTATGGCAAAAACAGGTGGGGAAGCACCTTCAACGTATCAAATGCTATTGGGCAAGGTGAAGTATTAACAACACCTATTCAATTAGCAAATATGACCGCAGCTATTGCCAACCGAGGTTACTATTACACACCTCACATAATAAAAAATATTGAAGGACATACCATCGATGTTAAATATACCACCCCTAACCATACCACCATAAACAAAGAACATTTTGAACCTATTATCCAAGGTATGTTTGATGTTTATAACCACGGAACCGCTGCAAGTCTTCAAGTAAAAGGTATTGAAATTTGTGGAAAAACTGGAACTGCCGAAAACTATGTAAAAGTTAATGGGCAACGCATGCAGCTTACAGACCATTCTATATTTATAGCATTTGCACCAAAAGACAATCCTAAAATAGCGCTTGCTGTATTTGTAGAAAACGGATATTGGGGAGCACGATTTGCTGGAAAAATAGCCAGTTTAATGATTGAAAAATACATTAATGAAACTATCACCAGAACCGATATGGAAGATTGGCTTTTAGAGCATACTTTAGAACATGAGTACACAAAACCATATTCTGGACAACCCTTTGGAATTAACAAGAATACAACTTTAGAAGTTGTAGATGATTTAGAATTTAAAGCGCTTAAAGAATTATTGAATCAGCTAAACAACAAATCAAGAAACCCTGATGAATTGAAGAAAACACAAGGTGTAAATTTATAAATTGAATTAAAGAACTTAACACAGACCATAAACATTAATGATAACGGAAGCTAGCAGATATTACAAATTCGATTGGATTACCATTGTTTTATTTCTAATGCTTGTTGGTTTTGGATGGTTAAATATTGTATCTGCCTCCCATTCTGGAGACACCATAAACTACTTTGATTTTTCGCAACCTTACGGAAAACAGCTCATGTTTATCTTTTTAACCGTGGGACTCATTATCCTGATTTTAGCAATAGAATCTAAATTCTACGAACGTTTTTCTAGTGTTATATATATTATTTCCATGCTGTCATTGGTTGGTCTTTTTCTGTTTGGAAAAAACGTTAACGGTGCTACCTCTTGGTATGCCATAGGCGGCATGACAATACAACCCAGCGAATTTGCAAAAACCGCTACAGCACTTGCGGTTGCAAAATACGTAAGCGACCTAAATACCGATATTAAAAGGATCAAAGACCAAATGACTGTATTTGCTATTATTGCACTTCCTGCACTATTAGTATTACTTCAAAAAGATGCTGGTAGTACGTTGGTTTATGGTTCTTTTATTTTTGTACTATACAGAGAGGGCTTATCACCAATCTATTTAATCCTCCTTTTAATGCTTGTCGTAATTTGCCTATGTTCCTTAAAATTTGGGGTTGTCATAACATCTCTAATCATAGCAGTGTTTGTGCTAGGGCATCATTTTACCAGACGGAGAAAACCGTTGTTCATTCAACCTATTTCAATTATTTTATTCAGTATTTTAATTTCATTTGGTGTTCGATATTTCTACGACAACCTATTGCCTTTTCATCAAAAAGACAGAATTACCATTTGGCTAAGCCTTGAAAAAGACCCCATAAAGCTAGAGCGTATGAAGAAAACCATCGCTTACAATTTAAATGAATCTGAAAAAGCCATTAGTTCTGGTGGCTTAACAGGAAGAGGTTATTTACAGGGCACTAGAACCACTGGGAAATTTGTACCCGAACAACATACCGATTACATTTTCAGTACCGTAGGCGAAGAATGGGGGTTTGTTGGTAGTGCGGTAGTAGTTATTGTTTTTATATTACTTTTTCTTCGTATTTTACATTTGGCCGAATTACAACGCTCCCAATTTAGTCGCATGTATGGCTATGGGGTTGCTTCCATATTTTTTATGCACTTTTTTATAAACATTGGTATGGTAATGGGCATTATTCCTACCATTGGTATTCCGTTGCCTATGTTTAGTTATGGTGGTTCAGGACTTTGGGGTTTTACCATTTTATTGTTTATTTTTATTAAGTTAGATTCAGATAGAATCAACCAATGGTAAGTCAACAACAAACGCCTTTATTTTAATCTCTTATGATGAGAAATTGTTTTCTTTTAATGGGTATTGCCATCATACTTTCCTCTTGTTACGGATCAAAAAGTATGTTGAAGAATTCTTTTTCGGTTGAACAATCTAAAATGATACTGGATTCAGATTCTCTAATTCCCATGCGGGTTTTCAAAATAACCAACAAAAGAGATTCGTTATTGCTTAGAACCAAAAGTCAGTACGTTAAAGCAAACCCCAACGATGTTGTTCTACAACGTTTTGTGAAAAGATTATATACCACCGTTAGAGACAGTATGTCTTTAGGCGTTGGTATTGCGGCACCACAAGTGGGTATTTTAAAAAACATTATTTGGGTGCAACGATTTGATAAAGAAAACTTTCCTTTTGAAGTGTACTTAAATCCGGTAATTAAAACCTATTCAGATAATAAGCAAACCTTTAGAGAAGGCTGTTTATCTATACCCAACAGAACTGATACCTTAAACACCCGAGCTTTTTCAATTGTAATTGAATATGACACGATGAAAGCTGAACATAAAACCGAAACCGTTGAAGGTTTTACATCGGTAATATTTCAACATGAAATAGACCATTTAAATGGCATTTTGTATTTGGACCATTTGAAAAAAGAGGTTCGTAATGCAAAAGAATAAACGATTGTTCGTCATATTACTAGTAGCCAGTTTGCTTCTGATAACCCCTTTGGTTACCATGGTATTTACTAATGACGCTAATTGGAGTGCTTTCGATTTTGTCGTTGCCGGTGCTCTCTTTTTTAGCTTCGGAATTATTTTGGAAATCATTTTAAGAAAAAAAATAACGAATCATTTTGTACCATATTCTTGTTTTACTCTTTTTCCTTATTGGGCAGAGCTTTCCGTGGAGTTTTTAGTTTCTCTTTTTACAGGAAACCAACCTTTAATATCCCATAAGTTGCCTTAAAAGTAAAAGTTATGAAATTGTTACAATGCTTAGGCCTAATAATTTTTTGAAAGATATTTCTTTTAAAGAAGAGGGTTTTATTTTTATTTTAAGAAAAAAAAACTTACATTTAAAAAATTTTAAATAAAACTACTTAAATTAAGTATTCTAAAAATCACTTTTTAATCGCCCAAGGAAAAGAACTTTTATTATTATTTTTTTACTTTTAATGAATTGTGAAAATGAAAATTCTGATACCAATAAAAATAATTATGTGGTGCCAGAAACTTCAATTTCTATGGTTGAAAATTATACAGAAATTGAAACCAACAAATTTTCTAACTACTCAGATGGTCTAGAGTATGTAATGAAAGATGAAGGCGACTTACTAAAATTAAACAATATTAAATTATTGTCATATAAATTGCTTACAGATAGCGAATATAAAAAAGGGAGCGATTTTGATAATAAACATACAATAATACTTGAGCGCTATGATTTTGAAGGGGATACAAAACAAACTTACAGCAAAAAAGATTTTAACAAGTATTCTATAAATATAGTCCCTAATTCAAGTGATATTAATAAAGATTACTTACTAAAAAAGAAGAAGTTAATTTCTAATATGTTAATCAATGAACCAGACTTAAAAATAGTTAGCTTAAATTGGCTTATAGATGGGGGAAAACTGAATACCATAGCGTATTTCAAGAAAGGAGAGCTGTTATATGATGACATATTGTCTAATTATATCATATTAGACATTGATAATTCTAGCACTGAAGGTTCTTCGAGTAAGAACAATGCCACGAACAAAACAACGAGCACTACAAATAATGAGTATTATCCATATGACTGCGCATCTCAGTACTATGGTACTGATTACCCCATATATTTTTCTGATGGAATATATAGACATAGCATAACTGATAGGTGGCTTGGGGAAATTGCCTATGCATCTTGCTCACTTAACCTTCATGGTATTCAATTAGCCACTGATTGTTCAAAATACCTTAATGGTGGTTCTAGCTATGGAGATTATGGCGGCTCTGCTTGGGCAACTGCAGATGCCAAAGTCGAAGCAATATTAAAAGGTTTTTCGCCATATACCGGCCCTGGCTATTGTGACTACAAGATGGCGATTGCCCTGCAAACAAAACCTTTTTGGTCGAACATCACAATTTCTATCTCTTATCAAGGTAGTGGTTTTACGGTTACAGCCAATCCCGACGGTGGATCGGTAACCTTTGAACAAAAATTTGGATATGCTACTGCTAATGACTTAAATTAATTGCCTGTTTACATGAAAACTTTTTTTGTAATTATACTCATCTTATTTATAAATACTTGTAACTCACAAACTAAGCCAAAATTAGATGATAAAGATTTGGTTAAGGCAAGAAAACATTGGAAATCCTTCTTTGAATATGCAGTAGAAAATCCATCAATCTTTAATAATCCGCATCTTAAATTGGTTGATTACGAATTATTGGATGAAGATCACGATATGGGCATCGAAGATTTTTTAAGATTACCCATTGATAGTTTACAAGTTATTCCTAAGATGGTAATTTCTGAGGAAATGGTAAAGCAAATCAACGAAGGCGAATATGCTGAGTCAAAAATAGAATTGGTTGTGTTCTCAAAGATGCCTTTAAAAGAACAGTATGGTTATATTGCCCAAAAAATCCACCTCACTACAGAATCGTTGTTCAAAAAAGAAGATATAAAACTGGTAAAATTAAACTGGAAATATTTCGACAATCTTTTTCATACTTATTGTGTGGTCTCAGATAGAGACTACAAAATGAAATACGACATTATATTTTCTAATTTACAGGTTTACATTGTGTCTGGGAAAGAGCAATAAAATCACCTCTATTTCTTAATCTCCAACTTTTCAGCAAAATAATCACAGAAATCTTTCATAGTGGCAGTCATTTTTTCATCTTGGGTCGCTCTATGAAACGTATCGCTCATTGCCACTAGGGTTTGATGGAAAAACACTTTCATTTCATCAACAGGCATATCTTTAGTCCATAAGTCAATACGCAAGGTTTCTTGGGCTTTAGAATCCCAAACCGCCAACATCATTGCTTTAGCTTCTTCATTGGTTATTCCGCCATCTTCAGCAGTCCAATGAAGTTTTTCAGGGACTCTGTTAGCATCAAGTTCTACGTTTAATTCTATTTTGGATGTAATCTTCGACATTATTTTCTTGGTTTAAACTTTGAATTATTAAAAATTTCTTCAGGGCTTTTTATTAACATGTCTTTTAAAGACACTTCATTTTGCTGCATGTAAGCCCTCACTATTTGCCAACCTATATAGTGCCCTAAACGCCCAGGCGATTCGGTATCAATATCTTCTAAATAAAATTTGGAAAAAGGTGCGGGTGTAATAAACCTGCCAGATAATTTAGCATCGGTGCTAAACAACAATTCGCGTTCTACAAAATACCTCCAAATATAACTTTCATTAGCTATGGCCCAATCAAGTTGTTCTTTGGTGTACCCAATACGCGCTGCCTCAGTTTTAAACGGAATAATAGCGTCTTTAAAATATAGTTGTTTACCGAAGTAAATAAGTTCATCTAAAAACGTTTTACTTGGCTGTTGATAGATGTATTTTTTAGCGTATTCTGCTGCTAAATCGACTACTATTTGTTCTTTTTTTAAGTCCTCCCTTAAATATTTAGGTATGTTTTCATAAAATTTGTGATTGCTACCTAAATAAGTGTCTAATGCAATGACTACAATCGTATCGGTTACAATAATGCGGTTTCTATAATCGACATCGCTTGTCGTTGTAATGATTCTGGGCGTATGAAACTCTGGAAAATAATATTTTAAATGATTGAATAATGATTCAATCTCCAATTCGGTTTCACCCATATTCAAAAATGTTTTTTCAACCTCTTTAAATAGTTGTTTTTGTAAGGTGTCTTGCGCCTTTTCAATCCAGAAAGAATCTTGATATTTTTCTGAAAACATAAAAGGATATGCCTGCTTTAATTTAGGAAGATTTTCATTATTAATTTCAGCAAATAGCAAATCAAATCTTTCAATATGAGCATCTAAATTAATCTTGGCTATACTATTTTCTAACTGACTTTTATTTTTGCAAGAAAAAACTGTCACTATAATGCTTAAAAAAATTAATATATACTTCATATAAAACTTAAACGCCATAAATTTTTATTAATTAAGTGTTTCGTCTATTTTTGTTTGCAAAGGTACTATTCTTAGTTTTAAATTCATTTAATATGCAAACAGAAAAAGTTGTAAATTATATAGTTAATTGGTTAAAAGATTACGCAACCAAAGCAGGTGTAAATGGTTTTGTTATTGGAATTTCTGGCGGTATCGATTCTGCAGTGACTTCGACACTTTGTGCTAAAACAGGATTTCCTTTGCTTTGTTTGGAAATGCCCATTCATCAATCACCTTCGCAAGTTAACAGAGCATTATGTCATATAGAATGGTTACAAGAAAAATTTCCAAAAGTGAGTATGACCCAAGTGAATCTAACTCCTGTATTTGATAGTCTGGTTGCGTCCTTACCTTTTGTAAAAAATGAAGAAGACCGTTTTATGTCTTTAGCGAATACGCGAGCCAGATTACGAATGACTTCTTTATATTATTTTGCAGCTTTACATAAATATCTAGTTGCTGGCACTGGTAATAAAGTTGAGGATTTTGGTGTTGGTTTTTATACAAAATATGGAGATGGTGGCGTCGATTTAAGTCCGATCGCCGATTTGTTGAAAACCGAAGTCTATACCATTGCAAAGCATTTAGGTATTAATCAAGATATTATTGAAGCCGCCCCAACAGATGGCCTTTGGGGTGATGACAGAACTGATGAAGATCAAATAGGTGCATCGTATCCAGAGCTTGAATGGGCCATGAAAATGGATGAAGCAGGCAAACACGCAGAAGACTTTACAGGTAGGGAACAAGTCGTCTTTAATATATATAAACGCTTTAATACCGCCAACAAACATAAGATGATTCCTATACCTATTTGCGAAATTCCTAATAATTTGATGTAAATGTTGCACAATATCCAAATATTCACTACATTTACGGCAAGCTTATTCTCTCAATTATAATATTCTCTCTAACCAAATTATAATAAAAAAAAGCTTTTACAATTATGATAAAATTATTGATAGCAGACAACCACCCTATTACCAGGAAAGGGCTTGAGGTTCTTTTTTCGGCATCTTCTAACATTAAAATTGTTGCAAGTGTTGATAATGGCGAAGCCATTTTAGAATACATCAAAAAAAATCCTGTGGACATTATTTTAACTGAAGCTGATCTTCCAAAGCTTAACGGTTTAACTGTTTTACGTTATTTAAAAAATGATTATCCAGACATTAAAACTATTATTTTAAGTGCACAACCTGAAGAAGTGTATGCCGTAAACGCTATTAAAGCGGGTGCTCATGGCTATATACACAAATCAGAGAACGTTATTACCATTAACGAAGCTATTTTAAAAGTTCACGATGGCGGTATTTATTTAAGTAACGACCTAACACAACAATTAGCCTTTGGCAACAGGGTTAACAAAGGCGGAACTTTCTACAAAAAACTATCAACCAGAGAAGCAGAAGTTTTAAAACTTTTAACTATTGGTAGAAAAAACAAAGAAATTTCTAAAGAACTCGATATTAACGAAAAAACGGTTAGTACTTATAAGGCACGTTTAATGCGTAAATTAAAAGTTACTAATTTAGTTGATTTAGTTAACCAAGCTAAACTTAACGAGTCGTTATCATCATAACACCCGATTAAGTTTTCTAGACAACAACATTTTTAGACCCGAATAGTCTTTTACTTCTTCAAGTATATTTCTATTCGTGTCTATTTTGTTTTGTAAGGTTTCTTGCTGAAATTCTTTTACTTTTTGATCTATTAAAAAGCATCGAAGGCTTAAAATGGTTTCACTTACCAATTGTGCGACAGTGTGTGTTTTTTCCTTTGGAAAAATATTCATGCGTTGCCAGTTATCTAAGGCATAGCGCTCATCTTCCATTAAAATATGGGTAATTTCGTTACCCATACTAGCATCTACCTGATTAACAAAATTTTTAAGTTCAAACGCTGGGTTTTGGTTTAAAGTATCTATAATGGTATAATATAAGGCTTTAAACTGCTGATTGGTAAACTCCATTTCATCATCCTGAAGATCTAAAAATACTTTTTCAAATACTTTGGCTTGGTGGATAACGGGTTCTAAAACCAACTCCCCTTTCGCATTTTCCTTTAAAACCAAATCTTCAAAATCTTCTGTTCTGTTACCGTAAAGCAACAATACTTCAATTATTTTTCGCTCTAAAATATACTGAACGTCAACTTTTTCTATAGGTTGTTGATGCTTAATAACTTCAAAAGCTTTTTGTTCGGTTTTAAACTGTTTGTTTTCTTCCTGAAACTCTTTTTTGTTGATTTGAGCCAGTGTACTAAATAACACTTCCTCACTTATATCCATAATTCTGGCGCATTCCTGAATATAGATTTCTTTTTGAATGCGGTCTGGAATTTTAGAAATGCTATTTACAATATCCCGTACCGTGTCGGCTTTTTTTATAGGGTCGTTTTTAGACTCTTCAAATAAAATAGATGCTTTAAACTGAATAAAATCCTTAGCATTTTCGGCTAAATAAACAGACAATTCTTCCAACGTATTTTGTTTGGCAAAACTATCGGGGTCTTCACCTTGGGGGAACGAACACACTTTAACGTTCATGCCCTGTTCTAAAATTAAGTCAATGCCACGAAGCGATGCCCGCATACCCGCAGCATCCCCATCAAAAAGAACGGTAATGTTTTTGGTTAGACGATTTATGAGCCTGATTTGTTCGGATGTTAAGGCAGTTCCCGATGAAGCTACCACGTTTTTCACACCTGTTTGATGAAATTGAATCACATCGGTATAGCCTTCAACCAAAAAGCAATTATCTTCTTTAGCAATGCTTTGTTTGGCATGAAAAATCCCGTAAAGCACATTACTTTTATGGTAAATATCACTTTCAGGTGAGTTTACGTATTTAGCCGCTTTTTTATCATTAATTAAAATACGGCCACCAAAACCCAATACACGCCCACTCATACTTTTTATTGGAAACATAACCCGCCCTTTAAACCTATCGAAACGCTTCTCTTCTTTGACAATGGTAAGTCCAGTTTTTTCTAAAAATTCCAGTTTGTAACCTTGTTTTAAGGCTTCGTCCGTAAAGGCTTGCCATTCATCTAATGAGTAGCCTAAATCGAATTGTTTTATAGTTTCTTCCGTAAAGCCACGTTCTTTAAAATAGCTTAAACCAATTGCTTTTCCTTGGTCGGTTTTATGTAGTATTTTTTGAAAGTAAGTGTTTGCAAACTCACTTACCAAATACAAACTTTCGCGTTCACTAGCCTTTTCCTTTTGCTCATTACTTTGCTCGGTTTCTTCAATTTCTATATTATATTTTTTAGCCAGGTATTTTATAGCTTCGGGATAGGTAAAATGCTCGTGTTCCATTAAAAATGATACCGCGGTACCACCTTTACCCGTTGAAAAATCTTTCCATATTTGCTTTACGGGCGACACCATAAAACTAGGTGAACGCTCGTCGCTAAACGGACTCAAGCCTTTAAAGTTACTGCCCGATTTTTTAAGTTGTACAAAATCGCCAATAACCTCCTCTACGCGAGCAGTTTCAAAAACTAAATCTATGGAAGCTGGTGATATCAATTACGGAAAATTACAATTAAAATGTAAATGTAATTATAAACTATTGATTTTTGAAATTTAGAATTATTGGAAGTTTGAACTTGTACGAAAAAATCGATATGTTTGTTTGACTTAAGATATAAAACATTAAATCAGTTTCATATTTATATAGTAACCTGAAAATTGAAAAAAAACTAAATGGCAAAAAAGAAAAAAATACTTGGAATTTGTGGAAGCGCCAGTCAAAATTCAGCGAATCTTGCTATTCTGAAAATTATAGCTGAATTTGGGAGGTCTGATTTTGAGTTAGAAATAGTGGATGATTTGACCGAATTACCACATTTCAAAACAGAATTGACCGATAAAAATGTACCAGAAAAAATTGTTGAATTTAGAAATAGAATAGCAAATACCGACGGAGTTATTATCTGTACGCCAGAATATGTTTTCAGTATCCCAAGCGGACTTAAAAACGCCATTGAGTGGTGTGTATCGACAACTGTTTTTTCCGATAAACCCATTGGACTCATAACAGCTTCCGCAAGTGGTATAAAAGGTCACGAAGCGCTAAAACTGATTATGAAAACCGTACAAACAAATTTTACAAACGAAACAACACTTCTCATTCAAGGAATAAAGGGAAAGGTAGATAAGGAAGGAAAGATTCTTGATAAAGAAACCGAAAATGAACTGAAAAAATTTGTTCAGTCGTTTAAAGACCTGATGAGAAACCCAACAGATAAAAAAGCAAAAAAATAATTGCTGTATTTAGTTATTATCTACGGCAATTGCCGTTATAATTATTCTGATTTTCCTATAGAAAATACTCGCATACTAACATGCAACTTTTCAGGATAAACGTTACCTAAAATGTTAAAAAAAATTACTTCAAATAATAATACTTACCTTAATCACATCGGAAATTATTCTTGGATTTAATATATACGCGACTGAATTAAAAGTACTTTAGGTAAGCTGTATATAAAAAGTTATTAGTTTTAACCAAAGTTAGTTACTAGCTTGTTAGCTTCCAATGTCCCCAAGGAAAATCCTCGCACATAAACACACAACATTTCAATAGAAGTTAAACAAAAAAAAGCTTCCTATTCAGAAGCTTTTTGTTATAATTAAAGTTCACATCTAATCCATATCAAACCTTAAACCAATAGATATATTGTTTTGTTTTATGGTTTGGTCTTTGAAAATAGGCGACAAATCGTATTTAACATACAACGCCACTTCGTCAAAAGCAATATAACCACTTAAACCATACACCAAATTGCTGGTGTTAAAGCTTTGTTTTTGCTTTTCTTTTTTTCTATCACCATCTAACTCGTATTTTAATTTTTGGCGTGTACCAATGTTAAATCCGCCATAACCTCCAAGTCCTATTTTAAATTGATTGTCGGTTGAATATCTAAAATAAGTGTCTTTCTCTATTTTTTTTGAAGGTCCAAATTCAAAATGCACTGGAAACACTAAATTGGTAATGGATAGTTTCGATTTTTTTAAATCCTCAGGAAAAACCTCTAAAGCTGTTTGGTTTCCTTGCTGAACAAAATACTGGTTATCGATTGGTTTTAAACCATTTATCTGAAAGGAGTATCCATATTTAAAGCGCATAAAATTAGATTCTTTAAACACACGTGTTTTCCATGCCCATCCTATTTCAAAAAAACGTGACCCGCCAAATTTATAGGGTGAATTGTCTAGCTTTTCACCTTCAATAATGGCATTGTTTAATCCGAATGCCAAAACAAAATCGCTTGTAGTTCGTAAATCGTATTTTTTAGGTTTGTTATCTTTTTTAATTCTAAAACCTGCAAAGCTACCCTCATCACCTCCTATACTAATACCAATTTCAGAGGTGTCTTCATCGTTATTGGTTTGGTAACCATCTTCATTTCGTTCCAAAAGCGCTATTTTATTATCAATAATAGCCATGCGATTTTCAATATTTAAGGCACGTTTTTTTGCCGCTTCCTTTTTTAGTATTTCAGCTTCAGTATCAGTAATAGTACCGTTTTCCAACCGTTTATTAATGGCTTCAACTTCTACTTTTAAAAAGTCACGTTCTTCATTTTGAATTTGCTCTTTTACTTTTAGCAAGGCTTCAATTTTGTCCTTGTTATTTGTCTTTTGGATTGTGTCTTGTGCATTGATGAATTGCACACTTAAACATAGCGCAGCTAACGCTAAATACTTGGTAATTGTTTGCATAACTGTTCGTTTTTTTATGCTGAAATGTCACCTTGAATACAGTCGAGAGGCTATTTCAGCATTTGTTAATGATTATTGATTGATGAATTGTTTATAGTATATAAATTATGTTTTTTCCATTTATTGCTGGGATTCCTACTTTCTCAGGAATTTATTAATTGTTTCGTTGTGCCACAGCTGTTTTTACCGAATTATAGCTCGCTTTTATAGCTTCAAAAACTTTACTTCTAAAGGATTGGTCTAAATCGTTTTCAACATCTTGAAGCAACATATTGGCATCGACCACGCCACTCGTCTCATTATATAATTGTTTCAATCGCATTTCTTGTTGTGCCTCAAGCAACAGCGCATCAATAACAGCATCCGAAACCTCTTGGTTATTATCTTTTAGCAGCTGTACTTTAGCTACAACATCCTGTATTTTTTGGGCTTCAAACGTTAAACTTTCTTGCGCTACTTTTACCGGTTGAAGCACTTCTTCTTTTTTAATTAAGGCTTTGTACTTAGTAATAGCAACAGGATTTTCATTAATTTGAATGGTTGAATCATGTTTTAACGGAAGTTTTTCGGTCTTCTCATTAATCTGTATTTCTTTTTCGACACCCTTTGACACTTTTACTTCGTCAACAGCAACTTGTGTGTTTTCATTTTTCTGAATAACTCTTGGTGAATCGACTATTACGGGCTTCACTTCTTCGGTATTAAAAAATTGAAATGCAACAAACAAAACACCTACAACACTGGCTGCAATACCCAACCACCAAATAGCTTTGTTATTTTGTTTTTTATCTTCCTTTTCTAAACGTTCCGAAAGTTTCGCCCATGCATTGTTTGATGGCTGTAAGCTTCTGCTTTCTAGTTTATCTTTTATACTGTTGTCAAATTTATTTGATTCCATAACTTGTTATTTTTTCCAATTCCTGTAACCGTTCCTGAAGCATTTTTCGTGCTTTATATAACTGGGATTTTGATGTGCCTTCGGTAATACCAAGCATATCTGCAATTTCATGATGTTTATATCCTTCAATGGCATACATAACGAATACCATTTTATAGCCTTCTGGAAGCCCATCTATAAGTTGTTGTATTTGGGCAACCTCAATATCTGTGTTTATATGGTTATTGTAATCATTTTTAAAATCGACTTCTTCAACAGAAAATTCGATTTGCTTTTGCTGTCTTAAAAACGAAATAGATTCTCTTACCATAATTCGCCGAATCCATCCTTCAAAACTACCTTCCGCCCTATAACTGCTTAAATTGGAAAATACTTTAAAAAATCCATTAAGCATGGCTTCTTCAGCATGCTGCAAATCTTTAATATAATACCTGCAAACGCTCAGCATTTTTGGTGCGTACAACTCATACAGCACATGCTGCGATTCACGATTGTTTTTAATGGCACTTTTAATGAGTGCCGATTCGTTTTTATGGAGTTGTATGACTTTCAAAAATGATTTCATTTAGCCTTCTGTTTATAAAGACGCCAATTTTATGTTAATGGTTGCCTAGTGCAAATTATTTTTCTTAGAACTCGTCTTGACCTTTTTGATTGAAGCGAAAAATAGAAACTTTTGTCCTAAATTTTAGCTTTTTAGCACTTCATAGCAACGCTACGGAGTAAAAAAACAGGTAAAATATGGGGCAAAAAGATCATTTTGCAGCCAATTGAAAAAGGTCAAGACAAGTTCTCAAATATAACTTTAAGTTGTGTTATTAGTAAATGAACTCGTTTAAACTTTTTTAATTGAAACGAAAATTTAACCCTGCATGAGCTGGCTCATTTCTAAAATAACACACTGGACTGTTTTTAGGGAATGAGCTGGGAGGTACATGGACAAAAAAAGACGTTTTTTTACCGTTTGCTAAAAATTTAAATGGGTTCAATACAGTTTAGTAAATTAAATACATGCTTTTTTCTGAAAATTATTTAGAATATAATTAAAGTAGCAAAAAATAAGTCATTTGTTAAAATTTCAAATTATTTTCATCAAATTGAAATAAATGATAAATTTTATTTAATCAAATACATAAATAACTGTATATTATTTAATGAATTTGCTATATTTGGTATTATAGCTTATAATATATGAATGACAATCATCTTTTCTCGTCTTACGAAAAACTACCAAACACTTGGGATGAAATGTACTGTGAAAATAAAGAATTCAGAGCTCAATACGAAGGCTTTATTGAATACCTTAAAAAAACTTCACCCGAAAAACTCACTAAAAAAGAAGACCTTTCCAAACAGTTATTTATGAGCCAAGGCGTTACCTTTACGGTTTATAACGATAATGAAGGTATCGAAAAAATATTTCCTTTTGATATTGTTCCAAGAATTATAACAGCTCAAGAATGGGACAAAATTGAAAGAGGCATTAAGCAACGCCTTAAAGCTCTAAACCTATTTATAAAAGATATTTATAACGAGCAGTTCATAATTAAAGATGGCCTTATTCCTGTCGACTTAATTTACTCTTGCCCAAATTTTTTACGTGAAATGAAAGGTGTAAAAGTACCTTACGATATATATATACACATTTCCGGAGTAGATTTGATAAGAAATAATGATGGTGAATTTTATGTGCTTGAAGACAACTTAAGAACACCATCGGGTGTTAGCTATATGCTGGAAAACAGAGAAATTTCCAAACGTTTGTTTCCTGGTATTTTACCAAAAAGCCAAGTACGGTCGGTTTCTAATTATCCTGACATGCTTTATAAAAAGCTTAAAGAACTTTCGAACCTCATAAACCCTAATATTGTACTATTAACTCCTGGCATCTATAATTCTGCCTATTACGAACACACAACCCTAGCTCGATTAATGGGAATTGAATTGGTTGAAGGCACCGATTTGGTAGTGAAAAACCACTTTGTTTACATGAAAACCACTAACGGTTTAAAACAAGTAGATGTTATTTACAGACGTGTTGACGATGATTATTTAGATCCTTTGGAATTTAACGCGCAAAGTATTTTAGGAGTAGCGGGTATTATGGCTGCTTACAGAAAAGGCAATGTAAATATTGTAAACGCACCTGGAACCGGTATTGCAGACGATAAGGCTATTTATATTTACGTGCCTGACATGATTAAATATTATTTAAATGAAGATCCTATTTTAAAAAACATTGAAACCTATCAATTAGGACGACCAAATGAACTTGAGTATGTCACCAAAAACATTCGGGAAATGGTTATTAAAAAAACCGATGGTAGCGGTGGCTATGGCATGCTAATGGGCCATGAAGCAACCGACGCCGAAATAAAAGATTATTTGGATAACGTTAAGAAAAGACCCGAAAATTTCATTGCGCAGCCCATACTACGCTTATCAACAGCTCCTTGCTATATCAATGGACAACTATCACCACGCTGTATCGATTTGCGCCCCTTTGCCCTTGCCGGAAAAAATGATATCGACATTTGTCCAGGTGGTCTTACTAGAGTCGCTCTTAAAAAAGGTTCATTGGTGGTTAACAGCTCTCAAGGCGGTGGCAGCAAAGACACATGGGTATTGCAATAATTCAGAAAATATTAAAATATGTTAAGTAGAGTAGCAAATAACCTTATTTGGTTAGATAGATATATGGAACGAGGCAATGGTATCTTAAGTTTACTAAAAGTAAATTTTTATGCAAACCAAGACTCTCCCGAACTATTTTCATGGACACCAATTATTAATAATTTTACCACTTCAGAAAATAAGTTTTATACGGAAGATCCCATTGAATGCATAGATTTTATGGTATTAAACCCTAGTAATGCTAATTCCATTTTAAATATTGTTACAAAGGCAAGAGAAAATGCTCGCAGTGTTCAAGAACATATTTCTAGAGAACTTTGGCTATGCATCAACAACTACTACCTTTATCTTACCAATAATGACCTATCAAGAAGGCTTCGGGAAGAAGACCCAGTACAGTTTTTAGAAGACCTTAGGAAGTTTCATTTAATTTATTACGGAACCTCGGATATTACACAAGAACGAGGTGCTGCATACAACTTTATGAACGTTGGCAAGTTTTTAGAACGTGTTATACAAATTTCAGATTTCACAGCACTTAAACTAATTGAAATAGGAAAAACGTCTGACAATTTAGAAAAAAGCTTCTACTGGAAAAATTTATTGCTATCGGTTGGTGGTTATCAATTATATTTAAAAACCCATAAATCTACTTTTAATGAAGATCACATAATAAGTATGGTTTTCCAAGACAAATTATTCCCAAGATCGGTGTATTATTGCGTAAACAAATTAAGCAGACACATCAATCAACTTATTGAAAGTAACGAACTTGAAAAAAATAGTTTAGAATTTTTGCTTGGAAAGCTAGAAAGTACCATTAAATATACCACAATTGAAAGTATCAATGCGCAAGGTTTGCACAATTATATTGAAGGAATTAAAGACGATATAAGAAATATTTCCGCAAATATTAATTCGGTTTACTTTTCTAAAGCAAATTGATTTTTTTTTAAAATTATTATGCCAACATTCTATATAAAACATATTACAAAATACAGTTATAGCAATCCTGTAATTGATGGTGCAAATTTAATTAGATTACACCCTATAAATGATCCTTATCAAAAGGTTGTCTCTCATTTTTTATCGGTTACAAACAATCCCTTCATTGAAACATATACTGATTTTTACAACAACAGGATAGGCACATTTTTTATACCAGAACCACATGATGAATTATCTATTGTATCTGAAATTGAAGTCATAACTTATGATAGATTATTTCCAGATGACACTATAGATATCAAAACCCAATGGGATAAAATAAAATCGGAAAAATATGATGTCGAAGTCTTTGATTTTTTAAAACACGTCTCTTTTAATGGATCTGACGATATTTTAAATTTAATTAAAGAAAAAAATCTTATTGAAAAAACACCTTTTAAAGCTGCTTTAGAGCTTTGCGAATATGTTTATACCAACTTTAAATACATAAAAGGTATTACTAACGTAGACTCTACTTTAGATGATGTTTGGAATTTAAAAGCTGGCGTTTGTCAAGATTTCACTAATATTTTACTGCAAATGACTAGAATGTCTGGTATTCCAGCACGTTACGTTAGCGGTTATATTTGTCCCTCTGGTGACATATCCAGAGGAGAAGGCGCCACCCACGCCTGGATTGAAGTTTATATCCCGTTTTATGGCTGGCTAGGTTTAGACCCAACAAATAATGCCATTGCAAACGAAAACCATGTTCGTTTAGCCGTGGGTAGGGATTATGCCGATTGTTCTCCTGTAAAAGGTGTTTTTAAAAGAAAAGTAGAATCTGACCTGTTTGTCAAAGTAGAGATTAGCACCTCAAGACAACAAGAAGCTACTATTATACCACCAAATACCTTTACAGGTTCTAACACAAACAATAGCTACCAACGCAACTTAGAACATATTCAACAACAGCAGCAACAGTAAATTTTTAAAAAAATATGTAAAATATTTTTGATATCCCATACATTAATCGTAATATTGCAATGAAACAATTAAATAAAAAATGGGATTAGCCAAAACCGACATGTTTACCGATGAGCAAAACGAAATTTCTTTGTTCGCCAAAGTCTTTGGACACCCTGCAAGGGTAGCCATTCTACAGCACTTATTCAAAATCAACTCTTGTGTTTGTGGTGATTTGGTCAGTGAAATAGGATTGGCTCAACCTACAATTTCACAGCATTTAAAAGAATTAAAGCATTTAGGCTTAATTAAAGGAAATGTGGAAGGAACAAGCGTTTGCTATTGTATCAACACCGAAAATTGGTCTAAAATGAAAGATGTTATGCACCAATTTTTAAACCAGGACATACCTAAAGCAGATTGTTGTTAAAAAAATTTGAATTCATTAATCGTATCATCGCAATAAATAAATATAGTTGTGAAACGAACATGCTAAAAGATTTATTAATCAAAAAAAATAAACAGATGAAACTATCAGAAGTAAAATTAGTATTAAAAGAATTAGAAACCATAGGTTTTCAATTGCCAAACGGAACTTTAGTCCCTAGCCACTTTCATGTTACAGAAGTTGGTAAAATCACAAAACATTTTATTGATTGTGGTGGCACCGTAAGAAATGAAGAAGTGGTAAACTTTCAACTTTGGAATGCCAACGACTATAACCACAGATTGCATCCGGAAAAGCTCATCCACATCATAGAATTGTCTGAAAAGGTTTTAGGTTTGGAAGATGTAGAAATAGAAGTGGAGTTTCAAGGCGAAACCATACAAAAATTTGGATTGGATTTCGACGGTAAAAATTTCTTATTGACATCTAAACAAACCGATTGTTTAGCGAAGGACAAATGCGGGGTTCCTACAGAAAAAACGAAAGTAAAATTAGCTGATTTGAACAATGAACCTTGTTGTTCGCCAGATGGAAATTGTTGCTAACAATAAAACAAACGTTAAGAAAATGACAACAACACAATCAACCTTATTTTCAGGAATAGAAAAATTAATCAAGGGATTAAATCCCCAAGCTATTACAGATGAACGTAAAGCTGTTTTACAACCGCTAGCTGATTTTATTCAGTTAAAAGTTTCAAATGGACAGGACATTCGAATCAACTTTATCTGTACCCACAATTCACGAAGGAGTCATTTGTCACAAGTTTGGGCACAAACAATGGCTAACTACTTTAATATTAAAAATGTGTTTTGTTATTCAGGTGGCACAGAAGCTACGGCACTTTTCCCAATGGCGGCAAAAACGTTGCAAAATTCAGGTTTTGAAGTCAAAACGATTTCAGAAGGCAACAACCCTGTTTACAGTATTAAATACGCTAAAAACGAGCATCCTATTATTGGATTTTCAAAAAAACTGGATGATGATTTTAATCCGAAATCTGGATTTGCAGCTATTATGACCTGTGATTCAGCAAATGAAGCATGTCCGTTTGTTCCAGGAGCAGAGAAACGTATTCCTATAACTTTTGAAGACCCAAAAGCATTTGACAACACGCCACAACAGACTGAAAAATACAATGAAAGAAGTCTGCAAATTGCAACCGAATTATTTTACGTTTTTTCTCTAATCAATTCATAAAGAATGGCAACAAAAAAATTAAGTTTCCTTGACAGAAATCTGACTTTATGGATATTTGTCGCCATGGCTATCGGCGTTGGACTTGGATATCTTATCCCTACATTTCCCAACATCATAAATTCGTTTAGTAGCGGAACAACAAATATCCCCATTGCAATCGGCTTAATATTAATGATGTACCCGCCTCTGGCAAAGGTTAACTATTCTCTGTTGCCGAAAGTTTTCAGAAACACAAAAATCCTTTCGATTTCGCTTATTCTAAATTGGATAATTGGCCCTGTTTTAATGTTTGTATTAGCTATTACATTTTTACGTGACTATCCCGAATATATGGTTGGACTCATATTAATTGGTTTGGCTCGTTGTATTGCAATGGTTTTGGTATGGAACGACCTTGCTGAAGGCAGTAGTGAATATGGTGCAGGATTGGTTGCTTTGAACAGTATTTTTCAAGTGTTTGCCTATAGTTTTTATGCATGGATTTTTATAACCGTTCTTCCACCCTATTTCGGATTTGAAGGTGCTATTGTGGATATCTCAATCGGCACCATTGCAGAAAGTGTCGCTATTTATTTAGGGATTCCTTTCGTAATGGGAATATTGAGCAGGCTCATTTTAGTGAAGCTAAAAGGTGAGGAATGGTACACAAAGAAATTCATTCCAACCATATCACCAATGACCTTGATTGCCCTTTTATTTACCATTGTGGTTATGTTCTCATTGAAGGGAGAATTAATCGTTGAAATCCCAATGGATGTATTGATTATTGCAATTCCTTTACTTATCTATTTTAGCTTCATGTTTATTATTGGTTTTTTCTTTACCAAGGCAATAGGGGCGGAATACGACAAGACAGCTTCAGTTGCTTTTACGGCAGCAGGAAATAATTTTGAATTGGCGATTGCAGTTGCCATTGCAGTTTTCGGGCTGAATTCAGGACAAGCATTTGCAGGAGTCATTGGTCCATTGGTCGAAGTTCCCGCATTGATTTTATTGGTTCGGGTTTCGTTTTGGTTGAAGAAAAAGTATTATGCAAAACCAATATTATAAAATAATATGAAGTGAACACCAATGACATTTTTTAAATTTTGGGACTTCGACAAACTTCTTTAGATTTAAAAAAGAGAAAGGAAATGGCATTAAAACAGCCTGTCAAGCTGAGCCTGTCGAAGCTATCTGAAAAAAGTGGCAGTAATGGACTTCGACAAGCTCAGTCTGACAAACTAAACGTCATTTTATAATGCTTTTTTTAGAATAAAAAGATATCTCATTTTACTTCTTTCTGTCAATAACATAATTCACCATCAATACTAGTGAACTTTTATAATCAGATTCTGGATAGGTTTGAAGAATTTGTAGTGCCTCTTCTTGAAACTGCTTCATTTTAGTGATGGCATAATCTAAACCGCCATTGTTTTTAACAAAAGCTATTACTTCCTTAACGCGTTTTGTGTCTTTATTATGGTTTTTTATGGAATTGATCAACCACTTTTTATCTTTTTTATCGGCTTGATTTAGCACATAAATTAAAGGCAGAGTCATTTTTTGCTCTTTAATATCAATACCCGTTGGTTTCCCTATTTGGTCGTCACTATAATCAAATAAATCATCTTTTATTTGAAATGCCATACCTATAAGCTCACCAAACTTACGCATAGATTCTACATGAAGCGACTCTGGTTTTACAGAAGCAGCACCCAAACTACAACACGCAGCGATTAAAGTGGCTGTTTTTTGACGTATAATTTCATAATAAACAGCTTCTGTAATATCAAGTTTACGGGCTTTTTCAATTTGAAGCAATTCGCCTTCGCTCATTTCACGTACCGCAATAGAGATGATTTTGAGTAAATCAAAATCGCTATTATCAATACTTAAAAGCAAGCCTTTTGACAACAGATAATCACCAATTAAAACGGCTATTTTATTCTTCCAAAGGGCATTTACAGAGAAAAATCCGCGGCGGCGGTTGCTATCGTCCACCACATCATCATGCACCAAAGTAGCCGTGTGGATGAGCTCAATAACCGAAGCACCTCTGTAGGTACGCTCACTTACTTCACCGTTCGATACCATTTTTGCCACCAAAAACACAAACATGGGACGCATTTGCTTGCCTTTTCGGTTTACTATATAAGTTGTAATTCTGTTAAGTAAAGCCACTTTACTAGACATTGAAAGCAAGAACTTTTGCTCGAAAAGGTCCATTTCAAAGGCTATGGGTTGTTTTATTTGCTCTACTATTTTCATTCAGAGTTTAAATATACTATTTCATATGTAAATATCTATTTTTTTTATAAGTCATATGGTATCGCTTTATTTTTATTGGTGTTTATCTCACAAATGTTATTTTCATTGGTGTTCGATGATTATCAATTGCGTTTCCAAATCATGGCGATTTCAAATGAATTAAATTAAAAAGTTTGTTATTGAATTCATTATTTAGCAAGCAGGTTCTAGCCATAACACATATAACAAAAATACCTTTTAACTTTTATTTGCTAATTGTCCGCATGCCGCATCAATGTCTTTACCTCTACTTCGGCGTACATTCACTACAATTCTGTTTTTTTCTAAGGTAGCGATATAATTTTCCAGTGCTTCGTTTGATGCTTGTTGGAACTCACCATCATCAATAGGGTTGTATTCAATAATATTGACTTTACAGGGCACATATTTACAGAATTTCACAAAAGCATCAATATCTTTTTGTGTATCGTTAATGCCTTTCCAAACCACGTATTCATAGCTTATTTTGCGCTTGGTTTTAGCATACCAATATTCTAAAGCTTCTCGTAAATCGTCTAACGGAAAATTTTCATTAAAAGGCATAATGGTAGTTCTAACCGCATCGATAGCTGAATGCAACGAGACCGCTAAATTAAATTTCACGGCATCATCTGCCATCTTTTTTATCATTTTAGGCACGCCCGATGTTGAAACGGTTATACGTTTTGGCGACATTCCCAAACCTTCGGGAGATGTAATCTTATCGATGGCTTTAATAACGTTATTATAATTCATAAGTGGTTCACCCATACCCATAAATACGATATTACTTAATGGTCGATTGAAATACAATTTGCTTTCGTTATCGATGGCAACTACTTGATCGTAAATTTCATCGGGGTTTAAATTACGCATACGTTTTAAACGCGCTGTGGCACAAAATCTACAATCTAAACTACAACCTACTTGACTTGACACACATGCCGTTGTTCTAGTTGCTGTTGGAATTAAGACAGACTCTACAATTAAGCCATCGTGCAAACGCACTGCATTTTTAACCGTGCCATCGCTACTACGCTGCATAGTATCGACTTTTATATGGTTGATGACAAAATTATCTTCCAGCATTTGACGGGTTTCTTTGGAAACATTCGTCATATCATCAAATGTATGCGCTCCTTTTTGCCACAACCATTCATAAACCTGATTGCCACGAAAGGCTTTATCACCTTGTTTTTCGAAGAACTCACGAAGTTGTTCTTTGCTCAATGCACGAATATCTTTTTTTGTTGTTGCCATAAGTGATGCAAAAATAGGGAAAATATCCTCCCTTAATCCCTCCAATGGAGGGAAACTGTTTGTTTAACGATTTAAGATTTTTTATTTACACGTTTCACGATTCATGTATCACGATTTGTTCAATTAACGATTGACGAGTAACGATTGACGATTTATGAGTTGGAGTTGTGATTTGCATTAACGATTGAGATTTTGTCGAAGCTCTTTTGTTTTTTCCATAGGGAAGTGACTGCCGATAATGCAACTGCTTATCTTGAGCGCAGACAAAGGGTGTGGTAATACGTAAAAATTACTTAGAATGCTTTGCTTTCACAGGAATAAAAAAGCCTTGAATTAACAAGGCTCTTTAGAATTTATATGATTAGCATGGCATCGCCATAACTGTAGAATTTATACTTTTCTTTTACGGCTTCTTCGTAAGCTTTTTTAATAAAATCGTGACCTGCAAATGCCGAAACCATCATTAACAAGGTTGATTTTGGTGTATGAAAGTTAGTAATCATGCAGTTAGCGATACTAAAATCGTAAGGAGGAAAAATGAATTTGTTTGTCCATCCATCAACTTCATTTAATCGCCCACCTGATGAGACCGAACTTTCTATAGCACGCATTGCCGTAGTACCTACCGCACAAACACGTTTTTTATTTTGAATGCCTTTATTTACTATTTCTACTGCTTTTTCATCTATTTTAAGCTCTTCACTATCCATTTTGTGTTTAGAAAGATCTTCAACTTCAACTGGATTAAAAGTTCCTAAACCAACATGCAACGTAACCTCGGCAAATTTAACACCCTTAATTTCTAAACGCTTTAATAGATGTTTTGAAAAATGAAGTCCAGCAGTTGGAGCCGCTACAGCACCTTCATTTTTAGCGTAAATGGTTTGGTAACGTTCTTCATCTTCGGGCTGTACTTCTCTTTTTATGTATTTTGGAAGTGGCGTTTCACCTAATTCGTTTAATTTTCTACGGAATTCTTTATAAGATCCATCATACAAAAAACGCAATGTACGGCCACGAGATGTCGTGTTATCAATAACCTCTGCTACTAATGTATCGTCGTCACCAAAGTATAGTTTATTACCAATTCTTATTTTACGCGCAGGATCTACCAGCACATCCCAAAGGCGTTGCTCCTCGTTTAACTCTCTTAATAAAAACACCTCAATTCTTGCCCCTGTTTTTTCTTTATTACCATATAATCTAGCAGGAAATACTTTAGTGTTATTTAGAATTAAAACATCATCTTCATCAAAATAGTTGATAATATCTTTAAACATTTTGTGTTCGATGGTTTGCTTTTTTCTATCCAAAACCATTAAACGAGATTCATCTCTATTTTCCGCAGGGTATTCTGCTAATAATTCTTCTGGTAAATTAAAACCAAAGTGTGATAATTTCATTTAAAATAAAGTTTAAAAGTTTAAAAGTTTAAAAGTTTAAAGTTTTTGCTTTAGCTTTTAAAAATCAGGCTGCAAATATACGATTGTGAGATAGGCCTTGTCAAGTAAATACGTGATTATTATTTAGTTATTTTAAAACCTATAGATTCAAGATCATCCCAGAAGGTTGGATACGATTTTGAAACCACCTCAGCATCTTCAATAACTATTGGTGTTTTGAGTGCTAATGGTGCAAATGCCATAGCCATTCTATGATCGTTATAAGTCGCAATAGGCACGTATTCTTTTATGGCGTTTGAAGCTGACAGATGTAAAGATTTATCTGTTATATCAACGTTTCCTCCTAATTTTTCTATTTCGGTTTTTAAAGCCACTAACCTATCGGTTTCTTTAATTTTTAAGGTGTGAAGTCCCGTTAAATCACAAGGCATTCCCAAAGCAAAACAAGTTACGGCTATGGTTTGGGCAATATCGGGCGCATTCTGCAAGTTTAAAGTTAAAGGTTCAAAGTTGAAAGTTTCTTTTTTAAGCGTGACACTATTACCATTAAAAGTTGATGTCACCCCAAAATGTTTATAGATTTCTACCAAAACAGAATCACCTTGCAGGGAGTTTTCTTTGTATGATGATAGTGTAATCTCTGTTCCAACGTCACAAAGTGCCACAATACTAAAATAATAAGATGCTGAAGACCAATCCGACTCTACTGTTAAAGTTGTAGGTGCTAGGTGTTGGGTGTTAGGTTTTATGGTAATTGTATTGCCAACAAATGAAGATTCAACACCAATTTCGTCCAATAAACTAAGCGTCATTTTTATATAAGGTACTGAGGTTATTTCACCCTTAAGGGTTAACTCCAATCCGTTTTCAAGCCTTGAAGCTATCAATAATAAAGCTGAAATATATTGACTACTAACATTGGCTTGTAATGATACTTTATTTTTAAGTAGTTTTTTTCCTTTGATTTTTATAGGTGGATAACCTGCATTTTCAACATATTCAATGTCAGCACCAAGTTCTTGAAGTGCCTCTACCAAAATTTGAATGGGACGCTCTTTCATTCGTTTAGAACCTGTAAGCGTTACTTCATGGCCTTCTTGAATAGAAAAATAGGCTGTTAAAAATCGCATGGCGGTACCTGCATGATGAATATCGACAACTTCGGAAACTGATTTTAAAGCCTCGGTCATTAAACAACTATCATCTGAATTTGAAACATTTTCTAGATTAATGGTTGGGTACAGAGCTTTTAAAAGTAACAATCTGTTCGATTCGCTTTTAGAACCTGTAATGGTAACTTTAGATTGACGATTTGCAATTTGCGATTTTTGAAGTGTAATATTCATTTTATAAGTTAAAAGCTAATATAGTTCTCGATTGTACTTCGACAAGCTCAGTGTGACACGCTAGAACTGACCATAAAAAACGCTTCTTAAAAGAAGCGCTCAAATATACTTATAATTTATTTTAATTTTTCATTATTATGGTGCCTATCATGATCTCGTTTTGCTTTCTTATCCATTCGTTTGTCGAAAGCTTGCTGCAAATCGACTCCCGTTTGGTTTGCTAAGCATAACACTACAAACAACACATCGGCAAGTTCTTCGCCAAGATCTTTATCTTTATCGCTTTCTTTTTCGCTTTGCTCTCCATATCGACGGGCAATAATACGGGCTACCTCACCTACTTCTTCCGTAAGTTGTGCCATATTGGTGAGTTCGTTGAAATAACGAACTCCGTGGTCTTTTATCCAGTTATCTACTACTTGTTGCGCGTTTTTTATGTTCATGTTTTTAGTTTTTTAACCCAATCAAGGTTTAAAACCCTAATTAGGATCTATACTTTAGTTAATACTATTTGTTCTGCTTCTTTTTCTACCATTTTTCTAAAATACTCTTTTAAAGCTTCATAATATATAGGAGATATAATCGATTCGTTTATTTCTGTATCTATAACCAACTGAATTTTTTTATCGCTTGCAGATATATTGTATTTAAATGTTCCCAAGTTATCTGGCATAGTTATAACCAATGGCTCTGGAATAACTTCAACTTTATAACCCTCTGGAAGGTCAATATTTACCATGTATTTGTTACTTGAAGGGTAACCAAAATCTACAGGGAACTCTCTTTTTTCTAGTTTAAATGGACTTTCTTTTGTTCTTAAAAAGAATAGAGGAGAAAAATATAACTTATCTGCTATAATATCTGCTTGGTTTTCTAAAGTGAATTTAAATGATTCCATAACAGGCTTAGATAAATCCATTTCGTTTTTAACCTCAAACCCATCTATCTCCATATTATTGTACTTGCTTTCAAGTTTTTCCAAATATTGGTTTTTATCGGCTTCTAAATATTGCTCTCTATAAATCATGGCATCATGATTGGTTTTCACAGTTCTAATTCCCCCTTCTAAACTACCAGTATCTTTTAAACTTGCAATTATTGATACCGTTTTTTTAGACTTCTCTTTTGGATACAAACTTATTGTAGAAGAACTTTTATCTTTTCGAACAATTCTACCTTCCCAATTTAATGTTCTAAAAGGCAAAATATTTGGTGTACTGTATTTACTCGTAGCGTCTAACAATATAACACCATCTAATGTTTCTATGGCTGAAACAACATAGTTATAACCGTCTAATGTTGGAAACAAGGGAATGCCATTGTTCCTTGAACTCACCAAAACAGGATTTGCGTTTAACCCAGCATATCTTAACATAGCTGTTAACATTAAATTTATTTCGGCATCATTGCCTACTTGGTCTTTATATGCCTTACGCACACCACCATCGGTATATTTTCCGTAATAGCCATTCCATTTGACCCTGCTCTTTACATGATTATAAATTAATGATGCCCTTGCTAGTGGATCTGAAATGCTATTTATCAAAGCATCAATATCTTCTTCAAAATAACCTGTTTTATCTAATTCAATATCAAAACTTGGACTTTCATAAATAGTTTTAACAACATCTTCCCAAGTTGTAGAAAAATATTTTAATGGTGAGTTTGGAAACTTTGTATAAGACAATTCATATTTAACTGCCGAACGGTAATTATTAATATTATTTACAAAAGGCTCATCTTTTAAAGCTGGGACATTAGAAAGTTTATATGTTGATGTGTTTTTTATAAATTCTAATTCCGAAGAACTAAATGTTGTTCCGTTCGAACCATTAAAACCACCGGCTCCTCTATTCGTACTTGAAAATCTTATCACATCCCTTTTAGCTTCGGTTGTTGGTTTAAAACCAAAATATCCTTTGGGAATTGGCTTAAAATTGAAATACTCTGGAGCTTCAAATACAGCTTCTACAAGTTTTATGGGAATGTCATTCTGAAATTCAAAATCATCAATATTCCAATAAAAAGGGGACGTAATTGTATATTTGTATTCTATAACAGAACCTTCCTTTATATTTGGCATTGTAAATTTTGTTTGATTACGATACTTAGATTCTTCTGTTTTAAAGATACCGTCTTTTTCAAGCTTTGTTTCGACTAACTTACCTTCTACTAAGTTATGTGTATATCCCTTTAAACTTGAAATTTGTTCGTCGTCATTTCCTCTTTTATAAAGATTCACTTCTTTGGTCGCATAATCAAATCCTTCTTGGTTATATATCTTAATTCGTTCTTGTATATCAGTAACCAACGAAAATCCTTCTTCTTGTCTATATTGCATATATGTTCTTCTATATTTATACAAATAGGTTGCGTTTGCCGAAGAATCCAATGGATTAAATTTTTCCTCTAATTCCTCTTTTGAAACTTTGCCAAAACTAAAATTTTGAGCAAATGTGTTAAAACAAAAGCAAAGGCCTAATAATAGTGTTGTAATTCTCATTTATTATTGGTTTTTAATTAATGCTATTTTTGAATTGTCTAGTTTATTTATTTCTTTATAGAACTCTCTATAAGCCTCGTAATCTTCTTTTGGGTATTCGCCATCGTTAATTAACAACTCGCGTTTATAAAGTATGGTAGAGGTGTCTTTAACTATAATTTCGGCTTTATAGCTGCCGAATTTATTTTCTATAACCATATTATTAGGAGATGATTCTATAGTAAAATCTGTTGGTAACTTAATTTCAATTTCATCGACATCTTTAAAACCTCTTTTAATTTTAAGCGGCAATTTTCTATCCCTATATCGGTCTGGGATATCGGTATTTCTATTTAACGCATTTACTGGAAGCAACATTCTATCGCCTACAAGTTTAGAATAATTGGGCGCAACGAAACTAATGGCTTCAATAAACTCATTATTTATTTTATCGTTATTAATCTGCATGTTATTTATGCTCATACCATTAACATATCTCCAACGTTTTTTGTAATGGGTATCTAAATCCCGCTCTGTTTCGGTTTCTAACCAATATTTATCATCATATTGAATTCCTTTAGAATTAACATGTATGCTTACATCAATATCACCGTTGGCGGATACCTTGTAACCTCCTTTTATTACTTGTAAATTCTCGTTGGTATGGTATTTTTTTGTGTGCTTTATTTTCCCGCCTTCGGGGGTTATTACTAACACATCTCTGTCGTCGGTAAAATCGCCTATAAAACCAAATGGAAGTTTTTGGCTGGTACATTCCAACCAAATATCGTCTTGGTTTTCTACTGGGATGTTTAGAATAACGTGGTTAGTTTGTCCACCAAATGAAACAAAGTCTTTTTCTACACTAATTTGATTTGTAGGAGATGCATAGAGCCTTGTATAGTTAGACTTCACGCCTACTATATCTAAAAGTGCCTTGGTATAATTTGATAATCCTTTACAATCTCCATATTTAACCAAATCAACTTGCTTTGCTGAAATTGGCTGCATACCTCCTATACCAACCTGAACACTTATGTAGCGGGTATTTTCCTGCACATATTGATAAACTATTTTAGCTTTTTCTATTGGATCGCTAACACCTTCAACCAAATACAAAATTTGCTTTTTAGTTTCATCATTTAACTCTGATCTTCCACTAAGCAAATTATTATAAAACCATTTACCCATACTTTCCCAATCTTCAACTTCAGCATAAACTCCTTCATAACTAAACTTATTAGTAGCTAGTAATACTACAGGAACTATATTTCTAAAAGCAGGACTATAAGCTTCCGGTTTTATAGCTTCTATATTTTTTACTGTATAACTTATTTTATTTTGAAGTGACTCCTTAGATACATCAAGTCCTTCTAAATTCTTTTCCTTGGTTCTAATCGTTATATCGCTTGGAAAATTTATAGTATATGAACTGTTTTCAACACTTAAAAAATGGTCGTTAACCGGCGTAAACGACTCAATAAATGCCGTATTTTTGGTGTTGATTTCACAAACAAACTCTACGGTATATGGATATGAAATAGGTGTATATTCTAAATACTTAACCCTAGAATCTGAATATAAAGTACCTCCATCTACAGCACTCACATCTTTAAAATCGTTCTTTTTAACTTTTTTAATAAGTGCCCCAGATTGGTTAAACACTAAAGCTTCTAATGTTTTTATTTTTACATTATTATCATAATGCACAAAGGCATCTATATTACTATTCCCTTCTTTATTTAATATAGTTATAATACGCTTTTCATAAACGGCCATGTCATCAACAGAATTTATTGTGATATCCAATTGGCTAGAGCGTACAACGGCATTCGCATTTTCCTTTAAATTGGCTGGAATTGAAAAACTGGCATGTAAGTTTTCCTGGGAAGAAATTTGTAGTGTTGTGAACAAAACAAAATATAAAATAATATACTTTACCTTCATAAATTGTGCTTTAAGTTTAGAACTCATCTTGGCTTTTTCAATTGGCTGCAAAATAATCTTTTTGCCCCATATTTTACCTTTTTTTTACTCCGTAGCGCTGCTATGAAGTGCTAAAAAGCTAAAATCTGGAACTAAAATCTCTATTTTTCGCTTCAATCAAAAAAGTCAAGATGAGTTCTAGTTAAAACTTTAAATATAAAATATTACGAGAATTAATCAGATGAGAAAAATCATATTTCGTTATAATACCAGTCTTTTAGTTTAAAAACTAAAAATCTTACACACAAGATAATAAAACAAGGCAGAACTACGTACTTTATTTCACTAAAAATCACTTTTGCTCCCCATTCTGAAAAAAACTTATCTATACCAATTGGGGACACTTTTATTCCTCTAAAAGGAAAAAAGAACCGTTCGTTATCAAAAGGAATAAAAAAACCAACACCTTTGCCTCCAGAAGTCATCGCATCTAAAATACCATGCGATAGCGTCGTTAAAAAAATAACAAAAAACCAAATAAGTTTACGATGTCTTCCTAAAGTGAACGTTAAAACAAATGCCCATACAAAAGCAAATAGTATAGAATGCGTAAACCCACGATGCCCTAAAGGGTGCTGATACGGAATTCCTAAACGGAAACTTATAACGTCAAAATCGGGTAAAATGGTAGAAAAAACAGCAGCAAGGAGCAGCCATTTGGTATTGTTTGCATCTATAACTTTTGTTAAGGTGTAACCAACAACGCTATGTCCAAAAATGGAGGCCACTATTCTTTATTTTTTGAATCTATTATGATGGTTACAGGGCCATCGTTAATCAATTCCACTTTCATGTCTGCACCAAATTGTCCCGTTTGTATAGACTTGCCCAAATCTGTTTCTACTTGTTTTACAAATGCTTCATAAAGCGGAATAGCAACATCTGGTTTTGCAGCTTTAATATAACTGGGGCGGTTGCCTTTTTTGGTTGCAGCGTGTAACGTAAATTGGCTTACAACAATAACATCGCCATCTACTTCTAAAAGCGATTTATTCATAATCCCATTTTCATCATTAAAAACACGAAGGTTTACTGTTTTGCTAGATAGCCATTTAATATCTTCTTTCGTATCATCAGTTACTATACCTAAAAACACCAAAAGCCCGTTTGAAATATCGGCCACTTTTACATTCTCAATAGTTACGCTCGCTTTTGAAACTCTTTGAATGACTACTTTCATTATCTCTTATCTCTAATCCTTCCAAAAGAAAGGGAACTGTTATGTTGAAATTAAACTTTACTGCAAACTACTACTGAACACTGCTCACTGTTTACTGAACACTGCTCACTGAACACTGTTTACTGGTTTTCCCAAGTATCCGTTCTATAATGCTCATCTTCCCCTTCTACAATTTGCAAATAGCTGCGGTAGCGCGAAAAGGCAATCTCGTCGTTATCTAACGCTTTTTTTACCGCACAATTTGGTTCTTTAATATGCAAGCAATTATTAAACTTACAGTCTTGTTTTAGTTTAAATATTTCAGGAAAATAATCACCTATTTCTTCTTTATCCATATCCACCACTCCAAAACCTTTTATTCCAGGTGTATCGATAATTTTCCCTCCAAAAGCTAAGTCAAACATCTCAGCAAAAGTTGTAGTATGTTGCCCTTGCATGTGAAGTGTGGAAATTTCTTTGGTTTTTATATCCAACGTTGGTTCAATAGCATTTACAAGTGTCGATTTACCAACGCCCGAATGTCCCGAAAACATACTTACTTTATTAAGCATTAAAGCTTTTACCTTATCTACGTTTTTACCTGTTACGGCTGAAACACCAAGGCATTCATAGCCTATTTTTCGGTAAATATGTGCTAAGTATCTAACTTCATCTAAGGTTTCTTCGTCATAAGTATCTATCTTATTAAACAGCAATACGGTTTTTATGGAATAAGCATTGGCAGTTACTAAAAACCGATCGATAAAACTGGTTAAGGTTGGTGGATTGTTAATGGTAATCATTAAAAATACCTGATCGATATTGGATGCTATGATATGCGTTTGCTTGGAAAGATTAACCGATTTCCGAACAATATAATTAGTTCTATCGTGTATATTATGAATGACACCCGACACTTGGTTGTTATCAGTTTCCAATTCAAAATCCACAAAATCGCCTACCGCAATGGGGTTCGTACTTTTAATGCCTTTTATTCGGAATTTACCTTTTATACGGCATTCGTAGGTATCGCCCAAAGGGGTTTTTACCGTATACCAACTTCCTGTAGATTTATAAACGAGTCCTGTCATAATTTTTTCAAAAGTAGTTTAAAATAATTATTTTTTACGTAAGAATAATTAACATATATTAGCATCCTAATTAAAAACTCACCAACATCATGAAAAAAATTTTAGTATCCTTTTTACTTTTTGCATTCATTCAAAATGTTTTGGCACAAACTAATTTATATGAAAACCCAAACTTTGATGCTATTGCGAGCACACACAAGATCATAGCAATTGTTCCTTTTAAAACTCAGGTTAAATTAAGACCTAAACAAATGAAAGACATGAGTGCGGAACAACTTAATCGTGTTGAAAAATCTGAAGGCGAAAGCATACAAAGTGCTATGTATTCTTGGTTTTTGAAACGTAAAAAAAGAGGTGATCTTCAGTCTTTAGAAGTTCAAGACCCTAGAACAACCACGGCTATGTTAAAAAAGCAAAACATTGATTATAATAACATTATGGATTTCACTCCACAAGACTTAGCAAAAATACTAGGAGTTGACGCTGTTATTTCTGGTGATTTTGAAACTAATAAACCAATGTCTGAAGGTGCTTCGGTTGCATTAGGCGTTTTATTTGGCTTTTTTGGCAGTACAAATAGTGCTACAATAAACATGAGTGTTCATAATGCTGCTGATGGCGTTTTACTCTGGAATTACAATAAAAAAGTTAGCGGAAGTATTGGCAGTAATACTGAAGACTTAATTAATGTTTTAATGAGAAAAGCTTCACGAAGATTAGCTTACACTAAAAACAGCAAAGAACAAGATTAATATTTTCAACAAAACTACTAATAAAAACTCCCTTTTGTTGTGAATTAAAAATGTGGGTCATACTAGATTATTTAAAATGATCCAGATAAAAACCACTCCTGCAAATACAATCCCATACGCCTACAGCGTATTAGGAATTTTTGTTTCCTACAAGCCAGCAAGTCTCCGACTTGGGCTTTCCGGAAACAAAAATTCCCAATGCTTGACATTGGGATTGTGCTTGATGTGGGTCATACTGGATTCGAACCAGTGACTTCTACCCTGTCAAGGTAACACTCTGAACCAACTGAGTTAATGACCCATTTTATTTATAAATATATTAATTTTTATAATATATCATTATTGTAGAAACAAAAAATCCTAAAGTGAACACTTTAGGATTTTTTTTGTGGGCAATGAGGGATTCGAACCCCCGACCCTCTCGGTGTAAACGAGATGCTCTGAACCAACTGAGCTAATTGCCCCTGTAATCGGTGTGCAAATATAAGCTAGATTTTTAATCTGCAAAAACTTTTTTAATAAAAATTTAAATTATTTCTGCCACCACAAATGTACTGCCACCAATAAAAATAAAATCGTTTAAAGATGCCTTTTTTAAAGCATTATTATATGCTTCATTAACAGAATCATAAGCCTCACCCTTTAGTCCATAACCATTTAAAACCTCTTTAAGTTCTTTGGCGTCCAACCCACGAGGAATATCTGGTTTACAGAAATAATAAGTCGCTTTTTTTGGTAATATGTCTATAATAGACGTTAAATCTTTATCATTTACAACCCCAAAAACAATATGCAAGGCATCAAACACTTCGTTTGACAACTGTTTCATCACGTAATTTAAACCGTCTCTATTATGTCCGGTATCGCAAACTACTTTAGGATTGGTTCTTAAGATTTGCCAGCGCCCCATGAAGCCCGTATTTTTAACAACATGCAACAAGCCTTCCTTTATATTCTGATATGATATATTGTAACCTTTATGTTGAAGTTCTTTTATGGCCTGTATAACGGTAATGATGTTTTTTGATTGGTAAATACCTGTTAAATCTGACGTAAATGTTTCAATAACCTCAGCATCGGCAAACAGAATTTTTGCGTTATTTTTATTTGCCAACTCTATAAAAACAGGCGCTGTCTCTATTTGGGTTTCTCCTATAACTACCGGAACATTCGGTTTTATAATACCTCCCTTTTCATAGGCAATAGCTTCTAATGTGGTTCCTAGAAACTGGGTATGATCTAAGCCTATATTTGTAATTACAGACACTTCTGGTGTTACAATATTTGTAGAGTCCAACCGGCCACCAAGACCAACTTCAACAACAGCAATGTCGACCTTTTGTTTCGAAAAATATTCGAATGCCATGCCTACGGTCATTTCAAAAAAAGACAGTGAGTTTTCTTGAAAAAAAGACTTGTTTTTGTTTATAAAACTGGTAACATATTGCTTACTAACAACGTGGCCGTTAATCTTAATACGCTCTCTAAAATCTTTTAAGTGTGGGGATGTGTACAAACCAACTTTATAACCTGCTTCTTGTAAAATGGAAGCTAGCATGTGGCTTACTGACCCCTTTCCGTTAGTGCCTGCCACATGAATGGTTTTAAAAAACCTTTCTGGGTGATTTAAACGTTCGGCTAGTTTGAAGGTATTTGATAAATCTTTTCTGAATGCCGATTGACCCTGTCGTTGATACATTGGCAGTTGAGAAAACATCCAATTGAGTGTATCTTGGTACGCCATTCTTATTGCCCTAATTTGAAGTTTACTTTTACAAAACCTATTTGTTTTGTAGGTGCATTAGGGTCTGGACGCCATTTATGTGACAAGGCTATTTTTTTAGCGGGTTCTAACAAACAAGCCGCTGTATTAGTAGTTCCTCTCACGCCTGGTTCTGCTTCAATAACATTACCATTTCTATTCACCACTATTCTAACAATCACCATTCCAGACTCGTTACAATCTTGTTTAAGTGTTTGATATGATGCGCTTCCTCTACCATTTAGTCCGTAACCTACACCACCACTTCCAGAGCCTCCTGAACCAAAATAACTTGGTGCATATGGATCGCCATCTAATTGTCCTTTATCGCCTGCTTTAGTATCGTCGCCTTCACCACCTGTTGCCGTGCCTTCCGATTTACTAACGCCACCAATTAAAGCGTCTAATTTTTTCTTTTTCTCTTCTAACTCACGCTTCTCTTTAGCGATTCTTTCTGCTTCTGCCTTAGCTTTGGCATCAGCAATTGCTTTCGCCTTGGCTTCAGCTTCCTTTTGTTTTTTTATAGCGATTTCTTCCGAATTATCGGCAGTTAAAACTTCTTCTTTCGCTTCAGCAGCTTTTGTTGGTTCTACTTTGGAAACTTCGGGTTCCGTGGGGCGATTGATATCTAAAGGTTCAGATTTTATAGGTTTTAGGGGCTGGACTGTACCTGAACCAAAATCGGTAGTGCCAAAATTTACTGAAATGCCGTATTCTTCCGGTGGATCCATATAAGGCGCTCCCACCACAAACAATAACAGTAAAATAATAACAGAAATTAGTGCTGTTAATTTTGCCGAATCTCTTTCATGTTTGGTTTCGAAATACTTCATTTAGATTAATGATTTCTTTGGTTGAAACGAACTAAAATCGTGCCACTTCCCACTACGAAAGTAAATTAATTGGGCTTTACGGCTAATATAACTTTAAACTTGTTTCTATTTGCGATATCCATAACCTTTACTACATTTTCAACAGGTACCGATTTTTCGGCTCTCAAAACAATGGTTGGCTTTTCTTCTGAAGCCAATGCTGCTAATAATTCGGTTTCTAAAACACTTTCGCCTATACGTCTTTGGTCTATATAATAAGTTAAGTCTGCTTTTATACTAACAGCTATAGACTTTTTGTTCTCGGTTTTTCCGCTAGCCTTAGGCAACAAAATATCAATAGCACTTGTAGAAACCAATGTAGAAGCTATCATAAAAAATATTAGTAACAGAAAAACAATGTCTGTCATGGATGACATATTGAATTCTGGTGATACTTTATTTCTTCCTCTAATATTCATATATAAATATCTATTATTTTTTAATGGTCATATGGACACGAGCGATAGCGAACTGGCGAAGCAATCGCTCTATTTTCATTGGTGTTTATGTTTCCAAAATGGCGATTTCATACTATGATGGTTCGTTTAAATGATCTAGAAACTCCAATGAATTGGCTTCCATTTGATATACTACTTTATCGGTTTTTACTACCAAATGATTATATGCCATAAAGGCAACAATCCCAACAATTAAACCAGCAACCGTAGTTGTCATCGCTGTATAAAGCCCACTAGCCAACACATCCATTTGAATAGTGCCTCCTGCATTTGCAAGTTCAAATATGGCTAATATCATTCCTATGACAGTACCAAGAAATCCTATCATAGGCCCTGCACCAGAAATAGTAGCTAAGATACTTACATTCTTCTCCAATCCATAAATCTCTAATCTTCCAGCATTTTCTAAAGCTGTATTAATATCTGCAAGAGGTTTTCCTATTCTAGAAATACCTTTACCAATTAATCTAGATACTGGCGAATTAACCTGTGCACATAGTATTTGGGCAGAATCGACTTTACCGTGCGTTACATGGTCTTTAATTTGATTCATAAAATTCGCATCTATTTTTGACGCTGCTTTTATAGCGAACAAGCGTTCAAAATAAATATAGATTGCCAAAACAAGCATTAAAAATAATACGGCAATTATAAGTTGTCCAGCAAGCCCTCCACTACTAATTAATTCTATAATGGAAAGCGTTTTTTCTACAGGCTCAGCATCAGTAAGTAACTCGGTGCCTTCTTGGGTATTTTGTAATAATGTATTCAACATAAAAAATATATTTCTTGAACTGTATAACGATTCTTTTTGTGTTTAAGTATTTCAAAACACTTATTCTTTAATTCTTTCTTATTGTAAGAATGAAAACTGCACGAAAATAATAAAACTGAACTAAAATAAGGTTCTAGTTACCATAAATGCTGCCGACCCTACAAGGAAACCAATTGCTGCAAGCCATGAAATCTTTTTTAGATACCAGAAAAAATCAATTTTTTCCATTCCCATAGCAACAACACCTGCCGCAGAACCTATAATTAACATACTACCTCCGGTTCCTGCAGAAAATGCCACGAAATGCCAAAGCTCATTATCAATAGGTTCTGAGAACATACCTAAGCTAGCTGCCACCAAAGGCACATTGTCTATAACTGCTGAACCAACTCCCAACAATAGCATCACTAGGTCTGATACTCCTGTATGGTGCAACTCGGTACCAAGCATTGGCATCCCTTCTTTTAACGAAGCGGCAAACTCAAATAAAATGCCCAAAGACTCTAAAGCTGCAACTGCCATTAAAATACCTAAAAAGAATAAAATACTTGGTAATTCTATTTTAGATAATGAATGGTGTACCGGACTATGGTGCGCATGTGCTTCACTTTCTTCTGCTCTGTTAAAATCGCTTATGCTGAATTTTGAAGAGCTATACATTTCTGCAAAAACTGCCACAACACCCAAGGATAACATCATGCCCACATAGGGAGGCAAATGGGTTACCATTTTAAATATGGGCACAAATACAATGGCTCCAAGTCCTAAATATAACATGATGCTACTAAATTTTGATTTAGTTGTTTCTTCTTCTACTTCCTCAATTTCTAAATTACCTTTAAAAACTGGCAAAAAGGACGCTATAAACGTTGGAACTGCCATACATAAAAACGATGGCACAAATAAATAACCAACTAAATGTCCTGTTGATACTTTTTTACCAATCCAAAGCATGGTGGTTGTAACGTCGCCTATCGGTGACCAAGCACCTCCAGCATTGGCCGCAATGATTATTAGACCTGCATACCAGATACGTACATCTCTGTCTTTTACGATTTTTTGAAGAATTGAAATAAGCACAATAGTTGCGGTAAGGTTATCAATAATTGCAGATAAAATGAACGCTAAAAAGCCAAAAAGCCATAATATTTTTGTTTTCTTTTTAGTTTTCACGAAGTCTTTTATAGTAGAAAATCCATCGAAGTAATCAATAATCTCAACAATGGTCATTGCACCTAAAAGGAATACTAATATTTCAGCTGTTTTTCCAAGGTGATGCAATAAAGTTTCTTCCATCAAATGCATTTTTTCTTCTGGCGCAAATCCTGCAAATCCTTCTACCAAACTATGCTTGGCCGAATCAAACCAGTTAGGAAAACTCTCTAAGCCTAATGATATTAACGCCCAACAAATGGCCATCATAACCAAAGCGGGGATAAGTTTATCTACTTTTAGGTTATGCTCGAGAGTAATTGCTAAATAACCTATTACAAATACTAAAATAATTGCTGCTTCCATAAAAAATTTAAAAAATTATATAAGTTGACTTAATGCAATTTCAAAAGCAGTTGCACTAATACCGGTTTTAGATTGGTTTTTATTATATACGTTTTCTATTGCCTCCTTAATTTTGTTTGATGTATCATTAAATATGGCTTCATCCGTCATTTGAACACGGCGTTCCATAAAATAGGCAAACACCCGGGCCATTCCACAGTTTGAAATAAAATCCGGTATTAAGCTCACCCTGTAATCGGTATGTTCCATAATGTTTCCAAAGAAAATTTCCTTGTCGGCAAACGGCACATTGGCCCCACAAGAAATGACCTCTAGCCCACTATCAATCATTTCGTCTATTTGATGAATGGTAATTAAACGTGATGCTGCACAAGGCGCAAATATCTCTGTTTTAATTGACCAGATTTTTTGATTAATTTCTTCAAAAGGAATCAAATTATCACTTACCAAAGTGTTTCCAGTTTTAGCTAAAAACAGGTTTGTAATCTCTTCAAAAGTAAAACCTTTTTCATTAATTAAACCACCTGCAATATCGATAATTCCAACCACTTTTGCACCCATTTGAGACAAATAAAATGCGGCGGCGGCACCCACATTTCCAAATCCCTGAATTACAGCACGTTTTCCTTTTACAGAACCTCCATAAATGTTATAATAGTGTTTAACGGCTTCGGCTACGCCAAAACCAGTTATCATATCGGCAACGGTATATTTTCTTGAAACATTAGGAGAATAGACTGGGTTTTCAATAACTTTAATAACCCCTTGTCTTAACTGCCCAATGCGGTTTATTTTATCGGCTTCCGTTGGTTTAAAATGGCCATTAAAAACTCCTTCCTGCGGGTGCCAAACACCGCTCTCTTCAGTTATTGGGATAACTTCGTGTATTTCATCAACATTTAAATCGCCTCCAGTACCGTAATAACTTTTTAACAATGGTGAAACGACTTTATACCAACGCTCTAATACGCCTTTTTTTCGAGGATCTTTAGGGTCGAAGTTAATTCCAGACTTAGCACCTCCAATAGCAGGACCAGATACGGTAAACTTAATTTCCATGGTTTTTGCTAACGACAACACTTCGTTCATATCAAGACCTTTACGCATGCGTGTTCCTCCTCCAGCAGCTCCACCTCGTAACGAATTTATCACCACCCAACCTTCGGCTTCGGTTTCAGAATCCTTCCAATTAAAAATAATTTCGGGCGCTTTATCTTCGTACTTTTTTAATAATTCTTTCATTTATATAGATGGATTCAATTTTTAGCTTTCATTTTTCTCGTTTATTTACTGTACATATTTGTATATAGCTAAAGCTGAGTCATTTTAGGAAAGTGATTTAATTATTAATTTGACAAATATAAAAAACTAAAATCCGTAGAGGTTAATTTTACATTATTTTTTAATCCGAATTATGTATTAGAACTTCGTAATGAGGGTTGAAAATACAATAAAATATATTGGTTTCTTAATTTTAGCATAGCATCGCTACGGTTAAATTAAAAAACAAAGTAAAATGTTAGATTTTGCAGTAGTTTAGCTCATAGGTTTATTGATTTTCATTGGAATTCGTGAATCTCTCTTCGTTCGATTTTGAGCCGAAATAGATTTTCTAATGCCTAATTCAGGTTTAAGGAATATATATTTTACCAGAACTGTGGTTTTTGCTTGCACCCGTAACACTTTTTAAACAATTCACCTCATTACGCAGCTTTAAAACACCTAAGAAACCAAAAATTAAGGCTTCTTTAAATTCTACTATAGCTTTTGACGGGATCATTATTTCGTTCTTTGAATACGCCTCGATCCTGTTCACTAAATAGGTATTATAAACACCACCACCTGTCGCCAAAACCAAAGCATGGTTTTTCTTATTTATTTCTGAAGCAAGCTGTATAGCAATATGTTCTACAAATGTTTTTAAAACATCCTTTATTTCTAATTGAAAAGAATTTATAAGAGGGAAAATATTTTTATCGACCCATTCGAGTCCTAAAGATTTAGGGAAATTGGCTTTATAAAATTCTAAACTATTTAGTTTTTCAAGTAATTCATTATTAATAGTTCCTGTTGAGGCTATCTTCCCTTCATCATCATAATTGAGCCCTAATTGTTCAACATATCGGTTTAAAACAATGTTTACGGGACACACATCATAAGCAATTCTATCAACACCGGTATCGGTAGAAATATTGGCAAACCCTCCTAAGTTTAAACAAAAATCATATTCAGAAAACAACAATTTATCGCCTATTGGCACTAAAGGAGCCCCTTGCCCTCCTAATGCGACATCTTGCACCCTGAAATCACAAACCACTGTCCTTCCTAATAAAACTGCCAAATGCGGCATGTTACCTATTTGGTAGGTGATTCCTTTTTCCGGTTGATGTAATGCGGTATGTCCATGCGAACAAATAGCATCAATATCCTTAATTTCGAATTTATTTATAAAAGCTTCAATTTGCATGGACAAGTAATTGGTATAATTATTATCCATTTCCTTTAAGTCTTCCAAACTGTAAGAAACCAAACCTTTTAGGCTTTCCACCCATTCCGAATTGTATGCTATCGTTTCAGAATAAATTATTTTAAAATGCCAAGTTCCATCAAATTGAAATGTTGCGTAAACAAAGTCTATCCCATCTAACGATGTTCCTGACATAACACCTATAACCTTATACTCGTCTTTCATCATATTGAACAAAAATAACAATCCAAATTAAATAATTAACACTAAAAAGCTATATTTGTAAATATTTTTTAATGAATCACCGCCTTAATTGAGAATTATGAATTTTAATCTTTCCGAAGAACACATTATGATACGCGATGCCGCTCGCGATTTTGCTCAAACAGAATTATTACCAGGTGTTATTGAACGCGACGAAAACCAACATTTCCCTAAGGAGTTAGTTAAAAAAATGGGGGATTTAGGATTTCTTGGCATTATGGTCGACCCAAAATATGGTGGTAGTGGCATGGATACTATATCGTATGTGTTAATCATGGAAGAGTTATCAAAAATTGACGCTTCGGCTTCGGTTATAGTGTCTGTTAACAATTCCTTAGTATGCTACGGCATTGAAACTTTCGGAACTGAAGAACAAAAACAAAAATATTTAACAAAATTGGCAACTGGTGAGTTTATTGGTGCCTTCTGTTTAAGTGAACCCGAAGCTGGTAGTGATGCGACGTCCCAAAAAACCTCGGCTATAGACAAAGGTGACCATTATGTATTAAACGGTACTAAAAACTGGATTACCAATGGTGGACGCGCCGATGTGTATTTAGTCATTGCACAAACCGATAGGGACAAAGGTTCCCATGGTATTAATACTTTTATTGTTGAAAAAGGAACCGAAGGGTTTCATGTAGGGCCAAAAGAAAATAAATTAGGTATTCGCGGTAGCGACACCCACACGTTGCAATTTAACGATGTAAAAGTACCCAAAGAAAATCGCATTGGGGAGGATGGTTCAGGATTTAGATTTGCCATGAAAACACTATCTGGAGGGCGTATTGGTATTGCTTCACAGGCTTTAGGTATTGCTTCCGGCGCATACGAATTAGCATTAAAATACTCAAAAGAACGCAAAGCTTTTGGCACCGAAATATGCAACCATCAAGCGATTGCTTTTAAACTGGCAGATATGCATACCGAAATTGAAGCAGCTCGCCATTTAGTAATGAAAGCCGCTTGGGATAAAGACCAAGGCAACAACTACGATGTGTCGAGTGCCATGGCAAAATTATACGCATCAAAAGTAGCCATGGAGCACACAGTAGAAGCGGTTCAAATACATGGAGGCAATGGTTTCGTAAAAGATTATCATGTGGAACGATTGATGCGTGATGCTAAAATCACTCAGATTTACGAAGGCACTTCCGAAATTCAAAAAATAGTTATTTCAAGAAGTTTGATAAAGCAATAAAAACCTTTAAACTAATAAGACATTCAAGTTCATTATTTAACTTTATAAATAATGAACTTTTTTTTGTTAAGTATATTAAAACCTTCCGACTTAAAGCCAATAGATTTTTATCTTTAGAAAAAATACTTTATGCAAAAAACATATTACGACCCCGCCGATTTAAAAAAGTTTGGAAAAATCTCAGAATGGAATGAAGAATTAGGTGCAAAATTTTTCGATTACTACGGAAAGGTTTTTGAAGAAGGCGCACTAACCGAAAGAGAAAAATCGTTAATAGCCTTGGCTGTATCCCACACCATCCAATGCCCTTATTGCATTGATGCCTATACGGGTGATAGCTTACAACGAGGTATTACCAAAGAAGAAATGATGGAAGCACTGCATGTTGCCGCAGCGATTCGTGGTGGCGCCTCGTTAGTCCATGGAGTTCAAATGATGAATAAAGTGAATAAGTTAGATATATAAAACGGTTTACAATGTTAAAATTACGATTTTTGAATTCTTCAATTCGTAATTAGGATGGAAGGCTGAAGACGGAAGATAAAAAAACCCTGAAACTTTGGCACTTTGAAACTCTGAGACTCTGAAACTTTGATACTCTGAAGCTTTGAAACTTTGAAACTTTGAAACTTTGATACTTTAAAACCCTGAAACTTTTTATGATCAAATCCCTACATAAACGCGAAAGCGCACTAGCAAATAGCAAACGTCAATTAGAAATTTTATCGAATGGTATTTTTCAAAAAGGGGCATTACCAACTTTTAAGGAGAAAATTTCTGAAACAAATGAATTTCCACTTAAAACTAAAAAACTTGAAATTTTACAAATTAATGTGGGCTACATGTGTAATCAAGTTTGCTCGCATTGCCATGTAGATGCAGGTCCAGACCGCAAAGAAATTATGACGCAAGAAACCATGAACCAGTGTCTAAACGTCATAAAAAAAACAGGTGCACATACTTTAGACTTAACAGGAGGCGCCCCTGAAATGAATCCAAATTTCCGATGGTTTGTTGAAGAAGCTTCAAAAGCCGGTATAAAAGATTTTATTGTTCGTTCTAATTTAACCATTATTACTGCCAATAAAAAATACAATGATTTGCCTGAATTTTTCAAAAAACACAACGTACATGTCGTAAGTTCGATGCCCCACTGGACTCGTGGAAAAACCGACAAACAAAGAGGTGACGGTGTTTTTAACGCTTCTATTGAAGCTTTAAAAATGCTTAATGCTGTGGGTTACGGCATGCCAGAAAACAAATTGCGATTAGATTTGGTTTACAACCCATCAGGTGCTTTTTTACCAAGCAATCAAAAATCATTGGAAAAAGATTTTAAAAAGGCACTTTTAGAAGAATTCAATATTCATTTTCATAATTTATTTGCTATAACCAATTTACCTATTAGCAGGTTTTTAGATTATTTAATTGCTTCTGAAAACTACGAAGACTATATGCATGCTTTGGTCGAGGCTTACAACCCGGTCGCTGTAAAAAACGTGATGTGTACCAATACCCTATCTGTAAGTTGGGATGGTTATTTATACGATTGCGATTTCAACCAAATGCTACAACTCCCTGTAAGCAGTAAAGTAAACCACATTTCAGATTATAATGAAGACTTATTAGAAGGCAGAAACATTGTAATGTCGCAACATTGTTATGGATGCACCGCAGGAGCAGGAAGTAGTTGCCAAGGCAGTGTGATTTAAATGGGATTTTAAAAGAATATTCATGGGAGTTTTAAGTAATAACAACAATGATAATCAAGAGATGTCTACAAATTTCTATTTTCCTTCTTCTAAAAAAGCCATCATTATTTTTACAAGAAATCCTGAGTTAGGGCAATGTAAAACCAGATTAGCCAAAACTATTGGAGACACATCGGCATTAGAAGTTTACAAACATCTTTTAAAACATACCGCTAATATTGTCAAAATCACGAATGCCGATAAATATGTATTCTATTCTGAAACCATTCAAAAAAATGATTTTTGGGACGCTACCATTTTTAGAAAGAAATTACAAGAAGGATTCGATTTAGGAGCAAAAATGCAAAACGCTTTTAAAGACATTTTTTCGTTAGGTTACCAAAAAGTCATTATAATAGGCAGCGATTTACTCGATTTAAAACCTACACATATCAATTTAGCTTTTGATGCCTTAAATGAAAACGAATTCGTTATCGGACCTGCAAAAGATGGCGGTTATTACCTTTTAGGGATGCATGCTATGCAAGACACTATTTTTAAAGATAAAGCTTGGGGAACGCCTTCCGTATTAAAAGAAACCCTGAAAAACTTAAAAGATAGCAGTTACCATTTACTAGAAGAATTAAACGATATTGATACCTTTGAAGATATGAAACACTATCAAGAACTAGAAAAATATTATATTAAAAATGATTAAGTACATAGAAGAAACCGTTACATATTTACAAGACAAAGGATTCGAAAATCCTGAAATTGGTATTATATTAGGCACTGGCTTAGGACACCTTACAAATGAGATCGACATCATAAAAGAAGTTAGTTACAACCACATCCCTAACTTTCCGACAGCCACCGTAGAGTTCCATAAAGGCAAACTCATTTACGGTATTTTAGAAGGCAAAAAAGTCATGGTTATGCAAGGGCGTTTTCACATTTACGAAGGCTACTCGCTACAAGACGTTACTTATCCAGTTCGTATTATGGAAAAATTAGGCATCAAAACCTTATTAATTTCCAATGCTGCAGGAGCCATCAATTTAAATTTCAAAAAAGGCGAACTCATGCTTATTGAAGACCACATTAATCTTCAAGGCAGCTCTCCATTGGCCTTTAAAGGCGTAGAACAATTGGGCGAACGCTTTACCGACATGAGCGCACCTTACAATGCGGAAATCAATTCAAAATTCAAATCCATAGCAAAAGTCAACAACATAACATTACACGAAGGGGTTTACGCCAGCGTTGTTGGTCCGCAATTAGAAACCCGTGCAGAATACCGCATGTTAAAAATTATAGGAGCCGATGCAGTGGGTATGAGTACCGTACCCGAAATTATTGTCGCCAATCATTTAAAATTAAAAGTGGCTGCAGTGTCAGTTTTGACCGATGAATGCGACCCAAACAACTTAAAACCTGTTGATATTGCCGAAATTATCGCCATGGCAGGAAAAGCAGAACCAAACATGATTACATTATTTAAAGAATTGATAAAAACATTATAAAGAATTGATAAAGACAAGGGTATTTGGGCGTTACCACAAGGGTCGGGCTTTCCACTATATCTTTTTTGCTTTTAATGGCAAAAAAGGATGACGCTGCAATCCCTAACGCAAAACAAGACCTCACAGGTTTTAAAAACCTGTGAGGTCTAAAAAACAAAAAAAATGAGCTATTTAGAAACAACACATAACGTATACAAAGAAGCTGCTTTAACACCAGACGTTGGTTTATGCTGCACCACCAACCCTATTTGGGAATTACCTGGTTTAAAGATTCCTAAAATCATGCAAGAAATGAATTATGGTTGTGGTAGTACCGTACATGCGCGCGATTTAACCAACAACCCAAAAATGCTTTATGTTGGTGTTGGTGGCGGTATGGAACTATTGCAATTTGCTTATTTTAATCGTCAAAAAGGCGGTGTTATTGGTATTGATGTGGTAGATGAAATGCTCGAAGCATCCCGTAAAAACTTTATAGAAGCCGAAACACAAAACCCATGGTTTAAAAGTGAGTTTGTAGACCTAAAAAAAGGCGATGCCATGAATCTGCCCGTTGAAGACAATAGTATTGACGTTGCAGCACAAAATTGCCTTTTCAATATTTTTAAGGCAGACGATTTAAAACAAGCCATTGCCGAAATGTATCGGGTACTAAAACCACATGGCAAATTGGTCATGAGCGACCCAACCTGCGAACAAGAAATGAATGATGACCTTAGAAACGATGATCGTTTGCGTGCTTTATGTTTAAGTGGCAGTTTGCCAATAGCCGATTATGTAAAAGCACTCACCGATGCTGGTTTTGGCACCATTGAAATTAGAGCCAGAAAACCATACAGAATTCTTGATCCCAAAAACTATCCAACACAAAAGCTTATATATATTGAATCTATTGAAGTAGCAGCAATAAAAGACCCGATGCCAAGTGATGGCCCATGTATATTTACAGGAAAGGCAGCTATTTATTACGGCGAACACGATTACTTTGATGACAAAAAAGGGCACGTTTTACTTAAAAACCAACCTTTAGCGATTTGCGATAAAACAGCAGGTGCTTTAGCTTCGTTAAACAGAGACGATATTTTTATTAGCGAATCCACCTTTCATTATGATGGTGGTGGCTGTTGTTAAATTCCTGCGAAGGCAGGAATCTCACAAAGATCAATAAAAAGTTTCATTTTGACCTCAAGGTCAAAAACCGAAATTTTGTATTTTACCTCACCCAGAACTGCCTTCGGGCAGTTCTGACCTCTCAAGGAGAAGTGAGTTGGAGGCTGAACCTTCGGGAAATTATTTAGATTAAAAAGTTAACAAAACAAAAAAACAGATTCCTTCATTCGCAGGAATTAAGTATGGAAAAATATATTGACATCATAAAAAACTCCTATTCCGGATATTGGAATTACTTAAAACATGAGTTGATTTCAATTAACCATTGGGACAACTTTTTTTATGGGTTAATTGGTATTTCACTAATTGTTTGGCTATTGGAGATTGTATTTCCATGGCGAAAAAACCAATCCGTTTTTAGGAAAGATTTTTGGTTAGACACTTTTTATATGTTTTTCAACTTCTTTCTTTTAAATTTAATGGTGCTCATTGCTTTATCAAATACCGTAGCCGCACTATTAGATGACGGTTTAAAAACAATAGGGCTCTCCATTTCAAGCCTTCAACTTTTCGATATCGATACGCTACCAAAATGGTTAGGATTATTAATATTCTTTTTGGTTTCAGACTTTGTACAATGGAATACACACCGCTTATTACACCGTGTCCCTTTTCTTTGGAATTTCCATAAAGTCCATCACTCTGTAAAAGAAATGGGGTTTGCTGCCCATTTGCGCTACCATTGGATGGAACCCGTAGTTTATAAATCACTGTTATATATTCCTATCGCTATTATTGGTGGTTTCGATGCGCAAGATGTTGCCTTTGTTTACTTTTTCAGTATTGTTATTGGTCATTTAAACCATGCCAATTTGGGCTGGGATTATGGTTTTTTAAAATATGTTTTCAACAACCCCAAAATGCATATTTGGCATCATGCTAAAGAACTTCCTAAACATGTTATATTTGGCGTTAATTACGGACTAACACTAAGCTTTTGGGATTATATTTTCAAAACAAATTACATACCTTATAACGGAAAAGACATTGAATTGGGTTTTGAAAGTGATGACCAATTTCCGAAAAATTTTATAAGTCAGGAAATCTATCCACTTAATAAAAAACAATGACAACATTCTACAGCATCATTATTTGCACATTATTAAGTTTTTCTATGCAAGCTCAAAATTTTGATCATTCATCATGGACTAGACTTTTGCAAAAACATGTTTCCAACGAAGGACAGGTTAATTACAAAACTTTCAAAACGGACAATAAAGAATTAGCAACATACATCGCATATTTAAGCAAACATACTCCCAACGACTCATTTTCAAAAGAAGAAAAACTAGCTTATTGGATAAACACTTACAACGCATTAACTATCGATTTAATTTTACGCAATTACCCTATTAAAAGTATTAAAGACATTAAAAACCCTTGGGATCAGCGTATTTGGACATTTAGTGGTGAATGGTATAATTTAAATGCTATTGAACATCAAATTCTTCGCAAAATGAACGAACCCCGTATTCATTTTGCTATTGTTTGCGCCTCTATTTCTTGTCCGAAATTATTAAATGAAGCTTATACTTCCAAAAATTTAGACGTTCAGCTTACAAAAGCTACAAAAGATTTTTTAGCCGATAACACCAAAAATTCTATTTCAATAGACAAACTGGAACTATCAAAAATATTTCAGTGGTTTGCCAAAGATTTTAAACTAAACGGGGATTTAATTGATTTCTTAAATTTATATACTGATATCAAGATTTCCAATAAAGCTAAAACAAGTTATAAAGACTATAATTGGAATTTGAATGAATAAAATTTCAATCATCATTCCTGTTTTAAATGAAGCCAGCACCATTGCTAATTTACTTCATTATCTGATAGCCAATTCGTCTTCAGAAAATATTGCAGATATTATTGTAGTAGATGGTGGAAGTTCTGATGGTACCAAAAATATTGTATTATCTTTTATATCAAGTCTAGCGCAGTCGAGGCATCATAATTTCTCGACCACGCTCGAAGAACCTACTATTCAGCTTCTAACTTCGGCTAAAGGCAGAGCCAAACAAATGAACTTTGGTACAAAATATACCAATGGAAACATCCTTTATTTTTTACATGCCGATTCTTTTCCTCCTAAAGATTTCGATAAATTAATTATTGAAAAAGTTGAAAAAGGCAATGAAGCAGGTTGCTTTATAATGCAATTTAACAGCGACCATTGGTGGCTAAAACTAGCTGGTTGGCTAACTCGATTTAACTGGAAAGTATGCAGAGGTGGCGACCAAAGTTTGTTTATCACCAAATCATTATTCAGTAAAATTGGCGGTTATAATGAAAATTTTACCATTTATGAAGACAACGATTTAATTGCTAAACTTTACAAAATCAAACAATTCACAGTCATTCAAAAATGGCTTATTACCTCTGCAAGACATTACAATAATAACGGTGTTTGGAAATTACAATATCATTTTATGGTCATTCATTTAAAAAAGCGTTTTGGTGCTTCGGCAGAAGACTTACACAAATACTACAAGCAGCATATCTGCTAACTTAACAACGTGAGATCGGTGTTAAAAGTACAATGTTAGAAGTACAATATTAAAAGTTTAGAGTTTAATATACCGATGAAGTTTGTGACATACGATTGAACGATTCAACGGTTAAACAATTAAAAGTCACATGTTATGTTCATCAACCTTAACTAAGGATTTGTAATGATCTCGTTTTTTATTTAACTATTTAAGCACGTGGATTTCAGATCGCATCGAACTCTTAACTTTTAACTTTGTACTTCTAACTTTTAATATTGTACTTCTAACTTTAAAATTCAAACTCTCCTTAACAAGTACTAAACCTTATTTCTCCCTTTTTCATTTGGATATATACTAGGCAATTCATCACTTTGATAAAATGCTTTGGTTTCAACGTTCATGACTGATATTTTCCCTCTAAAAGCGGCACCTGTATCGATATTCCAAACATTAAAAGCATGCATTGGCACATCACAATTAAAATTGGTTGTTGGTGTATGTCCTATAAAAATTTCTTTATAATGCCTTAAACGATTGGGAAACAACAGCGAATCTTCTTCTATACTTTTATCCATAGTTAAAGCCATTTCCCAAAGGGTTCTATCATAATAAAAAGACTGTTTAAACACTTCTTTTTCTACACCATGCATTGAGGTGAAACCGGCATGAATAAATAATCGGTTGTCATTATCAATATGGTATAAAGGCATTTTCTGGAAAAACCCTAAATGTTTCTTTTTTTCATCTTCAGAAAAAAGCGCATAACTTTCCATGGTTTCTTTACCTCCGTGTATGTACCAAGTAAGGTCTACATGTCCAGATTCCAACCATTCTTCGCACCAAACATCATGATTTCCTTTTATAAAAATACAATTTATTTTTTCCGAAAGCTCTATTAGAAATGCAATCACTTGTGCGGACTCACTCCATCCATCTACATAATCGCCCACAAAAATCAGGGTATCCTCTTCTTTAACCTCTACCTTATTTAACACCTGTATCAGGGCTTTTAAACCTCCGTGAATATCGCCAATAGCATATACGCTCATAAATCAAATAATTTTTCACAAAACTAAAAAGATTATAATTCAGAATAAAGTAAGCGGTCATTAACTTTAGATAAAAGTTAATTAGTTTGCATATTGTGCTTTAACTAAATCCTCAACAGGTTTATTTTGCGGTGTAAACCTGCTATCGTTTTCTCCACCGGCATCTTTGTGGTTATGAAACCATTTCCATAAAAAACCACCAGCAAACCAATCTTCATTCCAAAATTCTTCAAAAAGTACTTGCATGGTATTTGTTTGTGCTTCCAAATTAACCACATTCATACCTCGGTCACTTTTCCAAGGTTCTTTTCCTGCAAAATCAACACTTCTATATCCAAACTCGGTAAACAAAATAGGTTTTTTATAAGTTTCGGAAAAGACTTTAATATTTGGTTTGTAGTTCAACCATCCGTTTCTGCACGTTTCAACAGTGGGTGTTTTTTCGTCACTCACAGGAAAATAAGCATCAATCCCTATATAATCCAAATACTCCCAGAAAGGCGTTCTATCATATTCATTCCAATTGGCAGCATAGGTTAATTTACCTTTATAAATCTTTTTGATTTCAACAATGAGTTGCTTCCAATACTCTGGTCGGTTATCAATAAAACTTTCTAATTCGGTGCCAATACAAAAAATTTCAACATGTAACTCTTGGGCTAATTTGGCATAGGTTAATATAAAACCCGTATACGACTCTTCCAAAACCTTCCAATCTGCCTCAGAAGTCATTTTTATTCCACCCGTAAACGCACCTCTCCCAACCCAAATTTGAGGTTTCACCATAACCTTTACATGGTGCTGCCTCAAGCTTTCTGTATATTGTTTCACACCAACTTTTCTTTCGCCATACCATTGCCTTTCTGTGTTAAACACAATTTCTGGATGTGATAATTCCTTAATAAACCCAAAAGGCATAATAGCTGCATAATTTGCATGGATTTGAAGTATTGGCTTTATGTGTACATTATTAATCGTATCTCTAGAAGCCACAAAACTCACACCGTTTATCTTTTCTGTTTTATGGGACACCATAGCACAAGAACACAAAAGAAAAAACAAACCTGTCCTAAAAAGAATCTTCATAGCTTATATTTAATGTTTAAATTTAAACAAATTAAACAAACCTATTAAGGTTTTGATACAACCTTCGACCTAATAGACAACTACAACAACATTTATGGAACATATTGTTATTATTGGCAATGGCATTTCTGGGGTAACAGCTGCTAGGCACATTCGAAAGCTTTCAGACAAGAAAATCACCATTATTTCTGCCGAAACCGATTATTTTTTCTCGCGGACAGCTTTGATGTATGTATATATGGGGCATATGAAATTTGAGCACACCCAACCTTACGAAAATTGGTTTTGGGAGAAAAACGACATCAATCTTAAACAAGGGTTTGTAAAAACGATTGACACCAACTCTAAAACACTTTATTTTGAATCGGACGGCACTCTAAATTATGACAAACTCATTATTGCCACTGGAAGCAAACCCAATAAATTTGGATGGCCAGGGCAAGATTTAAATGGTGTTATGGGTATGTACCACAAGCAAGATTTAGAAAATTTAGAATACCATGCGCCTAATAATAAAGTCTGCAAGCGTGCAGTAATTGTTGGTGGTGGTTTAATTGGCATTGAACTTGCCGAAATGCTTAACTCCAGAAACATTCCTGCAACCTTTTTAGTGCGGGAATCTAGTTTTTGGAATAATGTGTTGCCCGATGGTGAAAGCAGCATGATTAACCAACATATTAAAAACCACCATATCGACTTACGTTTATCAACCAATTTAAGAGAAATTATTTCGGATAAAAACGGCAAAGTGACATCTGTAATTATTGAAGAAACAGGCGAAGAAATTCCGTGTGACGTGGTTGGATTGACTGCAGGTGTCACACCAAATATTGATTTCATTAAAGATTCCCATATTGAAACAGGCAAAGGCGTAAAAGTGAATCGGTTTTTAGAAACCAATATAAAGGATGTTTATGCTATTGGCGATTGTGCCGAACAACATGAAGCTATAGGCCAACGCCGACCTATTGAAGCGGTTTGGTACACGGGTAGGATGATGGGTGAAACCGTGGCTCAAACTATTTGTGGAAATCGTATGCCATATAACCCAGGGCATTGGTTTAATTCTGCTAAGTTTTTAGATATTGAATACCAAACCTATGGATGGGTTCATAGCTCCGCAAAAAAACCTGATTATGAACAGCATTTCCATTGGAAACATGAAGATGCCACAAAATGCATCACCATTGCTTTTAACAAAAACACCAATGCCTTTTTAGGCATTAACACCTTTGGAATACGCATGAGACATGAAGTATTCGATACATGGCTTACCGAAAAACGTGATGTGGATTATGTAATGAAGCATTTACAAGAAGCTAATTTCGACCCCGAGTTTTATAGACGCTATGAATGTGATATTTTGAAAGCTTATAATAATGAATTAAAATTCGTTTAATATTTGACCTCTTAATATTATTAGACCTCACAGGTTTTAAAAACCTGTGAGGTCTTAGAACCAATAAATCATGAAATACAAACCACTAGTTGAAGATTCTTATTATCACATTTATAACTGTGAAAACAATAAGCACCGATAATTAAGAATCTTACAAATAATATTATAAGGTAATGATCCCAAATAATCCAACATCGTTATTAAGAGGTTTTGCGATTGAATTATTTGAAAACAAAAAAATTTCGACTATGTTCACAAGACTAAAGAAGCTAGCCCTATAAATAACTTAGTATTATAGATACAAACTCAGACCTCACAGGTTTTAAAAACCTGTGAGGTCTGACAACCAATAAATCATGAAATACGAACCACTAATTGAAGATTCTTATTATCACATTTATAACTGCGGAAACAATAAAGAGAACTTATTTATTGATGATGATAATTATGCCTATTTCTTAAAATTAATAAAAAAGCATCTTTTAACCACTTGTGATGTTCTATCATATTGCTTGTTAAAAAATCATTTTCATTTATTAATAAAGACAAAACCGAATATTGAGAGCAAAATTATTTCTCAATCATTTTCAAACTTCTTTAATGCATATTCTAAGGCTATTAATAAAAAATATGAGCGAAGTGGAAGTTTATTTAGAGATAGGTTTTCAAGAATCAAAATCGGTAATGAAGATTATTTAAAATCGCTAATAGTTTATGTCCACACAAATCCTGTACATCATGGTTTCACCGATAATTACGAATCTTATAAATACTCATCTTATAGGGCTACGATCTCAAATAGTCCTACATTATTATTAAGGGATTTTGTGATTGGATTATTTGAAGACAAAAAAAACTTCACCTATGTTCACAAGACTAAAGAATCCAACCTTTTAAACGAATTGGTATTAGAATAGATACAAACTTAGACCTCACAGGTTTTAAAAACCTGTGAGGTCTGCTAAAAAAAGTAAAATGAACAACCAAACACATAAAAGCATGTCCTTAGCAAAACCAGAAGCTAATGATTTATCAATAAAACAAAAAGTTGCTGTCGCTTTAGGCGTCATTGGGCTTTTTATTTTTGCTTTGGCAATTTTCAACACCCATTTCCCTAATAAAACCTTATTCTTATCCATTTCTATAGGATTGATTGCGCTAGGAACTATTTTGTTTGCGAACGATGCTTATTTAACAAAACCTGAAGGCATTAAAAACGATGGCGTTTGGTTTAAATCCATATCATCACGAGGTATTTTGGGTTGGGTAACAGGTATTTTACTTACTGGTTTTTACATCGTTCTTTATTTCTATCCACAATATTTAGGACAGACAGCCAAAGGGGAACCCAATACGGGCTTCATTTCATTATTCGACCCACTTAGCAAATTATTAAGCGGAAACCCTGCAAGCCAATGGTTTGTTTATGGCACACTTTATACTGTGGCCATTTTAGTGTTTGGTTATAAATTCATACTAAAATACAGGCACAATAGGTACGAACAGTTACGGACTGTTTCAGTGATGTTTTTTCAACTAGGGTTTGCGTTTCTTATTCCAGAATTTATGTCAAGGCTAAACGCCAGTCCCGATTACAATTTGCCCTATTACGATTTAAAAAGCATGTGGCCATTAAACTATTATTTATTTGATAGTTGGTCTATTAACGGGCTGCTGTCGTCTGGTTCTCTCGGATTATTGATGCTTGTTTTTGGAGTGATTTCCATTTTTGTTATTTCACCAATCCTTACTTACAAATATGGAAAGCGTTGGTATTGCTCGTGGGTTTGTGGCTGTGGTGCTTTAGCCGAAACTGCTGGTGATTCGTTTAGACAATTAAGCAGTAAAAAACTATCAGCCTGGAAATTGGAACGCTGGCTAATACATGCCGTTTTGGTGTTCTCTGTTATTATGACCACTGCTGTTGTTTACACTTATTTAGGAAGCAATCCAAATGAGTTTTGGATAACACGAAGCGCCTTTCTATTAGGTGTCGGTTTATTACTAACCGCCATTTTTTCTGTAACCATGATTTTTAAAAGGAATGAGCTAGGCAAAGACGCACGTTATGGTGCCATGGGTTACTTTGTGGTTATTGCTGCACTATTCATAATGCATTATACAGGGACTTCCGATGAAATCTTTTTAATAAAATCAAGCAGTTTACGTTCGGCTTATGGCTTATACATCGGCTCTATTTTTTCTGGGGTTATTGGTACCGGCTTCTACCCTATTTTAGGCAACCGCGTTTGGTGTCGTTTTGGATGCCCTATGGCAGCTATATTAGGGTTTCAACAACGCATGTTTTCAAAATTTAGAATTACCACCAATGGTGGTCAATGCATTTCTTGCGGCAACTGTTCTACATATTGCGAAATGGGAATTGATGTCCGTGCCTATGCCCAAAAAGGTGAAAACATAGTACGTTCCAGCTGTGTGGGCTGTGGTATTTGTTCAGCGGTTTGCCCTCGTGGGGTATTAAAATTAGAAAACGACACTATGAAAGGACGTATCAATTCCAATGAAATCCTATTGGGTAACGCTGTTGATTTAATGGACTTAATCAATAAAAAATAATTTAACGAAATAGCAACGTTTTTTTAACCAACTAACCAAAAGTATTGTACTTTTGCACACTGAAAGTTAATTCTTTATGCACAGAATAACAGTAATTATCCCTGCTTATAACGAGGCAGATTCCATTACCCATGTGATAAATGATATTCCTGGAATTGTTAATGAAATTATTGTTGTTAATAATAATTCCACCGACAAAACTGAAGAAAACGCAATAAAAGCAGGCGCAACTGTTTTAACCGAAAAAAAAAGAGGCTACGGAAACGCCTGCCTAAAGGGGTTAGAATACATTGCCAATCAACCTGAAAAACCAAATATTATTGTATTTTTGGATGGTGACTATAGCGATTATCCAGAGGAATTAACAAAAATTGTAGCACCAATAATTGAAAAAAATATTGATTTTGTTATTGGAGCTCGTGTTAAAAGTTTACGAGAAACAGGATCTATGACCAAACCCCAAATTTTTGGTAACTGGTTAGCAACCTTTTTAATGAAACTTTTTTTTGGTGCAACATTTACAGATTTAGGCCCTTTTAGAGCCATAAAATACGATAAACTACTAGCACTCCATATGATTGACAAAACCTATGGTTGGACAATAGAGATGCAACTAAAGGTTTTAAAACAAAAATTAACCTATACCGAAGTGCCCGTAAATTACAGAAATAGAATTGGTATCTCAAAAGTTTCAGGAACTATAAAAGGTAGTATATTTGCAGGCGCAAAAATCTTAAGTTGGATTTTTAAATACAGTATCAAAAAATGATTCTAGAAACCACCATTATCATTGTTTACACCATTTCGCTTTTGCTTATTTTTATGTACGCATTGGCGCAATTAAATCTTTTACTAAATTATTTAGCTTCTAAAAAAGCTAAGGATAATTCTCCTACTTTCGATTTTTCAAAACCCGAAGAGATCCCATATGTAACCATTCAGCTTCCTGTTTATAACGAAATGTATGTTATGGAGCGCTTGTTGGATAACATTGCAAAAATAGACTACCCTTCAGACAAACTGGAAATTCAGGTATTAGACGATTCTACCGATGAAACCGTAGCGTCTACGCGTGCGCACATAGAAAAGCTGCAAGCAACAGGCTTAGACATAAAACATATTACCAGAACCGACAGATCCGGCTTTAAAGCAGGTGCACTAAAAGAAGGATTAAAAATTGCTAAAGGTGAATTTATTGCCATTTTCGATTCCGATTTCCTTCCAGAAGCAGATTGGTTAAAACGTACCGTTCCTTATTTCAAAGATGAAAAAATTGGCGTAGTACAAACCCGTTGGGGCCATTTAAACCGCAACTATTCCATTCTTACAAAAATACAAGCTTTTGCTTTAGATGCCCATTTTACTTTAGAACAAGTAGGTAGAAACAGTAAAGGACATTTTATTAATTTTAACGGTACCGCAGGACTTTGGAGAAAAACCTGTATTATAGATGCTGGAAACTGGGAAGGTGACACCTTAACCGAAGATTTGGATTTAAGCTACCGTGCCCAACTTAAAAACTGGAAATTCAAATATTTAGAAAATGTTGAAACCCCTGCCGAGTTACCTATCGTCATTAGCGCAGCACGTTCGCAACAGTTTAGATGGAATAAAGGCGGTGCCGAAAACTTTAGAAAAATGCTTTGGCGTGTTTTAAAAAGCGAAAACATTTCATCTAAAACCAAATTACATGGCTTATTACATTTATTAAACAGTACCATGTTTTTAAATGTACTTATCGTAGCTGTGCTTAGTATCCCGATGCTTTATATAAAAAATGAATACACGCACTTAAAACCATATTTTTATGTTATGAGCTTCTTCGTGATAAGCTCTATCATATTTTTTGTGTGCTATTGGTTTATGTACAAAAATATTTATGGTAGTGGGTTTAAAAACTTCATCCGTTACATAGGTATGTTTTTTGTGTTTTTCTCAATAGCCATGGGCTTTTCACTACACAACTCCATTGCTGTTTTAGAAGGCCACTGGGGTAAGAAAAGTGAATTTGTACGCACACCAAAATTCAACATCAGCTCTATAAAAGACAGTTGGAAAAAGAACAAATACATTAAAAAGACAATTTCTATACACGTTATTTTCGAAGGTATATTAATGCTGTATTTTGCTTTTGGTATGTACAGTGCCTTTATAGTAGGTAACCAAGGTGGCGATTTCGGATTGTTCCCATTTCACTTAATGTTATTCTTAGGCTTTGGCTATGTGTTTATTAAATCGTTAACTTCAAAGGTTTAACTATTCCTGCGTAGGCAGGAATCTAAAAAATTTTGTTTGAGCTTTACTATACCCTTTAACGGCGCTCAGGGGATCTCAACTAATGTTTTCCTAGAAAAGAGGCTGTCTAAAAAGTCCTTTTAAATTTAGTTTGTCAGGAGCTTGTCCAAACCGATATTGATTACCTGTAAGTTAAAATATTTCGACAAGCTCAATATGACATCCAACTAGACTTTTTAGACAGCCTCATTAACTTATTTTTTCTTACTCGTTACGACACGGAAAACATTTCCGCGCTAGCGGGGACTAATTTTCACATTTCTCTATTTCTAAAATTTTAAACAAATCTCTTTTTGAAATAAATGTCTTTCTATTTTTGATAAATAAATCTTCATCAATATGAAAGACGATAGTGTCTTTGTTTTTGAAGGCGTAAATGGTATAATCAGTCCTATACTTTAAATAAATATCATTAATTTTTGAATTTTTAATTGCTTTTTCAAATTTGTTAATTATTTCTTTGTTATCAATTCTTTTGTAAAATTTCCCACATCCATAAATGTCCAGCGCAATAAAGTCATCTTTAGTGTCATTACAATTAAAAAATAAAAATACAGTCAGTAGTAATAAATATAATCTCATTTAGTTCATTTTTATTTTGTCATACCAAACTAAGCTTTTCGTTTTTTCGTCATGCACTTTTTGTGCACTTTTATTAACTTCTTTTCCTGGGTTTAATATTAATATTCCTGTTGAGCGATAGCGTGTCTATGTTTGTGTTTTCAAAAGCTTCGTTTTCAATCGCCATAAAGGTCAGGCTCTTTTCATAATTTTCTTCTATTAAAGCATTCACAAAACCTTCAGTAGTATCTTTATAAGTAAATGCATTATTAATAAAATCACAGCTTATAAAAAGTGACACAGTCAATAATAGAAGTAGAGTTTGGTTTAGTTTATTCATTTATTTTCTTTAAATATTTAAAGTCGTCTCCTTGTTTGGACAAAACATATTGATTCCAAAACTTTTCGTCATTCAGATTGTCTACAGAAAAATTCCATTCAGTTAGTGAACCAATTTGACTCACAACTTCACTTCCAAATAGATTGCCTTCAATGATAAGAGGTTTAAAATACACCCATTCATAAAGTTCTTTAGAATTGTCAAATGCTACAAAATAGTGTATTGTTTTTACTCCTTTTTTGTTAGATATTAAAACAGGGTTTATTGCCAATTTTCTGTACTTGGAAAATATCAACGAATGCTCTGAAATTTTAGAATAATCATCAGGCTGATTTTCTTTTAGCATTTGATAGCTATTGTCTAATACTTGTTTTTTTATTCTATTCTCAAATTTTAAATTTTCTTTGCTATTATTTTTTCTTAAAGAACTGGCTACTACTTCATACAATCCAACATAATCTCGATTGTTAATTTCATCTGACATCCACATATCATTACCATATTTATCCCAATCTGGGTCTTTTTTTAAATCTGGGACTTTTTCAAATAATTTAGTTTCCCAAAAATCAGGATTAAACTCTGTTGAATTTTTTTTGAAAAAATTCCAATGTTGAAGATTATTAAAATATTGTTCTTTCCCTTCATTTATTGAGTTTGCCTGAAAATAAGTAACGTTTGATTTTTCATAATACCATTTGTCATTGTGTTTAACAGCTTTTATAATGTAAGCGTATGTTCTTGGAATTTCTTCCAAAAATTCTTTGTCCTTAATATCATTTGGCGAAATGATTTTTACATTTTTGTCTTTCTTGTTTTTAGTTAAATCTTTAAAGTCTTGTGAAGAAACCTGCTCGATATAAAACGCAACAAATTTTGTTTTATCATTATTTAATAGTAATTGAAAAGGGTTATCATTATAATCTGTTAAGATGGTTTTTAAAAATTGTTCATCAAAGTCTTTATTCAGATATTTATTTAAGAGGACTTTTAGTCTTTCTTGGCTTAATTGTTTTTCTTTTTTTAATGTTGGACTATTAATGGCTATTGTGTAAACTATATCGTTTAAGGCTTTAGACAAGGCATTATTTATTGTACAGTTAATTGATTCGTTTGTACAAGCAAATTCAAATCCAGGATTATTCCAGTCACCGATATATGATTTGTCTAAAATAATTGCGTTTGATATTCCATCAAATAATTGAATTTTTATTTTGGCATAACCGATGTTGTCCACTTTGTACAACTCAATTTTCGAAAAATTAAGAACATATTGAAATTTATCGTCTTCAGATATACTCTTTAAATTACTTAAAGAACCATCACTTTTTTGGTCTTTTAGAATAATTAAAAGATTTGGAAATTTCTCAAAAAATCGGTAAGTTAAAAATTGCTCGGAAATTGAACTTGCATATTTAAAAAAATCTACATTTTTAGCAAATTCAATTTCGCTTTTTATCATTTGTTGAATGTTTTCAGGTTGTGATAAAAAATCCTCAGATTTAAGGTAAACTTCTGTCTCAACAGTGTTTTCACTTTTAACAAGGCTATTATTGTATTCTGTGATTTCTTTTTCAAATGATTTCTCATATTTTGTCTCATTTGGGGAAAGTATTAGAATTTTTGGTTCTAGTTTTTCCTGTCCAAAAGTTAATGTTGAAACTAGTAGAATTATTAAAGTAAATAATTGTGTCTTTATTTTCATTTCGTTGTGTTCAGCTTTCTGGTAATAATAGAATAAACACAAAAGTGTATTTAACCCTATTGTATATTTTAACAAAAACCAATTTAGCATTTTTTTCCCACATATTTGATAAGTAAAACTATTTTATTGACAATAGAATTTTTATAAAATACATCCCACAAATCATGGCACATTTTCACATAATATGTATCTTTAAAACTGGTAATGCTTTATTAAAATGACAAACTACAAACCCAAAAACAGACTAACCGCACAAGCTTATATTGATGGTGTTTTAAGTGGCGATCGTGTTATTCTGTCTAGAGCCATTACCATTATAGAAAGTAGTCTAGAAAGTGACAAAGCACTTGCCAAAACCATTATTCAAGCTATTTTACCTGCTTCGGGTAATTCTATACGCATTGGTATCACGGGTGTTCCGGGTGTGGGCAAAAGCACATTTATTGAGGCTTTTGGCAAATACCTCATAGCTCAAGACCACAAAGTAGCCGTTTTATCGATAGACCCCAGTAGCCAACGTTCGAAAGGCAGTATTTTGGGTGATAAAACCCGTATGGAAGCATTGAGTACTTTAGAGCGTGCTTACATTCGACCATCTGCTTCAGGTGAAACCCTTGGTGGTGTTGCCAACAAAACTGCCGAAAGCATGTTACTTTGTGAAGCGGCTGGTTACGATGTTATTTTAATTGAAACCGTTGGCGTGGGGCAATCTGAAACTGCTGTACATGGCATGACCGATTTTTTCTTGCTGCTAATGCTTGCCGGTGCTGGCGACGAACTTCAAGGTATTAAACGAGGCATTATGGAAATGGCCGATATGCTGGTTATTAATAAAGCGGATGGTGATAATATTAAAAAAAGCGACATGGCTTGCCAACAATACCAAAATGCATTGCATATTTTTCCGCCATCGGAGTCTGGCTGGGAAACGGTGGTGACCACGGCATCGTCTACAAAAAACACAGGTATTGATACCGTTTGGAATACCATTTTAAACTACCGGGAATTGGTTACCGAAAATGGTTATTTTATTAAAAACAGGCATCGCCAAAACATTCGTTGGATGTACGATACCATTAACAACGAATTAAAACAGCTCTTTTATGGTTCGGAAGACATTACAAATCAGCTTTCCATTTTAGAAAAAGATGTTATGTCGTCCAAAATATCGCCATTAAAAGCTGCTGAACATGTAATTGAAATGTTTAAAAAGCGACTCTAATAAATTTTAATAAGCATTTATTAAACATGCCATTAAACCTAAACGCATTAAAGCGAAACAACATACCTTTATTATTGACGATTTCCTGTGTGCTCTTCTACTTCACATTTGCATACAATTTAATACGTACCGACTATATAAAACTGATAACGCTTTATTTAGCTTTGTTTTTTTTATTTTATAAACTGGTACATCTTTTAAAATCACAGATTGTATTTTTAACTTGGTTAGCCTTTATTTTTAGAGCCATTTTTATTTTGTCCATACCAAACCTATCGCAAGATTTTTACCGTTTTATTTGGGATGGCAGAATGCTTTTAGAAGGTTTTAATCCTTATTTACATACCGTAGAGTCGTTCATTAACATGGGCAAATTCCCCGTAGCACAAGCTCAAGAATTGCACAATGGCATGGGCGAACTTAACGCGAGCCACTTTACCAACTACCCGCCTTTAAATCAATTATGTTTTGTTATTGCAGGTTTATTTGCAGGAAAAAGTATTTTAGGTTCGGTTGTGGTGATGCGCTTGCTTATTATTACTGCCGATTTTGGCACGCTCTTTTTTGGAAAAAAGCTATTGGAAAAATTAAATATTCCTGTTTACAACATCTTTTGGTATGTTTTGAACCCGTTTATTATCATAGAACTAACGGGGAATCTCCATTTTGAAGGGGTGATGATTTTCTTTTTAGTTTGGAGTTTATATTTACTTCACATAGGAAAATGGCAACTTACTGCCATTACTTTAGGTTTATCCATTTCGGTAAAACTAATTCCTTTACTATTTCTGCCTTTGTTTTTTAAGTGGTTGGTAAAAAGCAAAGAGGTTTCGACTTCGCTTAACCAGAAAACAGGTGACAAGATCACTTTGCCATTACCTCCTCGCTACAAAGGATTAAGAAAAGGAACCCGACTGATTGCTTTTTATAGCATAACACTACTTACAGTCGTTTTGTTATTTCTTCCGTTTTACTCAAAACAATTCATATATAATTATACTAAAACGGTTGGTTTATGGTTTCAGGATTTTGAATTTAATGCCAGTTTATACTACATTGCTCGAGAAATTGGATACTTATTTAGAGGTTATAATGAAATTGCTGTAATAGGTAAAATCATTCCAATTCTTATTTTGCTATTTGTGTTGGGCATCACATTTTTAAGGAAAAATAAAACCAGCGTCCAACTTATTTCGAGTATGCTTTTAGCACTTTCGTTTTACTATTTTACGGCTACAACAGTACATCCTTGGTATGTAGCAACGCTTTTAATACTATCTGTTTTTACCAATTATAAATTCCCTTTGGTTTGGAGTTTTGCAATTATTCTGAGTTATCTAGCATATTTAAACACAAACAACACCGAAAATTTATGGATTATTGGATTGGAATATTTAGTAGTATATGCTGTTTTTATTTGGGAAGTTTTTCTAAAGAAAAAATTTAGTAATCAACATATCAATCACTTCAATAACAATTAAAATAATGATGATCCATTCTAATTTGCTACTTTCTCTATGATCCATAATGTCTTTAAAGAGATCCAGATTCTCTTTAATGATTTCTATGCGATCGTGAATTAAGCGGTACCTATCGGTTAAATCGAAAGTTTGTTTTAGCTCTAAATTTAGTTTGTTAAGCTGTTCGTTTTCCCAAGTAATTTGTGGTGAATCGAAAATGTAAAGATTTTCAGAAATCTTGTTTTTTATATTCAGAACCTTACCAATAAAACGTTTAAGTGCATAGCCTGAAATATCTAACTTCCCTTTGTTTTCCAAATAGGTAGTGTGCTTGTTGGTTTGAATTAATATGTCTTCTGTAATTTCCGAATAGCGATTCAATGCCACCGATTGGGATGTATTCAACATAACCAATCGTATCATTTCTTTATCTAAACTGGGTAAAATAACACTATCGAATTCAACTTTCAACGTATCTTGTTCCACCACAACTTCTACTACTTCCGACAGTTTATCAACAAAATAATTGTTACAAAAGGGCCTTATTTCTTTGAAGACTCCTGAAATGGCCTCATCACTTAAATTAAAAAAACTTACGATGCCATATTTAAAAATATAAACAAAGGCGTTATTGGAAACTTTATAAAAAAGTTCGTCACTATCATGAAACATTAAATGCCATGATAAGTGACTTTTACTTTCTTTTATATTAATTGTGCTTGCTACTTGATAAGCAACCGTTGCGTACATTATTTTTTGAATATATCGGATGCATTTTTAAAACTCTTGAATTCCAACATATAATCATTTGGGTCTTTTATAAAGAATGAAACGTGCTCTCCCGCTTTATCTTCCAAGAACCTTGCTTGGGTAACCAAGTCAAGCTTTTGATCTTTAAGGCGAGCATATATTTGCTCCCAATCTTTTAAATCGATAATAACCCCAAAATGAAACGAGGGCAATATTTTACCTTCAAATACATAATTAGGACTGTTAAAGCTAAATTTTTCGGCTTTTATAAATGTTATTTGATTGCCAAACAAATTTATATCCACCCAACTTTGTGTTTTCCTTCCTAAGGAAGCGCCAATATTATCTACGTAAAAGTTTTCTGTACCTTTTACGCTTAAGCATGGCAACGACATATGAAATGATGCGCCCATAATATAAATAGTATTAAAGAGGTTTTAAACTTTCAACTCTGTAAATTACAAAATCTTCGTCATCATCTTCAAAATCTTCAACAAAAGTTATTCTAAAACTTTTATCGACATAGCTTTTGTCGTTCTTTAAATCGTATTGTTTTAATACTCTAGGATGTACCTCCTCGAATACTAATTCTTCCCCATTTTCAAACCAAAACGTAAAATAACCGTTTTTGTAAGACTTAAAAACAGCTGTTCTCATAAAACAATTTATTTACTATGAATTAATCTTAATCAATATCATCTTCATCATCATCATCATAATCTGAATCGGCATCATCATCGTCTTCGCTATCGTCGTCGTCCAATTTAGGTTTTTTAACTACGTCATCATCGTCGTCGTCATCGTCTAAATTCGCATCAGCATCGTCAACTTTAACTTCTTCAAAATCATCATCAGCAACATCAGCATCGTCATCGCCGAAGTCTTCCATCGCTTGCACAAGACGTTTACCAACTTTTACTAAGTAAATAGTATCATCAGTACGAACCTCTACTGCTTCAATGATTTCATTTTGAGCATTTCTAAAAGAAATAATATCTGTTTCATCGTATCCATCGGGAAACTTTTCAACAAGAAGATTTAATATATCTTCATTTAATTTTTTGTAATCTACAATTTTGCGTAACATTTTTATTTGGGTTGGATTATTGGTCTAACAAATATGCAAAAATTAATGGTGCAACAATGGTTGCATCACTTTCTATGATGTATTTTGGGGTATCTATATCTAATTTACCCCAAGTTATTTTTTCGTTTGGTACAGCACCGGAGTACGAACCATAACTGGTAGTTGAGTCACTTATTTGGCAAAAATAGCTCCAAAAAGGGATATCGTGCATTTCCATATCTTGGTAAAGCATTGGCACTACACATATTGGAAAATCGCCAGCAATACCACCTCCTATCTGAAAGAATCCAACGCCTTTTCCACCTGAATTTTTTGGATACCAATCTGCTAGCCACATCATGTATTCAATACCACTTTTGGTAGTTGATGCTTTTAATTCGCCTTTAATACAGTAAGATGCAAAAATATTGCCCATAGTGCTGTCTTCCCAACCTGGAACTACAATTGGTAAGTTTTTTTCGGCTGCAGCAACCATCCAAGAATCTTTCGGATCTATCTCGTAATATTGCTTTAAAACACCGGAATTTAACATTTGATACATAAACTCATGCGGAAAATAGCGTTCTCCCGATTTTTCTGCTTTACTCCAAATATCAAATAGATGTGATTGTAAACGCCTAAATGCTTCTTCTTCTGGAATACACGTATCGGTAACACGGTTATAATGATTTTCCAGTAAATCCCATTCTTCTTGTGGCGACAGATCTCTATAATTTGGCACTCTCTTATATGAATTATGAGCAACTAAATTCATAATATCTTCTTCAAGATTTGCTCCGGTACAAGAAATAATATGGATTTTATCTTGACGTATCATTTCTGCCAACGATTTACCTAGCTCTGCGGTACTCATCGCTCCAGCTAGGGTTACCATCATTTTTCCGTCTTCCAACAAATGCGTTTCGTAACCTTTAGCGGCATCTACTAAAGCAGCAGCATTAAAATGCAAATAATTTTTTTCTATAAATTGTGATATGGGTCCTTTAGTACTCATCGTCATCGTTAAATTTTGAAACGTTATTTTTTTGTTTTGTATTATCGTAGGTATTATCGTAATCGTCACCCACCTCTTGACCCATAAATTTATAACTTAACATTTTATAATACAATTTTGCTGCTAAAAAATCGGAGGATTTTTGTTTTACACTTGGGCATAAATCAACAATATCAAACCCAACCACATTTTTTTCTGCAAAAACTTGCTTTAAGAAATCTAAAGTTTCATACCAGAATAAACCACCAGGTAAAGGTGAGCAGGTATTTGGCATGATGGAAATATCCAAACCACTCAGACTAAAATTAATAAATACATTATCGGTCATTTGATCTATGGCAGAATCTATCCACGTATCATCAACCACCATTTCGTGTGCAAAATAGGTTTTATCGGTATCGGCTATTGTTTTTTCTTTCGCACTCATAGAGCGAATGCCCACTTGTATTAAATTGGTTGTTTGGTTTGCTTCATACAGTGCACAGGCATTATTAACAGAAGATCCGTCATGGCTTTTTTGCAAATGGACATGCGCACCAATATGCAATACCGTTAGACTTGGAAACATGTCGTTAAAAGCTCGAATGGTTCCTATAGAAACTGAATGTTCGCCGCCAAAAATGGTTACGAACTTGTTTTTCTTAATATATTTTTTTGTGGTTTGATGAACAGCTTCCACTAACGCTTCAGGTGAGGCATTATCTTCAACCGAATCTGCTAAATAAACGCCTTGTTGGTAAACTTCCGTATCTGTTTCTATATCGTAAAGTTCCATGTTGTTTGAAGCATTTAAAAAAGCTTCTGGCCCTTTGCCTGCTCCTTTTTGCACTGTACTTGTTCCATCGTAAGGCACAGGAATTAAAACTATTTTTGATTGTTCTAATTTTGAAAACTCTTCTGGAACTCCAGCATATGTGTTATTTGTCATAACCTAAAATTTTAAGTAAGTCTTCACTTTTTTGTTGTTCGCTAAATAACTCTGTTGTGATGTTTCCATCAGCATCTCGATCTATTAAAATATGTTTTGGCGATGGTATTAAGCAGTGTTGTAAACCACCATACCCACCAATAGTTTCTTGATAAGCTCCTGTATTGAAAAACCCTATGTACAATGGTTTTTCTTTATTATATTTTGGCAAATATATAGCATTCATGTGCTGTTCACTATTATAATAATCGTCGCTATCGCAAGTTAATCCACCTAACAAAACACGTTCGTAACTTTCATGCCATCTATTAATTGGCAACATTACAAAACGTTTATTAATTGCCCAAGTATCTGGCAAAGTAGTAATGAAAGAGGAGTTTATCATATTCCATTTTTCACGGTCATTTTGTTGTTTTTGATACAAAACTTCATAAATAGCACCGCCACTTTCACCAACTGTAAAACTTCCAAACTCCGTAAAAATATGAGGCACTGCTACTTCCTCTTCTTCACAAACCAATTTTATTTGATTGATGATTTCCCCAACAATATACTCATAATCAAAATCGAAAGCCAAGGAATTCTTAATAGGAAAACCACCGCCAATATTTAAACTATCTAAGCTAGGGCAAATACGTTTTAAACTGGTATATACTTTTAAACATTTTGTTAACTCATTCCAATAATACGCGTTGTCTCTAATGCCTGTATTGATAAAAAAATGAAGCATTTTAAGTTTCACTTTTTTGTTTTCTTTAATTTGGCTTCTGTAAAAAGGCAAAATATTTTTATAACCAATACCTAAACGCGAGGTATAAAATTCGAATTTAGGTTCTTCTTCAGAAGCAATTCGGATACCGATATTGAATTTCCCTTTAATTTCTTTTGACAACAAATCAATCTCTTCGTAATTATCAATAATTGGGATACAGTTTTTGTGCCCGTTATTGATTAGCCTAGCTAAGTTAGAAATATACTGATCTCTTTTAAAACCATTACTAATTACATAGGTTTTATCGGTTATCTTTCCTTCAGCTTTTAAGCTTTCAACAATATCAATATCAAAAGCAGATGATGTTTCTATATGTATATCGTTTTTTAAAGCTTCATCAAGCACATGCTTAAAATGAGAGCTTTTGGTGCAATAGCAATAGTTGTATTTACCTTTGTACTTGTTGGCTTTAATAGCCTTTTCAAACCATCCTTTAGCTCTGTTTATGTTGTTTGAAATTTGTGGCAAATATGTAAACTTTAAAGGTGCTCCATAAGTTTCAACTAAACCTATAAGGTCTATACCATGAAACTGTAAGTGTTTATCGTTTAGATCAAATTCTTCTTGCGGAAAATAAAAAGATTGATTTATTAAATCAATGTATTTGGTATTCATTCTTTATTTTTTGATATAATAGTTTGATGTTAATTTTTTAAAGTTAAGAAACATTCGTTCTTAATCAAATAATATTTACCTATTAATCAAATTCGAATTTGGCTTTGTATAGCTGGAACAAAGCCATACATGTGCTGATTAGCAACAATAGTATACACAGAAGTTAGCTTTAAAATTCGGTTGCTTTTTCTGTAAGCTGCTTTTGAAAATAACTTCTCAAATTTCAAAAACCCGAACATATAAACACGTTTCAATTTGTTCAGCAATTACATTACAAATGAAATATAAAAAATTTAATTTTATAGCATTTTAGATTTTTTTTTTAGATTTTTTTTGAAATGGATTTTGGGTGTTCCCCATAAGGGTTCAGACTTGAAATTTATCTTGAGCGTTATCGAAAATGAAAATGTGGTTTTATTTGAAGATATAAGCGTGGCTTACGAAAGGTTACACTCTTTTTGCTCATACCTCACAAAAAGGGTTTCCACTCCAAAAACAAAGCATTCACAAATTCAATTGTTTAAAAACATCAAGCAACGGTAATCCCTAACCAAAAAACCGCGTTAATCTAAAGCATTTTCAGGTTGTTTAATTCCTGTTCGGTAAGGTGTTTCCAATGTCCACGCGGAATATCTTTTTTGGTAAGCGGGCCTATGGCAACACAATCCAAATTAACGATTTCGTATTTAAAATAATCAAAAATGGTACGGATTAATGTATTGCCTGTATTTTTAATTTTTAAACCTATTTCATTTTTCGACGCTCCGTCAATGTAACTAATCTCCTCAACAGCAATAAGCTTGCCTTCAATTTTAAAACCAGCTTGAATTGTTTTTAAGTCTTCAAGCTTTAAATTTTTGTCTAATTCTATATGAAATAAACGAGGCACTCCATTTTTAGAATTGGTGAATTTTGCCGCAATAACATCATCATTTGTAAACAATAACAACCCTTTTGAGTTCCTGCCCAAACGTCCAATAGGTTTTATTCTAGATGTCGTGGCATTAGCAACTAAATCCATAACCGTTCTGCCTTTGCCTTCACTGGTTGTAGTTGCAAATCCTTTAGGTTTGTTAAGTAAAACGTATGCTTTTTTCTCTGGATTAATACGGGCACCATCATAACGCACTTCGTCTTCAAGCTTCACTTTATAACCCATTTCCGTAATTACCTTACCATTAACCGTTACCAAACCAGTTGCAATATGTACATCGGCCTCTCTACGGGAGCACATACCAGAATTAGCAACATACTTATTCAATCTAATCTCGTCTGGATTTGATGTTTTTTTAGATGGCGGATTTACATTTTTTACAGGTGCATTTCCTCTGGCAAAGCTCTTACTTTTTGAAACACTGCCACCTCTGTTTGCATTTTTTCCATTTCCATTTTGCTGTCCTCTGCCTGAAGGTTTCCCTTTTCCACTTGTTCCTTGTGTCCTACTCATCACTTTAATTTTTTGCAAAGATACTTCTAAAATTTACGATTTACGATTTTTGATTTACGATTTTATAAAATCCTGTTAAGCAACAAATTAATATCTATTAATAAAATGCTAAAGACACCCAAAACAATAATAAATTTTAAAATACTGTGCCCTAGCAAGTAGTGTAATTTGGTTTTGGATTTCCATAGCAACACTAAAAACACCAACAACAGTACAATACTTAAGTAAAAATATATGTACATATAACCAATTTCAAATTTAAACAATAAAAGATAAGTAGGAATTAGCGTTAATATAGCCAACACCGTAAGCATACGTTTTGAAACCACTTCCCCATAAACAACAGGGATGGTATGGTAATTCTGAGTTAAATCACCTGTAATATTTTCTAAATCTTTCGTGAGTTCTCGCATCGAAATAAGTAAAAACAAGAAAATGGCATGTACAAAAATGACGGTTTCGAAATTTTTGTAATACATAAAAATGGCAAAAAATGGCATGATGGTTAAAATAGCCGATGTTAAATTACCAATAAAAGGTAGCTTTTTTAATTTATGTGAATAAAACCAAATAGCAAAAATATAAATAGAAAAGAAAACTACAGCCCTAAAAGACACATAGCTCACCATGATAACCGCTAAAAAATTTAAAACAAAATAAAAAGATAGCTTCGTGTTTTGACTTACCAGCTTATCTAATTTAGATTTAATAGGACGATTAATTAAATCTTTCTCAGAATCATAAAAATTATTGATAATATAACCCCCAGCAATAGTAGCTGCAGATGCCAAAACCAACAAAAACAAATTAACATCCAAAACCACTTGCCTTAATGGTTTATCGTGCGCCAAAATATAAATAGATGCCAAATATTGCGCTATTATTATAACAAGAATATTATAGCCTCTAATTACAGAAAACATGCTAAAAAACTTAAGTAGTATGTGCTTTTGTTTTCTATTAAACAAGTTCATAAAATATTTATCAGGAATTCTTCGACAAACTCAGAATGTAAGCTGATTAAAAATTATAAACCACTTCTAGTTTATAATCCTTTAACGCATGTTTTGCCTTATCTATATCTTCAGTAAATCCTAAGATATAACCGCCGCCACCAGAACCACAAAGCTTTAAATAGTATTCGTTGGTTTCAATGCCTTTTTTCCAAAGTTCATGAAATTGAACAGGAATCATCGGTTTAAAATTATTTAACACGACTTTTGATAATCGCTTCGTGTTTTTAAACAACGATTTTATATCACCTTTCAAGAAATCATCCACACAGGCATCGGTATGTTTTATAAACTGGTCTTTAAGCATATTACGAAACCCTTCTTGCTTCATATTTTCCATAAAAATACTTACCATTGGAGCCGTTTCCCCAATAATACCGCTATCCAACAAAAACACCGCGCCTTTTCCATCTACTTTTTGTGAAGGAATGCCAGTAGCTTCAATATTATCTTTTGAATTTATAAGAATTGGAATACTCAAATAACTATTTAAAGGATCTAAACCAGACGATTTACCATGGAAAAAAGATTCCATTTCAGAAAAAATGGCTTTTAAAGTCAATAATTTTTCACGCGTTAAATTCTCTAAAACCGTTATCTTGTTGTGTGCATAATTATAGTAAATAGCTGCAACTAAGGCGCCACTACTACCAACACCATAACCTTGGGGAATAGACGAATCAAAATACATACCTGCATCTACATCACTCTTTAAAGCATCCATATCGAAAGTTACCAATTCAGGATTAATCTTCTCTAAATAGACAACAAAACGTTTTAAACTTTCGTTAGATTTTAAAGTAGCTTCCGATGGGTTTTTGGCTGTTTTTAAAGCACCGTTATAAAAATTATAAGGAATTGATAATCCTTTAGAATCTTTAATGATTCCGTACTCACCGAAGAGTAGAATTTTAGAATAAAATAATGGTCCTTTCACTTAATTTAATTAAAAGTTAATAATTATTCTTTAGATGTTTTTATGATACTTATAAGAAGTTTTGAAATTTCTTTTATATTAATATATTAACTTGAATACTAATATACTCCGAATTATTCAAATAACTTGTTTCTTTAAGCAAATCCAACCAATACTCAGTTTCGTTAGCTTCTTTTAAAACAATGGCTACTTATGAATAAATAACTTTACTCTCAGCATGCTCAACTTCACTAACATTAACACCAATTGATGTTCCTGAACGCAATAATTGTTTTGAAATAACAAACTTCTTTTTATCTTCAACCAAAAACTTATACAAATTTACAACTCTAATAGCAAATTGATAACTTTTAGTTCTAATAATATTTTTACCCTTCATTGGCAATTATCAATTTACATTGTTAATTGTTTCGCTCCAAAACCAATTTGGTCGCAAATATAATGACCGTTTTGACAATATGCAACTAATTCATTTTTAATGAATTCCAAAATTTTAAATGACTCCTTCTTTGGATATAACACGTGTACGTTTGCTCCAGCATCTAAAGTAAAACTGATGTGTAAACCAGTTTTTTGTCTAAACTCCCATATTTTATTAATTATTGTCAGGGTGTTTGGTTTCATTAAAATAAAATAGGGCATACTGGTCATCATCATAGCATGCAGTGTTAATGCTTCACCTTCAATCAAAGCTATAAAAGCGTTTAAATCTCCCGATTCTAAAATAGATTTTAATTTTTCAAGATTATCATGTGCTTGTTGAAACCTGTTTTTTGCATAAGGATGGTTGTACATTAAATTATGTCCAACTGTACTACTTACTAGCTTCTCCCCTTTATCAACCAATAAAATGGTGTCTTGATACCCTTTAAAATTTTCATGAACTTGATAAGGATATTTTACCCCGAATAAATCACTACTTCCTTCAATAGCATCGGTTTGTCCCCAAATAATCAAATCGCCTTCCATACTTCTACAGGCAGACCCGGAGCCTAAACGTGCTAAAAAGGATGCTTTTTGATTGAAATAATTTTCATCTAAAGACCTTTCGACTGTGCTCAAGGCGGCATCTGCTTGAATTAATTGTTTTTCAACACTCATTAAACACAACGCTAATGCGCTCATCCCACTTGCCGATGATGCAATTCCTGAACTATGAGGAAAGGTGTTTTTCGTTTCTATTTTAAATTTATAATATCTTAAAAAAGGTAAATAAAGTTCAACACGCTCAAAAAAAGTTTGGATTTTTGGCTTAAAATCATCTTTCTTTTCACCTTCTAGAAACACATCAAATTCAAAATCAGAAGCATTTTCTTTTTTTGAAAAAGTTAACGTTGTAATCGTTTTACAATTATTTAGAGTAAAACTTATGGATGGGTTTTCAGGGATTTGATCTTTCTTTTTGCCCCAATATTTTACCAACGCAATGTTACTAGGCGATTCCCAAGTTACCTTTCCGCTTTCAACTGTATTTGAATATGCCTTAGGAATAAATTGTTGTTCTGTCATTCTAATTTAAATCTGAAGACAAAGATAATAGTTTTAACATGGTTTTGAAGTTTCTTGCGGTTCCTGTAACTTTTAACTTCCGTTCATAAGTGTTCATATTAAACTTTGTGCGTCCGTAACCCGTTGAGGAATAAAAATAAAGACAGTCATTTTTAATGACAACTTCTTCATTTTCATAAACCATTTCTTGAGTTTTCTCAATGGCATGTTCATTAGGAATGTCACTTAAAAGTATAAAATAACTATTCTCTTTCTTTTCTTCTGAAAAAGGACACGTATCAAAAATTGCTTGCAACTCATTATTGGTTTTTACTATTACTGAAACTTCAAAACCAAAATGACTATGTATAAGTTTTTGAATTTCTGTTTCTAATTCGGACGCCTTTTTTGAAGATTGAAAAATAACATTCCCACTCTGAATATAAGTTTGAACGTTTTGAAAACCTGCATTTGTTAACAAATCACGTAATTCTGACATGGGCACTTTTTTGTGTCCGCCAACATTGATACCTCTTAAAAGTGCGATGTAAGTTTGCATGTTAAAAGTCTTGTTTCTGATTAAGAATCCTCAAAATGCGAACTTCCATATCTAAAACTACATAATGAATAGCGTAGTTAAATTTATCAAATTGATGAATTCTTACCTGTTTGTATCGAAATTGTCTAGATAAAGGCATTGCTTCTAAAAAAGTTATTTGATCACTAAAATCTTTTAAAAATGGTTCCAGCAAACCTTTGGCTTTAAAATAGCATGTGGCTATATCTATTTCCCTGGATGCTTCTGGCGAAATAATGATTTTAAATGCCATACTTCTTCTTGATATCTTCAATAGGAATAAAATCGATGTCGCCTCTTTCCATCCTATCCAACATAGTATCCATCATCGTTTTATATTCCTCCGAAGGTTCACTATATCGCATAGCGGTGTTTTCCAAAGTATATTCAATATAATTTTTTAGTGAGCGTTTTTGTAGTTTCGCTTGATTTTCAAGAATTTCAATAGCTTTATCATCTAACTCTATTAATTTTTTTGTTTTTCCCATGATGCAAAAAAGTATATATATCAAATATATACATTAAATATATATTATGCAATATAAAAATTATTCTGAAATTGATCTAGCAGCAATATATGCCCCTGTCCATGCATTTTGAAAATTAAAACCTCCTGTTATGGCATCTACATTAATCACTTCGCCTGCAAAATAAAGATTTTTATGAAGTTTACTTTCATAGGTTTTAAAATTGATTTCTTTTAATTCGACGCCACCAGCAGTAACAAATTCTTCTTTAAACGTGCTTTTTCCATCCACCTGAAAAATGGCTTGCGTAAGTTGTGATGCTAAATTTTCTAACTGGCTTTTATTTAAATCTGCCCAACGGGTTTCTTGATTCATATTAGACGCCAATACCAATTTTTGCCACAAACGTTTTGCCAAGTCAAACTGAGTTGATTTGATCACTGTTTTTTTAGCTAAATCGTGTTTTAGTGTTTTTAAAACATCTAAGCAATCTTCAAACGATTGTTTTATAAAATTAACTTCAATTTGAAATTTATAGTCTCGTTTTGCTAATTCTATGGCGCCGAAAGCTGATAACTTTAAAATGGCTGGTGCGCTCATCCCAACATGTGTCACAAGTAATGGACCATCGCTCCATAAATCGGTTCCTAAAACTTTAACCTCGACATGTTGCGCTACAACTCCGGGAATATCCTTGATACGTTCGTCTTTAATGTCAAATGTAAATAATGAAGGAACAGGTTGTGAAATACGATGTCCCAAGCCCTCTAAAAGATTCCAGATTTTAGTATTACTGCCTGTTGCTATTAATAATTTTTTAGTTGAAAAATCACCTAGGGATGTATCCAATTTCCAAAGATCCCCTTCCTTTTCAATGGTTTTTACAGAATGATTGTATAAGACCTCAACCTTATGTTTTTTGGCTTCATTTAAAAAACAGTCAATAATAGTTTGTGACGTATTTGACACTGGAAACATTCTACCATCTTCTTCAATCTTCAATGCAACGCCTCGCTTTTCAAACCACTCTATGGTATCGCCCGTCATAAATTGATGAAAAGGTCCTAACAATTCCTTTTTGCCACGTGGATAATTCTTTATTAGTTCTTGGGGAATAAATTCGGCATGCGTTACATTACATCTTCCGCCTCCAGACACTTTTACTTTTTGCAAGCCTTCTTTTCCACGTTCAAGAATCACTACTTTTAAGTGTGGATTTTGTTCTGCAATGTTAATAGCTGCAAAAAAACCTGCAGCACCACCACCAACAATAATCACATCTTTTTCGATCATAGTCTCTCAGGGAAGTCTGAAATAATAGCATCTACCCCATAAGATTTGATGCGTTTTATGGGTTTTAGGTTGTTTACCGTAAAAGTGAATACTTTAAAATCTTCCCTTAATTTTTCGACAATCTCTTGGGTTAACATGGTGTAATCGGGATGAATGGAAACCGCATTTATGGTTTTTGCAAAATTTACAGCTTCATCCAAATTAGTATCGGTAATCACTCCTAAAGGAATGTTTGGGTTTGTTTTATGAACCATTTCCAATAGATTCGTTTGAAAACTGGAAACTATAATATTTTTATATTCCCAACCTTTTTTCTCAACAAAAAAAGTGATTAATCGACTTGCTTCTTCAGCCGTATCATGCCCTTTCAGTTCTATATTCAACAAACATTTATTGTTTACAAAAGTTAAAACTTCAGACAAGGTTGGTATTTGGCAGTGTCCTTTAACCTCAACGCGCTTTAATTGGTTCAATGTATATTTTGAAACCTCTCCAGACGTATTCGTCATTCTGTCTAATGTAAAGTCATGAAACACCACTAACTGCCCCGATGCACATCTATGTACATCTATTTCAATACCATCGACCCCTAAACTCAAAGCTTTTTTAATAGATTCTAAAGTGTTTTCGGCTAAATGCCCTTTAGCTCCTCGATGACCTATGCGTAATATGTTTTTATCCACTCTATTATTCTTATTAAAAATATTTTGACAAATTTAACATTAATAAAGTGGTTTTTAATGCATAAGTAATTAATCTTAATAGTGAAGTGATTTAAACTTTTCACAATGGGCTAAAAATGGTCTTTTTTGTCCATAAACCAGCTACCCAGGCTTAAATTTTCATTTCAATCAGAAAAGTTTCAACGAGTTCAATATAAAACTATCAAAAACCAAATCCTAATTTAAATGCTAGAAGCAACCCATCATGACTATGAAATGCCGAAAAATTTCCAGTAATCATATTTGCTGCATTAACAAAAATACCACCGCCTACAGAGGTATTCCACCTATCGGAATCATTATCTTTAATCCAAACCCGACCATAATCGGCGCCACCATACAAGCCAATATTTAGCGGTAATAGTCCTGTTTTTACTTTACGCAAATTTAAACGTAAGTCGGTACTTTGCACAAATGCACTTTTACCTGTAAAACGTTCATTTCTATAACCTCTTAACCCATTATTTGCACCAATATTTGCTGCTTGATAAAACTCGAAATCGTCGCCTAAATTGATTTGCACTTTAAGTTTGCTAGCCAAAACCAGTTGACCACTCGGTAATAATTTATAATCAAAAGCAAATTCTGGGATGATATAACCAAACCCTTTAGAGGTATCAACATTATTTTTATATCCTGCTTCAAAAGCGACCATCATCCCTAAGGTAGGAAAGGCTTCATTATCGGAATTTGAATACTGATACTTCGTCTGAATGCCATAAAAACTATTACTAACTTCTATTATGTCGTTTAATACCAGATTGATGAAGCGTCCTTCAGTTTCTTCAACTTCATTATGCTCATAAGATACTCCAACTTCAAAACTAGCACCAAAACGCCCTCGCCAAATTAAAGAGGGTGCCACTTTAAACAACCTAATTTTTACACGGTTATAATCTAAACCGACGTCTAAACCATCATTCTCATCTGCTTCATAATTTGGTGTTTCATTTCCAAAACCAAAGAAATTCATTGCAAAATTAGGGCTTGTAAAATGTGCTTTCAAACCTAGATTCATATTGCCAACCACATTAGCAAACTCTCCTTTATAATGTAAATCGAAACCTTCTGTAGCAAAATAATAAGCTCCAGAAAGTGTGTGTTGTGACGTAAACGGGTTGCGATCGAAACCATATTTAGTAAACGTATTTAATAGTCCTATTTTAAAACCATCATCTGGATTAGCGCCTATCGTTGGAATGAACTGATTGGTGTTGCTTTTTAATTTTTTATAATCGTACACATTGGTTTCGTAATCATCGGTTAATTTCACGATGCCGTTGGTCGTTTTAAATGTATTTTCTTTGGATTTGTAATCGTAGATTTTAACTTTTTTTCCGTTTAAAATATTATAGGTATCATTGTTTTGGCCACCAATCAACCGTATTTTGATAAGCTTATCTCCTTCACCTGAAACATTAAAAACATCGTCATCGTCCAACCCATACACCCAAATTTCCTTGGTATCATTACAATGATAAGTTCGTTGATGAAACACAACTGCCTTTTCTCCTTTTTTAATACGATATGCAGTCACTTTTGTATTGCCATTTGGCAGGCGTTCAATGTCAAACCAATCGTCTTTATCGGTCCCTTTTACAATACCAAACTTGTTTATATGTTTGTAATAAGCGTCCGAAATTTTTTGAAGATTACTTCGCCTTCCTTGAAGTTTTAATTTGATATCTTGAATGGTTTCGTCCTGCACTTCCTTTGGAAAATTGGCAAATGCTTCGTCAATAACGGCATCCGTTAAATTATCTACTATTTGTTTTACTTGCGCATTCCAAACCTTACAATCTGACTGGTTAATCAACGCCATATCCAACGGATAAGGTTCCAAATTAAACCACTTTGGGTTCTTTAAATCCTCATCATAAGATTTCATTAATCGCAATCCAGGAATTACCGAGGTGGCAAAACCCAACAACACACCATCTGCCATTTTAGAAAATACTTGATCTCTATCTCGGGGAACAGGTCGGTACATTGTTTTTCCTTTTTCTTTGAATTCGGCCCAACGCCATTGGTCTTCGTGCCTATCCCAATCGCCAATAAGCATATCAAACAAACGTGCTCGAATATAAGCTGCTTCGTCCAAAACAAAATCTTCATCTTTATTAATCTTTTTCAACAAATCATCGGTACTAATCATAGTATTCGAAAACCCAAAACTTGCTTTATCACCATGTTCATCATCGGTCCGTTCTTCAATCATATATAACTCATCACCAAACTCGTCGTTAAAAGCACCTATTGCTTTTTGTTTTGGCACATAATACAGCACAGGATTTGTATGGTAAACACCTACTGCATCGGCTAAAGTGCCGACCACAAATGGTGCATACGGGTGTGAGCCTGTAAAAACATCTTGTAGCAAGCCCTCGGTGTAAGTATCTTCAAACTCGCCTTCAATATATTGATCTTTAAAAGCTACTGCTTGCAAATACTGAATGGCATTTTTCCGAAGGGCGCGCATAACATATTCCCTACCTTGCTTGTCTTTTAATCGCAGTGATTTAGATTGGTGTCCACCGCCTTTTCTAACAGGAGTTAAGCCACCAAAAAGCGTATCTAAATCTACTATTGGCGCTTTAACTTCTGTGCCGTAATAGTCTCGAAAACGTTCTCCCCAAATCGTTTTATATACACCTCCTTTAGTGATTTCTTCTTTTTTATAAATAGATGCTATTTTTTCCTTTGGAAATGATGCTGGATAATTAATAGTTTCTCCTTTCTTATCTTTTGAAAGCACATCTGTTTGAAACACCACTTTACCATCTTCAGCCGAAAAGAAACGAACTTGGGAAGAACCATCTGTATAAACATCCAATATGGCATAACCAGGTGTTGCATAAGAAAATTGCCCTTTACCCACATTTCGAGTGGCTGAAATTTTAGATCCTGAACCACTTATAATTTGTGGTATATTATCTTGAAATATATACTGTAGGTTGTGATCATGACCTGATATAAAAATAACCTTATCATTTTCTTGAGATAGCGTAATGATGCGTTTTCTAAAGGCATTGTACAGCTTATTTTGCACATCAACCGTTGTAACTCCACCTGTTTTTCTTATGAGATTTTTTAGTGTTCCAAGTACTGGAAATGGTTTTAAATGGCTTGAAAATGGATACTGCCCACCATGCGAACCATTCGTAAACATAGGATGGTGCACGGCTATTAAAGTTGTTTTTCCTTGTGCTTTTTTAATTTCGCCTTCAAGTTCATCAAAAAACTTGGTTCTGGTTTTTATGTCACAATCATCATTAATGGTTGGATAGTTATCCCAATCGGCTAAATACCATTCAGAATCTATAATAATTAGAACAATCTCATCTGAAATGTCTACTTTTTCAATTGGGCAACCGTTTTCGGGCAAAAAGGTGTTTTTGCCTAATTTATCTTCAATAAAATCTTCTTGTCGTTTTAAACCTTTAATACCGGAATACCAGTCGTGATTTCCAGGAATAAAAATGGTTTTTCCTTTAAAATTTTCAACCGCTTCCGTTTGTACATTCAATTGATGTTCTGCAAAGACCCTATTTTGATCCTTTTTTTTTGGTAAGCCTTTCGGATATACATTATCACCTAAAAAAATAGCCGTACTTTGTTCTGTAGCTTTGCTTAGTGCATTCTTAAATGCTTCCAATGCTTTTGAAGAAGTGCCTAAAGGTGAATTTCCAGCATCACCAATTAAGTAAAATGAGTAGGCAATATCTTTTTGGAATGATTTTTTTTCCCAATTTGAGTCCTTATACTGTGGATTATAAGTAGCACAAGCATTAAAAAATATAACGGCGATAAAAATGGCAATTATTCTTACTTGAAAAATCATTTGGTCAGTTTTATATTTTTCATAAAGATAGATTATCGCTAACTATCTTAAAATTCGTTTAGACAAAATTAATGTTTTTGTTAGCATCACTTCATTCAGTAGACATCATTTAAACCACCTTACAAAACTAAATTTATTAAAAATAAGAAAGCATTACGTAAATTTACGACAAATAAACACGAATGTTTAACATCGAATTCATCTTGATTTTTCAATTGGCTGCAAAATTTTTATTTTTCGCTTCAATCAAAAAAGTCAAGATGAGTTCATTCATTAAAGTTTAGTATTTTTACTTTAAATCGTAATCTCTTATGGACAATCTTATTGCTGAAGTCGAAAAACACGTTATTCATTTATTAAATGAAAAACTAAGCAGCCACTATATTTACCACAATTTGGCACATACACAACTTGTCGTTGAAAAGGTTAAGGAGTTATCCGATTTATCAAATTTAGGTAATTATGAAAAGGAAATATTGGTATTAGCTGCTTGGCTTCATGATACGGGTTATACTGAAGGCATAGAAAAACACGAAGAGAAAAGCGTTTCTATTGCTGAAGATTTTTTAAAGAACCAAAATGCTTCTGAAGAGACTATCAAAGCTGTTAAGGATTTAATTTTAGCCACAGTAATGGGATACGAACCCAAAAACATAAGCGAGAAAATTATTCGTGATGCCGATTTTGCCCATATTGGAAGTAAAGATTTTGGAGATGCCACAGAATTACTTAGAAAAGAGTGGGAACTTGCTTGCGATAAAACTTTGACGGATGCTGAATGGTTAGAAGAAAACATTCATTTTTTAACTAACAACCATCAGTTTTATTCTGAAGCAGCTTCAATAAATTGGACTGCAACGAAAACAAAAAATTTATCGCGATTATTAAAACTTCAAAATAAAATAAAACAAGACTCTGTTAAACTCAAACAAAAGAAAACAGAATTAAGTTTTAAAAAGAACAAAGCCGAATTGCCCGAACGCGGTATAGAAACTATGTTTAGAGTCACTTTAAGAAATCACATCACTTTAAGCAACATTGCCGATACTAAAGCTAATATTCTCCTATCGGTAAATGCCATAATTGTGTCGCTGGTGTTATCAAATTTAGTTTCTAAATTAGATAATGCCTCAAACAAATACCTGATTATACCAACAATTATTTTTGTACTCTTTACGGTAGCTTCTATTATTTTGTCCATTTTAGCGACACGTCCTAATATTACCAGCGGAAAGTTTACAAAAGAAGACGTTGCCAATAAAAAAGTAAATTTATTGTTCTTTGGAAATTTCCACAAAATGAGTCTGGCAGATTTTGAGTGGGCTATGGGCGAAATGATGATAGATAGAGATTATTTATACTCTTCTATGAAAAAGGATTTATATTTTCTTGGATTGGTTTTAGATAAAAAATACAAAATACTTAGATTAACCTATAGCGTATTCATGATCGGTATTATTATAAGCGTTATTGCTTTTAGCGTGGCATTTAAGCTTAATGTACGCTAAGCTTTAATTTCCCTAATTAAATCGTCGTAGGTATAAAATGCTTTGTCTTTTTTGTCTTTGTGGTACAATAAACTAACGCGAATCGCTTTCAATCCAGTTACTGCTTGCAAATCCTGCAATTCAACAATTTCTACATCATCATCTAAATAATTTTTCGATTGTAAAAATTTAATATAGCGTAAGTATTCTTGTTCGTCTTGTTTTTGGGAATAAATAATACTTATTTTTCCTTTTTGGGTTACACGCTCTTGGGTTCCTTTTATAAATGCTTTATCAACACGTTTTTTTACAATTTCGTACCGCGCATTATAAGTACCATCTACATCAAACTGCTTTTCATCCATTCTAAAACTAATGGATAATGGCTGATTAAATACTAAAATCATGGAAGCCACATCTAAACCAATAGGAAAAGTAGGCTGCATTTGGTAATAAGCATTTTCCATTTCGCACATCACCTGCAGTTGCCACAATCTTAAATTATATAAATAAATAGGGTTGAAACTTTCTTCTTTTGTAATAGCCTCACCTATATACATATTGTGTTCTACGCCATCTGTTTTAAAACGTTCAAAATAGTGCGGATACATTTTTTGCGCATCTTCTTGTTTTTTATCTAGTAATGAAGCCATTTTTTTGTTGATACTAGAAATTGTACTATCGTAGTTTTCTCTATGCTTATAAAAAGCACCAACCTTAGCATCAATTGATTCTTTATATGTATTGATAATGGCATGCAATACTTCAAATTTTGTTAGATGTTCTAATAAGGGATTGATGTCATGTTTTAAAAATCCTGTAATTTGTTGTTCGCTATCTACCTGGAAGTGGGTATCTAATCCTTCTAAATAATTATCTATTTGAAATATAAACTGCTCATATATGGGGAATTGCTCTTCTTTAAAAGCTTCATTCAGAATGGTTTTTACTTCATTAAGCTGCAACATTAAATCTTGCTGCGTTGCCCAATTTCTTGCTTCAGAAGATCCTTTGATATCAATTTGTCCATATAATGGATAAATATCCTCAAACGAAATTTTATTAAATACCGCTTGATTGCCGTTAAATTGTTCTTTAATAAAGTTTTTTGCTTCTTTTTCGAATTTCCAATGCACACTCGGATGAATAGATGTACATTCTTGCTGAATGACAGCTTCAATTAAATTCTCCTCTTCCCTTTTTGAGCGTAAAACTGCAGACACAATATATGGCATCACATCATTTAACTTATTGGCATTGATGCTATTCAAAACTTTGGGTTCAGATGAAACGATTTCTAATATCCCTAGTAAATCATCGCCATCTGCAATGGGTGCTAAAATAACGCTTTTAATGCCTTGGTTTTTAAAAGTCGCCAACTGCGGGGCCTGTCCTTGAGAACGCTCGTATAACCTATCTACATCGGACACCGCATAAAATTTCTTCTCCTTTAGTAATTTATCATAAGAACCATGACATAAAGCTTGCTTACACGGTTTTGGCTGATCGCTATTAATTAAAAAACTGCTATTGCCCATACCAAGAACAGGTTCAAAAAGACCTTCTTCCTTGTTGTATACCGAAAAACCTACCTTAATGTTTTTGATACCTAAAAGCGATTGAAATGTTTTATGAAAGTTTTCTATAAAATCTTCATCGGCACATTCTTCATCTATAATAAGATTAGATTTGATGTTCGAAATAGATTGATCGTCTGTAACATCAAAAATGTTTGATATTACAAAACCTTTGAACAAATAACTATTGGGTGGGAATTTTTCTTTCCAAAGTGCGATGTTACCAAAATTATCCAACAACTCATCATAATCTTCTTGGGTAATTTTTTTAGCACTTTCGGTTGGTGTTATTTCACAAAAATCGGCATTATATAAAATCTTATAATATCGTAAAATGCCATTCTCATCAGGAATTTCATAAAAAAATGGGCGTTTTAAATTTAAATTATAGCCATAGCAGAAATTTAAAATAACTATACAGGTGACAATATACGTATCATCTTCTGGCATGTTTTTAATTTGCAAGACAAAATCATCTCCAGCATTTTTGATAATATTTTTAAAACGGTTGGACGTATTGAATACTATATTTTGAAATGGTATGGATGCCGTTTTAATTTCGTTATTAGTTAAAACAGGACTAAAAGTATCCTGCAGAATAACTTCTATAGGTTTTTTATAAGTTTCCAGCAACGATAACTCTGTAAACCCCACTCTTAATTCGGGGTAGGGTTTTTGAATTTCCAGAATTCGCTTAACTTTGGCTGCAACAAACTCGTCATCGCTATTAGCAAGCGTCTCGTAAGTTTTAAGAAGTTTATTAAAACTTATTTTAAAAATCATTGGCGATTCAAGATGCTCGTATAGGTCCATGCCTTTAAGTTTAAGAATTGTAAAAATACAAATTAATTCAGTTAGTCTTAAACACTTTTAATTAATTACAAAATGTCAATATTATTAAATTAAACTCGTTTGAACGAGTTCATTACTTAATAATTGGTCGCATTAAACCTTCTTGAGCTACCGAAGCTATCAATTTCCCTTCTCTGGTAAATATATTTCCTCGTGCAAAACCCCGGGCATTGGAAGCGCTTGGAGATTCCATGGAGTACAACAACCAATCATCAAAATCAAAATCTCTAAAATACCACATAGAATGGTCTAAACTTGCTGTTTGCGTATTGCCCCAATGCGCTTTACTGGCATGTGGGTAAAGTACCGAACTTAAAATATTATAATCTGAAATATAAGTTAATATTTGCTGTTTTGTAGCTAAATCCAAGTTCTTTGCGTCACCTTTCAATTTAAACCATACATCGCTAAATGGCGGCAAGTCTTTTTTATCCAAAGGGTTCACTATCTCGGTTGGTTTAAATTCAACAGGACGCTCAATTTCAAAAAAAGCTTTAAGGCTTTTTGGTAAATAATCTCCAAATTGCTGAAGAATATCTGTCCAACCCAACAAATTTTCAGGTTGTTTTAAACCAGGCTTCATCACTATTTGATGATCATAACCTGCCTCCTTTTTATGAAATGATGCCGATAATATAAAAATGGTTCTTTCCTTTTGATGCGCAGTAACCCGACGTACTGAAAAACTACCACCATCCCTTACAATACTTACGTTATAGGTAATGGGCAACTCTAAATTACCAGCTTCCAAAAAATAGGAATGCATCGAGTGCAATACTCTATGGTTGGTAATGGTTCTGCTGGCGGCATTTATAGCTTGCGCCAATACCTGACCGCCAAAAACAATGGGACTACCAATAGTTTTACTTACGCCATTAAATTCAGTGTTGCTAATCTTTTCTAAGACTAATAGACTTAATAAATCGTTTACAGTGGTCATATAAATATTTTAATTCATTAGATCGGTTTTTAAAAATAATAAATCACCTGCTTTTACGCTACCAAATGTTTTAACTTTTCCATATTGGTTTGTTTAAAAAATCGTTCCAATAATAGTCTTAACTTCGGATTGATAAACGTTTCACAAAAGGGTTTTTCAGGATTCTTTATATAATAATTTTGAATGTCGTCTCTAGATGCTTTAAAGGATTGAAACGGATATACTTTGGTTATTAATTTGTTATCAAATTCCTTTTGAAAATTATTTATAATGGTTTTTGATTGCTGATTTTGTGCTTCTGAAAACGTATAAATTGCTGAACGATATTTTGTTCGCATGGAATGATTGCTCATACTTTTATGTGTATGCAAATGAATTTCGACGAGCGTTTCTAATGAAATTATTTCAGGCTTAAAATGAACAATCACAGCTTCTGAAAACGAGGCTTTTTCATCAACAGATGCGACATAACCTTGCTCTACTTTTTCAACACCTAGCAACGATTGAAAAACAGCTTCTGTACACCAATGGCACCCGCCTCCTAATGCTATTTTAGAAATTAATTCCATTGTAATTGCTTGCGTTCGTTCCAATAAGCTAAGGGTTCAACACCAAAATTTCTTAATAAAGCCATGTCTTCTTCATTTAAAACAATCGTGTTCGCTTTTGAATTTTCCTGTAACTGATTAACTGTACTTGCTCCGCTTAAAACCATACTATCAGGAATTGTTGCATTGCAAAACTGTAAAGCAACAGCATCTACCCCAACACCATATTTATATGACAAATTTTCAAGTGTACTATATAAATCATGATATGTTGGAAAGTTTTTATTTCTAAAAATCCTACCGTTTGCCAACGCTTCTTTAACAATTAATTGCTTCCCCTCTTGTTTTAATTGAGCACTAATACTTAAAATACTTTGGTCTAAAATATTATAAGTACTCTGAAAGGTATCGAACAAAGATCGACCATCAACAAATACTCCTAAAGCCTTTTTAATAACCTCAACTTGATTATCGCCTGTTGTTGAAATTCCAATTTTTATGTCGTGTTCCCTTTTCAAATAAGCCAATTGATTTAAAACTTCGGTATTTTCCAAAATTCCCGTTTCTAAAGTTGCCGAATGAATTTGATAGGTGGTTAAAAAAGGCAATAGCTTTTTAGATACTTGCCATTGCTCTTTTAATTTAGAAATACTATGCTCTTTCACTTCGTGAATTATAGCATTTTTATCAAAATTGGCAGTGTAGGTATACCCCCATTTTGTTCCTACTTGAATCCTTTTATCATTTTTGCTTGCCAACCAATCTATCAGTAATGTTTCCGCAAGTCCATAACCCGGTGCGGTATCGAAATAACGAACCCCTAAATTATAAGCAGCATCCAATACCTTAAACCCATTGGCTTTAAGCTCATTGACGTCACTTTTCGCTACGGTATTGGTTCTTACATTAATATAATGTGGCCTCCCAATAGCCGCCATTCCTAATCCTAAATTCACTATTGTTTTTTTACTGAATAAAACTTATTTACGAACTACACGATAACATGGAGCAACCTATTTTATGTCTTGCCCAATCGGGACGCTTTGCAAACCATTTTTCATATTTAGGCTGTTCGTTATATGGTTTTTTAAGCATTTTAAATAATTCATCAATTAACTTATAGTCACCTTTATCGGCATCATCAATAGCTAATTGTGCCATATAATTCCGGAGCACATATTTTGGGTTAACCAAATTCATTTTTTCTTTTCGTTCTTTGGAATTTGTTTGCTCTTGTCCCAAACGTTCGGCATATCGCTGAAACCACGTTTCCCATTTTTGTTGGACTTCCTCGGTTATTTCTGTTGGAATATAAAAAGCTTCTTTAACGACTTCCAATCCTTCGGAAGCTTTTTCAATATTAAAATCACTTAATTTCCTAAAGAAGATGGTCATATCGGTTTCTGTGAGCAATAAATTATCTTCCAAATCTTGAACTAATGAGGTATCAAAAACATCTTCAGTTTCCAACCCTAATTTAGAACGCATCATTTCTAAAGACTTCACTTCGAAATCTGCTTTATACTGGTCTAAAATACGTTCAAGTGCTTCTGCATCTTCAATTAAAGGAAAGAGTGCATTTGCTAATTTATATAAATTCCACAACCCAATGTTTGGTTGATTACCATAACGATAGCGTTTATGTTGGCGATCGGTCGTGTTGGGCGTCCATCCAAAATCGAAGCCTTCCAACCAGCCGTAAGGACCATAATCTATGGTCAAACCAAGAATGGACATATTATCGGTATTCATCACACCATGTACAAAACCAACCCGTTGCCAGTGAATAATCATATCCAAAGTCCGTTGCATCACTTCCTTAAAAAAAGCCAAGTATGTTTCTTTTGAAGATTCACCTAAATCTCTAAAGAAGTGCTTAATTGTATAATCTACCAGCGTTTTTAAAGTATTGAAATCTTGTCGAGCAGCAAAAATTTCGTAGTTGCCAAAACGTAAAAAGGATGGTGCCACTCTGCAAACAATCGCCCCTTTTTCATATTCTGGATTACCATTATACATGACATCCCGCAAAACGGCATCACCCGACAATGCCAACGATAAAGCTCTGGTTGTTGGCACACCCAAATAGTGCATGGCTTCGCTACACAAATATTCTCTAATTGATGAACGCAATACCGCCAGCCCATCGGCAGTTCGGGAATAAGGTGTTTCCCCTGCGCCTTTTAATTGAAGTGCCCAACGGCTATTGTTATGTTCAATTTCTAATAAATTAATAGCTCGCCCATCCCCCAATTGTCCCGCCCAATTTCCAAATTGATGCCCACCATAGCACATGGCATAAGGCACAGTCTTTGGTAAAATTGCGTTCCCTGTAAATACTTCTAAAAATTCCTTAGTTTGTGAATCTTCTTTTGAAAGTCCTAAATTTTCCAACATTTCGGGCGACACGTGAAGCAATTCCGGTTTTGTAGTTTGCTTTGGATTCACATAAGAAAAACAAGCTTTTTCAACCTGTCTTCTTGTATTTTCAAGATTAGGGTCTGAGGGTAACTCTTTATTAAATGTATCTTTTATATTTAGGTTCATCATTTTAATCTATCTCCGTATAATTTTCTAAGTTTCACCAATTTTGGCGAAATCACAAAACTACAATAACCCTGTTCTTTATTGTTGCTATAATAATTTTGATGATAATCTTCGGCTTCATAAAATATTTCCAAAGGACTTATTTCGGTAACTATTGGATTATCATAATAGTCAGCCACTTTTTTTATGACAGTTTCAGCTATTTGCTTTTGCGCTTCGTCATGATAATAAATAACCGAACGGTATTGTGTACCAACATCAGCTCCTTGTTTATTCATCGTTGTAGGATCGTGGGTGGTCATAAAAATAAACAGGATATCTTCATAAGAAATAATATTCGCATCAAACGATATTTGAACCACTTCGGCATGCCCTGTTAATCCAGAACAAATTTCGCGATATGTTGGATGCCCAGGCACATCGCCTCCCGAATATCCCGACACCACTTTTTCAACACCTTTTAGTTCTTGGAAAACTGCTTCTGTACACCAAAAACAACCGCCACCGACTGTTGCTACTTGTAAATTTTTGTTTGTCATTATATTACCCTTCCGTCTTTCAACTTAAAAAAGTTGAAATCAACCTTCCCTCAAATTAAGGGAAGGAATTAATTGTTTATTTTTCTAATACCATGGATTCTGAGTTGATGCAATACCTCAATCCGCTAGGTTCTGGTCCATCTGGAAATACATGACCTAAGTGGGCATCACAGGTATTACACATAACCTCAACACGAACCATACCGTAGGCGGTATCTCTTTCGTACTTAATAGCATTTGATTTTATGGGTTGTGTAAAACTGGGCCAACCCGTACCAGAACTAAATTTTATAGTAGAATCGAACAATGGCGTGTTACAACACACACAATTGTATTGCCCTTCATCATAAATACTACAAAGAGCACCACTATGCGGAGGTTCTGTACCTTTTTGCCTTGTAATTCTAAATTGTTCTGGGGTTAATATTTCCTTCCATTCATCCTCTGTCTTTTCAACACGTTTGTCTGGCGTTGGGTTTCCTTTTACGGAGAAATTTATAACATCTTTCCATGTTAGCATAGCAATGTTCCCTTTCTTTTTAAATTATTTTCAATGTGCTTTTTCAATCACAAATAAGTCGGAAATTATTAAAAAAACTTTCATTTTTTATTTGCTACGACCAGTTAGAATAAGAACACATCTATAAATCTACAACAAATAATTTACTTCAGATGATTTCCAAATACTTCAATCCTCTATTTTAAATGAAACACCAAACTATTTAGAGACTGTTTAAGTTTTATCCTTTGGCTCTTTTATGTGTCTTTTTCCGCCATACTTCAGCTATTTTTCGGTTCGTAGCTATGGCTATGAACCTCAAAATATCTTCGTCTGACGAAAAAATACCCTATAAAACATTCCAAAAACAAAATTTAAACAGTCACTTAAAAAACGCAATAATTTAAAAATATACAAATATTTAACTAAAAAACAGATGATATAATAATTTTCGCTACCTTTATTTAAATATAACCAACCAAAACTAATATTATGTTTTCAAAATCAAATTTAATTTCTACGCTAGTTACCACGCTTTGGGGCTTTTTTGGAGGATGGCTAATTTGGGGAATCATTGGAGACCCTATACTTAAAGAACATATTTCAACCGATGGCTTGATGAAAGAGATGCCTGATATGCCACTTTTGGCATTAGGCTGTTTAATTGTAGCATTTGCATTTTCTACGATGTACTCTAAATGGGCCAATAACACACATAGTGTATCTATTGGTGCTAACTTTGGAATATGGCTAGGCATTTTAATTGGCTTGGGTGATGGCTTGATAGATAACGCTACAGCTAATATTATTGATTTATCTGGAACGCTTATAAACGCGGTTCTTTATATGGTTCATTTCGCTATCATGGGCATTTTAGCTAGTTTAGTTTATAGCAAATTTGGCTCTGGGAATTAGATTCATTTTAAAATTCTGACTGATTCAATTATATCCAACAAAAAAGCTGTTGCGTAAACATACGCAACAGCTTTTTTGTTTTACCTGTTATAATTAACTAAAACCCTTTGTTTAAAACATAAGCTGCATCATTCCAACGAAGCTCTTGTTTAAATCTATATAAATCGGTTTTTTCATCAATTAACAAAAATTCTATATCCATAATTTCCGCAAAATCTTCTAAAGATTCAGTAGAAATATTTTGGCTGTAACAAGTATGGTGTGCACCACCTGCATGAATCCATGCTGCCGCTGCTGTTTGTAAATCTGGTTTTGCATCCCAAAGAACACGTGCAACAGGTAATTTAGGAAGTTCGTCTTTAATTTCGACAGCCTCTACTTTATTCACCAACATTCTAAAACGGTTACCCATATCTACCACCGATGCGTTTAGTGCACTTCCTGCACCACCATTAAACACCAATCTTACGGGGTCTTCTTTACCTCCAATTCCTAAAGGATGGATTTCGCAAGACACATCGCCCTTAGCAATAGTTGGGCAAATTTCTAACATATGAGAACCCAAACAGGTCATATTATCTGGATCGAAATGATACGTATAATCTTCCATAAAACTGTTTCCACCTTCTAAACCGGCGCCCATAACTTTCATGGTACGCACTAAAGCTGATGTTTTCCAGTCGCCTTCTCCACCGAAACCATAACCACTTGCCATTAAACGCTGTGTTGCAATACCTGGCAATTGTTTCATCCCATGTAAATCTTCAAAGGTATCGGTAAATGCTGTATAACCACCATTTTCTAAAAAGGCGCGCATCCCCAACTCTATTTTGGCTGCGTCTTTTAAAGAAGCACGCATGGCTCCATCTGACTTAATTTTGGCAGCCATTACATAGGTATCATCATACTCTTGCACAAGTTTATCAACTTGTGCATCGGTAATTTGGTTAACATAATCAACTAAATCACCAATACCGTAACCATTCACTTCGTATCCAAATTTAATTTGTGCAGACACTTTATTTCCATCGGTCACCGCAACTTGTCGCATATTGTCACCAAAGCGGGCTACTTTCATACGTCTGCTATCGGCTACCGCATTCGCTACACGACACCAATCTGCAACTTTTTTAATAACCTTTTCGTCTTTCCAATGCCCTACTATCACTTTGCGATTTAATCGAAGTCTAGACGCTATAAATCCAAACTCGCGACCACCATGTGCCGATTGATTTAAATTCATAAAATCCATATCGATAGTTCCCCAAGGAATATCTCTATTGAACTGTGTGTGTAAATGCAAAAATGGCTTTTGTAAGGCATTCAAGCCTGCAATCCACATTTTAGCTGGCGAGAATGTATGCATCCACGTAATGATACCGATACAATTATCGTCATTGTTTGCTGCTTTACAAATGGCATGAATTTCTTCTGGCGATTTTACCGTTGGTTTAAAAACCACATTTACGGGTATCACAGAATTTGCTGTATAAGCATCTGCAATTTCTTTAGAATGTTCAGCAACCTGTTTTAATGTTTCAGGGCCGTATAAATGTTGGCTTCCGGTTACAAACCAAACTTCGCCTAATTTTAAATTGATCATTTTTATTTTAAAAAAGTATTATTGATCTCGTTTAAACTTTTCATAATTGGCTAAAAAAGTTTAAACGAGTTCATATTATGTTAAGACAAATAAATATAAAGTCCTATAACCATGGCTACAATAGCAAAACCTACAGGTTTTAAATATTCCCAAGAAGTGATATCGACTTGCTTGGTATATTCTTGGTCATAATCTGTTTCTCTTGGATAAAATTTACTTACAGCATACATGATGATTACAACAAGTGCAAAAAGCATTCCCATTAAATGTAAGAAGTGCGGGAAATAAGTACCCGATTCTATGCACATTGGTCTCACAACATATAATAAAATTAAATACGTAACGGCGCTAAACAAAATAGCAATGTTTGCTGCCTTTCCTGAAACGCGTTTAGAGAAAATACCAACTATTATAATAGCTAAAATAGGCACACTGTGCGTACCGTTTAACTCTTGTAAATAGGTAAAGATACCACCTTGAACACCATATAATAAAGGTGCTATTGCCATAGAGAATATAGCTAAAACAATTCCGAAAGCTTTACCTGCTTTTACGGTTTGTTTTTCAGAGGCGTCTTTGTTGATATACTCTTTATAAAAGTCTAAACCAAATAAGGTTACCGAACTGTTTAAAGCACTGTTAAACGAACTTAAAATAGCACCAAAAAGTACTGCTGCAAAGAACCCGATAAATGCTACCGGCAACACTGCTTTTACAAGCATTGGATAAGCCTCATCGGCATTTGCCAAATCGCCATTGAAAATATAAAACGCAATAATACCTGGTAATACCACTATAAAAGGCCCTAATATTTTAATGAATGCTGCCAATAAAAGGCCTTTTTGACCTTCCTTTAAGTTTTTAGCACCTAAGGCTCTTTGAATAATAGCTTGATTGGTTCCCCAATAATAAAAGTTCACGATAATCATTCCTGTAAAAAGTGTCCAGAACGGCACATCGGAATCTGGTCCTCCAATAATAACAAACTTCTCTGGAAGCGCTTTAGTTAATGTACTTAAGCCTGTAAACATATTACCATCTCCTATATACATCAAACCAAAAATCGGTATTAAAGAACCACCTACAATCAGCCCCACAGCATTTATGGAATCGGATACAGCTACCGCCTTTAACCCTCCAAAAATGGCATAAATACTACCTATTATACCAATAGACCAAACAGTAATCCAAAGTGTTGTTTCAGGACCTGTCCCTAACATTTCGGGAATATCGAACATGGTATTTATTGCTAATGCTCCAGAATACAATACGGTTGGCAACATAGATATGGCATACCCTAATAAGAACAATAATGAAACAATGGTTTTTGTTGTTTTACCGTAGCGGTTTTCCAGAAATTGAGGAATCGTTGCAATACCACTTTTAAGATATTTAGGCAACAATATAAACGCCGTAAACACCATAGCAATAGCAGCAACAACTTCATAAGCCATAATTGGCAGACCGTCTCTAAACGATACACCATTCATTCCTACAATTTGCTCGGTAGATAGGTTGGTTAATAATAAAGACCCCGCGATAACCGGTCCTGTAAGACTTCTTCCTCCCAAGAAATAACCATCAGACGAATTCTCATCAGTTTTTCGTGTAGACCACCATGCGATAACAGCAACCAGTAAAGTAAAAGCAGCAAAAGATAAAATACCCATATTAATTTAATTTAGTTAATTATTTAGTTTACAATTATTTATTTAACAACCTTGTCCGTAATAAGCATCTTTGCCATGTTTACGGTCATAATGTTTCTTTTTTAATGCATCTTTTAAAATAGCTGCATTCGGATTAATTTGCAAGGTTAAATAGGCCATTCTAGCAACTTCTTCACAAACAGCACTATTATAAACAGCCTTTGCAACGGTTGAACCCCAAGTAAATGGTGCATGGTTACCAACAAGAATCATACCTACTTCATTATAATCCAATCCACGTTCCTTGATGCAATCAATAATTTGATATCCCGTCATATGCTCATAATCGCCTGCAATATAATCATCTTTCATTGGTGGTGCACAAGGAATATTAGAAATTAAATGATCGGCGTGCGTAGTGCCAAAAATTGGGATATCCTTTATGGCCTGTGCCCAAGCAGTACCATAAGTTGAATGTGTATGTACAACACCGCCAATTTTTTCCCATTCTTTGTATAAAACGGCATGTGTTTTTGTGTCGGATGATGGACGCATGCTGCCTTCAACTATTTTAGCGTCAAAATCGCAAATCACCATATCTTCTGGTTTCAAATCAACATAAGGCACACCACTTGGTTTTATAGCAAATACGCCTTTACTTCTATCTACGGCGCTTGCATTTCCAAATGTAAACAGTACCAATCCCAGCTCTGGAAGCTGCATATTGGCTTCGTAAACTTCTTCTTTTAATGATTTATATGTGCTCATGGTTGATGGTTTTTGGTTTTTAGTTGATGGTTGTTGGTGAAATTTGTCTCTTTTCTATTCTCTATTTTCTATTTCCTTACTTCTCTTTCAACTCAAAACTTTTAGCTTTTAACTTTTAACTTACTTACTCATAATATGATTTTCCATAGCCGTACATAACTCACTATAGTTATTATAAACTTCTTTATAAGCTTCGGCATTTTCTTTTATTGGCTCATAAACTTTTTCAAAAGGACTTGCCATAGCATCCATTGCCGATTCGGTATCTTGATGAATTCCTGCAGCTACAGCTCCAAAAATAGAGGCTCCTAAAGCACATGCTTGTTCAGATTTGGCGACTTTAATTGGTGCGTTTAAAACATCAGCCATAATTTGCATGACCAACGATGATTTTTTTGCAATGCCTCCTAAAGCGATAACACCTTTTACGGGAATGCCTTCACTAATAAATCTATCAGCAATTTTTTTAGCTCCGAAACATGATGCTTCAACTAATGCCCTAAATACTTTAGGCGACGTGCTTCCTAAATTGATTCCAGAAATCACCCCTTTTAAATTTTGATTGGCGTCGGGCGTTCTTCTACCATTCATCCAATCCAAGGCTAATTCACCTGAAGCACCGATTGGTTCTTTAGCTGCTGCTTCACTTAGTTTTGGTAAGATGTTCGCTATGGATTCTTCAAGAAGTTTCGTTTTAACATCCTCATTAATTAAATTTGAATTTCCAATAAGTTCTATAATTGGCCATGAAATTAAGCGTTCATACCACGCATAAATATCGCCAAAAGCCGATTGTCCAGCTTCTAAGCCTAACATATTGGGAATTACCGACCCATCTACTTGCCCACAAATACCTTTTACTAAATGTTCGTTTTCTTGTAATGGTGTTACCAAAATATCACAGGTTGAAGTTCCCATAACTTTGGTTAAAAAGTAAGGCTCTATATTTACACCAACTGCACCCATGTGACAATCGAAAGCACCTACTGCCACTACAACCGAAGTTGACAAACCTAAGCGTTCAGCCCATTCTTGAGATAATGTCCCTGCTGATACATCTGATGTATGAGTTTCTTTATACAATCTTTCTGTTAATCCATCCAAAACAGGATCTAAAGCCACAAAAAAATCGTTAGGAGGTAACCCGCCAAACGATTCGTGCCATAAGGCTTTATGACCCGCAGCACATCGGCTACGCTTCATTTGATTAACGTCATTTCCACCTGTTAATAGAAATGGCACCCAATCACAATGTTCAACCCATGAATACGCATTATCTAAAACACTTTTATCTACTCTTGAAACATGAAGGATTTTTGACCAAAACCATTCTGAAGAATAAATACCACCTTCATATTGGGAATAATCGATGTCCCATTTCTTACATAAGGCATTTATCTCATCGGCTTCTTTTATCCCTGTATGATCTTTCCAAAGTACAAACATCGCATTTGGATTTTCTTCAAAACCTTTTAACAACGCCAATGGTGTTCCTGTTTTATCTACTGCTACTGGTGTAGAGCCTGTTGTGTCGACACCAATACCTACAATATTTTTCACAACATCATCACTTACTTGGGATACTACTGATTTAATAGTATTCTCAATACCTTCAACATAATCTAAAGGATGTTGTCTGAATTTATTTTTTGAAGGTTCGCAATATTGACCTTGTTTCCAACGGGCATAATAATGAACAGCCGTGGCCATTTCTTCTCCCGTTGCCGTATTTACTATTAATGCCCTAACAGAATCGGAACCAAAATCCATTCCTATCGTGTATCTTTCATTACTCATAATTTCAATCTAAATATGCAGTTATTGGGTACTATATGAAATTTGCCATGCAATATAGTATTAAATTTTTCAAGTGTTATAAAAACACTTATGATTTTATACAAAAAAATAATCTTTAAGGGTTTTAAAGATTAAAATTTCGTTCTGTTTGGTACAGAGCTTCGTCGAATGTATAAAAATAAGCCCCTTTTCTAGATTCGGACATATCTTTTTCATTCAATCGAACCAAATAATTCATTTGCGACACTTTGCGTCTAAAATTTCGTTTATCGAGCGTTTCGTTTAAAATACCTTCGTAAAGCATTTGTAACTGGGGCAGTGTAAACTTAGTTGGCAACAAATTAAAAGCTATCGGAAAATTTCTAACGCGACGCCTTAATCTTCTTATGGCAGATTCAACCATCTCTTTATGATCGAAAATCAATTCAGGCAACTCTTCAATAGGAAACCACTTCGCATTATATTGACTAATCTGTTCTTCGTTATACTCCGATTTTAAAATCATGGCACTATACGTAATAGAAACCACATGTCCAGAAGAATCTCTGCCTGCTTTACCAAAAGCTTTTACTTGTTCCATATAAATATCTTCTAAACCAGACAGTTTATATAGAACTCTATTGGCGGCTTTGTCTAAATCTTCATTTTCTCCAACAAAACCGCCAATTAGAGACCATTTGCCCTTTTCGGGCTCAAAACCTCTATGAATTAATAACAATTCTAATTTATTATCATTAAATCCGAAAATAATACAATCAACAGCTAATTTTATCTGTTGTAATTCTCGGTATTCTTTATTATAAACAGTCATATTATTAACTCAATAAATAAGTACTGTTATTTATTTCCTTTTTGGTAATCTAATAAAAATTGAGCCAAGCCACTATCAGTTAAAGGGTGCTTTAACAAGCCTTTAATAGCAGATAATGGTCCCGTCATGACATCTGAACCTAATTTAGCACAATCTATAACGTGCATTGTGTGACGTACTGAAGCTGCTAAAATCTGGGTTTCGAAACCGTAGTTATCATAAATAAGTCTAATTTCAGAGATTAAGTTCAAACCATCTGTAGAAATATCGTCTAATCTTCCAATGAATGGTGACACATACGTAGCACCTGCTTTAGCTGCCAATAAAGCTTGACCTGCTGAAAACACTAAGGTTACGTTGGTTCTAATCCCTTTGTCCGAAAAATATTTACATGCTTTAATACCATCAGCAATTAATGGTAATTTAACCACAATTTGAGGATGTAAAGCTGCTAAAGCTTCACCTTCTTTTACCATGCCTTCAAAATCGGTTGAAATCACTTCGGCACTTACATCACCTTCTACTAAATCACATATTTTTTTGTAGTGTGCTAAAATGTTAGCTTCACCTGTAATACCTTCTTTTGCCATCAATGATGGGTTTGTAGTAACCCCATCTAAAACACCTAATGCTTGTGCTTCGGCTATATCGTTTAAATTTGCTGTATCAATAAAAAATTTCATATCGTTTCGTTTTATATTGTTTTTAATACTGTTTTTAAATACTCTAATACTTGTTTGCTTACTTTTTCGCCTGTAAAGCCGAATTTATCATCCAATACATTTGCTGGTGCCGAATACCCGAAGTGGTCTAATCCGAAAACTTTTCCGTTATCGCCTACAAGTCCTTCTAAGTTTACTGGCAATCCTGCAGTTAAACCAAATAATGGTTTGTTTTTAGGAATCACAGTATTTTGATAGTCTTTAGATTGAAGTTTGAACAAGCCTTCTGAAATTATTGAAGCGATGTTTACTTTCAATCCGTTTTCAGCTTCTAAAATTTCAGCAGCGGCCACTAATGTTGCCACTTCCGATCCGTTAGCGATTAAAACCACATCTGGATTTTCAACTTCTTTCACTAAATACCCACCTTTTTCAGCAGCCAAAGCTTCTTTATATCTTGAAACTCCTATTGCTGGAATGTCTTTAATATTTTGTCTTGACAAAATCAATCCCGTTGGTGTGCTTTTATTTTCCAAAGCCATTTTCCATGCGACACTTGTCTCGGCAGAATCGGCAGGACGCAAGGCTAAGAAACTTGGTTTACCACTATGGTTTTTAAGTTTTTCCAATAAACGAATTTGAGCTTCTTGTTCTATGGGTTGGTGTGTTGGACCATCTTCTCCAACACGGAATGCGTCGTGTGTCCACACATATTTAACTGGCAATTCTTGAATACCACTTAAACGAATGGCTGGTTTCATATAATCTGAAAATACAAAAAATGTAGCTACTACAGGAATAATCCCTCCGTGTAATGCTAAACCATTTGCTATACATGCCATGGTTAATTCGGCAACACCAGCTTGTAAAAAGGCACCGCTAAAATCACCTTTCTTAAGAGCGTGTGTTTTCTTTAAGAAACCATCAGTTTTATCGCTGTTAGATAAATCGGCAGAAGACACAATCATGTTTTCCACTTTTCCAGCTAAATATCCCAACACCCCCGATGAAGCAGCTCTAGAAGCTAACCCTGCTTTGTGTTCAATAGATTCAAAATCTAATTCCGGTAATTCACCAGATAGGAAAAAATCTAATTTCTCAGCAAGTGCTTTGTTAGAAGCTCTCCATGCTGAAATTTCAGCTTTCTTTTCGGTAGCTTTTGCTGTTTTTTCTTTTAAAATATTTTTATAGAATGCTTGAACATCCTCAAAAATATCAAATGGGCTTTCTGGATTTGCCCCTAAGTTTAATAAGGTTTTTGTATAATCTGCTCCTGTATGACCAATGGGTTGACCGTGTAACTCACAATGTCCTTCAAACATACTACCATCAGCTGCAACGGCACCTTTGCCCATGATGGTTTTACCAATTATTAAGGTTGGTTTTTCGGTTTCATTATTAGCATCGGTCAACGCTTTTCTAATTTCATCGTGGTTATGTCCATCTATAGTAACCACTTTCCAACCCCATGCTTCGTACTTCATGGCAGTATCTTCGGTAGTTACTTCATCTGTAGCTGTTGATAATTGAATATCGTTTGAATCAAAGAACATAATAAAATTGCTCAATCCTAAATGACCTGCAATTCTACCAGCACCTTGGGAAACTTCTTCTTGTACGCCGCCATCCGAAATAAAACCATATATTTTATGATTCATCCAATCTCCAAATCTGGCTTGTAAAAACTTAGCCCCTATCGCAGCACCAATACCCATAGTATGTCCTTGTCCTAATGGCCCTGACGTATTTTCGATACCTCTTTTAACATCTACTTCTGGATGTCCAGGCGTAATTGAACCCCATTGTCTAAAATTAGCAACATCATTTTTTTCATAATTCCCTAAAAGATAATACTGTGCGTACATTAATGTAGACAAATGACCTGCATCCATAAAAAAGCGGTCTCTAAAAGGCCACTCCATATCTGTAGGGTCAAAATTAAAGAACTCGGAGTATAAGATGTGCATAAAATCTGCACCGCCCATAGGGCCTCCTGGGTGTCCTGAATTCGCTTTCTCTACCATCGCTACAGCTAATGCTCTAATATTATCTGCTGCTTGTTGATCTAATTTTTTGTTCATTTTAATTGTGGTTAATTTTAATAGCCTGTAACTTAGCTTTAATTATTCAATGTCTGCTTATACCTTTTAAGTTTTGAAATGACCGTAATAAAACACTCTTTTCCCTTTCTACTTCAAAATAAAATGCAACCGTAACCATTAGGCTATGCTAGAATTTTCTTTTAGTATAAAGAAAAAAACATTCTTTTATTACAGTAATTTAAAAACTTAAATGGTATTAAAATCGATGTGCAAAATTAAAACATTTTATCTAAACCGTATTACCTAATACACAGATATATTATATTAAATCCATGAGATACATTTATTTGCAAATATATAATAATTATTTAATAAGTGTTTTGCAAACACTTATTTTTTAACGCAATATTTTAATGGAAAAATATAAATCGTATTTTGAATTTTTTAAAGTTTAAAGATTTCTTCTAAAAGAAGCCACTTCTCCCCTTCATTAGCCATGGGTAATTTTTGCTGAAATTTCCACATTAAGGTTTCCCATTCTTGTACTTTTGGGTTATTGGCATCCAATTCAGCTTTAGCTTCAAAAGAAAATGAAGCATTTACCTCTATTATCATAAACAATCTATTCCCTAGATTATAAATTTCCATATTTTCAATACCAGAATCCTTTATGCTTTTTAGCACTTCTGGCCATACATTTTTATGAAGCTCTTTGTATGTTTCTATTAACTTAGGGTCATCTTTTAAATCACAAGTAAGACAGTATTTTCTATTATTCATAATTGGTTAGCTATTATATTTAGAATACACTTTTTTTCCATAGACTCCAATAACAATAAAACAAATAAGGGTTATTACGAAAGAAAAACGCATTTCAGTTAATCCAAAATAGCTAACATCTTCGTAACCGGCTCCCCCTAAATCCAGTACAGAACCCTGTAATGGTGTTAACAAAGCACCTCCCACAATCGCCATGACCAAAAAAGCTGCACCAAATTTTGCATCTTGTCCTTGCCCTTCTAAAGCAATACCATAAATAGTTGGAAACATAATAGACATAAACACCGAGGTAGCTATTAAGGAATAAATACCAAAAAAGCCAGGTAAAACCATAGCACCTATTGTTGTAAGGGATGCTCCTATAGCAAAATACATTAACAATTTACCCGAATCGATATTTTTCATTAACGCCGTACCAATCATTCTTCCTGTTAAAAACACTATATAGCCAGCTAAACCAAACCAAACTGCCGATTTGCTGTCAATGCCTAAAGTTTCAGCGTATTGATATACATAGGTCCAACACATAATTTGCGCCCCCACATAAAAAATTTGTGCAACAACACCGAATGCAAATTTTGGTTGACTCCATAACCTTTTAACGGAATCAATAAAATTAACCTTAGCTTCTTGGTCTTTATTTTGTGGCATTTTCAACAAACTAATCATGAGAAAAAACACCAAAACAACAAAACCTAAAATAACATAAGGGTTTCGTATCACCTCTAAATCTGAAGTTTTAATAACGGCTTTGGCTGTCTCTGATAAGGTATCAAAAATAGGTTGTCCATCTGCTGTGGTATCATCAGACTTTAAGGCATTCAACACAAAGTTTTGGGCAATTAACAAACCGCCTATAGATCCCATAGGATTGAACATTTGTGCAAAATTTAATCGCCTTGTTGCTGTTTCTTCAGCACCCATTGATAAAATATATGGATTTGCTGTAGTCTCTAAAAAGGCCAAACCAAAGGTTAAAATATAATACGATGCTAAAAAGAACCCATAACTTTCATATTGGGCAGCAGGAAAGAACAATAAAGCACCTATGGCGTAAAGTGCTAAGCCTATCAACACCCCTTTTTTATATGAATATTTATTCACAAATAAAGCTGCCGGAATAGCCATACATCCATAGCCCCCATAAAAAGCTAACTGCACATAGGAAGCTTCAACGTTTGAAAGTTCCAATACTTTTTGAAACGCTCTAACCATTGGATTGGTTATATCATTAGCAAATCCCCAAAGGGCAAATAACGAGGTGATTAAAATAAAGGGTAAAAGAACCGATTTGGCTACTACTGGAATTTTTGTGGTGTTATTCATTTTTGGTTTAGTTGATTGATTTAAAATTTAATTTGGATTATTCAGTCAATAGTGATCGGTCCAGATGCACGTAACCGCCATCAACAATGATGTACTGTCCCGTCGTATGCGACGACCTGTCTGAAATAGTAAATAAACAGGCGTCGGCAATTTCTTCGGGTGTTGTCATTCTATTTTCTAACGGGATTTTCTTGACAATGGCCTTTAATTTTTCTTCGCCATTATCCAAGGTTTTAATCCAATTATCGTAAGCAGGCGTCCAGCTTTCTGAAATTATCAAGGCGTTAACACGGATTTTGTCCTTAATCAAATCGACCGCCCATTCCCTGGTCAAGCCCAATACCCCTCCTTTTGAAGCAGCGTACCCAGAAGTACCACCTTGCCCTGTCATGCCCACTTTAGAACCTATGTTCAATATGTTTCCTTTTGACTTTTTAATATAGGGTAGACAATATTTCGTCATGGCAAAAAAACTGACCAAGTTGAGTTTTAAAGACCACATAAAATCGTCAATGGACGCATCAAAACCCACACCATCGTTTACGCCAACATTATTAATCAAAGCGTCTATTCGACCATATTTTTCAGCAATTGCTTTTACGGCAGCTTCAATTTGATCTGGTTGCGTTAAATCGGTTTTCACAAAAAGCGCATCAATACCTCTTTCCTGTAATTCCTTTTCATAACCGTAACCACGATCGTTACGGCAAACAATAACGGGAATGGCGCCTTCGTTTGCCAAGCTCTGCACTATGGTTTCACCAATACTGCCCTTTATACCTGCAGCTCCTGTTACTACTACTACTTTGTCTTTTAAATGTAAATCCATATCTATAGATTATAAAATTTTATCGCATTGTTCCCCATGATATTATTTTGCTCGTGGGTGCTTAATTTTGAAATAAAATTAGTTGTTAATTCCTTTACTTTTGAATAGTTACCAGCTACCAAACAAACAGGCCAATCGGAACCGTACAACAATCTATCTGTACCAAAGACATCCAAAACCAAGCCCATATAAGGTTGGATTTGTTCAGCGGTCCAACTTTTGTAATCGGCCTCGGTAATTATACCCGAAAGTTTGCAATATACATGCTCCTGCTTTGCAATTTCCTGCATTAAAGTTGCCCATCCATCAAAAAAACCATCTTTGATATAGGGTTTTGCGATGTGATCGATAACGAACCTTTGATTTGGAAATTTTTTCACAAACTCTAAGGTCGCCCCTAATTGATGCGGAAAAATCAGAATATCATAAGTGTAATGATACTTTTCCAATAATGAGATTCCTCTTAAAAAATTAGAGCGCAGCAAAAAGTTATGATCAGGCTCCCCTTGTACCACATGCCGAAATCCTTTTAGTTTTTCTTTTCCTGTGTATACTTCCAATTTAGCTTCGATATCATTAGCTCTTAAATCTACCCAGCCAACAACACCTTTAATAAAATCGTTTTCTGCAGCTAAACTTAAAAGAAAATTGGTTTCCGCAGGTGTTTGATCCGCTTCAACAGCTACACAGCCGTCAATACCATTTTCTTTATAAACCTGTTTTAAATCGGAAGGCATAAAATCTTTCCGAATAGCGGTCATAGCGTCGTCAATCCACGCGTGCTTTACGGGTTCGTATTTCCAAAAATGTTGATGACTGTCTATGATCATTTTCCTGAATAAGCTACTACACTTTGTTTTGAAACTCCTAAACCTTCAATACCTAATTCCATAACATCGCCCGGTTTTAAATATAATGGTGGAGTTAGCCCCAGACCAACCCCAAATGGTGTTCCTGTTGAAATAACATCGCCCGGAAGCAGTGTCATAAACTGACTGATGTAACTAATAGATTCTTCAATATTAAATATAAAATCTGAAGTCGAGCTGTTCTGCATCATGTTGCCATTTAGCTTTAGCCAAAGGTTTAGGTTATTTGGATTTTCAATTTCTTCTTTTGTTGCTAAAAATGGGCCAAGAGGCGCAAATGTATCGCAGCCTTTTCCTTTACACCACTGGCCTTCCTTTTCAATTTGGAACGCACGTTCGCTAACATCGTTATGCAACACATATCCAGCAATATAGTCCATCACTTCTTCTTTGGAAATATACGATGCTTTTTTTCCAATGACCACGGCAAGTTCTACTTCCCAATCGGTTTTTTCACTTCCTTTTGGAATAACTACATCGTCATTAGGCCCTACAATAGCTGTGGTAGATTTAAAAAATAATACGGGTTCGTTTGGTATTTTCATGCCTGCCTCGGCAGCGTGTTTTGCATAATTTAGACCAATACAAACCAATTTGGAAGGACGGCAAATAGGGGAACCTAATCTAGTAGCTTCTGAAACTGGGGCACATGCCGATTCGTTTTCCTTTAACCATTCGTTCAGTCGTTCGATACCATTAGTTTCAAAAAACTGTTCGGTATAATCTTCTCCAAAGCTTGATACATCTATTCTGTTTCCGTTTGGTAATTGCACGCCTGGTTTTTCTTTACCTACTTCTCCAAATCTTATTAATTTCATGTTTTACTGTTTATTCGTTTATTTGTTGAACCGTTCAACCGTTTAACCATTTAGTTTTATAAAGCCGCCATCTATAGGGAAATCGGTTCCTGTGATAAAAGAGGCTTCATCGGAGCATAAATACAATGCCAAATCCGCTACTTCCTGTGGGAGTCCCATGCGCCCAATAGGCTGTGTCTTGGAAAGTTTTTCGAACATTTCCTCTTCTTTTCCTGGGTAATTGTTCTTTAAAAACCCATCTACAAAAGGCGTGTGAATTCTAGCGGGCGACATACAGTTACATCGAATGCCGTAGGCTAAATAATCTTTTGCTACCGAATAGGTCATGGTAAGCGCTGCGCCTTTAGACATGGAATAGGCAAACCTATCGGAAAGCCCCACGGACGATGCTATGGACGCCATGTTTAAAATAACACCGCCATTTTTTTTCATGTGCGGAATCGCTGCAAAAATACAATTGTAAACCCCTTTTACGTTCACGCTGTAAACACGATCCAAATCGGCTTCCGGGGTATTTTCCACATTACCAATATGGGCAATACCTGCATTGTTTATTAAAATACTAATAGTGCTTTTTTCCGAAATAGCGTTTATGACCTCTACAACTTCTTGCTGGTTTGCCACATTACATTGATGCACATCTGCCGAACCCCCATTAGCTTCAATCTCGTTTTTGGTGATGTTGGCGTTATCTACATGTAATTCTAAAATATGGATATGTGCGCCTTGCTCTGCCAAAGTTTTAGATATCGCTTTACCTATTCCACTACCACCACCGGTAATTATCGCTGTTTTGTTTTTAAGACTGAACTTCATTTTTTTTACTTTTTACTATATAGAAAAATTAACCATCGCTTTTATGACTTTGGTTTTTGGATCTAACCACGAATCGAAATTTTCAATCATTTCGGTAAAATTCACTTGGTGCGTTACAAAAGCCTTGGTTGGAAATTTATCAAGGTTTTGAATTACAAAATCGAAATCTTCCAATGTTGCATTTCTACTACACATTATGGTAGATTCCTTAGCATGAATAGCTGGATGGCTAAATACCAATTCACCTTTAGACAAGCCAACTAAAACATAACGACCACCATGTGACATGTAAGTTATGCCACCTTCTAACGCACGTTTATTACCCGTACAATCAAAAACCGCCGTTGCCATATCGCCTTGGGTTATTTTAGAAACTTCTTCAACAGCTGTTTCAGAAACTTTTACCACATGTTTTAAACCTATTTCGTTTTTAACAAACTCTAATCTAGCTTCGTCAACATCCAAAGCAATAACCTCAGCACCTTTAATTTGGGCTAATTTCATTAAACCAATACCAATGGGTCCGCAACCAACAACTACAATCGTTTCGCCTTTAAGCACGTTTGCTCTTCTAATGGCATGTGCTCCAATTGCTAAAGGTTCTACAATGGCCATTTCTTCATAAGACAAATTGTTTGCAAGAATTAACAAATCGGTTCTTACAGCAAACTGCTCCTGCATACCACCATCGGCATGAACACCTAAAACCCGAATGTTGCTGCAACAGTTTGTTTTGCCTTGTCGGCAAGCCAAACACGTACCGCAACTTACGTAAGGCATTATAATAACCTTGTCGCCTACTTTTAGATTTTGAGGATTTTCGCCTATTTCAAGAACTTCGGCTGCCAATTCGTGTCCCAAAATTCTAGGGTAAGTAAAAAACGCTTGATTGCCAGAATAGGCGTGTAAATCGGTACCACAAATACCAACTCTGTGTATTTTTATTAGGGCTTGGTTATTTTCTCTAATTGGAATTTCCTTTTCCTTTAAAGTAAATTTATTTGGTTCTTCGCAAACTATATATTTCATTTTACTTATGATTCTTTTACTAATTAATCAAAAATACATTATTAAAAATTACAATGACATACCTCGCTTCCAAGGAATAAAGTCATTTTGTTCTAAACTTCTCGCTTTAGTAGGTTTTCCGCTAGCCACTTCTATCAAATAATTTAATAAAACTTCTCCTGTTTCTTCAATTGTAGTCTCTCCATCAATAATTCCACCTGTATTAAAATCGATAACATCATTCATTCTTCGATACAGTTTTGTATTTGAAGACACTTTTATGACTGGGGTAATTGGGTTTCCTGTTGGCGTACCCAAACCTGTCGTAAATAAAATGACATTTGCTCCCGACCCTGCTAAACCGGTAGTTGATTCTACATCATTACCTGGTGTACATAATAAATTAAGACCTGGTTTCATTACCTGCTCTGTATAATCCAAAACATCTTCAACAGGAGATGTTCCTCCTTTCTTAGCAGCTCCAGCCGATTTAATCGCATCGGTAATTAAGCCATCTTTAATATTTCCGGGCGACGGGTTTGCCGAAAAGCCAGAACCCAACAAGGCTGCCTTATTATTATATGATGTCATAATTCTTGAAAATTTATCTGCATTTTCTTTAGACTGACATCGGTTTATTAATTCTTGCTCAACACCATTTAGTTCTGGAAACTCAGACAGTATGGTAGCACCTCCTAAACTAACTATAATATCTGAAACATAACCTAAAACTGGATTAGCAGAAATTCCGGAAAAGCCATCCGATCCACCACACTCTAAACCAATAACTAACTTATCCAGTTTTGCTGGTTCTCTTTTTGTTTTATTTGCTTCAATCAATCCTACAAATGTCTTTTTTACAGCTTCAGCCAATAATTCCTTTTCAGAATTAAGCGCTTGCTGCTCTAAATAATAAATTGGTTTTTCTATACCTGGGGCTATGTTTTCTAATGCCTTTTTCAAAATATCTATCTGGGCATGCTGACAACCTAAACTTAATATTGTTGCTCCTGCAACATTAGGATTATTAATGTAACCTGCCAATAAATTACATAAAGTAACGGCATCAGATGTTGATCCTCCACAGCCTCCATCATGAGTTAAAAACCGAATACCATCCACATTTGGAAATAATTGATTTTTATAATTTTCTTCAGCTTCAATTAAGATATTTTTTGCTAAAAGCGCTTCTACCGAAGCTCCAGACTTATAGTCTTCAATTAAGGTATCCACATTTAAATGTAAATGTTGTTTCTTACCAAAACCTAACTTATCCAATAAAGCTTTTTTTAAAACTTCTACATTTCTGTTTTGGCAAAATACCAAAGGAATAATCAACCAATTATTTTCTGTTCCTACCGATCCGTCTGCTCTGTGGTAACCTAAAAATGTTTTTTCTTTAAATTTAGTCACATCTAAAGGATGCCATATTTTCTTTTCTTGAACATTTTTAGAACTATACTGTTCGGTATCATGTTCAATATTAGATATGCTTATTAGTCCTCCTCTAGGAATGTCTTTTTTTACTTTTCCGACTAAAACGCCATACATATAGATCGCATCTTCCTTTTTTAAATCTTGAGTTGCAAATTTATGTTTTGCAGGGATATCTTCTGGAAAAACATATAATTGATTTTCAAATAACACACTTGTACCTTGCTTTAAATCTTCTAAAGCAACTAGTATATTATCTTTGGTATCTATTCTTAATATTTTCTGTTTATTTTCAGCCATATCCACTAGGTTGTAACTGACAATATTATAAATTTTAAACAGTAAAATCTTCCTAAAACACAACTTAATATGATACTATTTTTGCCCAAAGCAATAAAAAAAGTTTAACAAAGCAAGAAAGATACTTAATATTATAAAAACCTTTTAAACTAAACCCGTTGGGTGTAATTGCTTTATCAAGATTAATTTTTTGAATATCCGTTTAATATCATAAATGTGTAGCTTATTTATAAACCATCATCGAAACCGTTTTTAAGTGTTTCATTTTTAGACCTCACAGGTTTTGAAAACCTGTGAGGTCTTAACTGCTCAATATTTTATTACTAAAAGTGGATAATCAGTTAATTTTTATATAAATTGTCACATTGAGCTTGTCGAAATGTATCTTCTAGTGTCTTCGACAGGCTCAGACTGACACTTGAGTATTAAATTGACTTTAAATTATAATCAAAATTCGTTATAAATTAAATTTTCTTAATTTCACCCAACGGATTAAATTAATTATTCTTTAAATGTGTTTTAATATAGCTAGATGGACTACATTTTTTAATAATTTTAAACTGTCTGTTAAAGTTTGAAACATTATTAAACCCAACTTCATAACAAATTTCCGATATATTAACTTTTTGCTCTAACAACAACCTACATGCATAACCAATACGAATCTCGGAAAGATAACGCGAATATGTTTTTCCATTGACTCTTTTAAACAAGCGGCTAAATGCTGTGGCATTCATATTTGCTATTTTAGCTACCTCTACCAAAGTAATATTTTCTTTAAAATGTTTAAATATATAGGCATAAACTTTATCGAGGGTTTTATTCTTTGTAATCTGAAATGATTTGATATACCCTAGACTTGCCAATGATTTATAATTTTTGCACAAGGAAAGCTTATTCAAAATTCTTAAAAAAGAAATCGTTTTTTCAAATCCCTTTAGCTCAAGTAAGATTTGTATTTCCTCGATTTGCTTTTGAGTTACATTTAGAAATTTAATTCCAAAACGAGCCTTATTAAAAAACTCTGAAAGATGCATCATTTCAGGTGCATCAAAAAAATGAGTTCCTAAAAAGTCCTTTTTAAAATGAATGGCAATTGATTTAGCTTTAAGTATTGATTCTTTGGCAAAATAGGACTCGTCATTTAACCACATATGAGGTGTGTCCTTACCTACTAAAAACACATCTCCTTTTTCAAATTTTTCAACACCATCACCCACAAAACAGGTCCCTTCACTTTTTAAAATAGCTACAAGTTCTAATTCTGGGTGATAATGCCATATTTTCAAAAAATTAGCGCCTTCATTTACTCTAATAGTAAACGAAGTATCTCTAGGTGTACTTCTATCTATTAAGTGAAGTTTCATTTATTATTACCCCTTAAACTTATTTAGCTTAACTATTGACCTTTCTCTTAATCTACATTTATTTGAATTTCACCAGCCCGTAATCCGTTGGCACTCGTAGCTTTTAATGTTATATTCTCGGATTTACCGTTAGATTGAATAATAACCAAACATTTACCGTTAAACGCTTTTATTTCTTTGGCTTTAAATGAAGATAAATTAGCTTGATAGCCATTATCTACGCCAACAATTTTACCACCTCCTTCAACTTCAAAATGAATTAAGCTATCTGCCTTTGGAACAAAATGTCCTTCAGAATCTAAAATATTTACGGTTATATATACTAAATCGTAGTGGTCACTTTTAACTTGTTCTTTGTCAGGAATCAGTTCAATTTTAGAAGCTTCACCTGCTGTGTGGATCTCTTTTTCCAAAACCACTTCCCCATTTTTTCTAGAAACAGCTTTTAAGATTCCTGGTTGAAAATTAACCTGCCAACACAGGTGTAAATCGTCATCTTGTTTTGATTTAGCACCCAATGATTCACCGTTTAAAAACAGTTCTACCTCATCGGCATTATTATAATATACCCAAATGTCTACCTCTTGACCTTCTTCCCAATTCCAATGTGGAAACAGATGTAAAACGGGTTTATTTGTCCACTCGCTTTGGTACATATAGTACACATCTTTTGGGAAGCCTGCTAAATCAACAATACCGAAATACGAACTTCGTGCTGGGTATGGATACGGAATAGGTTCACCTAAATAATCGAAGCCCGTCCAAACAAATAACCCAGCAATAAAATCTAATTTCTTAATAGTTTTCCATGTCTCTTCATGAGTAGACCCCCAATAGGCAGATACTTGATCGAAAGCAGAAACCGTAAAATCGTCATTCCCATCAAACGGCATATTATGTGCTGGCGGCCATCTTTGTATACTATCGGAAGGCATACTGTAATGCCCTCTGGTTGCTAACGCCGACATGCTTTCGGAAGCAAGTATTTTTTCACCTTTAAATCTTATAGGGAAATCTTGATAAGTTTCATGTTTATAATTAAAGCCTAATAAATCGAGTGCTCCTGATTTGTATATAAAGTTTTTATTTGGCTCATTTTCGGTTAAGGCACAGGTTACCGGTCGTGTAGCATCTAAACTTTTAACAATATCAACCAGTTCTTTGGTGATTGTAATGCCCGTTTTATCAAATTGTTCTCGAATTTCATTACCAATACTCCACATCATTACCGATGGATGGTTTCTATCGCGTTTTATTAAATCTTCTAAATCCTTTTTATGCCATTTATCCCAATCCATGCTATAATCGAACTTCACTTTTTTCTTTTTCCAAACATCAAAAGCTTCATCTTGAACTATAAAACCCATTTGGTCGCATAATTCCAATAATTCTAAAGACGGTGGATTATGCGCTGTGCGTATGGCATTAACCCCCATATCTTTTAGAATATTCAACTTTCTTTCAATAGCGTATTTGTTGGCAACAGCTCCCAAAGCACCATTATCATGATGCAAACAAACACCTAAAATTTTTGTTGGTACGCCATTAAGCGAAAAGCCTTTTTCAGCATCAAAATTAAAATAGCGAATACCAAGAGGTGTGCTATAATTGTCTACCAATTCAGAATCTTCATAAATTCTGGTTACAATGCGGTACATATACGGGTCTTCCAAACTCCAAAGTTTCGGATTTAAAACTTCTATATCAGATACTTTAACTAATGATTTATTTGGATAAAGTTTTTCTAAGGTTGTTGTTTTTCCTACCTCTCTATCATTGGCATCATAAACCTTCGTTTCCAATTTAAACTTTTTAATTAATCTTGAATCGTTTTGGATAGTCACTTCATAATTAACCAACGCTTTTTCTTCTGTAATTTTTGGGGTTGTAATATAAGTCCCCCAATGGGCAACATGTAATTCTTCGGCAGCAACCAATCGTACGTTTCTGTATATACCTGAACCTGTGTACCATCTGGAATTTGGTTGTAACGAATTATCTACTTTAACAGCAATAACATTGGTTTGCTCACCAAAATTTAAATAATCCGTTAAATTGTAAGCAAACGATATATATCCGTTGGGGTGCTTCCCTAAATAATGTCCGTTAATCCAAACTTCACTGTTTCTGTAGACGCCATCAAATTCGATAGAAACCGATTTGTTTACCCATGCTTCAGGAATGGTAAATGTTTTTCGATACCATCCTATTCCTGCTGGTAAAGCGCCTCCTTCGGGTTTGGTTGGATGTTCCTCACTAAACTCGCCTTCAATACTCCAATCGTGAGGTAAATTTAGTTTTCTCCAATCGGAGCCTTGAAATTCCAACTTTGTAGCTTCAGGATGGTTTCCTAATTTAAAACTCCAATCGAAATTAAAATCTTCAACAATTCGAATATCTTTTTCTTCGAAACTGCAGGCAACAAGTAAGCAAAATACCGTACTTAATAAGGCAAAACGTTTTAATAACTCTGTCATTTTTATGTTTATTGAAATTCAAATGATTCTAATCGCAATCCTTTCATGTTATCCGATTCAATTTGAATTTTATAAGTCCCCACATTGATATAGCCTCCCGAAGTGGTGTTTAAAATTTTCCACTTTTCATCGGCAACTGGAAACTCAATATCATCATTTCTAAGTAAAATACCATTAGCATCTTCAATTTTGAGTTTTACTTTTACTGGGTAATCATTCATATTCATAAATCGGTAACGCAGCAAATAAATATTTGCCACACCAGGATTTACTGTAAAAGTAATACTGTTTTTGGAATTTTCGGTAAACTCTATATAATCACTTTTCTTAAAAAATGCTTTTTCTACGCCAGTCCCAGTAATTTTAGCGTCTTCGGCTTCTAATTTTAAAATAGTCCGGGTATCTTGTCTTTCCATAGAATAGGTTGGAACCACCACTATAGAATACATAGTGTCTTTATTTTGATTTCCAAAAAAGCACTTTTTATCCTTTTTTTACTTCCTTTCGAAACACATAGAATGATATGCCTTTTGAATTTTGGGCAGTATCGGCTATTTTTTCATAATCCTCTAACCATGATGCTAATTGGTAAGCTTCACCATGAAGCAATGTATAAGCATGGGCATTCTCTTTGGATATAAACGAGCCAGAAACATTTGTTTTAAGTGCATTTGGAAAACGTAAATAATCGTCACAACCACTATTAACTCGATATACATAGTTAAAATTAGCTTCTGATTTTAGAATATCTTTTGAATCCGATACTAATCTCATCAAAATTTGATGCTTTTGGCAAGTTGTTTAGAACAATGTAATCTTTAGCAACTGTTTTGCCATTTACATAGCCAATGGTATATAACACATTATAATTCCGGTTTTCTTTTTCCGCAAAAGTGACAGAAACATCAGGAATATCCAATAAAAAAAATAGACCAGTAGGTTTTATAAAATGCTTCAATAAATTCATTTAATGCCTTAACCGGTTTAGTTTACTATTTCAATTTTTATTTCTGCAGATAATTGATTCGTTAATTGTTTTAAATACCTTTCAAAATAAGCTTTATCTATAAAATTAGCGTCACTAAGCTCCCAACAACCAACAGCATAATAACTTATTGGTTCGTTGTCAGTAATTTTAAGCTTCGCTAAAAAGGTGTTGGTCAAGTTTCCTGTCTTTGGTGCTTCGGTGTAACCCATATAGCTATCTTTTGGAAGGATTAATGCCATACCAAGCCACCAACCTTTGTCATAAGTTTGTTTGTCGTGAGTGTATAGCACAATAAACTGTTCGTTCACATCAATAACAGATAATGGGTTGTCGTTATGAATGTTTACTAAGCCTACTGCTAAATTTTCATCACCTTGAAGTCCTGAAACCACCACCGTATTTTTATAGCCATACATCCCAGGCCAAATGGTTGTTTTTTCTTCAACAGCATAAGTTCTATCATTGTTTGGTTTCCAGTTTTCATAATGATAAGTTAAAACCGATTTTACAGCACCTTCGGCTTCTATTTTAAATGTGGTTTTTTCAATATTATTAATAGAATCGTTAACTGTAACGCCCAAACGCATTAACTCACTATTGGTGATTAATGCATATCCACCTAATCCCACCGAATTCCCAACAGCTAAAACATCGCGTCCCCAAGGTTCCATCACATGGTAATTGTCTTCTACTTCTCCTTTTGAGTTTATACCAACTGTTTCGGGAGATATGTCACTTATTTTTTTACCAAAAAGATCTTTGGCATTTCTGCCGTCTAAATAATGCCTAAAGCCTACTTTATCGTTTTCCCACGAAGGCCCATCGGTTTGATAGCGTTGATAGCCCAAACTTTTTGGCAATTCATTCGAAGTCAAAACCTCCTCAGTTGCTGGTTTTACAGGGCTATCAATAGCTGAGCGTTTTCCAAAACGGACGCTAGTTCTAACCTCATAATTAGGTTGTGCACTAACCCATTTTAGTTGCATTGTTTTCTTTTCATCTGAAGAAAAATTAGCAACAAAAAATAGCTCGTCCCAATGACCATCACCATCAGTATCATTCAATTGAGATGGAATGGTATCTGTTCCCGAAATTAGTAAAGGATATATATCATTACTATCTGTAATTTTGAGTTGGTTTCTTTTTATTGAAACAGCTTTATCTGTTAACTTTATATCAGAACTGTTTGTTAATACTATAGTTGTTTGCTCTTGTTTTTCCGTTTTGCATGATGCTAAGAATCCCGCAACAATTATTATGGCTAAGCTTCTATTTATTAGTTTTGTTATCATTTTTACTTTAATGTGTTGACCAATTATTATTCTGATTGATGTATCGATTCTGGAAAATCAATTCCAGTTGTGTTCTCTAAAGATACTTTAGAACCATCTTTTGCAGATATTTTTACATTATTAAGTTTCCAATGGGCACTATAACTTATTTGTCCTGCTTTTTCTGCTTCAATACACACATTATTTAATGTAATATTGCTAATTATGGAATGCTCTATTCCGCTAACATTGATAGCAGTTTCAGCGCCTTTTATATGAATATTGTTAAGGCTGATATTTCTAAATGTTGGAATTCCTTTTGATTCCGGTTCCACCTTTTGAAGCATTTTTTTCCAATGTTCTGGAATGGAATCTTTATTAAATTCTTCGGGTAGTTTTGAGTAACTGTAATTAGGATTCCAGTTCATCCCTACTTGCATAAAAGTACCCACCTTTTCCATGGTAATGTTTTCCATATAAATATCTTCAACCGTACCTCCTCTATTGGTTGCCGATTTAATATTCAATCCGTTTTTAGTGCCTAAACCTTGAATGTTGGACACATAAACATGACGAATACTTCCCGATGTTTCACTTCCCAAAGTAAACAGCCCTGCACCTTGCCTTGCTATACAGTCTTTTATCACCACATATTCGGTTGGTTTGTTAACCCGTTGCCCGTCCCAATCCCTGCCTGCTTTCAAGCAAAAATTATCGTCGTTACAATCTATGTCACAATTTTGCACCAGAATCCATTTGGACGAATCGATATCTATGCCATCGGTACTTGGTCCGTGGCCGCCAATATTATTCTTGATTTTTAAACCATCAACTGTGATATATTCTGAATACAGTATTTGAACCGTCCAGAAACCAGCACGTTGTACATTTAAATCTTTAACAAAAACATTTTTTGAATTGGAAACCAAAATAGTTCGTGGGCGTTTGGCATCATAATCTACTATCCAACGTAAGCCTCTGGGCTCGTAATCATTTCTTCTTAAATCCCAATAATAATCCCAAAACACTTTACCTTGTCCATCAATAATACCTTCTCCTTCAATAATCACATTTTTTTGGTCAATAATATTTATTAAGGCTGCAGGCCATACCATTTCAATACCTGCTACACGGGTATCAATTTCTTTATAGTCTTTAATGTTTTCACTTCCTTTAATCTTTACATCTTTTGGCACTAAAAATTTAATCCCCTCTTTTATAAAAACAGAACCCGTTAGATAGTCTCCTGGTTTAAACGTCACTATACCGCCACCATTTTTTGCACAGGCATCAATGGTTTTTTGAATGGCCCCTGTATTTAATGTTTCACCATCGTTAATGGCCCCAAAATCGTTTGCGAAATAGGTTTTATTGCTAACACTAAATGTGTTTGCTCCTACCTTATCTACCCAATCTGGCTTAAACGCATTATTTGATGTTGTTTTATTTTCATCGGTCGTCACATATTGTTTGCACGACAGCATTGAAAAAACGATTATTAGAACAGAAAACCATTTGACTCTTTTCATCTGTTTATTTTTATTGGTTTTTAATTGTCATATGCAACACCCTTAACAATCATCCTCGTGTGTGTGAATGCAATTCTCATGAGTGTTTCATATATAAATTTATGATAATAAAAGGTAAATTTATGATAATGAAAAAAAGAACGTATCCTGTACATACATGAGGTTTTACAAGTAAGAACTTAGCAACTATCTAAAAATATTGATTGGAATACTGTTTACGGTAACAATTTTATGTTAATTTTGCTAAGTTCACTTTTTAAATACACAATCAACAAAACGGTCTCGGTTTATGTCCCAATTAATAGATATAAAAATTAATGAATCTTCTCGTGTTCCAAAGTACAAGCAAATTGTAGATTCAATAATTAACGATATTTCAAAGGGAAAATTAAAAATTGGAGAAAAAATACCTTCTATAAATGAGTTAAGCGAATCTTGTTACCTTTCTAGAGATACTGTTGAAAAAGCATACAAACAACTTAAAGAGCAAAAAGTCATTATTTCTGTTAAAGGAAAAGGGTATTACACTGCTAAAACCGATTTGATTTCTAAAATTCAAATCTTCTTTATGATAAATAAGCTTAGTTCTTATAAAATGATGATTTATAATTCGTTTGTTAACAGCATAGGTATAAATGGCCATGTAACCCTATCTGTTTATCACTGCGAAGAATCCCTTTTTGCCAGAACTTTAGAAAAAAGTCTTGGAGCTTATGATTATTACGTGATTATGCCCCATTTCAAAACAGATGATTTGAATCATACAAGTATTACCAATATGGCAAAAGATATGATCGAAAAAGTCCCGAAAGATAAATTAATAATTATAGATAACAACAACCTAGAAATTAAGGGAAATTATGGTGCGGTATATCAAGATTTTCAAGAAGATATTTATGATGCTCTAAAAAAAGGCTTAAAAAAGCTTAAAAAATATGACAAATTAGTTTTAGTATACCCTCTAAAATCTGTTTATCCTTATCCACTTAGAATTGTTCATGGTTTTAGAAAATTTTGTTCAAAATACAACTTCGATTTTGAAATTTTAAACGAAATTTATGATGATATGGATTTAGATAGCAAGGATACCTATATCATTATAGAAGAAAACGATTTGGTTAATTTAGTAAGACAGGTACGTGCCAAAAACCTAAAACTAGGAAAAGACATAGGCATTATCTCTTATAATGACACACCTTTAAAAGACCTTTTAGGTATAAATGTAGTAAGTACCCATTTCAAAGCGATGGGAGAAACGGCTGCCTATTTGGTTTTAAATAATAAAAAGGAAAAAGTTAAAAATGTTTTTGAATATATAAAACGTAACTCTGTTTAACTTTTAAGTACATTTTTTTATTAAATTTCTAAAGATTCGTCATGGTACATCATAGTACAGGATGGATCTTCTTTTTTTTGAAGATACTTTAGTGAAAAATTTCATGAATGAGACACCTAAAACCTTATTTTTTTCTGCTTTTATACAGTGTCATTTTTAATGCAGCTGCACAAAACAAGCTTAACAAACGTTTTGATTTTGGTACGAAATCAAACAAAAATAATGCTATTTCCATAACGACACCACTAGTGTACGATAGCGTTTTAGGTTATGGTTTCGATTTTGAATCTGCCGAAAACATAAAATTCAAAGAAAACTTCATTACCAGTAAAAAAAGCATATACTTCTCGGTAAAACTTCCCGAAGGCAATTACAAAATAGATGTAGTTTTAGGAGGCAAAAAATGTTCAAAAACCACTGTAAAAGTAGAATCCAGAAGATTAATGCTAAAAGAAATAGCTTTAGATAAAAACCATACTGAACAATACGCGTTTGCAGTAAATGTTAGATCTCCAAAAATTAATGATACAGAATACATTAAAGTTAAAGACCGTGATAAAAATCAATTAAATTGGGATGACAAACTCACCTTAGAATTCTCAGGAACTGCGGTCATTCAAAGTATAAACATATCACTCGCCACTAATGTAAAAACCCTGTTTTTAGCTGGTGATTCTACTGTAACCGACCAAGATCTAGAACCATGGGCATCTTGGGGGCAATTTATCACCAATTATTTTTCAAATGAAGTTGTCATAGCCAATTATGCAGAGTCGGGCGCTACGCTAAGTTCGTTTAAAGGCGCAAAACGCTTGGACAAAATATTAGCTATTATGAGGCCAAGGGATTGTGTTTTTATAGAATTTGGACATAATGATGAAAAAATAAAAGGGGAAGACAATGGGGCTTGGGGGCTATACACCCATTCGTTAAAAGAATTCATTACTAAATTTAGAGAAAAAGGTGGCATCCCAATATTAGTTACACCAACACAACGCAGAGCTTTTAATGATGATGGCTCTTTAAAACCAACCCATGGCGATTTTCCGGATGCTATGCGAAAAGTGGCAATAGATTTGCAAGTACCTTTAATAGATGTTACTAAAATGACAACAGATATGTATGAAAGTTGGGGCGATGAACCCTCTAGAAAAGCTTTTGTACAATATCCCGCCAACACATTTCCGAGGCAAACAGAAAAACTGGAAGACAACACACACTTTAATAGTTTTGGCGCCAATGAAATTGCTAAATGTGTTGTACAAAGCATTAAAGATTTAAAGTTAGATATTGCCCAATATTTAAAACCAGATTTACCAAACTACAATCCTAAAAAACCCGACAGTTTTAGTGATTGGACTTTACCAATGAGCACACGATTTGAAAATGCAAAACCAGATGGAAACTAAAAAATTATGATACACAAAATAACATACATCAATAAACTTATTGCATTTTTTGCTTTTCTTATCTCATTGAATATTTCGGCACAAGAAACCCTAAAAATATACTTGTCAGGCAAGGATTTCAAAAACCCTGTACAATGGGATTTCATGTGTACCGATGGCAATAACAGCAAAGTTTGGAGTACCATAAATGTACCATCAAACTGGGAACTACAGGGTTTTGGAACCTACACCTATGGTAGATGGTATAAAGAGTTAAATGAAAAAGAACCCAGTAAAGAAGAAGGGTTTTACAAATACAAATTCAGTATTCCTTCAAGTTATAAAGGAAAAAATATCACCATTGTTTTTGGTGGCGCTATGACGGATACCGATGTGAAAATAAACGGTAAATCGGCAGGCGAAACACATCAAGGTGGATTTTATGAATTTAAGTTTGATATCGCCTCCTTAGTAAATTACGGTGCTGAAAACCTATTAGAAGTCCATGTATCCAAACATTCAAGTAACAATACCGTTAATAATGCTGAACGAAAAACCGATTGGTGGTTGTTTGGCGGCATCTACCGTCCCGTGTGGTTAGAGGTTTCGCCTAAATCGTACATAGAACATGTTGCAGTTGATGCAAAAATGGACGGTTCGCTTACTGCCGATTTAAACCTTGTAAACCTACCTAAAAATGCCAGTATCGAAGCTAACATCGCACCAGTTGGTGATAATAAAACATATCCTACAATTAGCATTCCTTTAAATCAAAAAGAAAATTTCCAAACCATACATGCCAAATGGAGCGACGTTAATACTTGGGATCCTGAGTCTCCAAACTTGTACACCCTAACTTTAACTTTAAAAACCAAAAACAACATACTTCACACCTATAAAACAAAAATTGGTTTTAGAACACTTGAGTTTCTAAAGAAAGATGGCATTTATGTTAATGGTAAAAAAATCATCATGAAGGGCATCAATCGTCATACTATTTGGCCAGAATCCGGTAGAAGTACTGATAAGGAAATTAGCATTTTAGATGTTAATTTGTTAAAGGATATGAATATAAATGCCGTTCGATTTCATTATCCAGCAGACACTCATTTTTTAGAAGTTTGTGATTCTTTAGGCTTGTTTGTATTAAATGAGGTGGCTGGTTGGCAAAATGGTTACGATACCAAAACTGGCACTAAATTAATTAAAGAAACCGTTCAGCGCGATGTAAACCATCCATCTGTAATTATTTGGGACCATGGCAATGAAGGTGGTTGGAATTACGATATCGACCACGTATTTCATGAATACGACCCACAAAAGCGAATTGTTATTCATCCTTGGGCTGATTTTAATGGTTGGGACGCCCACCACTACCCGACCTATTTAACAGGTATGCACCGCTTCAACAATGGTGAAAACGTATTTTTTCCAACCGAATTTATGCACGGTACTTACGATAATGGTATTGGTGCCGGTTTAGAAGATTTTTGGAAACGCTATAAAGAAAGTCCGCTTTTTGCAGGTGGTTTTATTTGGGCCATGTTAGACGAGGCTGTGTTACGAACCGATTGGACTGGCGAACAAAAGTACGACTCAAAAGGTTCGCTTGCTGCCGATGGGGTTTTAGGCCCTCATAGAGAAAAAGAAGGTAGCTTCTATACTGTAAAAGAAGTGTGGTCGCCCATTCAGTTTGAACCCAAATTAATCACATCAAAGTTTGATGGTACATTTTTAATTACAAACGAATACATTTATTCAAATCTTAATACTTGCAAATTAGAATACCGTGTTTTAAAAGCAGCTAACAATGTGCTTTACACCAATGATAAAGCTGAGGTTATTGCCTCAAACACTATTCATATTGAAAGTGTTGAACCAGGTGAAACCAGAAAAATGCATTTTGAAGTTCCCAGCAACTTTTTTGATGGTGACTATTTAGAAATTACTGCACATGATAAGCATGGTAGAGAAATATACACTTGGTCATGGCCAATTCACCGTGCGCCCTATTTTGCCAACAAGTTACTGGCCAAAGAAACTTCAACAAAAACCGCTACCGTTACTAAATTAGAAGACCATATTCTTTTATCTAGCGAAAAACTACGCATCCATTTAAACGCTAAAACTGGCGAAATTACAAGTATTGAAAACAATCAAGGGAATGTGCCTTTTATTAATGGTCCGAAACCTATTGGTATGAAAGCTAAAGTAGAAAACGTTTCCATAGAACAAAACAAAGATGGTGCCGTATGCTTCTTTAACTATTTTGGCGGCATTCATTTTCATTCTATCAAATGGACGTTATTTAACGATGGAAGACTAAAAATGGAAATGATTATATTAAAAGATGCTGGCAGAAATGATGGCTTTGATGGATCTGCTTTTGAAGATAAAATCAGTAAACTTGGCATCACGTTTGATTATCCAGAAGTAGGCGTAAAAAGCATGAAATGGTTTGGAAATGGCCCTTACCACGTTTGGAAAAACAGAATAAAAGGCACCACCTTCGGTCTTTGGGAGAAAGACTATAACAATACGATAACAGGAGAAAGTTTTGAAAATTTAGTGTATCCAGAGTTTAAAGGCTATCATGCCAATTTAATAGGTGCCAATCTTAAAACAGAACAAGGCAATATTAAGTTTTTTAGTGAAAATGATAAATTATTTTTAAGATTGTTTACGCCCGATTTACCTAAAAATGGCTTCCCTGGTTCGCATCCACAACCCGAATTTCCAGAAGGCAACATCTCATTCATGTATGAAATACCGGCCATGCGATCTTTTAAACCTTTAGAACATCAAGGACCAGAAAGCCAACCTACCAATATTCGGATTAAAAGTGGTGATGATGGTATCCCTATGGTTTTATGGTTTGATTTTAGAGACAATTAATTAAATTTTATTATGAAATCCCTATAAACCACATTTTACATACCAACCGATGATAAACAAAGGAAATTACTCATAACATAAATATTGGAAGATGGAATTCGTAAACCTTTGGTTTCCATCTGACTTTTTAAAAACAATTACAATTTATACAAATGAAAACATTACAATTTTTAACCCTTTTATGTTCAACCTTTTTATTTACAATTTGCGTCACGGCACAAAACACCAAACCAACAGTATACACTGTGGGCGATTCAACCGTAAAAAACGGACGTGGTGATGGTTCTGGCGGCCTTTGGGGTTGGGGCGATTTTATTGGTCAGTTGTTAGATTCAACAAAAGTATCCGTTGAAAATCATGCCTTAGGGGGTACCAGTAGCAGAACCTATCAAAACCTAGGCTTGTGGGACGCCGTAAACGATAAATTAAAAGCAGGCGATTATGTTTTAATTCAATTCGGACATAACGATAATGGCCCAATAAACGACACCCTTAGAGCCAGAGGTACCATCAAAGGTATCGGCGATGAAACCGAAGAAATTGATAATATGATTACCAAAAAGCATGAAATAGTACATAGCTACGGTTGGTATCTTGAAAAAATTGTGAAAGACGCCAAGTCAAAAGGCGCCATTCCTATAATAATATCACCAATACCTGAAAACGATTGGAAAGAAGGCAAGATACCAAGAAACAACACCTCTTATGGATTATGGGCAAAACAAATAGCTGAAAGAAACAACGTTACTTTTATTGATTTAAATGATAAGATGGCTTCCAAATTAGAAAAGTTTGGAGAAGAAAAAGTTACAGGAGCCTATTTTTACAAACGTGACCACACACATACATCAGCAAAAGGCGCACTTATGGCCGCTTCCATTATTGTTGATGAACTAAAAGAAACAACTAATTCGCTTAAAAATCATATAGCTTCAAATCCGCAAATAGAGCTTCCCAAAAAGAAAAATATTTTTTTAATAGGCGATTCTACCATGGCAAGTAGCAACAATCCAAATACCATCGGTTGGGGTGTGTCTTTTCCTCAATTTTGCGACACTACCCAAGTAAACATTATAAATAAAGCAAGAGGAGGTCGGAGCACTAGAACCTTTAATTTTGAAGGATTATGGAAGTCTGCTAAAAAAGAATTTCGATCAGGTGATTTTGTATTCATTCAGTTTGGACATAACGATGCAGGAAATATTGACAAAGCCAAATACCGTGGCTCTTTAAGAGGCATTGGAGACGAAACACAAACTATTGTTAGAGATAGTAGTATTACAGAAACCGTGCATACTTATGGTTGGTATATGAAAAAAATGATTCAAGAAACAAGAGAAAAGGGTGCTATTCCAATTGTTTTAAGTTTAACACCTCGCAATGAATGGCCAAAAGGCAAAGTTGAACGAAGAACCGAAACCTATGTAAAATGGGCAAAGGAAGTTGCTATTGCCGAAGATGCATTTTTTATAGACGTAAACGATCTTGTTGCCAAAAGATATGAAGCTTTAGGAAAAGAAAAAGTAAAAGCATTCTTTCCTCAAGACCATACACATACTAATTTAGAGGGTGCCACTTTTACAGCTGAAACTATTGCTGAAACTCTAAAAAAGGCAAAGGAAATAGATTTAAGAGGCTATATTTATATTGAACAATAATCAATCATAAATTGGTATTTTCTATAAAAAAGAAAAAAATCAATCTAAATGAAAAACCTCTTTTAATGGTTTGGAAACTGGTGAATTATCTGAATTGGTATCCATAATATCTGCCATATATGCCCACCACTTTTTTACTATAGGATGGTTAGGCAAATAAGCTTCATCAAAATCTTTACTTATTTTTTGAACCGCAAAAAGCGTTAAGGTTTCTTCATCTAAAAAAATGCTATAATCCTGAATACCCGTTTCTGAAAGTAGTGTCGATAATTCGGGCCAAATGTCATCATGACGCTTTTTATATTCAGCTTCAAAACCAGGTTTTAATTTCATTTTAAAAGCGTTTCTTTTTGTATTACTCATTATTCTGTTGGTTTGAGGTTACTATATACGGGGTTATTTCTATTACAAACAATCTCACCATTTGCGTATTCCAATTCGGCTACTTGAATAGAACTTTGTCGTGTTTGGTAAGTCTCTTTTCTTTATTTTCTGGTAATCTTCCCCAGTACCCGAAATATGCAAAATATTAAGTTTTGAAATGGTATTATTCTAATGCTTTATTCACTGTTTTATCATCTTTAGCAAATTGTTTATCTAAGAATAACTTCATTTTTGAAGTAACGGCAATATCTTTATTAATGATATTATCTTTTTCTTCGGGATCGATTTCTATATTGAACAGTTCGTATGAAGCAGCTGAATTATCTTTATTTCGAGATCTTATAATTTTCCAAGGTTGATGTATTAAACTTTCTTGAATATGACCACGCACATAAATATCGTGCGTTGTTTTTATTTCTGAATCTTGAATGGATGACCACACGTTAACACCTTCTACATGCTTCGGAATATTTTGACCTATTAATGAAAGTATGGTAGGCATAACATCGCTGATAGACATAAAGTTGGCATTGGCTTGTGGTTTTAATTGGTTTTTCCAATACACAATGGCGGGTACCCGAATAGCGCCTTCATAATTTGAAGTTTTCCAATCACGTAATGGGAAATTATTACCCAATACTGGGTTTGGCCCAAATTTACCATCATATTGACCCACAGGATACCAATTTTCCATAGCACCATTGTCACTTATAAATATAACCAAAGTGTTGTCTTCTAAATTTTGTTGTTTTAAAGTTTCCAAAACTAAACCAATACTATGATCCATATGTGACATAGCTGCTGCAAAATCTCTTCTCGAACTATCCGTTATGGAATTTAGATAAGGTTCTTTCCATTTATCTTCTTCTTGTAAAGGAAAGTGAGGTGCACTATATGCTAGTTGAACATAGAAGTTTTTATTAAAATCCCTTTTTTTTGTTAACCAAGTAATGGCTTCATTCGTTACCAGATCTGTGGTATGTCCTTCTTCTTCAATCATGGTGTCGTTTCTATACCAACTGGCATCACCATTTTTATATCTGTGTGTGTATTGGTCTATTTGCCCATGAAGAAATCCATACGAATAATCGAAACCAAATGCATTTGGTCCATTAGAAATATCGAGTCCTAAATGCCACTTCCCAAATAATGCATTTTGATAATCGTGTTTTTTTAATGCTTGCGGAAGCGTAACAATCGAGTCTGGCAAAGTTTTATTGCTTTTATCACTAATGGGCGCCACAATACCTATTCTACTCGCCGGCATACCCGTTAATAGCGATACGCGCGAAGGTGAACAGGTTGGGTTTGCATAAAACCTATTTAGTTGTACACCATTACTTGCTAACCAATCAATAGTAGGGGTATTGATTTCAGAACCATTATAACCCACATCATTCCAACCAGCATCATCTGCTATTATTACCAAAATATTTAGCGGTTTTTGTTTTGTTATTCCTTTTGGAATCTCTTTACAAGAAAACAAATTAAAAAAACAAATTATTGACAAAAATATAATCAGAAACCGTTTGCACTTCATCATAAAATTAATATTGGATTACTTTTTTACTTTTAGTTGTAATGAACTGTCATTCATTTCAAACTCATTATCTTTTAATAACAAAATAACTTCTGCTCCAGCGAGTAGAACAGGTCCATAACCATGAGCTGCAAAAACATTAATAGGCCTGTAATAATAAAAAGCCGGATCAAATGCCATACCTGTTCCAACACAAGTTCCTTCAACTTGTCCTATATCATTTACTTTTGATGCCACTGCGTTCCACCCAAGTAATACCCCAGGAGCGTATGCCATTTTATCAACGTATCCCCTATTAATAGCTCTCGCAATGGAGTAAGTATATATTGCTGTTGCTGAAGTTTCAAGATAGGTGTCATTTCTATCTAAAAGTTGATGCCAAAACCCTGTGCCGTCTTGGTATTTAACTAAACCTGCTATGTGAGCCTGTAATTGAGACAAAACTTCTGAATAGCCTGGATGATCTTTTGGTAATACTTCTAATAGTTCTATCATTGCCATAACTGCCCATCCATTTGCGCGCGCCCAGTGGAATTGAGGATGAATCTTCATGGATTGAACCCAACCATGCATATATATCCCTTTTTCATGGTTAAACATTCTTTTTGAAAACTGATTTACTTGTTTTACAGCATCATCAAAATATTTTACATCTCCTGTATATTTACCCATTTGGGCAAGTGCAGGCACACTCATAAACAGGTCATCAAGCCATAAAGTATGGTCTTGTGGTCTGTTTCTAGCTAACGTGCCATCTTTTAATCTAAATTGTTTGTTGCTAATAAAGTCAATGTAATTATTGACTAACGGATCTACATTTGCGTTTAATCCATTTTGTTTAGCTTTTATAAATGCTGCGCATAGTGCCCCAGCAAAATCCAATGCTTCTGGATGCAGTGTTTTAAGCATATCTGGATCTTTGATATTTTTTGTTGGATAATTTTCGGCTATATCAGTTATTAATTTTATTCGCTTGTTTGAATAATCTGCATAATACACTTCACCTGTAGCTTTCGAGGCTAATAACATTCCTGCATAGGTTACGCCCCATTCATAACTTGTAAGCCTAAAAGCTCCAGGCTCAAAAGTAATGTCTACATCCTTTTTTTTATAGTTTGTAATTTCAATTTTAGTCGTAGCATTTATAATTTTACTAGCACTATTTTCTTCTAGAAAGTTATAAACCCTATCCAGAACCTTCTTTATATTCTCCTTTTGAGGAACTATATAAGGTGTTGGATAATCTGCTTGAAGTGCGTGTAATGGTACCGTTGCATCATTAACTTGAGCATTAGTATTGATTGTTGTTATTAAAAAACAAAAGATTATACTTTTTATTGTTGTGTTTAAATACTTCATAATGCCTTTTTATGTTAAATGTTTTAATAAATTTTAATTCAGACAATCTAAAGAAAACCATTTTTAAACAATTAATACCAAATATATATAATGGCTGTTTTAAGGGCATCCTGTGCTATACTGTACCAATGATAAATTTAACAATTCTTGAGAGTCAGATAAATTGGTTCCAGCTTCATTTAGCAACCCATCAATAAAAGATTGTGAAATTGGACGAAGTCCATGCTTATTAGCAATAATATTAACAGCAGCTTCTTGATTAAAAACTTTTGCTCGTTTTATCAACGTACCTGTAAGCGATAATGTTTCCCAACGTTGCCGTTCACCTAACAGCTCTCGCGTACGCTCGTTAAGAATAAAATTTAATGCACACTCATAATCACTTGAGGCACCAATTTAAGAAAGAACAGCTTCATCTAATGCAAGTAAATTACTAGGGAATGATGTTAATGTCAAATCTGACGCTGCAGTAGTAACAGATAAATCTGGGTTAGACAAATAGTAGGTATTCATATTTAAATTTGAATTGATATAATTCATTGCAGTGGTCCCTGTTTTTAAAGCATTATTTTCCAAATGACTGAGAGCCATCACTATAAAAAGATCTGTTTTCGCCACATTTCCATTGAGCACGAGTTCTAATCTGAAGCATAATCCATAATTGCTTAAAAATTTATATCTTTTTTAAGCACTGGTTTTGTTTCTAAGTTTTACTCGCACTAGAATTAAAATTGAACCATATACCCAAACAGGATGCCACAGGATAGAATTAATTAATCCATACTCTATTTTTACTAAATGCTAAAAGCATTAACTAATGGATCTATGAAAATAACTAAAACACTGTTACTCATTCTAATATTGATAATATTTTCATGTAAAAAAGAAGAAACTCATATTAAAATAATCGAAATACAAGTTGAAGCACCTTTCGAAATGCCCACTATTAAGATACCCGACTTTAGTAACTGTAAGTCATTTTTAATTACAGACTTTGGAGCGGTTCAAGGTGACAAAGAACTCACGTCTAAAGCCATTTCAAAAGCTATTGATGAAGCAAACAAAATTGGAGGCGGCATCGTTATAATTCCTAAGGGCGAATGGCTTACTAAAAAAATTCATTTAAAAAGCCATGTTAATCTACATTTAAACAAAGGTGCCACATTGCTTTTCTCTGAAAATCCTAAGGACTATTTACCGGCAGTCCACACCACTTGGGAAGGCCTGGAATGTTACAACTATTCACCCCTAATATATGCCTATGAATGTAAAAATATTGCTATTACAGGTGAAGGAAAGCTAAAAGCCAAAATGACTATTTGGGAAACATGGTTTGCACGCCCAAAACCACACATGAACAGCTTAAAAAGGCTTTACAACTTGGCATCTTATAACAAACCCGTTGAAGAACGTCAAATGGTTAACGATTCTGCTAACTTCCGCCCACACTTTATTCAATTTAACCGTAGCGAAAATATTTTGCTTGAGGGTATTTCTATTGAAAACAGTCCGTTTTGGACCATTCACCCTTACCTTTCCAAGAACATGCTTATTAAAAATATAAAAGTGAAAGCTCATGGACATAATAATGATGGCGTTGACCCAGAGATGAGTCAAAACATCCTAATTGAAGATTGTGTTTTTGACCAAGGAGATGATGCCATTGCCGTAAAATCCGGAAGAAACCAAGATGCTTGGCGATTAAACACCCCTTCAAAAAATATTGTCATGCGAAATTGCACCATGAAAAACGGACACCAATTATTGGCCATAGGCAGCGAATTATCAGGTGGTATAGAAAATGTGTTTGTTGAAAATTGTAATGTGGTTGATGGCGCTAAAATGTTTCACTTGGTATTTATAAAAACCAATGAGCGTCGTGGTGGCTATGTAAAAAATATATACGTAGAAAATATTAATGCAGGCAGCATACAAAATGGTGTTCTAGGTATAGAAACCGATGTGCTATACCAATGGCGGGATTTAGTACCTACTATAGAACGTAAGCTAACCCCCATAGAACGTGTTTATTTAAAAAACATAAGAGCTACCAAAACCGAATATATATCAAAAATTACAGGACAGGCTGAACTTCCTATAAAAAATATTTTTCTAAACCATGTCGTAGTAGATTCCATTACAAGTGAAAAACACATTCATGAACATGTTGTTAATTTTAGCGAATTACCAAAAAAAGAATAACAACTGTTAAATAGGTAACAGGATGCCACAGGATAGAGTTTATTGTGGCAAACTATATTTTTACTAAAATATCTTATTGGATGTAGTTGATTATATTAAACAACACAACTGTCAGTCTAAGCGTGTCGAAGACATTAAAAAGACACATTTCAACAAGCTCAATGTGACAATAGAAATAAAATTAGATAAGTATCTCTTTTGATACTAATATAAAAAAAACTTAATATAAAAAAGATGAAACTTATTAAAACTCTCCTACTGTTCTTAATTTTGATAAGCTTCTCTTGTAAAGTAAAACCAACCAAATCGGATATAGCCAAAGACGCTAATACAACTAGCATTCAAATTCCCATAATGCAAACAAGCAAAGCAAGTTCGTTAGCTAAAGTTTGGATAGATTCTACTACTGGCCATAAAATAGAAAAATTGGTAAATAGAGCTGGCGACAACCGTAGTTTTTACTTTCATAACAATCCGTTTTTAAAATCGGAAGACGGCAACAGCGATTTAATGATTTTCTCTGGAAACACAGAAACGGGCAACCAGTTTTTTTCAGTCAATTTAAAAACAAAAAACATAAATCAGATTACCACAAAAAAGGGCAATAAAAGAGGTGAGATTCTAGGCAAAAAAACACGAAAAGTATTTTATATGATACAAGACAGTGTTTTTGCAACCCATATTGACACCCATACAACTGAATTCATTTACAAATTCAGTGACGATGTTATTGGTTCTGTCACCAGTCTTAACGCCGATGAAACCCTTTTGGGTGGTGCTTTAATAACTAAGGAAGAAAACGATATTTTTAAAAAGAATCCTAGAAAATCGGACTATTTTGATAAAATTTATGAAGCAAAACTTGAAAGAAGCCTCATCACAATCCATGTAAACACCAAAGAATTTAATAACATCTATTCTGAAAATGCTTGGTTAAACCACATCCAATTTTCACCAACAGACCCCGATTTATTAATGTATTGCCACGAAGGACCTTGGCATAAAGTAGATCGTATTTGGAACATCCATATAAAAACAAAAAAGAATGAACTAATTCATAAAAGAACTGTTTACAGAGAAATTGCAGGTCATGAGTTTTTTAGCCCTGACGGAAACACCATTTGGTTCGACCTTCAAATTCCCAGAGGCGAAACCTTTTATTTAGCAGGGAAACATTTAGATACGGGAGAAGAAACCAGATATGCCTTAAAACGAGACGAATGGTCTATACATTTCAATATATCACCAGATCAAAAAACCTTTGCTGGTGATGGTGGCGATGAAGGTCAGGTGGCCCATGCTAAAGATGGTATGTGGCTTTACCATTTTACACCGAAAGGAGATAGTTTGGTATCTAAAAAATTAGTTGACATGAAAAATCATGACTACGATTTAGAACCTAATGTCCATTTTTCTCCTAATGGAAAACAAATTATTTTTAGAGCTAACTTTGAAGGAAGCACACAAATTTATGCTGTAGACATTAAAAGACCTTCTTTATAAATTTCAAACCAACTCAAATTTATAGTCGATTAAAAAAAGTTTATTTTTAAAAACCAAAACATACTAAAGCATTAAATAAATCAAAATGAAGCTTAAACATGCGCTCTTATTTTTAGCCTTTATATCTTTTTTTAACTGTAAAGTGAATGACCAAGACAAAACATCGCCTTGGCCAGAACAAAGCAATGTAAACAAACCTTGGACACGTTGGTGGTGGATGGGTAGCGCCGTAGATAAACCCAACATCAAATCGAGTTTAATAGATTTTCATAAAGCCGGTATTGGTGGTGTAGAAATAACACCTATTTATGGTGTAAAAGGACAAGAAGATAATTTTATTGATTACCTATCGCCAAAATGGTTAGATATGCTAAACTACACCGTTACAATAGCCGATAGTTTGGGTATGCAAGTTGACATGGTTTTAGGTACAGGCTGGCCCTATGGTGGTCCACAAGTTACTGCTAACAATGCTGCAACAAAATTATTGGTTGAAACTTATAAAGTAAAAAAAGGTGAAACTTTCAATAAAGAAATTGTTGCGAAAAACGATAAAAACAAAGATATCTCACAACTACTAAATGTCTTAGCCTATGGCAGCGACTCGTCGTATGTAGATTTAACCTCAAATTTAAAAGGAAACCATTTAGAGTGGAAAGCAACAAATACCAATTACACCATTTATGCCATTTTTGCTGGTAAAACAGGGCAACAGGTTAAACGTGCTGCCCCGGGTGGAAGTGGATTTACCTTAGACCACTATTCATCTGAAGCATTATTCACATACACTGAGCCTTTTAATAAAGCGCTTAAAGATTTTGAAGGTAGATTACGCGCTATTTTTAACGACAGTTACGAAGTGTATGGTACCGATTTTACCCCCATGTTTTTTGGAGAATTCGAAATACGCCGAGGCTACGATTTAAGACCCTATTTACCTCAATTATTAAATAATGAAGACACTGAAATTGGTAATAGAATTAAAAGTGATTACAGAGAAACCCTATCAGATTTACTGTTAAACAAATTTGATATTCCTTGGACAAATTGGGCGCATTTTAAAAACTTTAAAACAAAGTTGCAAGCACATGGGTCTCCCGGAAATTTAATAGACCTGTATGCTTCTGCAGATATTCCAGAATGTGAAACTTTTGGCTCTATGCCTTACGATATTCCAGGCTTCAGACGTGAACAAGAAGATATTAGAGAAGGCGATGCCGATCCCGTTATGTTGAAGTTTTCATCATCGGCGGCACATATTTCGGGTAAACCCTTAACCTCATCGGAAACTTTTACATGGCTACGCGACCACTTTAAAACAGCATTGTCCCAATGCAAACCTGAAGTTGAAGATTTACTTTTAAACGGTATAAACCATGTGTTTTTACATGGATCAACCTACTCCCCAAAACAAGCCGAATGGCCTGGATGGAAATTCTATGCATCGGTCAATTTTAACGCTACCAATACCATTTGGGAAGATGTACCTTCTCTGTTTTCTTATATTGCCAATTGCCAATCGATGCTTCAATCGGGAAAACCAGACAATGAAATCCTACTGTATTGGCCTATTTACGATACTTGGGGCAAAAACTTAGGAGGAAACTTGTTTTTTCAATTTAAAATCCACTCGTTAAATGAATGGTTGCACGACACACCATTTTACAACACAACAAAAAAATTAATGAGTAACGGCTATGGCGTCGATTTTATCTCAGATAATTTTATTGCACAGGCAACTTTTAAAGACGGACTGATTATGCTCCCAGGAGGCAACTACAAATCATTAGTTATTCCAAATTGCGAAAAAATGCCAATGGCAACTTTAGAAAAATTGATAGCATTAAAAAAGTCGGGCGCACCTATTCTTTTTGAAGGCTTACCAAATTCGGTTCCAGGATTTTATAATTACGAAGCGCAAAACTCAAAATTATCACAAGTAATTTCAGAGAACAACAGCCTTTTAAACCTAACTTCAAACTTGTTTAAAGATTTAGAAACGGCGAAGGTTTACCCAGAAACTTTAGTTAAAACAGGGTTGAAATTTATTAAAAGAGCTATTGATGGTGAAAAAATATACTATGTAGTTAATCATACATCTAAAATTATAGATGATTATGTTCCGCTAGCCACAGAAAACAAAGAAGTCATCATTTTAGACCCTTTAACTAAAAAATATGGCAATGCCCTTGTAAAAAAAGAAACCAATACTACCTTAGTAAAACTTCGTATAGAACCCGGGCAATCGTTCATTCTTAAAACCGAAACCACTAAATCTTATCCAAATTGGAATTATTTTAAAGCCAGCGGAAATCCAATAGAACTAAAAGGCAACTGGCAAATTAGCTTTAAAAAAGGAGGTCCAGAATTGCCTCCATCAGCTAAAATAAATACGTTACAATCTTGGACTACTTTAAGCCCTGAAGCAGAAGCTTTCTCAGGCACTGCACTTTATACTTTGGAATTTAACGCACCAGATATTGAAGCCGATAATTGGAAATTAAATTTGGGCGATGTTAGGGAAAGCGCTAAAGTTTGGCTTAACGGGAATTATATTGGAGACCTTTGGTCTGCACCTTTTAGCATCAACTTAGGACACCTTAAAAAAGGTAAAAATGAATTAAAAGTACAAGTTACCAATCTTGCTGCCAATAGAATCCGTGCCAAAGAGCTTAGAGGTGAAGAATGGAAAATTTTCTATGAAATAAATATGGTAGATAAAGACTATAATAAGTTTGACGCTACAAAATGGCAATCCATGTCTTCTGGTTTACTGGGACCCATTTCAATAATACCTTTAAAAGAAACTGAATAAAGTTTAAACAATATAAAATGAAACATCCTTATACGGTTTCACGATACATATGGGAATGATTATATGGATGCTCCAAGCCTGTGCTGAGCATTAGCGAGATGCAAAATATATTTTGCAACGAAGGTAGCAAGTGAAGCTTGTCGAAGCATGACCAAATTAAAATAATAAATATAAACAGATGAAAAAGACGCTTTTATTTATAAGCCTAGCCTTATTAATTATGCAAATTTCGTTTGCACAACAACCTTTTAATAAAAAGGAGGTATTGGCACAAATGGAATTAGCCAACAAATACTTTATGGAAAAATGGCCAGATGTAGGCAAAACCATAGTTACCAACAAAGAACGCCCAAGCAATATTTGGACGCGCGGGGTATATTATGAAGGTTTAATGGCTTTATATGAAATTTACCCAAAAGAAGCCTATTATGATTATGCTTATACATGGTCTGAATTTCACAATTGGGGTTTTAGAAACGGTAACGCCAACCGCAATGCAGACGATTATTGTGCCGCTCAAACTTATATAGATTTATACAATTTAGAACCAGACCCTAAGAAACTAAAAAACACCAAATCTTGTATAAATATGTTGCTTAACACCCCACAGTTAGACGATTGGTCATGGATTGATGCCATACAAATGGGCATGCCCGTATTTGCCAAATTAGGTGTATTGGAAAACGATAATCGCTATTATGAAAAAATGTACGACATGTACATGTACACAAGAAACAATCATGGTGATAACGGACTTTTTAACCCAAAAGATGGATTGTGGTGGCGTGATGCCGATTTCGACCCTCCTTATACAGAGCCAAATGGTGAAGATTCCTATTGGAGTCGTGGTAATGGCTGGGTAATTGCGGCATTGGCAAAAGTATTGGCTATCATTCCAGAAGATGCTCCACACAGAGAGCAATACATTGTCGATTTAAAATCGATGGCAGAAGCCTTAGTCCCTATTCAAAGAAAAGATGGCTTTTGGAACGTAAGCTTGCATGATCCAAAACATTATGGTGGTAAGGAAACCTCAGGTACTGCTTTATTTGTTTATGGCATGACTTATGGTGTAAACAATAGTATTTTAGATAGAAACAAATACTTGCCTGTAATAGAAAAAGCGTGGAACGCTATGATAAAGGAAGCGTTGCATGATAACGGATTTTTAGGTTACTTGCAATCTACAGGAAAAGAACCTAAAGATGGACAACCATTATCTTACGATAAAGTTCCTGATTTTGAAGATTATGGTTTAGGGTGTTTTCTGTTAGCTGGAGCTGAAATTTACAAAATGAATTAATGAAATATTTTTTGCCGATTTTAAGTCTGATTTTTGGAAACCAAATTTTATTGGCTAATACTTTTTCCTTAGCTGAAGAAAATTTAAATTGGAATATTTTTGATATTTTTACTTCAAAAAATCAAACATATATCTTGTACGATAAAAATAGTAGCTCTTTAGATTCTATATCGGCTTTTTTACTAGCAGATGATATTTTTAAAATCACCAATTACAAACCCGAAATTGTTACACGTATAAAACAAGCAAATGGTAATGTAATTGTTATTGGAAGTATTCATCCAAAATTCATTGCTTTCTTTTTAAATAAAAAAGATATTAAAACTGAATTTGAAAACCAATGGAAAAGCTATCTCTATAAAACCATTTCAAATCCAAATAGAAAAACAAAAAACGTCTTTATTATTGCAGGAACCAATATACGTAGTACTGCCTATGACGTTTTTAATATTTCAAAAAAAATAGGCGCTTCAACATGGTATTGGTGGGCTGATGTACCTGTTGGACAAAGTAACGAACTCTTCTTAAACCAACCAGACTATTATAGCAATCCGCCTTTAGTCACTTATCGTGGCATCTTTTTAAATGATGAAGATCGGGGTTTACACCCCTGGACAGTCAAAACTTTTGAACCCGAAACAGGCGATATTAGTCCAAAAACGTATTCTAAAATATTTGAACTTCTATTACACCTAAATGCCAATACCATTTGGCCTGTCATGCATCCAAGTACCAAAGCATTTTTCTATTATCCAAACAATACTAAAATGGCAAGCTTATACAACATAGTTATTGGCACTTCCCATGCAGAACCTATGTTACGTAACAATGTGAACGAATGGGATAAAAATAAATTCGAAGGTTTTAATTACAAAACCAACAAAGACCATGTGTTTAAGTATTGGGAAACCCGAGTAAAGGAAGCAAAAAACATCAATACTATTTATACCATGGGTATGAGCGATGTTCATGACAGCGGTATGGAAGGTGTAATAAAAAATATCTATGTCGTATATTCTGGTGACAAGGTTGAACTTTTTGTAAACGGAACATCTAAAGGTTTTGGCAAACAAAGCAAGCAGTTTTTATTCACTTTTGAAAACATAAAACGGGAAGTTGGAACGATTAAAGCAGTCAATTATAACACCAATGGAAAAATAATTAGTAAAGACAGTAAAACAACCGCTGGAGAGCCTTTTGAAATTAAATTAACACCGCACACAAGCCCTACTGGGTTTTCAGCAAATAATGCTGATGTTGCCTTAGTTGATGTTGAAGTGGTAGACAAAAACGGCCCTAGATGCCCCATTGACAATAGTTTGATTGAATTTTCTTTAAAAGGCGATGCAACATGGTTAGGAGGTATTGCCCAAGGTCCAGACAATTACATTCTTTCCAAAAAGTTTCCTGTTGAAAATGGTGTTAACAGAATTATGATTAAGTCAGGTTTGAAGACAGATAAAATCAATATTACAGCTACATCAAATCATTTAAAATCTGCAAAAATCACCTTAAAAACACGTCCTTTTATTACTAATAATGGTCTTTCAACAGAATTACCAAACCACAATTTACCTTCAAATTTAGAAAGAGGGTCTACCCCAAAGGTCCCTACTTATACCATAAAAAGACACCCTGTTTTTATAAGTCATGTTTCAGTACAATCCAATAACGATGCGGCTTATAATAGTTATGACGGTGACGAACTCACCGAATGGACTAATGATGGCCGAATAAGTACAGGGCAAGTAACCTATACCCTAGCGAAACCATCGGTAGTAACCACATGTGTTGCTAAACTTACAGGGTGGCGCACTAAAAGCTACCCAATTCGTATATTAGCCGATGGCGAAGAAGTGTATCAAGAAAATACTTGGCAAAGTTTAGGATACATTACAATGCCTTTAAAACAAATTTTGGCAAAAAAAATAACCATTGAATTGATTGGTGACCATATCGAGAAAGACGCCTTCGATAAAATTGTAGAAGTAGACCCTGCAAAAGAATTAGATTTATATAAAAACAAGAATGCTACCGATGTCAAAGAGCAATTGCGTATTGTAGAAATTGAATTTCATGAAAGCCCATGATGGACATTTAACAGGGCCTACTCCATTTATATCAATTTGAATACAAGACAAACCACAAAAAAATTAAAGAAATAAAAGCAAGATGATCAAACTAAATAAAGCATTAATTTTCGGATTCGTATTTTTTGGATTAACAAATACAGCCATGTCCCAAAACGAAGAAATTAAACTTTGGAAAAAAGTTCCGGGAGCTATCGAAAATGAAACATACAAAGAAGAATTTCGATTAAATTCTGAAGGTGAGTCTACCGGTATTCGAAAAGTTACAGAACCCACACTTAAGGTTTTTTTAGCAGATAACAGCCATTCAAAAAATACTGCAGTTGTTATTTGTCCCGGTGGTGGTTATGCGCTTTTATCACATGATAAAGAAGGTGATAAAATTGCAGAATGGCTAAATTCCATAGGTATTTCTGCTTTTGTGCTTAAATATAGGTTACCAAGTGATATTATTATGGAAAACAAAACCATAGGCCCTTTACAAGATGCACAAGAAGCTATTAGGACGTTAAGACGAAATGCCAAAAATTGGAACTTAGACCCAAATAAAATTGGTGTCATAGGGTTTTCAGCAGGTGGTCATTTAGCTTCAACCATATCTACCCATTATAATGATAAGGTATATGCTTCAGATGAAACAAGTGCGCGCCCCGATTTCTCAATGCTAATCTATCCTGTTATTTCTATGAAAGATGGCATTACCCATAATGGTTCAAAAGAAAATTTATTAGGAAAAAAACCTTCGGAAGCATTGATTGAAAAGTATTCAAACGAAAAACAAGTAAATGAACAAACACCACCAACTATTTTAATTCATGCCACTGATGATGGTGCTGTACCGGTTGAAAATAGCATCAACTACTACTTAGCTTTAAAAGAAAACAAAGTACCTACTGAAATGCATATTTATGAAAATGGTGGTCACGGGTTTGGTTTGGGTAGGTTTGGAACACATCTTAATTGGCCAAAAGCTTGTGAAAATTGGCTGATAGCAAATAAATTTATTCCTGAAAAAGAGATTTATATATTTTCCTATTTTAAAGGAAACGGTGAAGATGGTTTGCATTTAGCCTTTAGTGAAGATGGTTACAGATGGGAAGCTCTTAAAAACGACACCTCTTTTTTAACACCTGAAGTTGGTAAAGATAAATTAATGCGCGACCCATGTATTATTAAAGGTGGTGATGGCTTGTACCATATGGTTTGGACGGTGAGTTGGACAGATAAAGGTATTGGTTACGCATCTTCAAAAGACCTAATTAATTGGTCTAAACAAGAATTCATCCCTGTTATGGAACATGAAAAAGACACACGAAACACTTGGGCTCCAGAAATAACTTATGATGAGACTTCAAAAGAATACATCATCTATTGGGCCTCTACAATTGTAGGAGCTTTTCCAGAAACACAATCTACCGAAGACGATGGCTATAACCATAGAATGTACTACACAACCACCAAAGATTTTAAATCGTTTAGTAAAACCAAACTTTTATACGAGCCCGGATTCAATGTGATTGATGCTACCATTCAGAAGGTAGACAATAAATTTGTGATGTTCTTAAAAGACGAAACCAAAAAACCTGCACAAAAAAACCTCAAGATAGCTTTTAGCGACCATTTAACAGGACCTTACACGAATGCTAGTGAACCCATTACAGGCAATTATTGGGCAGAAGGACCTACAGCCATTCAAATTGACGGCAATTGGATGGTTTATTTTGATAAATACACCGAAAAGAAATATGGCGCTTTACGATCTAAAAATTTAAAAACATGGGAAGATATTTCAGACAACATACAATTTCCAAAAGGAGCCAGACATGGTAGTGTTTTTAAAATATCTGCCTCAAATTTTTCAAAATTAAAACTTCACTAAACCGTATATCCTATAAAAACGTATTTCATCTATATTCTAGTGAATAACAGGTAAGTACAGGATGCTAAGATAATTGTATCATAATATTTTTAAGAAGTGTAATGCATTACATTAATAATCATTTATTAACTAATTAATACAACTTAACTAAATTATGAAAACAACTTTACTAAAAAACTTTTTATCGGTTTGTGTTTTAGTCTTCTCCTTGGAGGCTTTAAGTGCGCAAACTACATGGACAGGTGCAACAGACACTGATTTTCTTGTTGCTACAAACTGGGACACAGGGATATTGCCAACTGGAGCAGATAATGTTTTTATCGACCCATCTTCAAACAACCCTATCATAAGTGCTTCTTTATCATCAGCAGGTAATGCAGATGATTTTGTTAGCCATTTAACATTAAATCCTGATAGTAATTTAACCATTGCGGCTAAACTATGGATTTGGTCTAGTGGTGGAAACTCTTTTGGAAGTGGGACATTAAATATAGAAGATGGCGCTGATATAAACATTAGAAATCAAGGTCGTTTTGGAACTAATGCGGCTAGTCCACAAATAGTTAATATAAATGGTGGTTTAGTTAATACTAAAAACCAATTGATTATAGCTGATGCTGGAGATTGCACATTTAACATTAATGGTGGAACAGTAACTTCTACACTTAACGGAATCATTTTAGGTGGATATGCTGGCGTTGGCATATTAAATCTTAATGGTGGTGGTTTAAAAGTAAGTGGTGGTTTCCCAATTGATGAACAACCAACTCGTGCCGGTTCAGGTTATATGACAATTGACAATGGAACCTTAGAATTAACTGGTGATCAAGTATCATTTGTAGAAGGCTATGTTACCGCTGGCAAAATAAAACCAGCAGCAGGTAAACAAATTGTTGTTACTTACGATTCAACTGCTGCTATTACTTATGTAACCGCTACAACACCTTTAAGTATTAATGATGAAACATCAATTGTTACTACAGATGTTAATGCTATTGGAAATAGAATTTATGTGTCTAATGTTAAATCAACTTCAGAAATTAACATTTACAGTATTACAGGTGCTTTAGTAAAAACATTTAAAACAAATGAAGATACTAACTTTAGTTTTAAATCTGGTTTATGGATCGCTACTGTTAAAACTCTTGAAGGTCAAAAATCCATTAAATTATTAATGAAATAATATTTTGTTTTAATATAAAATAAGGATGTATATTGTTATAATATGCATCCTTATTTGCTTAAAAAACTTGTTTTTTTAATGTAATGGCAGTTCTTTTTACGCATAGGCATTATAATAGATGGTTAATGATTATTATTCTTTTTAATGGAGAGATATACAGCAAAAAGAATATTGCTTCTGTTTTATTTACTAAAATTTTCGATTATTTACGAAAAATAAGAAAATAAAAATTGTAATCGATTACAATAAAAATAAAAAAATATCTATATATTGCACTACTATTACTTAAATTTTTATTGAAAAAGCAAAAGATGAATTTTAAATACCCTAAAAATTATATATTGCTCCCATCAAAAATAATTTTTAGTTTTATTAACTAATTATCATTAAACTGTTTTCAAATAACTTAATAAGTTTGTACTCACATAAGCCCAGCCAATTAACTCATGAGAAAAAAAACAACCATCTATGATATAGCTCAAAAGCTTAATATAACTGCTGCTACTGTATCGAGAGCTTTAAATGGCAATCCTAAAATAAGTGAAGCTACACGTAAACTGGTTAATGATACCGCTAAAGAAATGAACTATGAGCAAAACAAGCTTGCTCTAGCACTTAAAAGTGGTAAAAGCTTTAATGTTGGAGTTATTGTACCTCGTATAGATAGTAACTTTTTTGCCTCGGTAATTCGTGGTATTGAAGAAGAATTGCATCCAAACGGCTATCACGTGATTATTTGTCAGACCCATGATCAAGAAAATTTAGAAATAGAAAATATCAACTCGTTGCTAAACGCTCAGGTAGATGGTATTTTAATGTCCATCTCCAATGCTAAGTTAGAAACAAACGACCATTTTCAAAAACTTCTTAGAAAAGGAGTTCCTTTAATATTTTTCGATAGAAAAAAAGATATTGCTGGTATTAGTTCTGTAACCATTGATGATTTTAAAGGCGCTTATGATGCAACTCAACATTTAATAGACCAAGGCTGTAAACATATTGCACATTTGTCTAATAATCGTGAAATACAAATTTTCAAAAACAGGTATTTGGGTTATAAACAAGCGATTATTGATAATGGTCTTGTGTTTGATGAAGGTTTAGTAATAGAAACCATGAGTAAAGTTCTTGAAGGTAGAAAAGTAACTAAACAACTTTTAGCTATGGAAACACCACCAGATGCTATATTTTCTGTCAGTGATTTTACTGCATTAGGTGCTATTGAAGAAATTAAAGCTCATGGACTTAGAATTCCAGAAGATATTTGTGTTGTTGGTTTTAGTAACGAGCCATTTACCCGATTTATGGAACTTTCAATAACTTCTGTAGATCAATCTCCAATAGAAATGGGCAGAATTTCGGCACAAGTTTTTTTAGAAGAAGCCAATAACAGTAAAAAAATAAAATCTGAAAAACAGGTTGTTTTGTCGCCAGAATTAATAATTAGAGATTCTTCTCTTAAATCATCTTCCATACTGCCAAACAATTAATACTTTTACAAAATAAAAGCATAAAAAACCAAGAACTAGTTCTTGGTTTTTTATGCTTTTCTATATTAAGAGACTGTTTAAGTTTTTATCCTTTGGTTCTTTTATACGTCTTTTTCCGCCATACTTCAGCTATTTTTCGGTCCGTAGCTATGGCTATGAACCTCTAAATACCTTCGTCTGATGAAAAAATACACTATTAAATATTCCAAAAACAAAATTCAGACAGTCTCTAGAACAAATTCTTTAATTTACTCACTTTTTATAAAGATACGCCTCGTCTCCAAGGTATAAAATCATTTTGATTTAATAATTTTGCTTTTGTTTGAACTTCTCCACTGGCTACTTTAATAATGAATTCAAGCATTTCATCGGCCATTTCTTCAATTGTTTTTTCACCGCGAATTACGGCACCTGTTTCAATATCAATAATATCTGGCATGCGTTCTGCAAGCTCTGTATTTGAAGACACTTTAATAATTGGTGCAATTGGGTTTCCAGTTGGTGTTCCTAAGCCAGTGGTAAATAAAACCACATTGGCTCCAGAACCTACTAGGCCTGTTGTACTTTCCACATCATTACCCGGAGTACATAATAAATTTAGACCTGGCTTAGTAATATACTCACCATAATCTAAAACGTCTTGCACAGGCGATGTACCTCCTTTTTTAGCAGCTCCGGCAGATTTCATCGCATCGGTTATTAAACCATCTTTAATGTTTCCTGGTGACGGATTCATATCAAACCCTGAACCCGCATCTACCACAGATCTTTCATAAGCTTTCATTAATTTCAAAAACTTTTTTCCATCTTCATCGTCAACACATCTGTTTACCAATTCCTGTTCTACACCACATAATTCCGGGAATTCTGCTAAAACTGCGGTTCCATTAAGGGCTGCTAATAAATCTGATACCGCACCTAAAGTTGGGTTGGCAGATATTCCTGAAAAACCATCTGAACCACCACACTCCAAACCTACACGTAGTTTAGACAAAGGGGCTGGCTCACGTTTAATATTATTGGCTTTTTTAATAGCTTCAAAAGACTCTTTAACGATTGCCGTTAACATCTCGTCTACCGTTCCTATTTGTTGCTGTTCATATATAAGAACTGGCTTGTTTATATTTGGATTGATACTATGCAAAGCTTCTTTGAACACACTTATCTGAAGGTTTTGACAGCCTAAACTTAAAACGGTTGCACCTGCAACGTTTGGATTATTAACGTAGCCTGCTAATAGTTTTGCTAAACTTTCAGAATCTTGACGAATACCTCCACAGCCACCTGGGTGGGTTATAAATTTCACATCAATATTATCGAACACATCTGGCGTTGTTGGCACTACTTCTGTTTCTTCTTGACCACTAACTAGAGAGCGAAGTAACATTTGATGTGGATTCACTTTTTGCTTTAAGAGTTCTTTTTCAAAAACTTCTTTTAAAATTTCAATGTTTCGGTTTTCACAGAAAACCAATGGAAAAAACAACCACACGTTTTCTGTACCAACTTGTCCATCTTCTCTATGGTACCCTAAAAAGGTTTTATCTTTCCATTTATCAACATTTGGTGCTGTCCAACTAAAAGTTTCTGTTCTACCAAATACTTTTTCGCTTTGATGTTTTACATTTTCGACAGTTAAAACATCCCCTTTTTCAATAGCTCCATTGGCAGACCCAACAAGAACACCATACATGATAATTCTATCACCAGATTCAAATTTTTCTAAAGCTATTTTATGTTTAGATTTTGTATCTGTTAGTACTTTAATATCTTGTCCTTCAAAAGAAATTACTTCTCCTGCTTTTAAATTGGCCAAAGCAACTGCAACGTTATCTGATGCATTTACTTTCATGATTTTCTTTTGCATACTAATAATTTAAAATTAGTTGTGTTTAAAACTTTTTGCTATAATTAGCAAATCCAGCTTCAATACCATTGGCATCAATTTCTTGTAAAGCTAAAGCAACGGCTTCAGTTAGGTTATCAACTTTTGTTAAATCTTCACCCCAATAGTCTTCAATACTTAATGTATTTTTAGCAATTTCAGTATAATCGGTAGATTTCCAAATGTCGGCAAAGGTTGCAATAATATCATTACTATCTTGGACTGGTAAAGCTTCTCCATGCCATGTGCCTTTGTAAAAACGTATTAAAGCAGCAAAGGCAAAGGTTAAATTAGTTGGCACTTTATTATGGATTTTCACATATCCCAATAAACTTGGTAGTACTCTTACAGTAAATTTAGAGATTGAATTTAGTGCAATACTTGATAAATTATGGATAATGAACGGATTTCTAAAACGATCGAAAATTTCATCAGAGAAACTATTTAATTCGTCTCTATCCATTTCAAGGGTATCGCTTATTTCACCAAATACCGTTTTGTTAATAAAAGGTCCCGTAAACTCGTTATCTACAGATTGTTTTACTGTTTTGTTTCCGTAAAGTAATGAAAAAGGCACCATCGCAGTGTGCGCACCATTTAATATACGCACTTTTCTCGTGCGGTACGGTTGCATATCATCAACAATCTTAACATCTAAATTTGTTTTGTCGAATGGTAATTTTGCTTTTAAATCATCGCCTCCTTCAATAACCCAAAGAAAAAACACTTCGGCAGCAACTATTAAATTGTCTTGATAATCTAATTGTGCATTATAGGCTTCAATTTCATCTTTTGGATATCCTGGTACAATTCTATCTACTAAGGTACTGTGAAAAGAATTGCTCTCTAATAACCATGTTTTAAAATCATCACCCAAATTCCAATCGATTACATATTTTAAAATGATTTCTTTTAGAGTTTCGGAATTATGATTAATAAGCTCACAAGGAATGATAGTTAATCCTTTACTTGCATCACCATTAAAATGCTTGAAACGTTCGTGTAAAAGTAACGTTAATTTTGCAGGAAACGAACTTGGTGGTTGCATTTCAGGTGTGTCTGTGCTTACATAAGCAATACCTGCTTCGGTTGTGTTAGAAATAATAAATTCTAATGAATCTTCTTTTGCCAAACTTAAATAATCGTTAAAGTTAGCATAGGGATCTACCGCTTTAACAATATTTGAAATTAACTCAACCTCTTGAATTTCATCTCCTTTCTTAACACCTTTCATAAAAAGTGTATATAAACCATCTTGATCGTTTAGCATGCTTACTAAACCCCTATCAATTGGTTGAACTACAGCAATTCCTGCATTAAAATCGGCAGCTTTATTCAATTCTTGAAATGCATAGCCTATAAAAGCTCTTAAGAAATTACCTTCCCCAAATTGTACTATTTTGATTGGAAGTTTTTCTTCCAATCCAACATCTTTTCTGTTTAATTTTTTCATTATAATTTATAATTGAATACTTTTTAATCTAATAATCCGAATACTCTAGGAAGCCACAAACTTAATTCAGGCACATAAGTAACTAAAAACAATACAAGTATCATTGCTAAAAACAAAGGCATAAGTGGTTTAATTACTTTTGCAATAGTTGTATTGGCAACACCTACACCAACAAACAGAACTGAGCCTACTGGTGGTGTACACAAGCCTATACAAAGGTTTAATACCATAATAATTCCGAAATGGATAGGATCCATACCTAATTTTTGAACAACGGGTAAAAATATTGGTGTGAAAATCAATACTGCTGGCGTCATATCCATGAAGATCCCAACAAATAGCAATAACAAGTTGATGATTAATAATATAATAATTTTATTATCACTAATTCCCAATAAAGCATTACTAATATCTTGAGGAATATTCTCGTAAGACATGACCCAAGACATACTCATGGAAGCTCCAATTAACAACATAACAATAGCTGTTGTTGCCGAGGAATCCAACAATATTTCTGGAAGCGACTTGAACGATATTTCTTTATAAACAAAGCCTAGAACCAAAGTATATAAAACAGCGATTGCTGATGCTTCAGTTGCTGTAAAAATTCCTGTAACGATACCTCCTATAACTACCACCAATAAAAACAAACTTGGTACAGCAGCTATAAAAGTTTTAAGGACTTCTCTTATTGAACTTCTTTCTCCTAATTTATATTTTTTCTTTTTAGCCCAAAACATGGCAACAATCATCAAAAACAATCCTGTTAAAATCCCCGGAATGTATCCTGCTAAAAATAAAGCTGCAATTGAAACACCTCCACTGGCTAACGAATAAACAATCAGCACGTTACTAGGTGGGATAATCAATCCTGTTGTCGCCGAGGTAATATTTACAGCTGCTCCAAACTCTTTAGAATAGCCTTCTTTTTCCATTTCAGGCCCTAAAATACTTCCCATTGCCGATGCCGATGCCATAGCCGAACCTGCAATAGCGCCCATTAACATAGCGCCAATGACATTTATTAATGCTAAACCTCCTGGAAGCGAACCCACTAGTGTTTTAGCAAAAGCAATAAGCCTGTGCGCAATACCCCCTTTGTTCATTAACTGCCCTGAGAGTATGAAAAAGGGAATGGCGAGCAATGCAAAACTGTCGAGTCCGGTACCCATACGTTGCGATACAGTAGTAAAAGCTGCTATGGGTGAAATACTTACCATCATGGTTAACATTGCCGAAATTGCAATACTCCATGCTACTGGTGTACCGATTGATAAAAGAAATAAAAAACTAAAGACTAATACAAGAATTGGTATATACTCCATCATAACTATATTTTTAAAAGGTCTGAAATTTTGTAATAAATTATTAAAATTCCGCTAATTGGAATTACCATATAAACAAATGCCAATGGTATTTGTAATGCTGGAGAACTTTGACCTAGTAAATAACTAATATACACCAATCTGAAACCACCAATAACCAATGCAGTAATGGAAAATAATATGATTACTATATAAACCACACGCATTATTTTTTTTTGGTTAGCTTTGCTTGCTCTTGTTGGTAAAACATCTATAGCCACATGCATGTTGCGCCCAGACACATAGGCAGCACCAAGTATGCCAATCCATATCATTAAATAGCGTGCTAACTCATCGGTAAACGAACTTGGCACACCCACAACAAACCTTGTGAATACCTGCCATAGTACATTTATTACCATAACAGCCATTATAACTACAAGTATCTTGCTAAGAATTTTATCTATCTTTTCTCTAAGTTTCATGTTTCTGAAATTTTTTTTAGTGACCACAAACAACACCCATAAATCATGACCCTAATTGGATTTTTGATTATAGATTGTGTGTATTAATTATTATTTTGTTTCTAGAATTTGTTGCATTAATGAATTTATTATTGGGTCATTTTTGTAACTTTCATAAATACTTTTCACTTTCTCTTGAAACAATGATTTATCGGGTCTAATAATTGTTACACCTGCTTTTTCAACTTCACGCAATGCCTCTTCTTCTGCTTCCAACCATAATTTACGCTGATATTTTATAGATTTATCTGCAGATGCTTGTAACCATTCTTGTTCTTGCTGCGATAATTTATTCCATGTTTGCGTTCCTATAACCAAAACATCGGGTAATACGGTATGCTCATCTAAAGAATAATATTTACACACTTCATAATGGCGTGATAAATAAAAACTAGGTGGATTGTTTTCGGCACCATCTACAACGCCCTGCTGTAAAGAAGTATATAATTCGCCCCAAGAAATTGGCGTAGCCGAACCTCCTAATGCCTTAACCATTTCGATAGCAGTAACACTTTCCATAACTCTTACCTTTAAACCCGTCAAATCGCTAGGAATGTTTATTGGTTTGTCTTTGGTATAAAAACTTCTACTTCCTGCATCGTAATATGCCAAGCCTTTTAACCAATATTGCTCGCCATCATCAAGTATTTCTTTACCAATAGGGCCATCTAACACGCTAAATGAATGCTCCCTATCGCGAAACAAAAAAGGAATTCCAAAAACTTTCATTTTGGGTGCAAAATTTTCCATAACACCTACCGATACTTTGGTCATATCTAAACTTCCAATTTGTAAAAGCTCCAAACATTCGCGCTCACTGCCTAATTGTTGACTAGGATAAATTTCGAGTTTCATTTTGCCTCCAGACCTTTGCTCCAAATCTTTACCCATCTCAATCATGGCTTTGTGTACAGAATGATTAACATCTAAACCATGAGCAATTTTTATGGTCTTGGTTTTATTAGTTTCGCCACAACCTACCAGTACTAAAACGAGTATAAGAGTTATGAATTTTATTTTTTGCATTTTTTTGTTTTTAATATTATATGTGCTTGTTTTATGCTGTTGGCGTAAGTAGTCAATTGCTTACTTACATCTTAGAATAAAACAGCTCCTTTTAAAATTTAAAATACTCTTTTGCGTTGAAATAACTAATGTCTGAAACCATTTTACCTATCCATTCCATATCATTAGGCAACTCGCCTCTTTTTATTTCGTCACCCAATAAATTACAAAGGATACGTCTGAAATACTCATGTCTAGGAAACGATAAGAAACTTCTAGAATCGGTTAACATCCCTACAAAACAACTAATAAGCCCCATATTAGAGAGAGCATTTAACTGTTTTATCATACCGTCTTTTTGATCCAAAAACCACCAACCAGAACCAAACTGCACTTTACCTTTCACACTTCCATCGTTAAAGTTACCAATCATGGTAGCCATAACCTCATTGTCAGCAGGATTTAAGTTGTATATAATGGTTTTTGTTAGCTTATCCTTACTATCCAATGCGTTTAAGAAAGCGGATAATTTTTGTGCTTGCGGATAATCGCCAATAGAATCCCAACCTGTATCTGGTCCTAAAATACGATGCATACGCGCATTATTATTTCTTAAAGCTCCTAAATGGAATTGTTGCACCCAGCCAAATTCGTGGTACGTTTCGCATAAAAATACCAAAATAGCACTTTGGAATTTTAAAGCGTCATCATTTGAAACCGCTTTACCTTCTCTTTTCTTGGCAAAAATTGATTTCACTTCGCTCTCGGTGTAGGTTTCAAAATAAATTTGATCCAATCCATGATCACAAAGTTTACAGCCGTTGGTATTAAAAAACTCAACACGTTTTCTTAAAGCACTTAATAAATCTTCATAAGAATTGATTGAAACACCCGCAGCATTTGCCAGAGAATCTAAATATGAATTGTAGCCATCTGCATTAATTAAAATGGCTTTGTCAGGTCTAAAAGCAGTACTCACTTTTACGTTAAAATCGCTTTTAGCCAATTGTTGATGGTATTGTAAATTATCTATGGGATCTTCGGTAGTACAAACCAATTCCGTGTTTACTTTTTGAAGTAATTGGCGACAACTGTAATTACCAGATGTTAATTTCTCTTGGGTTTGTTCCCAAATTTTTTCAGCAGATTTTTCATTTAATAACTCATTGATATCGAAATATCTAGCCAATTCTAAATGTGTCCAATGATACAATGGATTACGCATAGTATAAGGAACCGTTTTTGCCCAATTTAAAAACTTGTCTTTATCAGAGGTTTTTCCTGTAATGAATTTCTCGTCAATGCCTAAAGTACGCATAGCACGCCATTTGTAATGGTCACCACTAATCCAAACATTCGTTATGTTTTCAAAGGTTTTATCCGCTGCTATTTGCTGTGGGGGCAAGTGGTTATGATAATCAATAATTGGCAGGCTTTTAGAATAATCATGATATAATTCTTCGGCGTATTTATTCTCTAATAAAAAATTGTCGCTAATAAAGTTCGTACTCATTTTGTGTATTGAAATATTAATCTTCGTTTGATGGTTTACCTATTGTAGCTAAAATACCGCCATCAACATAAACGACTTGGCCATTAACAAAATCGCTTGCTTTTGAAGCTAAAAAAACAGCAGCTCCAGCTAAATCTTCAGGATTCCCCCAACGTGCTGCTGGTGTCCTGCTAATTATAAAGTCATTAAACGGATGTCCATCTACACGAATTGGGGCGGTTTGGCTGGTTGCAAAATAACCTGGTCCAATACCATTTACTTGTATATTATGTTTAGCCCACTCGGTGGCTAAATTTTGTGTAAGCATTTTTAAACCTCCTTTAGCAGCGGCATAGGCAGACACACTGTTTCTACCCAACTCACTCATCATGGAACATATGTTTATTATTTTCCCTTCTTTGCGCTCAATCATTTGTTTCGCAAGTAATTGCGACATTATAAAAGGCCCCACTAAATCTACATCAATAACACGTCTAAAATCTTGAACTGGCATCGTAATTGCCAATTCACGTTTTATAATACCTGCATTATTTACAAGAATGTGTATGTCTCCTATTTCTTTGGCAATAATTTCTAAATTTTCTTTGGCATCTACTTCGTTTGTAACATCAAATAAATAGCCACTTGCTTTGTAACCTTTGCCTTTATAATAATTTAAAGCATCCTCCATTTTAGATGGGGTTGTGCCTGTAATTATTAATTCTGCTCCGGCACTCGCAAGACCTTCAGCCATAGCCATACCTAAACCATGGGTACCACCCGTTACAAGCGCTCTCTTTCCTTTTAAATTAAATAAATCCATATCTTGTTTTATGTTAATTGTAAGTGTTAAACTCTTTTAGAACTTTGGAAAATTCACGATACAGGCAAAGCTACAATTATTTTATACTTTAAAAAATAATTTGTAATCGATTGCACAAAAATAATAAAATTATTTAAAAAACTAATTTTATTAAGTGTATCATAAAAAAATGATGTGGAATCCGAAGTCATACATTAAACTATTAATAAATTATTGTCGAAATTTAGGTTAAAATATATTTGTCGGCATCCTGTACTGTCCGTCTAGTCATTCACAATATCTATGTTTAACATAAATAGCGGGCAATAAAAAAGTGTGCAAATGCTATTTATTTAACTGAAAATCATCGAATTAACCAATAATAAAATGCTTAGAAATAAAGTTGCGGAATTCCATGTAAAATTGAACGATTTTTGCGTGGAATTTGCTTCACAATTGAAAAATCATTTGACTTTTTGTTGCAAGTCCACAACAGCCAGAGTGCCATTAATTTTAAAATTCAGAGCTTCTTTTTATTAAGCAGATAAACAAAAAAATAATAAGTAAGAATTATTAATATCCCCCAGCCTAGGCTAATAATTATAATGCCCATAAGTGAAGCTCTGTAATGAGAAATAAGATGTATATACATACACATCATCATTAAAGCATAAGTGCTCCAATTGAGATACTTCCAAATTCCCAAAACCTTTTTGTTTTGTTTTTTCTTTTGTTGTGCTTTTCGTTTTAAAGTTATCCAAATTCCAGTAAGGATTAAGGAGGAAATACCTAATCCCATAAAAAACCAAATAATTTTGGTCGCTAATCCACCCCAATAACCAAAATGTAAAGGATCTGCGATGTCATTAATCCACATTGTTGTATTAATGTTTTTTGCATTCTGGACTTTTATAATTTTATAAGTGTATGGGTCAATATAAACCCTATTGGCTCGTTGCCTTACTAAAGCAACATCAGAGGTTCCTCTCACATATATAGTATTATTATATGCTGTTGGGGGATTTAAACTCTGCGCTTTAAAATATGGAATTGCTTTTTCTGAAATGGCAGTTACTTTATCATAATCTAAATCGTAACTTAAGTTTATACCATGCTTCTTTTCGGTATGGACTTCTAGGGTAGGGGATTTAGGATTTACTTCTTTACCGACACCACCAATATTTGTTCGCTCAATAAAATACCATATACCTGTTATGGAAAATAATAATGTAAAAGGGATAGACCATAAGCCCACTAATCGATGAAGGCTTCTAAAAAAGATTAAGGGACCTTTTCCTGTTTGAAGAACAAATAGTTTTTTCCACCATTTTTTGCAGAAAAAAAGAGCGGTCATAAGTGAAATTAACAATAAAAAACTAAAGGATAAAACCATAAAGTTCCCAATCTGAAAAGGTATAAAAAGAAAATAATGCAAATCTCTGAAAAACCGATGGAAAGTCAAATTAGCATGACCTTGAACTATGCCGGTATAAGGATTGGCAAACACATACGTTTGTTTGCCATTTTCTTTCATATAAATAATATCACATAAATAGGGTTCTTCATTTTTCATCCAGTAAGTAATCTTGCCTTCCGGATATATTTTTTTTAAGTTGGCTATGATTAGGTTTTTTGAGGCAAGTTCTTTCTGGGGTGTAGCCCTTATTTCAGAAATAAACAGCCAATCCATTTCATGGCTCAGTGTTGCCAAAGTACCAGAAAAGCATACTATAAAAAATAGTATGCTTAGCTTTATACCGATCCAACTATGAATATTGAAAAGTTTTTTTCTTGTAATTTTCACGAACTAAAAAGTATAGGAAACGGTTGCCATTATATTTCTAGGCTTGCCAGGGAATGCCCTTAAGAAATCATAGCCTCCTACCCAATGGGTTTGGTCAAAAATATTGTTAAAATTCAATTGTATTTGAAATTTATCTACACTATAGTAAAGCACTGTATTGACCAGACCATAACTTGGGAAAACCGGAATTAATTCAGGACTTCGGACAATAGATCCATTGCGTTCACCAACATAGTCATAGCCAAGACCAAATCCCAAACCATTTAGATTTCCTTTATTAATCATATATTTTGTCCAAAAATTGAATGTGTTCTTTGGCGCATTGGGTTTCTGGTCTCCAAAAATGGCTAATGTTGTCTCATCAGCTTCGGTAAAATAGGCATGGTTAAAAGCATAGTTAACTACTAGGCTCCAGTTAGGTAAAATTTTACCATAAGCATCTATTTCTATTCCTTTTGATTTTTCTTCTCCGATCTGTTTTAATAAATCAGCGTTACTAGAGTCATTTGCGCTATATAAGGCTCCCTGCTGCGTTAGATCGTAAAAAGCTAAAGTAACACCCAATCTTTTTTGAAACCATTCCGTTTTCACACCTACTTCGAACAATTCACTTTCCAAGGGATCAAACGGCCCACCGGCTTCAGGGTTGTTAATATCAGTTGCTGTTTGTGGTTGGTATCCTTGCACCCATGTGCTATAAACATTAATGTTTGGAGTGGCTTTATATACGGCACCAATTCTAGGTATGAAGGCATTTTGTTTTACTTTTTCCTCATCTTCGGTATTGTAATTCAAGTAATCGGTAAAATCATCTCTTCTTAAACCTACCAGTAAATTAAATTTTTTATAACTAAACTGATTTTGAATATAAATACCATGGTTGACCTGTTTATATGGTGTATAATGTCTAACACCGTAAACATAATTACTCATGTCTCGCATACCATTGCCGTTAGTAGAGGTCAGGTCAAAATGGGCAACATTTGTTACCGGGTTTCCGTCGGCATCTAAAACGTAATTATCTTTATTGGCTACGTTGAATGAATTTGTAGAATTTCCATTCGTTAATAAATAGGCATTAGCTTCAAGTTGAGATCCTCCTGGCTCCAATTCTTGTTGAAAATAATCATACCCCATTAATAGTTTGTTTTTGATGTCACCAAAATCTAAATCATAATTAAGGTAGTTGCTAAAGTTTTGATTATTCCAAGAACGTTTACGTACAAAAACCCGCATGGCTACTTTAGAAATATCAAGAGTACCATCACCTAGTGCTGCAAAATTATTGGCCGTTCTATGTTCCAATAAATCCTCATCATAACTAGAATTTAAATAAGTGCTGTTTAGACTTAGATTGTCGGTTAGTTTATGTTGAAAAGAAAGTGTAATGTTTAGATTTTGTTCATTCAAATAATCATTAGACGCACTTAATGACCGGGTTATAGGTGTGGAGTACAAATCGCCATCTCCAAAAACAGCCTGTCCACGATCAAGTCTTCCTTTAGAATCTTGGTATACAATATCGAAATTCAAACGTGTTTTATCATTGGGAATAAAAGAAAACGAAGGTGCTAAAACAATATTTTTTCCAAATTGCAAATCTCTAAATCCATCCGTATTCTCATATCCCAGATTTAGTCTGTACAATAATTTTTTATCCTTGGTCATAGGACCTGTAAAATCAGTCAAAAGCCTAAAAGTATTAAAGCTTCCCATACTAGCGCTTATAGATTGCTTTTGTTCTTTCAGAGGTTTTTTGGTTACACTATTTATAGTTCCTCCAGGCGACGAATTGCCAAATAAAGCTGAGGCTGGTCCTTTTATCACTTCCACCCTTTCTATATGCGGTATCAACTGCTGGCTCCAAAAACTAGTCATCATTCGAGAACCGTTTAATAACATACTTGAGTTTTGCTGACCTTGGACCCTGAAGCCTCTTATCGTTAAATCATTATAGAAAGAAAATTGGTTGATGCCGCTTATGTTTTTCACAACATCATTAATCGTGAAAGCAGCTTGATCTAAGATAACTTCTTTGGTAACGTAGCCCACAGATTGTGGAACATCAATTAGTTTAGTAGCCGATTTTGTGGCTATAAACGAATTGGTATTTTTATACCCCCTTTCTTTTCGACCGATGATTTCAACTTCTTGTAATTGTGTGCTATTTTCTTCAAGAACAAAATCTAAGGAGGTGGTTGTGTTTTTAGATATTTCTATCGTTTTGTTACCAACAGTATACCCAATAAAAGAAACTTTAACAGTATGCTTACCTTGTGGTATGTCTTTCAATTCATAAAAACCGTTATAGTCGGTCGTTGTGCCTTGTTCTAATGCTGAAATATAAACAGCGGCACCAAATATGGGTTGATCTTGTTCATCGGTTACTTTTCCCTTTAACCCTGATTGGGAAAATGCATAAAATGATAATAAAAAAGCTGTGGTTAGTGTAATAATCTTCATTATTTTTATTTAGATTTATTTAAAATAAGCGGCAAATGTAATTTTTTTTATCAAAAAAACAAATGCTATTTGGAATAAATCTAAATAATATTTTTTGGTAAATTCAGAAAGCATCGAACTTAAAGGACAACTTTTTTGTATTTATTTTATGAAGGGACTCTTCCCATATTTTAAATAAGATAAGCCATTCTATTGATTATCTGAATTATAATGAGGAACATTATTGATAGTATACTGGAGCAGGATTATGTGGAAAAGAACCAAGCCTCATCCTTTAATTTATATATTTTTATTAAAAAGCTTTTTGCTAGAACTATAATTATAAAATTGAGAAATACACAAACTCAAACATGTTATTTTCGGCTAAAAACGACAACAACCACAAATTAGCAGACAGGAAAATTTTTGTTGATTTAAGTATATTAAATATAACTTTTGAAGATACCCCAACTTTTGACAACCAAGAAGACAATGTAATTGGGAATCCTATTTTTTGGGAATATGAAAGGGTCTTATTGATTTTAAGAATCGTAAAATACACCTTTTTAATCAAGAAAACAGTATTTCGGGTAAAAGTAAAATAGCTAGATCAAAAATGAAAATGAAATGATCCTGATTTTAATGAAAAAAGCCGAATCTTTCAATTCGGCTTTTCCTTTACAGTGCGGGCGGGGAGACTCGAACTCCCACACCTCGCGGCACCAGATCCTAAGTCTGGCGTGTCTACCAATTCCACCACGCCCGCTAAAGGACTGCAAATATAAACAAGATTTTTAAATTGCAAACTTCAAATCGCTAAAAACATTCTTTTTTTTATACTTTTAAAAAATAATGATTGCACCTTTAGATATACCATTAATTATGAACAAAAAAATAATTTTAGTCTTATTTATTTCCATTTTCAGCAATGTCTTAATCTCACAATCTAAAGAAGAACCCATTGTTTTAAATACTGAAACAGGAGATATTCACGGAACTTTATTAATATCCAATCCATCAAGAATCACACCTATTGTTTTAATAATAGCTGGTTCTGGTCCAACCGACAGAAACGGAAACAACCTAATGATGGCAAACAATTCTTTAAAAATGCTTGCAGAAAGTTTAGCTAAAAATGGCATTTCCTCTTTACGGTTTGATAAGCGAGGCATTGGTGAAAGTAAAAATTCTGGTGCTAAAGAATCTGATTTACGTATTGAACATTATATTAATGACGTAAAACAATGGTGTAATTTCATCAAAAAAGATAATAGATTTGGCGATTTAATAGTTTTAGGACATAGTGAAGGCTCGCTAATAGGGATGGTTGCTTCTCAAGAAAAACAGGTAGATAAATTTATTTCATTAGCTGGAACTGGGTTTCCTGCTGGCGACATTTTACGAAAACAATTGAAGGATCAATCACCCTTAGTTTTAGAAATGTCAGCACCCATCATTGAAAAATTGGAAAAAGGCGAAACTGTAGAAAAAGCTCCAGAAATGCTTTATGCCTTATTCCGTCCAAGTGTCCAACCCTATTTAATTTCCTGGTTTAAATACAATCCACAATTAGAAATAGCAAAACTAAATATACCTATTTTAATTGTCCAAGGTACAACCGATATTCAAGTAAATGTTGAAGATGCCGAAAAATTATTCGAATCAAATCAAAAGGCAAAAAAAGTAATTATAGAAAATATGAATCATATTCTTAAGGAATCTGAAGCCGAAAGAACCAAAAATATTCAAACCTATAGTAACCCTAAATTAGCTTTAAAAGAAGAATTGATTCCAGCCCTAGTCAACTTTATTAATGAGCATTAAAATCAAGGTTATTCCAAAGAGATAAGTTAAACATATTCTTTTTTGTACTTTTGAAACATTTAGACAAATACATCGATGAATAATATACAATCTTATATCAAAGAACATAAAGACCGATTTATCTCTGAACTTATAGAATTACTTAAAATTCCATCCGTTAGTGCCGATTCAGCATTCAAAAACGATGTTTTAAAAACTGCCCAAGCCGTTAAAACCAGTTTAGAAAAGGCAGGTTGCCATACCGTTGAAATTTGTCCAACCAACGGACACCCCATTGTTTATGGTGAAAAAATGATTGACAAAACCTTGCCAACCATTTTAGTTTACGGACACTACGATGTGCAACCACCAGACCCTTTAAACTTATGGAACTCCCCGCCTTTCGAACCTGTAATTAAAAAAACAGACTTACATCCCGAAGGTGCCATTTTTGCTCGTGGTGCTTGCGATGATAAAGGGCAAATGTATATGCACATTAAAGCATTGGAGTTTATGACAACCACAAAACAGTTGCCTTGTAATGTGAAGTTTATGATAGAAGGCGAAGAAGAAATTGGCAGTGCTAATTTGGCAACCTTTGTAAAAACCAATCAAGACAAGCTAAAAAACGATGTGATTCTTATTTCTGATACGGGAATGATTGCTAACGATGTCCCATCCATCACCACCGGATTACGTGGATTGAGTTATGTTGAAGTAGAGGTTACAGGCCCCAACCGCGATTTACATTCAGGATTATATGGTGGTGCTGTAGCAAACCCTATAAATATTCTAGCAAAAATGATTGCTTCGCTTCATGATGAAAACAACCATATTACCATCTCTGGATTTTACGATAAGGTTGATGAACTTTCAGCAAAAGAACGTGTTGAAATGGCCAAAGCTCCTTTCAATTTAGAAGACTATAAAAAGGCATTAAACATAGAAGACGTTTATGGTGAAACAGGTTACAGCACCAACGAACGCAATTCCATTCGACCTACCTTAGATGTTAACGGTATTTGGGGCGGTTACACAGGCGAAGGTGCTAAAACCGTTATAGCCAGTAAAGCCTACGCTAAAATATCCATGCGCTTGGTACCGCATCAAGATTGGGAAGAAATCACGCAGCTATTTAAAAAACATTTTGAAAGTATCGCACCAAAAGGCGTTACCGTAAAAGTAACACCACACCATGGTGGACAAGGTTATGTAACCCCTATTGATAGTATTGGCTACCAAGCGGCATCAAAAGCTTACGAAGTCACTTTTGGAAAAAAACCCATTCCACAACGAAGCGGTGGCAGTATCCCAATCGTATCACTATTCGAACAAGAATTAAACAGCAAAACCATTTTAATGGGATTCGGTTTAGATAGTGATGCTATTCATTCACCAAACGAACATTTCGGCATTTTCAATTATTTAAAAGGCATCGAAACTATTCCTTTGTTTTATAAATATTTTACTGAGCTTTCTAAATAAATTTGGGTGTTTAGTTAAAACCTATTGATGAAAAACCAACATAGTAAGAACCTCATTTTTCTTTTAATTGCCACCCTTTTTGGAAGTACCTCTGGTCCTTTGGGTAAATTTATAGATATACCACCTCCTGTAATTATTTGGTGCCGTTGTATTTTAGGCGGCTTATTTTTGTATGCTTTTTGTTATTTTAAAAAGGTAAATCTGAAAATTTATTCAAAAAGAGATTTTCTAACAATACTAATAAGTGCTTTATTTTTTGGTGCCCATTGGATTACTTATTTCTATGCACTTAAATTATCGAATGTTGCTATAGGCATGCTGTCATTGTTTACCTACCCCATGCTTACCGCTCTTATTGAACCTTTTTTTATTAAGGTGAAGTTTGACCCTATTTACATTGTTTTAAGCCTTATGGTTCTACTTGGTCTTTATATATTAGCACCAGAGTTTAGTCTACAAAATTCTTATGTAGAAGCTATTATATTCGGGGTTATATCTGCGTTTTTATACGCTTTACGCAACATCATTTCCAAAAAATTGATAAGTCGTTATACAGGCACTAGTATTATGTTCTACCAACTTGTCGTACTTACTATAGTATTATTACCAGCCATTTTTTTTATGGATACATCAAACATCTTATCGCAATTTCCATATATAATTGCTCTAGGCTTATTAACAACCGCTATTGGGCATACCATGTTAGTAAGTAGCTTTAAGCATTTTTCGGTAAGCACTGCAAGTATTATTAGTAGCACACAACCCATTTTTGGAATTATTTTAGCCTTTATTTTTTTAAATGAAATGCCCTCTTTAAATACCTTTTTAGGTGGTTCACTAATTCTTGCTACGGTTATTATTGAAAGTGTGAGGTCTAGAAATAAATAAAAACAGACCTCACACAAGTGTTATTTTATAAAATTTATGGCAGATATGAATATCCATTTTTAGTTTTCCAAAGAAAGTATTTCTCAAATAAAACCTTAAAAAAATCATAAAAAACATTTGGAATCATTATAGCAAAATTTCTAGGTTTAAATAGTTTATCACTTAAAATTATGACTTCCTTTTTACCAGCATCCATAATACATATTCCTGGAATTTTACCCCAAGCTTTTTTCTTCAACTCGGTTTTTCCATTAGTTACCCTAATAATATTTTCTGCAACAATCTTACCTGTTTCATCTGAAGGGTAACCTGTTTTAGGTCCAGAAAAAGGCACTTTACCTGGCTTAAAGGGTAATTTCACATCTACAGCAATACCAGCCGCCCAAACATTGGGAATTTCAATGTGTCTGTAATCGTCTGTTACTGGGATATACCCTGTAGCCGTAGTGTTTAGTCCTGGTGAATTACTTACAAAATCGACACCTAAAAAAGGAGGCATAAGCATGGTGAAACTACTTGGCAATACTTCATCTGTAGATAAAACAACCCTATCTTTGAGCACTTCTTTAACACCCACTTCAGTTCTATAATGGATGTTGAACATTTTCATAAACGACTTTAACATGGTCTCTCCTCCAGTTATGCCATCAATACCAAAATGTCCTAAAAATGTTTCTGGGGTTATCCAATACAAATCTACTTTCTTTCTAATATGTTGCTCTCGCAGCCACTTTTCTATATTAAACAAGAACTCATAAGCCGCTCCCATACATCCTGCATTTTGAGTCGCACCTATAACTATTGGGCCAGGATTCTGCTTAAAATCTTCTAAAGCTTTTCTAATTTTTAACGCCCCATTTGGTGTCCCTACATAATATGCAAATTCCTCAATCCCAGGAGCTACATCAAATTTCACTTTTGGGCCCGTGGCAATAACCAAATGGTCGTAAGGCACTTCTTCCTTATCGGTTATAACTACTTGTTTCTTAATATCGACTTTTAAAGCTTCTGAAATTCTAAAGTCGACACCTTTCTTTTTAAGTATGGTATCTTTTCTAAATGAAATATCTTTAATCTCCCGTCTTCCAAAAGGCACCCAAATTAAAGATGGTATAAATAAAAACAAGGGGGATTTATCTATCATAATCACTTTATGCTGGTCTTTTCCTTTGCGCTTTATCTCAAGAGCTGCAGTCATACCTGCAAAATTACCTCCTACTACTACCGTTGTTGTCATAATGTTTAGTTTTTAATGTGAACTAAAATTAATCATTAGCTATTTCATTTGCTGTAACCTATGTTACATAGAGACCCAAACTATTATTTAATTTATTTTTAATGTAACAAATTGACTGTCTTAACGTTCTAATAGTCAATCATCAATCAAAACCAATCATTATGTTAAAGCAATTCTTCATTATTTGCTCGGGTTCCGATACCGATATTTTAGAACAATGCTCAAAAGGTGAACAAAATAAATATGCAGGCATTGGTGCTACGGTTTTTTTTACTGCACTAATGGCATTTATTGCGGCTAGTTTTGCGCTCTACACCGTTTTCGATAATCTATATGCTTCCATATTTTTCGGACTCATTTGGGGGCTTCTTATTTTTAATCTAGATCGTTACATTGTTTCAACCATCAAAAAAACAGGCCATGTTATGGATGAGCTCATACAGGCGTCTCCCAGAATTATATTGGCTGTTATTATAGCCATCGTCATTTCAAAACCATTGGAACTTAAAATTTTTGAAAAAGAAATTAATCAGGTGTTGTTAGAACAAAAAAACGAATTAACGCTTGCAAATCAAAACCAGATTGCAGAACAATTCAATCCAAACATTGAAAATTTAAACAAAGATATTGTCGCTTTACAACAACAAATTAGCACTAAAGAAACAGAAGTAAATGCCCTGTATGATACATACATTGCAGAAGCAGAAGGAACGGCTGGCACTAAATTATTGGGCAAAGGCCCGGTCTATAAGGAAAAAAGGGACAAACACGATGCCCTATTAGCCGAACTACAACAACTTAAAGAAGAAAACAAAGCAAAAATTGCCGTTACAGAATCCCAAATAGCAAAGCTAAAAGGCGATTACAAAGACCAAGTTACAACCACCCAACCCATTATTAATAATTTTGATGGTTTGATGGCACGTGTGAATGCCCTGAGCAAACTTCCTTGGATACCTTCATTCTTTATTTTCCTTTTGTTTTTAGCTATTGAAACATCACCCATATTCGCAAAGTTATTATCACCAAAAGGTGCTTACGATTTTAAATTGGAAAATGAAGAAATGTCCATTAAAACCAATGTGCTTCAAAATAAAAACCAAAGAGAAGCCATGTTAAAAGCAGATTTTGCAATTAACGACCGTATTTATAAAGATTTAGAAAATGAAGACGAACTTTACACCTATAAGCGTACAAAAGCGAGGGAACTTATGCAGCTTCAGGCAGATGCCTTCTATAAACAACAGAAAAATATATTATAAGATAAGTTTATGCCGCCATTTCCGTTTTAAAATGGTTGTACAAATCTTCACACCCTAAACCAATTATAGATAGGTTTTTATTTTTTGCAATGGCTTCTTTATGCAGTTCTGTTAAAGCATTAACACCAAAACGATCCATACTATCAACATCTTCAATACTTATGATGAGCACTTGTACTTTTTCAAAAATGTTATTAAATACACTTTGAAATATGCTTAAATTATTTTTGTTTAGTGTTCCTTTGATTTTAAAAAAATTGTTGCAGTTTGAAATTTTTAAATCCATAATAAGCTACTATAATATAATATGATTAAACAATAAATTTGAGCTATTAATTAGTGGAATCTTTAGTAAAGATATTACAACATTTAATTACCATAGCATTTATTCGACCAATAGATTTTAACTTCGGACAAACAAAAAGTATATGCCAAATAAATCGATGAGTTACATACTTTAAAACCAAGTTTTCATTATTTTTACTCCCATTGCTTAAAAGCAACGTTTAAAAAAGCAATCATTTATTATGAAATTGCCTTGATTTGGAAACACAATTGATAATCATCGAACACCAATGAAAATAAAATTTGTGATATAATCAGTGAACTAAATATATATCTACGTATGAATAAACTATTCCTTTTACTTTTTGTTTTATGCACATGTAACTCCTTTTCGCAAACAACCGAAAAAGAAGATAAAGATGCCATTATGGCCGTTTTAAAAGCCCAAAGAATTGCTTGGTCTAAAAACAATATTGAGGGGTTTATGGAAGGGTACTGGAAAAGTGATTCTCTTAAGTTTTATGGTGTAAATGGTGTAACTCTTGGATGGGAAAACACCTTGGATCGCTATGAAAAAGGGTATCCTTCCGAAGCCCATACCGGAAAATTAAGCTACAAAATAAACGACATTACCAAAATAAGTGACGATGCTTATTATGTATTAGGTGAGTATCATTTAAAACGAGAAGTTGGGAATGCTGATGGTATTTTTATGCTAGTTTTTAAACGAATTGACGGTGAATGGAAAATTATAGCTGACACATCTTGCTAAATTTTTGGACTAAGAGGCTGTTTAAGTTTTATCCTTTGTCCCTTTTATGTGCCTATTTCTACCATATTTCAGCTATTTTTTGGTCCATAGCTATGGCTATGAATCACAAAACACCTTCGCTTGACAAAAAAATGTCCCATAAAACATTCCATAAACAAAATTTAAACAGTCTCTAAGTTTTCTTAACGTATTTGGTAATAATTACGATGTGTTGCCCATCTACTTTGCCTTCAATGTATTCGGCATTTTCATGGTCTAATCGAATATTTCTAACGGCAGTTCCTTGTTTTGCAACCATACTAGACCCTTTAACCTTTAAATCCTTTACTAAAACTACCGAGTCACCTGCTTCTAAAATAACACCGTTTACGTCACGATGAATTATTTTATTAGCTTCATCTTCGTGTTCACCTGTTGCGCGCGCTAAAGCCAAAGCTTCATCGTCTAAATACATCATATCCAACAAATCTTTAGGCCAACCTTCATTACGTAACCTTTGGAGCATTCTCCAAGCCATAATTTGTACCGCAACAAACTCGCTCCACATACTATCATTTAAACAGCGCCAATGGTTCACATCCATATCGGCACGCTCTTCAATTTGGTTTAAACAGGTGCCACAAACCAACAAACTATTATCTACATTTTCGTTTAATGAAGGCGGAATGGTATATTGCTTTAATTGATTGTTTGAAGCACAAAGCTCGCAGGTATTATGACTTCGTTCTTGTAATGTTTGTAGTATGCTCATTTTTGATTTATTATCCAGCAAAAATACATTTAAAATATAGCTGCTACAAGAACAATTATGATAATAATTAAAAAAAAGGATGCTTAAACACATCCTTTTTAAAAAACCATATAGAACACGTCTTGACTTTTTTGATTGAAGCGAAAAAGTCAAGACGAAGTATTTTTATTCTAAAAAACAGCTTGTTGAAGTCCTAATTTATAAAAACGTCATTAGTAGTACATAGGGTAAATTACAATTTAACGACACCGTAAATATAATCGCCATGGCTTTTAAAATATTTACCCATAGCTTTAGATTCTTCTTTTGTAAAAGCGGCTTTCATTAACTCTTGATTCTTTTTAAACATTTTATCCAAATCTCCTAAAGAATCTAAATAAAAAGCTTGTACAAAGTCTCTTTTATCAGAACCCCATGCGTGCCGATTTGGATAATAAGCTTTTATATAATCATTTTTATTAATTACATCCGTAAGCATTCTATCCATAAACCCTTTAAGTTCTTCTTTAGTGCCGTCTTCTGGAAATGCTTGTTTATTTTTTCTTACATAAAGAATGGCGTCTTCAGGCAATTCTGCTGAACTCATTTTTGCGTCAGGTAAAGTGGCATAAATCTCATCCGAATGAAAACCTGCATAAGCTGAATTCATTTTCTTTAAAAATGCCTCTCTAGCAGTTTTATCTGGCCAAGCTGCATTTTCAAGTTCTGTATTTCTTGCTGCTGCTTTTTCTATAGCTTCCCAACTTGGATACGTTTGAGCATAAACGACTTCATTACTATTAGATGTTAATAGATGTGTAAAATAACCCGCCCATAAAATATGTTCATTCTTATCGGTTACTTTATCCATATACTCTTTTTCAATAGCTTTCCAGTCATCCATTGACATATCACTATCACTATTCCAATACATGGTTGTTACGGAAATATACATGGGGCGCTTTTCTTCTTGTGAAAAAGAAAATGAACTAAACAGCAAAAATATGGCTGTAATTGCGGTAAAAAATTGGTTGGTTGTTTTCATAATCAGTTAAAAAATTAAAGTTAAAATATATAGATTAGTTAAATACTACTTTAAGATTTTAGGGCGTACTTGATTATGCTACTGATAAATTTTGGGAAAAAGAATATGAATTAAGTAAATATACAAAAAAGAACTGATGTACAGAAACTTAAGTACTTATATTTATGAGAGCGTATCTCTTAGGTTTTTTGGCATACTTTTTACAACCATATCATAAGAATGATCGATAAGTTCTAATATGAATTTAGGCGATAAGTCGCCATCTTTAATAGAAACGGTATTCCAATGCTTTTTATTCATGTGGAAGCCTGGTTGGATGCTGCTATATTCTGCCCGAAGCTCTTCGGCGTAATCGGGGTCACATTTAAGATTGATGGTTTTTTCTCCAGACTCCCATTTTTTTAACCCGACTAAGGCAAACATTTTACCCAATACTTTAAACACAAGCGTATCTTCATCAAAAGGAAAATCTTCGGTAACACCTTTCTTTTTAATACAATATTCATGAAGTTGCTCTATATTCATTTTAAAAGAGTTTATATTATCTTGTATAAAACAGGTTTACTAGGTGTTGCATCATTCTCGAAAGGTGCTATTTGAAGGTTTAACAGGTAACTACCGTCTTCAATTTTATTGGAAACATAAATAAACTCGGTAATGGTACAATCTAATCTTAGCTTGCCATCAAAATTCCAAAAGGCTTTGTGTGCTAACAATGCTCCTCCGTCGCGTTCTCTATCTACACTTGGCAAATCTATAAGCAGGTGCTTAATGCCTTTGTCTCGAATAAACACTACGGCTTCTTCGGTCATGTACGTCCAATTGGTATTTGAATAGTGACGCTTCTTTTTCTCTTTGGTATTTGGCATGGTTCTAATCACCAGAGCTTCAGGTGTTTTATCCTTCAGAAGTAATTCCATTTGTTTTCTTGAAATCACAGTATCTTTCATATATTTTTCCGCTGCTACCGAAATTAATTCAGCAGTAAAGAAAAACTGTGTTAGATTCTTATTCACAGAATGAAACTCTTTTGTAATGTGCCCAATACATTCGGTATGTGTACCATGTGCATGTGGATTGAAATAGATATTATTAAAATTAACCGATGCACCTTCTTTTAGACTACCAACCCAATCCCCATTTTTAACAGGTTCTATCTTAGGTTCATCCAAATACCACGCATTCACGTTGCTTTTTGAAGCTTTTAGTGGAATAGAAATATCAAGCGGTTTAGATAAATCTATTTGATAGGTGTTTGATTGATATTTTATGGTTGTTTTCATTATTTTTTCTTCTGCCCTATTAGGGCTTGAAACCTGATAGGGTTTAACTTAAATTCAACATAAACAAATCGGAAGCAATACCATCACTCAAAAATTTTCCTTTTTTAGTGACCAGCAATTTGCCCTCATTAAGATACAATAAATGTTCTAAAAGATGTTTTTCTGCTTGTTTCATGAGATAGATTTTATAGTTTTTACCAAAATCTTGCTCCACTTTTTCTAAAGAAACGCCCCAAATGGTTCGTAAACCCGTCATAACGTACTCGTTATATTTATCAGTTATCGATAGAACCTCGGTTTCAATAGGAAGTCTGTTTTGTTCTATAGCTTTAATATATTTTGAATTGTTTCGCACATTCCAACCTCGTTCATTTCCGTTAAATGAATGTGCTGAAGGCCCAATACCTAAATATGGTTTTCCTTGCCAGTACGCCGAATTATTTTTACTGAAATAATCGGGTTTACCAAAGTTTGATAGTTCATAATGAACAAAACCTGAAGCTTCCAGTTTTTCAATTAATATATGAAACTGTTGTTGTGCCAAATCATCATCAATATTTTTAACAATCCCTTTTTTAATAAACATATCTAAAGCTGTTTTAGGCTCTACAGTTAAGGCATAACTTGAAATATGCGGGATATTAAAACTTAAAACCGTTTCTATATTTCTTGTCCAGTTTTCGTTAGTCAAATCTGGAATTCCATAAATTAAATCTATTGAAATATTCTTAAAATGTTTTGCTGCTTCTTGCAAACAGCTTTTTGCTTCTTTGGCATTGTGAGCACGATTCATAAGCTTTAAATCAGCTTCAAAGAATGATTGGATGCCGATACTTAATCTGTTAATTTGTGTATTTGCTAATTCGTTGATGCGTTGCCTTGTCAAATCATCAGGATTCGCTTCTAAAGTGATTTCTGGATTATCAGCAATTTGATAGTTTTTATATACTTCATCAATCAACAATCGCAATTCCTCACTAGTTAATAAAGAAGGCGTGCCACCTCCAAAATAAATGGTTTCAACAGTTATGTTTTTAAATTCGTCTTTTCGTAATTGCAACTCTTTAACCAATGCGTTTACCAATTCACTTTTCTTTTTCAAAGAGGTAGAAAAATGAAAATCGCAATAGTGACAAGCTTGTTTGCAAAAAGGGATATGTATGTAGATGCCTCCAGCCCCACCTAACCTCTCCAAGAGGGAGGAATCCATACTCGAACTCATTTCTTTGCGCTTTTTATTCCTCCTTTGGGACTTAAAGGAATTTTTACTCGACTTTCATTTTGCTTAACAAAACTTGCCCAGCCCGAATAACTTTTACCAATTTCCACTTTGCCTTCATTATAAAAATGGCAAACTGCTGCTGCTAAACCATCGGTGGCATCTAGATTTTTCGGTAACGTTTTAAGATTTAATAAACTTTGAAGCATTTTTGCTACTTGTTCTTTACTTGCATTTCCGTTACCAGTTATCGCCATCTTTATTTTTTTTGGTGAATACTCGGTAATTGGAACTTCCCTACTCAAACCCGCTGCCATAGCAACACCTTGTGCACGACCAAGCTTTAACATACTCTGTACGTTCTTACCAAAAAAAGGTGCTTCAATGGCTATTTCGTCGGGGTGATGCGTATCGATTAGTTCTATGGTACGTTCAAAAATGAGTTTTAGCTTTAGATAATGGTCATCGTACTTTTTTAAATCGAGTTCATTAAGTTGCAAAAAAGTCATGGTTTTACCTACCACCTTAATGAGTCCGAACCCCATAATGGTAGTTCCAGGGTCAATCCCTAAAATAATTTTTTCTTTGCTCATTAATGCGCCCTATTTGATATGATAACAGAATATTGGTTTAATTTGTATTCTGAGTTTATGATTTACACGTTGCCATACAAAACTAAACAATTCTTTTTTGTGCTTATTAAAATAAGTACTGTTGTTGCTGCATTTTATTTTATATATCAAAAATTAACCAATAACAACTCTTTAGAATTCTATGCTTTTATTGATTTTCTGAATAAAAATGGTGTTTTTTCGTTAAAAATTATCATTTTTTTAGTGGTTTTGACTGGTTTTAACTGGTTTTTTGAAATTTTGAAATGGCAAAAATTAATATCTCCTACAAAAAAAATCACTCTTAAAAATGCCTCCGAACAAAGTTTAGGCGCCTTAACCGCATCCTTACTCACACCAAACAGAATTGGTGAATATGGCGCCAAAGCTATTTACTATACTAAAGATTTCAGAAAACGCATACTACTAATCAACCTACTTGGCAATCTTTTACAAATGGGCGTGACTACCATTTTAGGGGTTATTGGATTTAGCTTTTTTATGTCGGAATACCATATATCATTAGCTTATCCGAAGCTATTCCAACTTATACTAATTATAGCATTTGGTACCACTTTGGTGATTTTTATATTACGCAAAACCAAATTAAGCATTAAAGGGTTTTCATTAGAAAAAATGAAGACATTTATTTTAGAATACCCAAAGAAACTTATTGCTTTTGGGTTTTGTTTATCGTTGCTGCGGTATCTTATATTCTCATTTCAATTTTACTATTTACTCACTATTTTCGGAATTCATATCTCCTATCTGCATGCTATGAGTACCATCACCCCCATGTATTTATTGGCATCTATACTGCCTTCTATTTTTGTTTTTGATGTCCTTATAAAAGGAAGTGTTGCGGTATACTTATTTAGCTTTGTTGGGGTAAATGCTTTTACCGTTTTATGTATTGTTACCCTGATGTGGGTTTTTAATTTTGTGTTTCCAAGTATTTTGGGAAGCTATTTTGTATTGAATTTTAAATTTCCTGAAAACGAATTATGACCATAATCAGTATCATCATTACTATACTTTATTTGCTTATAATAGGAAGTTTTGCTTTGGGGTTTGATAAAGTAAACCTTTTTAAACTTGAAAATTCACCTTCCAAAACTAAGTTTTCGGTAATTGTTCCTTTTAGAAATGAAGCTGAAAATTTACCGAGCCTAATAAAAACCATTCAATTATTACAATATCCCAAAGAATTATTTGAAATTATTTTTGTTGATGATGCTTCGGAAGACCCTTCGGCAAAAACAATAAGAGACCTATTAAAAGGTTTCGACTGCGTTCAACTGGATACTTCAATCATTAAGAACGAACGAAAGACAAATTCGCCAAAAAAGGATGCTATTTCTACGGCCATTAAGCATGCCAAATACGAATGGATTATCACTACCGACGCCGATTGCATACTACCAAGTTGTTGGCTTAATAGTTTTGATGAATATATTCAAAAAACACAAGCGAATTGTATTGCGGCACCAGTGACTTATCTTGAAAAAGGCAATTTTTTAAATCGGTTTCAATTACTCGATATGTTAAGCCTACAAGGTGCTACCATTGGAGGCTTTGGCATTAATAAACCGTTTTTATGCAATGGTGCTAACTTTGCTTATAAGAAGGCATTATTCAATGAATTGCATGGTTTTGAAGGCAACACCAACACAGCAAGTGGCGACGATATTTTTCTACTTGAAAAAGCTGTAAAAAAGTACCCAAAACAACTTGGTTATTTAAAATGCAACCATGCCATAGTAAAAACCCAAGCGCAACCAACGTGGGAAACATTACTATCTCAACGTGTACGTTGGGCTGCAAAAACCAGTACATACAATAATTGGTTTGGCAAATATACAGGTTTGATTGTTTTACTTATGAATACACTTTTTATTACAATACTTATGCTTACCATTTTCAGCGTTTTTAATTTGACTATTTTTATGTACCTAGTCATTATAAAATTTAATATCGACTTCTTTTTAATTTATAAATCGGCATTATTTTTTAATCAAAAAGGTGTATTAAAAAGCTTTATTGTTGGGTTTTTAGTGTATCCATTTTTCAGTGTTTATGTTGCTTTTATTTCGATATTTTCTAGCTACAAATGGAAAGGGCGCACTTTTAAAAAGTAATGTTATACCATTTCAAAGCTTAAATGATATTAATCAGCATGAATAATAATAGGTAATTTAAATTCGGTTTTAACTTGCTGCCCTCTTTTTATAGCAGGAAATACCTTAGGTAAGGAATCTAAACTACAATAAATTAAATCTTTAATATGGGGTATTTCCTTAACTATTAGGCTATCTGCTTCAATATCTAAAAGTGATAAAACACCCATTTCAGACACTTGGAATTTTAAATGTATAGTATCAGTAACATCTTGGGTTACAACAATGGGTTTGTTTTGAAGATATTCTAAAATATGATTTGTTAAAACCTCAGTGAAACAAGCAGTTTTCTCATTTTTGGTTTCTATAGAATCACAAACAGAAAAGGTAGGATATACATCTACATCATTCCAATTAAATGTTTGCAACTCTTCATCCAAAATAGCTTCGGGTGTTGTTTTTTTTGCATTGAAATACTCGCAAGACGTAAACGCTAAAACTAATACAAAAACATAAATTTGTTTCATATGTAGATATTTATTGTTTTTTAGAGGTCATATGGTATCGCTTTATTTTCATTGGTGTTCGATGATTATCAATTGGCTTTCCAAATCATGGCGATTTCATAGATTATATCTGAAGCCGAAAAGTACAATTTTTTTGGCTTTTATATAAAGAACTCATCTTGACTTTTTCTATTTCCTAAAAAATGGAAAAAGTCAAGATGAGTTCATACAAAAAAACCGAAGCTTTAACTTCGGTTTTTAGCTGATTTATTCAAATCATTCTTTTTTGCCCTGAGGTTTATCGTCCTGCACCTGAAAAATTATTGGCAAAGAGTAAGGCACAATCACTTTTTTGCCTTTATGTTCGCCCGGAATCATTTTAGGTAACATTTTAACAACCCGAATGGCTTCAGCTTTTAACGTAGGGTGCGGAGCTCTAGAACGCACATCTACAATATTGCCTTCTTTATCAATTTTAAAAATGACATTAATACGTTGCTGTCCTACTAAATTATTTTCGATTGCAATATTGGTGTTGAAATTTTTGCTTACATGGTCCATAATACCTTTTGCCATACATGCTTTTCGCTCTTCATTTGTTTCTAATGAATCGCAACTTGGAAATACGGGAACTTGGTCTATAACACCAAAAGGAATTTCAACACTTTCCAACTCATCTGCAAAAAATGGATCGTCAAAAGCGCCGTCTGTAGTTAATATCAACAGTGATTTTATCGCTTTTTCTTCTTCTGAAGTAGTACGACCTTGAATTTGTATTTGATTAAACAATTCCGCAATTATTTCCATAAGTTGGGTTTTGTTTTTCTGATTAGCATACACTGTTACATTATTTACTAATTCTGGGTTTAAAGAATCTTCTTTTACTATTTTCATAAGAAGCTTTAATCCTTTATCCTCTTCGTCACTAACGTTACCTTGAACTTGTATTTGTCGTTTTATTGCCCAAACCAATTCTGAGATCGGACTGTTTTTATTTAATGCAACATCAGAATTATTTGTCTGTTGTGCGTTTAAATTTTGAATACATGACGTGTAAACCAACATTCCAAATACCATTGGAATTAATAAAGTGTACTTGAATAAATGAACTTGTTTTGATTTTGATTTTTGTAACATAACGATTCGTTTTTTGATTAATGATTGTTTAAAAAATGGATTGATGAATGATATATTTTTAGTTTCGAAAACTTGTGCCAATAGATTTTGATAGTAGGTTGATTTATCTTCATTTTTAACCGCTTTTGCATCGGCAATAAACTCATGAAGCGCCATCATTCTATTTTGATACATATACACTAAAGGGTTAAACCAAAATAGAATACGCAGCACTTCAAAAAACAATAAATCTAGCGTGTGTTTTTCCTTTACATGCACAATTTCATGTTTTAAAATAGATGCTCTTTCGTTCTCATTTAAAAGTTCACCTAAAAATATATAGTGAAAAAATGAAAAAGCAGCATTACTATTTTGCAATTTTACAATGAATAAATTCCCATGTTTACTTTTAGAATTTCTAGCTAGCATCAAAAACATTTTTGAAATTTTAAAAGCAAATCCAAGTATTGCTAGCAGCATGCCCAAATACAGAATAGTTTCCCAATCGAACAATGGTTTTGATTCGGTTATTAATGTCTCTAACTGTAAATTCGTTTGATTGTTTTGAGTTACATTGCCAATAAGAACTTCTGGAAGATTTATTATAAACTTTTGAGGCACTACCTCTTTAAATCCATCAATTTTAATAAACGGAATAATTACCGAAATTAACGCTGAACCAATTAAATAAGCCCTATTCCAATTAAAAAAGGTTTCACGTTTTAAAAACACATCGTAAATGAGCAAAAAAACCAATTGAAATGCAATAACTTGTATAATATAATGTACCATTTCTACTCTTTTTTATTAATCTCCTTTAAAACTGATTCTAATTCTTTTAAGCTGATATCATTCTTTTTCATAAAAAAAGAAACCATGCTTTTAAAAGACCCTTGAAAATAGTTATCTACTAGCTTATTTATAGATTGGTTACTATAATCTTGCTTAACTACTAATGGAAAATACACATGCCCTTTACCTTCTTTCTCATAGTCAACAAACCCCTTGTTTTCTAATATTCTAACAATGGTTGAAACTGTATTATATGCTGGTTTGGGCTCGGGAAACTCTTCTATTATAGTTTTTACATTTGCTTTTTTTAGCTTCCAAAGTATTTGCATAATGTCTTCTTCGGCTTTTGTAAGTTGTTTCATTTTTGAAAATTTTTAAACTAAATAATTAGTTGAATAAAGCAAATATAACTAAAAAATTAGTTTAAACTAATTTTTTAGTTATAAACTTATGCAAAAGAAGAAACCCTATGGGTCTCTCACATCCATAGGGTTTATGTAAATTGCTATTATCAACAAAAAAATTGAGGGATTGTTAATTTTTTGAAGTGTTGACAAGCTAAATATACGCAATACAATTTTTTTCTAGCTGCGGAAAACCCGTAACAATGTTACGGGTTATGTGTAGATTTCAAGTATATCGGGCTAATTCAGAGCAAAAAAAAAGTGAAAAAAAATTCATTTATTTTCACTCAACAAGAAACATCTTACATTATCATACAAATCCTTTGTTTTTTGCTGCATTCAAAAGAGTTTCATCCTGTCCATCACGTACCTCAAAAATTTCTCGTAATTGCTTTTTTCGTTTTTCGACTGCACTTAAAGAAATATCTAAGTGTGAAGCCAAATTTTTTGTTTTCACACCTTGCGCTAATAAGTGAAGTATTTTTCTGTTTTTTTCATCAATTACAATATCACTTGTTATAGCTTTTCTTATAAAGCTATTAACCGTACCACTATAAAATGGTGGGTTGTTTAATACTGCTTGAAAAGCACTGGCGAGTTCACTAGAAGTTAAATCACTTTTAATTAAAAATCCTTCTGGATCTATGGTTTTGATAATATTATGAATTCTAAACGATTCATTAAACATGGTTAAAATTATAATCTTTGATTTTGGTAAAACCTTGCGGGCATACACCGCTAGATCTTCACCTGAAGTCATTAACCCATCTGTTGATGGCGGTAAACTAATATCAACAAACAATACGTGATACGGACTTTCCTTTTCAACAGACTTGTCCATAAACGCAATGGCTTCATCACAATTATTTGCGATATCTATTTCTAATTCTTGTGTTTCCTTTTTTGTAAAAAGCAATGTATTTTGATAACCTTCAATAATCATTGGGTGGTCATCAATCATTAATATTTTAATTTTTTGGTTCATAAATTTGGTTAGGTTATTGGGACTTGTATGGTTACGGTTGTACCTGTATCTTTTTTTGATGTGATATCTATAACACCATTTATTTCCTTAATTCTAGAATTCATATTTTTTAAGCCGATACCAGATTTAGCTTTGGCAACATCAAATCCTAAACCATCATCAATTAGAGTTAACCAAATTACGTTTTTTTTCAATTTAAAACTAATATCAACTTGAGTTGCATCAGCATGTTTATAAATATTATGTAACGATTCTTGAATAATTCTGTAAATATGAATCTTCTTTTTATTAGAAACCTCATCCCAATTAATAACACTGTCATGTTCTAAATTATACGCCAAATTATAAACTATTGCCTGTGTTTCTACCAATGTTTCAATGATACCTATAAACCCAGGACCAGAAACAAAATCGGTATTTAACTCGTGCGACACTTTTCTAATATCTTCCTCTATTGTTTTAAGCTCACTTATGTATTGGTTTCTGGCTTTTATAGCCTCAATGCTGGTACTCATGTTTAGGCTATCTAAACTTAAGCGGGTTCCAAAAAGCCGTCCTAAAACACCATCATGTAATTCCTCTGAAATACGCTTTTTCTCTAGAGCTCTTGCTTCTTCAACCTTTTCATTTTGGGAAAGCATTAAATTATAAATTTCTTCGTTTGTTGCTTGTTGTTCTTGTATGAATTTCAATTCTTTATTTTTATTTCTTTGTCTAATTACTAGGTATAATAAAAACGACGCAATAACTATAACTATTGAAATTATCAAAAACCACAACCGTTCTTTTGCAATTTGAATATTTTCTTGTTCAATTTGACTGGTTTCAAAACGGATTCTCGCAAATTTATTCCTTATAGTGCGTTCATGCTTTTGCAAACTGTCATTTAGTTTTATATAAGACTTTAAATGTTTAACAGCTAGCTCACCTTCTTCAATTTCTGAAAGTAATAAGAGAGATTTTAATAAATCGTCGTTATGATACTTCTCAGAAATATCCTTAGCTATATAGGCGTAATATTTGGCTAACTCTTTATTGCCTTTATCGTTATAATACTCGGCTAAATGTTGATTAATAATTATAGAGTTATATCCCCTATAATTTACACTATCGCTAATTTTTAATGCTCTAAGATATAATTTAGGAAGTCGTGTATGCTTTTTTGATAAATACAGGGCATGTGCGTAATTGTCTAGCACAAGTGAATAAATGTCTGGACGTTCCTTAATTAACCTTTTGTTCTCCAAAATTTGTTCATAATACTTAATAGCTACATCAAATTGTAATGCCTTTTTATAGGTATTAGCGAGATTGTTCCTAGTACCATCTATATTAATCTGATTATCTCCTTTCAACCTTTTTTTTAATTCGATTGATTTATTGAAATATTTTATAGACTCCTCATATTGCTCCAATTCTTTAAAAACAATCCCTAAATTATTATAAACAAATGATTTGCCTGTAATAACTTCATCTGTTTCTCTTAATTCTTCAAATAATGATAATGATTCAATACTAGTAACCTCACTACCAATAAAATCTTTTTCATTTTTTTGAATAGCTGCAATGCCATATAACGTTAATGCCAGTTCGTATTTTGAATTTAGTTGTCTAAATATTTTTTCAGCTTTATGATAATAATAAAAGGCACTATCGGTTAAAGGGGTTGATTTTCTATAATATTCTGCAATGGTATATTGGTTTTTGGCAACTGAAGATGAATCTTGCCTTTTGGCACTTAATACAAATCGCTTTAATGAATCAATCTTTTTTAAATCTTCACTTTGTTGGCTAAAGGAATAATTTAAAAAAAGGATAACTATAATATGAAAGAAATTAAATTTCAATAAAAGGAGTTATTTCAGATTCACTCAAAAGTATTTATAATTTCTTTATAAAAAAAGCTCTTTACCCTAGGCAAAAAGCTTTTATATAAACTAATAATAAATTTTATTTAGTTCTCAACATCTCCTCCTATATAAATCGTGGTTTCAGTTTCTGGAGTTACTAACACATCATCTTCGTTTAAGTCTTGTTTAGTACAAGAAGTTAATGATGCAAAAAATACTGCTACAATTAGGGTAATTTTTAGGGCTTTCATATATATTTGATTTTAAGGTTAATTATTTTTTCTCTAAATTTTTAAATAAAACTTTAACCAAGACTTTGATATCAAAATCTTTGTTAGAGGGAAAAATGGATAATTAACTTAAAATCGAATGCACATAAAAGTACACAGACTTTTTAATACTATTTTTTTGAGGGATTTTTTGACTTTACAGTCTAATAAAATGGATTAATTTTCTTAAATAGCAAGAGGGGATTTTGGGACGCTTTTTAAGTACTGCTAAATTAGTATAAACAGCGTTAGCAAGAGAAATAAAATCGATTAAATGTATGATTTTATCGACCAACAGACGAAGTGTGTTTTTATTTATGTATATTTTATACAAAAAACCTACAAAGTAGATTTATTTTTTACTAGGGTTGTTTTTACAATTTTTGTTTTAACATCTATATCTTCCGACTTATTTTGAAGTCTATTTATTAGTAGTTGAGCAGCACTAGCACCAATTTCTTTGGCATGTTGTCTTATAGATGTTAATTTAGGAATTGTATGGTAAGAATCTGATTTACTGGCAAAACCAATGACCGACATATCTTTAGGTATTTTTAATCCCAATTTAACTGCGGTATTTATAGCTATAATTCCTGAAGCACTATCGGCAGCTACAACACCATCTATAGTTGTATTCTTTTTGAAAAATGTCATTATTTTTTTTTGCTGATCATCTTTCTTCTTTATCTTTAAAACTAAAGGTTCATAAGCATTATTTTCTAAAATGGCTTTTTTATAACCTCGTTCACGCAATTTACCTACGCTTAGACCATCTAATGTGCTTATAAAAACTATATTTTTTCGATTTTCTAATAACAGACTTTTGGTTGCATTATACGTGGCGTCAAAATCGTCTACTATAACCTTATCACACAATACATCATGGGCTACCCTATCAAACATAACAATAGGCAAACCCTGACTAATAGTTTTTTTTAAATGCTCTATTTCATTTTTTACCTGAGTTTCTTCTGCCAGTGATAAAATAAACCCATCAACGCTACCATTTGCTAATAACCTAAGGCTTTCTTTTTCCTGCTCGAAAGATTCGTTAGATATACAAGTAATAATGTTGTAACCATACTTAGTCGCTTCTCTTTCAATACCAAAAAGTACTTTTGCTAAAAAATGGTTTAGTATATCTGGAATAATAACCCCAATGGTTTTGGTTTTATTTTGCTTTAAGCTTAAAGCTACTTTATTGGGTTTGTAATTATACAATTCGGCAAGCTCTTTTACACGCTTAATGGTTTCTTCACCAATTTCCTCACTATTGTTTAATGCTTTAGAAACCGTAGATATAGAAACATTTAACTCTTTTGCTAATTGTTTTAAGGTCACCATACTTGTTAATGTGTAAATTAAATTTATTGCAATTTACAAAAATACACGTATCAAAATAGCGAATTAAAATTTAACAAAACTATTTTTATTAATAAATAAAAGCGGATTAGCATTTATCTAACATTTATTAAGTTTTAGAATAGTATTTTTGCACATACAAGTACATATAATCTATTTTATGAATTTTTCAAAAGTAAAACTAATCGTTTCAGACATGGATGGTACGCTGCTAAACCCTAAAAGCGAAGTAAGTCCACGATTCTTTAATCAATTTAACGAACTGAAAAAGAGAAACATTCACTTTGTAGCCGCTAGTGGACGCCAATATCAAAGCATTTTAGAAAAGCTATATACAATAAAAGATGATATTTCAATTATTGCCGAAAATGGAGGTATGATGAAATATGACAATAAAGAACATATTTTATTAAAACTAACATCTGAAAACATTACTAGGTCTGTTGAAATCTTACGCCAAATAGATGGTGCTTATATTGTTTTATGTGGAAGAAAATCGGCATACATTGAAACTTCAAATCCAGATTTTGTTTCAAAACTCAGCAAATACTATTCTGAATTTCAAATTGTTGAAGATTTAACCAAAGTTACAGATGATGATTTCCTAAAAATAGCTATTTTTCATTTTGAGTGCTCAGAAAAAAATATATTACCCCATTTATCCACTTTAAAAAACGACATGCAGATTATTGTTTCCGGTCAAAACTGGTTAGATATTTCGCATGCCGATGCAAATAAAGGCTATGCTTTAAGTATTCTTCAAGAAAAATTGGGAGTAACTAAAGAAGAAACAATGGCTTTTGGCGATTACAACAACGATCTACAAATGCTAGAACTTGCTCATTTTAGTTATGCCATGGAAAACGCCCATACTGAAGTAAAAAAAACAGCACGCTTTCAAACCAAAAGCAATTCTGAAGAAGGTGTTGAATTAATCCTTGAACAACTTATTACCGGTTAGATGGTATTAGCAATAAATACCTAAAAACTTAGTCAATAAAGCTCGTTTAAGCGTAAAACAAAAACAGGCTAAGTTAAATTAACTTAGCCTGTTTTTGTTTTTTAAGACTTGTAAGACTACTATTTACCTAAAATTCTAAACATACCGGTACCACAACTTGGGCATTTACCCTTCATTGCTTTTCTACCATTTTTCATAGTAACTTCGGCAGCATCCTTTATCTCTTTTTTGTCTTTACATTTTACACAGTATCCTTCCATAATTTATTGAATTTTATTTTTATTAAAAATTAATTTTTATAAATGTAAGTTTTATTCTAAGTGCGTGCAAATAAAAAATAAATATTATTAGATTTTTATATTAAAATTTGTGCTTAAAAGGTGATTTTTCAAAAAACATTCCCTTTTAAAACCACTATTTTCCTAGTATTGCCATAAAAAACAGAAAGCTAAGAAATAGCTTTAAATAAAAAAAACCACCCCTAAACATTAAGAATGGTTCTCTTAAATTAAACATTTTACTTCAATTCATGGATACCTCTTGCCACTTTTCAGCAAGTTTAGTGAGGTTAGATTTCATTAAATCATCCGGTGACATGGCAATTCTGAATTCACAAATGGCTTCAAAATTTAAAAACCAAGGCTCTGCAATAGATGGGATATCAGATGCATTTGCAACTTCTACCACCATGACAGCACCACGATTACCTTCTTGCTCTGTAAAATAAATACTTTCTGGTTTGATATCATCAATCACACGACCAATGATTTCACCAGCAGTACCATTTCTTACCATAGAGTTAAAAGGCTCGATAGGACAGGTTACATTAACTAACATTCTCATAATTGATAGTTTTATTATTAGCGACTCTAAATTTACAAAAAAATATTGTCTTTTTTTACGATAAACACTTAATAATGAGACTATTTAAACAACTATACAAATAGGTATTAACTTAATCCATTATATATGGAAAAGCCTAAAACAAAAAGCATCCCAATCTTTTATAAAAAAAGGAAAGCTTTCCATTAGATACAATTGAAAATGTTTGATTTTACTATATTTTAAAGGTTTTCAAACCCTCCAAACATAATACAACTAATTCTCGTTTACTTATTCTTATTTTTTTTCCCTTGGCTTTTTTTACCTTTTCTTGTACTGGTGCTATTTTTTAACTGGTGAAACTCTGCAGAACCAGGTTTTATGCCAAGTTGTTTAGCTATAACTCCCCAACCCTTAGATTTATGTTTTTTATAAACAATTAAAACTTCATCCAAAGGAACCTTTGCTATCCTAGAAATTTCTAAGGATAAATATATTTCGCCGAAAGCCATGTGTAAATTGGTACTCATATAATCAAGTTTCTTTTCTGAGACATTATAAGATAATCTCATGTCTGTTCTAAAAGCACTTAAATCTGTACGAGCATGCGTGTTTATTATATTGAGATCAGCATCTAACTGTACATTTCCAGTATTAAAGGATATCTGAGCTGAAACTAAATAAAAATTGAATGTAAAGATGAATAAAAATAGATATTTCATGGGGTTATGATTTGGGTTAATACAATCTAATGTACGATTATATTTTGATTTTGGTTTAGGTGTCGAACTTTTTTATAATCTATTATTTCCCATAACGCTTTTGGAATTTCACAATTAGTATAAGCTACAACCCATATAAAACAAAAAAGCATCCCAATCTTCTGTAAAGAAAAAAGGAAAGCTTCTCATTGGCTTGTGCTGCTTGTCCTGAATTTATTTCAGGAACAGTTCAGCATCCCAACCACAATTTGATAAACATCTAGTGCTTATCAAACAACACAACTTCTTTAAAGTGCCAAAAAAAGCCCTAATCCCTTAGAGCTTTTAGCAATTTTAGCGGTCTGGACGGAATCCGAACCTTATACTTTTAGGCCATATAAAACCTGATGCTCACTACATTTCACAAACTAATGTTGACGATTTGTGAACTTTTATATGACTTTAATAATGTCAAAATAACTTTCAGCAGGAAAATATAGTTAATGATATTACTGACCTATATATATCGATTAATTTCGACTCAGTTCTCTTAAAGTATTATTGTGTATTAACCTAATTTTTATTAAATCCAAAGGACTCTATTGCCTCTTACATTTAAAAACAATTTGTTATTGCTCGCTTTCACATTGATGCTATGCGCCCCTTTGCCTAGACTATCTGGTATTTTGATACGCCACAAGTGATGGCTCAACGTTTTTGGCAGGGGATTTTTACTCAATTTCTGTCCTTGATACCTACCTAATTCTTGCAGTTTATAAAAATGTTTTAACTCTGGGGCAATCCCTAAATATTTTTCCATGGGTAGATACAATCCACTGTCAAACGAAATCTGAACATTCGTATTTTCATCTCCAGCAAATACATTGGCATATACATAAGGTTCGTTAAGATCGTTTAAAGCATCGTCCCATTCGTTTACTTCTGGAATCCAAATATTTATTTGCTTACTACTGTCTAAACCAGATACTTTATAATTAAAAGTATGGGCTTCATCTTCAATATCCACCAACCAATATCCTTTAAGAGTGCCGTCATTCATCATTGAAAAGGGAATACCCCTAATGTCATGGGCTCCTTGCCACCAAGCCCCGCAAACAGCTCCACATACTAGCTCATGTATATCCGGTAGTGAATCTCTTTTAAAATAATTATGATATTGGGTGTGGGTATGCCCGCATGCCATAAATACATGTTTAAAAGGCTGGAGCAAAGCAATTAGCTCCTCTTTATTTTCCAATTCTTCTAGAGGAATATGCATTGCTAAGTTTATTGATTCATAAGCTTGCTGTTTAATGGCAACCAAATTTTTTATGAATTTTAACTGGTCTTCATCTATTTTGCCTGTATATTTACCATTTGATAGCGGATAAATATCATTTAGCACCAAGAACAAATTCTTCCCGTATTCAAAAGCATAATATGACGGTCCAAATATAGTCTCGAAGCTTAAATCCCTATCTCTAAATTCTGTCCCCTTAAAATTCAAATCATGGTTGCCAATTACATAAAAAACAGGTGTTCCAATTAAGCCAAGTACTTGCGATAACGGATTAAATATTTCTAAATTATCAAAAGACAGATCGCCTAATGGAATAATAAAATCTGGTTTGTTCCCGATAAGTTCTTCAGCGACCAACTTTCCTACATGATAAACATCGTCCATAACATCAACCTGAACATCGCCCAAAAGAGCTACTTTTACCTTGTCATTTTCAGGATGCTCATATAGAGGGAAATCAATGTTTGTACTTGTTCCTAATTTTTGTGGATTAAAATAGCTTTGTACTATATTATTTTTATTTGTTTTAGAAATATATCCTGAAGGTTTCAATAAAAAAATAAGATTTCCTTTTACATATTCTATCGAATATGCTCCCTTAGCATTAGAAAGAACTATATCTCTGCCATTACTAATAGGTATGTTTTGAAGTGTGGCTTCTCCTCCATCAAAAATACCATTTTCATTGGTGTCTAAAAAAACAATGCCTTTTATTACTTGACTTTGTGCATATAAATCCCCAATAAAGAATAATACGATACTAATAATTACATATTTCATTTTTAAATACTTTTATTTTAAGACCCTAAGTATTTTAAAAAACACCTCATTATTCTCATATACTCCTTGAAATTCTTGTGACTGAGGACCATAGGCAAACAAAGGCACCATGGTTCCTGTGTGATCGTGGGATATAAAATCTCCTTCAATGCTATGGTTTTCAATATTTCCTTGAGGAATACTAAACCCCGATGTTTCATGGTCTGCAGTAATGATTACCAAAGTTTCACCATTTATATCGGCAAACTTTAAAGCTTCGGTTATTGCTTTATCGAAATCTATAGTTTCTGCAACTATACCCGCAGTATTGTTTGCATGTCCAAAACTGTCAATTTGTGCTGCTTCAACCATAAGAAAAAATGGTTTGTTTTTTTTCTTTAAAAATTCGAGACCTACTTTTGTAGCAGTAGCCAATAAATCACCTCTGCCATCCAAAACCGAAGGTACGCCTCCATCAGAAATGAAAACGCCTATCCTATGTTCACTTGATACATTTATGTCATTAACGGATGGCAATAATTTAAAATGTTCACTTAAAAGTGGATATTTAAAATTTGACGCTCCTCCTCCCACAAATAAATTCAACTCACTATTTATCAAATCCTCAGAAATAATCTTAGTTTCTGAACGGTCTTTGGCATGGGCATAAAAAGCTGATGGAGTTGCCCCAGTGATTTCATCTGTTGTTATACATCCTGTCGAAAACCCTCTTTTTTGTAAGATTTCAGTAATATTTTCAATAGATACTCCTTCTTTATCTGTTCCAATAGCTCTGTTATTTGTTTTTTCTCCTGTTGCTAAAGCAGTACCTGCTGCTGCTGAATCTGTTGTAAAGTCATCTGCTGATTGGGTCTTTATTAAACCCAGACTTTTTAGTTGCGTTAAAGACAATTCACCATTATTTGCAAGAACTGCGGAAGATATTTGGGACAAGCCATTACCATCTCCAATTAATAGGATAACGTTTTTAACTGGAAATTGCTTTTGGTCTGTTTTAAAACTAGGTGTATAGACTTTAGAAAAAGTAGTAGCTGATATAACCCTATCTTGAAGCGAGTTGATATACCTGACACATTTGTATGGCTCATCGGTATTTATAATATCCACTCCCATATCTGAAAATGCTTTCCATGCACTTTTGGAATCTGGAGTTCCCCAAAAGCGACATGGCTTTTTTGTTGCTTTTGCTTTGTTAATGACATCCATGACACGGTTATAATCATCGTGTGTCAATCGCCCTTTGCCATTCCAGTTTGAAAATTTGCTAAAATCCAAACTTACCATAGCCACTTTTTCCCAATATTCTTGGGGCATTACCTTTCCTAATTCTTGATAATCAAAGAAAATAAAACGTGGGTATTTTAAATAAGTATCTGGTTTGGGCCTATTTCCGGAAATAATTATTTTAATGTTCGGATTATCAATTATTGTTGGGAACTTTTTTAACGTGTCAATAAGTTTATCTAAAGTTGCAACAGCACCAGACTTTATATCTATTAATAAAAATAATTTTTGGTGCTTTTTATATGCCATTCTCAAAACTATCTCTAAAGGCTTTAGGTACAAAGATTCCAATGTCTTCGTTAAAACAATATCTTCTTCATTATGGGTGACGTATAGATTGTTATCTTTTAGAAAAACATCCACTTCTATTGAATTTGCTCCATTTGCATAAGCATCCCAAAAAGGAACTTCTTGATTATAATCGTTATGTGAATGTATATATGGGCCGTTTTGGGCACTTAATAGATTGTTATTTATAACAATACATATTAAGGCAAAGAAAAAAGGTTTTGTTAATGTCATTTTGGTTTTATTCGTTATTTAAGGCTTTAAATATTTTGTGATAAATCATGTTATTTTCATAAATTCCTTGAAATATTTCAGATCCTTTGCCTTTGGCAAAAACAGGGATCAACTCTGCAGTGTGCTGATCATAGTTAAAATACACCGCTACTTTTTCAGGGATTTCTTTTTTCTCTCCAGTAGATTTATTTGTTTCATAAAACTTTCCTATACTTACACCTCCTGTTTCATGGTCCGCAGTTACTACAAGTAACGTGTTTGGGTGATTTTCCACGTATTTTAATACAGTTCCTAGCGTTTTATCAAAATCTGCAACCTCAGTTATCAACATGTCTGCATTTTCGGCATGACCTCCCCAATCTATAAAAGAGCCTTCTACCATCATGAAAAAAGGCTTGTTCTTTTCATCAAAATAATCAAGAGCCATAGATGTAGCTTCATTTAAAAAATCCTTTCTTCCTTGAATTATAGCAGGCAATCCATCATCGGCTAAAATATAGGCATTAGGTTTATTGGAAACCGTTTTTGAAAGCTCTATAGTGTCTAAATGATAATTATTATCGAGTAAATTTGAGAAAAGGTCTTTGCCATCAGCACGACTATTAAAAAACTTTCGCCCTCCTCCGGCAACAAAGTCTATTTTGGCATTAATAAATTGCTCGGCAATGGCTTCATGCATGTCCCTATCTTTTACATGCGCATAAAATGCTGCTGGAGTAGCGTGTGTAATACTGGTTAAGCTAATCAGTCCTGTTTGATAACCTTTTTCTTGAAGCTGTTCCAAAATGGTTTTTTGTGGCATACTGTCTTTTGAGACGCCAATAGCTCTATTATAGGTTTTCTCTCCAGTAGAAAAAGCAGTGGCACCAGCAGCCGAATCTGTTACCTCATGACTTGTACTAGAGGTTTTTATTAAGCCGATGTGTTGAAATTTCTGGAAATTTGGAATGCCTTCTCCAAAATAAAAAGCAGTGGTTATTTGAGGAAGCCCCATACCATCTCCAATCATAAAAATAATACTTATAGAGTCTTTTTCTTCCTCTTCTGTTTCCATTTTCCTTTGTTTGGAATTTTCAGAACACCCAACAAAAAACAAACTAGATACAATTAAATATTTAATTTTTAACATGTTATTAATTATTTTAAAATTAATGATTAAAAAAAGGGAGCCTTTATAGCTCCCTTAAAAACTAACTCAAAAACTAAACAATCAAACTTTATTTTAATATCCTCTATTTTGTTCCAAATAACCTAGAGTGTTAGAAGCTCCATCAATTGCGGTCTGAGGAATTGGGAATAATCTATGGTTTGCATCGTTATCCGATTTTTCGGTCCAGGAATCTTCATAATGACCAAAACGGATTTGATTCGTTCTTCTTAAACCTTCCCAATAAAATTCAAAACCAAGTTCACGATACATAATATCTAAATCGATAGAAGAAAGCGCTACTGGAATTGGCGCATAAGCTGTTCTAGACGTTCTAACTGTGTTTACATCGGCCAAAGCTGCTGCACTGTCTCCTTTTCTTAATTTTGCTTCAGCACGCATCATGTAAATTTCTGCATAGCGCAATAGCACTATATCGATACTACTATAATTATTTGCATTTTCAGACGTACGGCTAAATTGATATTTTGACACACGGTAACCTGCATGGTGCAATCTGCCCTCATTAGTAAAATCAACTTGCAAAGTGAGGTCTACATATGCAACATTTTTATCAGGCCCATTTCCTTTGGTTTGTATGACAGGATAAATTCTATAATCACCATTATCACATCTATAAAATGCGCCATTCGAATCTTTTCTTGGTCCCCATATTATTCCACGAATAATGCCTCTATCAAATTCATAATCTTCAGCTGTAGCACAATAGTAATGGTCTTCATCATTACTGGGGTCAACACCTGTTAAGTCTTCTAAATTTGCTGGGATATTTTGATTTTTATGATAGAATCTGGAATCGGCATCTGCCGGATCCACACTTCCATAGGCATCTACCCAAGTTTGATAGAAATCCGGTGTAATTGCTGGACCGTCTGTACCATCTGAACTAGTAAACTCTGGTCTTCCATATAAAGAACCTGGTAATGACCAATAGGTCCATCGACTGTGCTCGTTTTTCAACACACCCCGTTGGTCGCAGGCAAAGATTAATTCAGAATTTTCATGGTTGTCATCATTGAATAAACTAAAATAATCTGAAGACAAATTGAATTTACCTGAATTGATAATATTATCGGTATAGGTTATTACCTTATCCATGTCTTCTGTTGTGAAGTTAGGCGTGCCATATGGATCGCGATAAACGGCAGCATTTAGGTTCAGTCTTGCCAAAAAGCCCCAAACGGCCGCTTGTGTCATTCTACCTGGTCCTTGATCTTTATTTATGACATCTACAACCAACAAAAGTTCACTTTCAATATAGTTGACAGCGTCTTGTCCTCGAAGAATTTCAGATGTTTCAGCAGATGATTCTTTTTTAAATGCAAGCCCCCAACTATCTAATGCTAACATGTTTAAATAGGCTCTTAAGGCTTTCATCTCATAAAGCGATGCTTGGGCTTCTAAATTGCCTTTTTCAGCCAAAGGGGTTAGTACCTCTATGGCAGATAATGTTCTGGAAATATTTTTTGTAAGCTCGTTCCATGCACTACCCACTAAATCGTTCGTTGTTGTAATGCTATGCATATGTGCCTCCAAAAATTTACCTCCATCATACCAATCCGTGCCTCCTCTATAAGGTAAAATAACTTCATCAGAAGGGATTTCCTGTAAACCAAAATAGTTGGTATGCCTCCAGACCCATGCTACTTGACCATACGCAGGAGCTATAGCTCCACTTATAGCTTCTGCTTGCCCACTCCCCGTTAAGGATTCATCCAGCACCTCTTCTTCTAAATTGGTGCAGCTCCAGTTTAAGAATAAACTGGCACTAAGAATTGTAAATATTATTTTATTTTTCATCTTTAAAATATTTTAAATTAAAATGCTACGTTTAAACCAAATAATACGGTTCTACTCTTTGGATAACTGAAGTGATCGATTCCAAAAGTTTGAATGCCACCGATAGCGCTCCCTGTGTTTATTTCAGGATCAAACCCATTATACTTTGTAATTACAAATAAGTTCTGACCTGTTACAGAGAAACGGATGTTATTCACTAAATTACCAAGTCCAATGGCCTCCGGTTTTAAATTATATCCCAAAGTGGCATTATTTAGTCTTAAGAAATCACCATCCTCAATATATCGAGTTGATACTATATTTGAGTTGGAAAAACTCTCGTTTGAATACTCAATGGCTCTATCGGTTGTATTAAATGATTGGGAAAGACTTCCTACATTGAATAAGGACATGGCCACGTGGTTATAAATTTTATTACCCCCTACACCGTTAAAATTTAAACCTAGATCGAAATTATTATATTTAAAATTCATATAGAATGCATAAATATAATCTGGTAATGCGCTACCTGCTACAATACGGTCGTCATCCAGTATTTGGCCATCATTATTTTGGTCTTTATATAAACTTAATCCATCATCTCCAATGCCAATAAACTCCTTTACATAATAGGAACCTATGGATTCTCCATTTAGAATACCATTGATAGTAGCCCCTGTTTGTCCAGCACCTTGTGCAGCACCTGTAGTTAATATTTTATAGGGTGAATTTTCTACTTTATTTTGGGTCAACGATATATTTCCTCCAATATTGAATGAAAAATCCTTACTTCTGTCGCTACTATAATCTAACGCTATTTCTATCCCCGAATTTTTTATTTCCATATTAGGAATGTTTGTCCAATATTTATCTGTTGGTTGGATGGGATCTACTGGAGTAACCTCTAATAGAATATTTTCTGATACTTTGTTGAAGTATTCTATAGTCCCTGTTAATTTACCATTCATCAACCCATAGTCTAAACCTATATTGGTTTGTGTAGAAACTTCCCATTGTATATTTGGATTAGCTAAACGCGTATAGATTGAGCCATATGGATAACCACTTAAATCGGTAGCGCTGGGCTCTAACGGATACGTATCATTACCTGTATTGCTTTCAGTGTAACTAGCTTGCGTAATTTTAGAAGGGATTTCTTGGTTACCAGTTTGCCCCCAACTAGCTCTTAGTTTCAAATTGCTGAATGGTGACTCACTCATAAAATCTTCATTAATAACATTCCAACCAAGAGCCACAGAAGGGAAATAACCATATTTATTATTTTTACCAAATTTTGATGATCCATCTGCACGCATGGTTGCTGTTAACAAATATTTGTCTGCATACCCATAATTTAATCTTCCAAAAAACGATTGCAGTTCATTTACAGTCGCATAAGCCGACTGCGTTACTGGTTCACTTGCTGTTTCAATTTGATGTTTAGGCTCTACACCATTATCAGGAAAGCCAGATAGGTTAAAGCTTTTTTGAATGACTTTGGTTTTTTGATAAGTTTGTCCCACTAAGAATGTAAAACTGTGCTTGTCTATGTTTTTAATATACGTTAAAGTATTCTCAACTAAAGTATTACTGTTTTCAGTAGTTATTGTGTTTAATGAACCTATGGTTGTATTCGTGTCTGTAGAATATGGCATGGTTTGCACGTCTCTATTAGTAGAAGAATAATCGGCACCTAAATTTAATTTATAGGTTAATCCCTTAATTATTTCAAAAGAAGGAGAGATATTAGCTAAAATACGGTTGTTGTAAGTTAAGTCGCTGTAAATACCTTCACTAATTAAAGGATTAAAAACATCGTTACTTAAAATAACTGTCGGTTTTCCATCCGTATAAGCAGAGTCAGTAGGATTTAATTGTAACATATTACTTACTATAGAACCCGAATTAGGCCTATTGTTTTCAATTCTACTACCTGTTAAATTAAACTCTACTTTAAACTTATTATTAAGTGCCTTTTGGGTCAAGTTTAAACGCCCTGAATAGCGTTTTAAATCACTATTTCTAAAAATACCTTCTTGACCATCTGCACTTAATGAAGCAAAATATGAAGATTGATCTGAAGCACCACTCATTGAAAAGTTGATGTTTTTTGAAACAGCTGTACGGGTCAGCTCATCTTGCCAATCTGTACTAGATCCTCCATCAATTAGTGTGCCTCCGATAGCGGCTACTTGCTTGCGAAATTCATCTGCATTAAATACATTTACTTTATTTGCCATAGTTGAGAAAGCAGTAGAAACAGAAAAATTTATTTGGGTTCTCCCAACTTTTCCTTTTTTGGTAGTAATTACTACCACACCATTTGCTGCTCTTGCTCCATAGATAGCAGCGGCAGATGCATCCTTAAGAATATCGATACTTTCAATATCTTGAGGATTAATAAAGTTTAAAGGGTTTGAAGCAACACCGTTATCCGTATTATCAAGAGCAAAACCATCTACAACATAAAGTGGTGTTGTACCCGTACGCAAACTACCTACCCCCCTAATAATAATATCTTGCGATGCCCCAGGTTCACCACTAACCGACGATACATTAACACCTGCAACTTTACCTTGTAAAAGTTGTCCTGGATTTGATACGACTCCTTTATTAAAGCCTTCACTTTTCACAGAACCTATAGATCCTGTAACATCTGATTTTTTTTGAGAACCATAACCCACAATGACCACTTCATCTAAAGTACTAGCCTTTTCATTTAAAGAGACCATTAATTTTTGATTTCCTGAATAAGGAACTTCTTTGGTTTCATAGCCTAAAAAAGAAAAAACTAAAACACCATTTTCTCTATCTAATTTTATAGTGAAGTTTCCATCAAAGTCTGTAGAAACTCCTTTTGTTGGTTGTCCTTTTAAAACAATGGAAACACCAGGAACCGGTATTCCGTCAGTATTAGAAACAACATTTCCCGATACTGTTACTTGCGAAAAAGAAGAAGATATACATCCTAATGCAAGAATTAACACAAAGTAAATTTTTTTCATTTAAACATAATTTTTTAGTTATGCCAAAAGTACCTTATGCCATGTGCTTCTAGGGGTAATCTGGTTTCCCAAAGGAGGACAAATCATTCAAATTGGTGCATAAAAAACAACATACAGGTGTATTTTTGTTACACTAACATTTAGCTAACATTGAAGAAATCTGGAGTTAACAGAGGTTTTAAAAGATTTGTTCTTTGAACTCTTTGGGGGGTTTGCCGAAATGTTTTTTAAAAGAACGGGCAAAATACTTTGGATCGTTATAACCGCATTCAAAACTAATCTCAGAAATGTTTAGTTTTTTGGTTTTTAATAAAACTTCTGCTTTTTGCAGCCGGAGGGACATGATAATATCTGACGGTGATTGCTTGAATGCTTCTTTAAATAATCGATAACATTTTACTCTAGACACACCTAGTTCTTCCACAAGCATTTCTACATTAAAAGAAGGGTTATGGAGTTCTTTTTTAATAATCTCTAAACTTGTCTTCAGTAATTTATCGTCAGGAGTTGTTATTGGGTCTTTTTCAGTCAAAATCTGAAATAATTTCTTTTGAAATTTATTTTCCTCCAAAACCACGTGTTGCTTTCTATCAATCAAAGACCCTATTTTTTTATTTATAAAGGATGTACTAGCAGGCAATTGAATAAGAGTATCTATACCAAATTCCAAGGATTGTTCATGCAGTTCATAGTTAATATCCTCAGAAATGTAAACCATTGGTATTATAATGTTTTTAGACTCCCTATTGGAGTTAAAAAAACCTACTAATTCTTTTGAAAAAATGGTCTGGTAAAAAACTATTAACTTAATGTTTATTTGGTTTATAGCTGCATTCAAATTTGAGACAGTACTTTCAAAAATTAGATTATACTCATTATTATTCCCTAATACTTGATTTGCTACGACATGGTTTGTCTCGTCGCTAAAAACCAAGATATGCTGCTGCTCGGACGACAAATCAATTTCGGGATTGAAATGTTTCCATGAAATCCTTTCTGATAGCTTTACTTTTGGATTAATAGCAAAGATCGGGATATGTAAGGAAACCTGGAATCTTTCATTGGAAATATCATCAATAAGCTCTCCTTTTAAATCCTGTAGCAATGATTTTACTGCTTTAAAATAAGGACTATAATGGGAGATATTATGCCAATTGCTGTTTAAAATGGAACTATTGGATACAACCTGAACTACTAAAAAATTCAATTCATCGGTTATTTTTATATTTAAAGTGCTGCCCCCTTCTGAATACTTACTTATATCATTAAAAAAATATTGTATCAATAACCGTAAACGTAACACATCTGTTTCTACCCAACCAAGTGAATTACCTATTTCAAAACTAAAATTAACCTTATTAACTTGTAAAGATTTTTTCAGCTTATTGATACCTGTCTTTAACATTGGAAATAGATTGATTACCGATATTTTCATAGGCCCCATATGCTTTATATGATCCAGATAATTCCATTGCTCCATAAGATTTACCAATTTTCCTGATTGATAAATTAAGTTTCGCTGTGCTTCCGCATCGTCCTTTGTTAATGTTGACGAGGTTTTGATTATTTGGGAAATTGGTTCTTGAAATTCCGACAGGACAAATGTTTTAAATTTCTCTATTTCAAAATCTTCATTTTTAAGATTATTGTGCAATAAGAGAAGCTTTTCTTTCTGTTTTAGGATTTTATTGTTCTTTTTGTCCAGTTTTTCATTGACTTTTTGAAGTTCTATTTTTTGGCTTTCAATAACACGGGTACGATATGTGATTTCCGCTTCTAGATTTTGTTGTTGGGATAAGGCCACTTTATTTTTAAAAAAAATAAACAGTATTGAAACAACTAGAATAAAAACTGACAGTAGTGCATAAAATAAGGCTGTTTCGTAAAAGGCCTTTTTAATATGCAATGAAAAAAGCGCAGGTTTTGCCATGCCATTTTCACCTTCTTTTACAAGAAAATTATAATTTCCAGAAACTAAATTTGTATATTTTATCTTGTTTGTACCATCCAACAAACACCAGTCTTTATCTCTTTCTTCCAGCTTATAATAAATATCCTTTTTATGTTTTCTTGGGAATATAATAGGCACAACCTCTAAATTTAATTGATTGTTCCTGAAACTTTTTTTAATGACCTGAGAGTAATTTTCATTACCATCCACCAACAATTTGATTTTAGCTTTTGGATGATTTAATTGTATATTGTTTGGGTTAAAATAATTTAGGCCATTTACACCTCCAAAAAACAATACACCTTTTGCATCTTGATAGTAGGCCCCTTCTGAAAACTCTGGGGCTTGCCACCCTTCATTAGGATTAAATGTCGTAACAGTAAAATTTTCTTTATCTATTGCTGCAATACCTTTAGTAGTGCTAATCCAAACCTTGTCGCCATTCTGTAAAAGGCCATATACCATGTGGCTCGGAAGACCATCAGCTTCAGTAATATTTTTAATCACTTTACTTTCTGTATTAAAAACACTCACCCCTCCAAGCGAAGCAATCCAATAATTATTAGAAACATCATCAATACAAACTGAGTAAATGCTATTACCTAAAATACCGTTGGTAGTTGTAACACGTTCTATAGTACCGTTAACCAAATTTAATATAAGTACACCATTTTCTTCTGTTGCCAATACTAATAACTCCCTTATTTTTTTTACACATCTAATATGGTAATTGGTTAACACATTTTGTCCTGCAAAGATTTCAAAGCGTTCTTTATCTAAATTGAATTTTGCTAAACCTCCCCAACAAGCAATCCAAATTTGATTATCTTCATCTTCATATATAGAATAGTTTCTGTTATTGGGCAATTCTTTTATTTTATTAGCCTCATAACAAACGTATTTATCACCATGAATACGTAGAATACCTGCATATGTACCCGCCCAAATAGTTCCATCGCTAGCTGTAAACAATGTTCTTATTCGACCCCAATCTGAATTTGAAGTAACTTCTTTTACTTTAAACTTTTGAAAACACCGCGTTCCACTATCATAGAAATAAAGCCCTTTGTTATAATATCCTAACCAAATTTTTCCATTATTATCTTTTGTTATGGCTCTTATGGTTTCATTGGGTAAATTTGGATATTTAATGGGATGTGGAGTAACAGAGAAAATTTTTTCTGAACCACTATAAGCCATGCTTAAACCTCCATCTTTTTGTCCTAACCATATGTTTCCGAAATCGTCTTGATGAAGTTTTTCTATCTCATTACTTTTAAATGAGTAAGGAGCGTAAAGATCGTGGGCATAGTGGTCTATGTCACTATTGTTTAAATTCTCTGTATTATTAGGGATTATGTAAAGTCCATGTCTTCGTGTTGCAAACCAAATATTACCCAACTTATCTTTTAAAACATCGTTTATAATAAGATTTGGGTGCTTTGCCAATATTATTTGTTTTAAAACCTCGTAATCTTCGATCTTTGAAGTCTCATAGAGTATTTCTTCAAAAACACCATCAAGATATTCATAATAGATATTATTGGTTTCTACTATAATGTTTCCTTTCCGTGACACTTTTATGTCTTTTGGGGCCGATTTAAATTTAAAACTCTCAAAATTACCGTTACCAATATACCTATTAACATGACCTTCTTTGCTAATTAGCCATATAAAGTCATTGATATCCTTTTCTAATTTTATTATATAGTTACTGGAAATCGTTTTTGGATTATTAATATTGTGCTTATAAACTTTAAAGTTATAGCCATCAAAATAGTTTAGTCCATCCCAAGTAGCAATCCATAAACCACCATCTTTATCGTTTTCTATATCAATCACTGAGTTATTAGACAGACCTTCATTGGTCGTGAAGTTTTTAAACTTTATTTGCTGTCCAAAAGTTTGTATTGCAATAAAAAAGAATATTAATAATGTTCTTAACATTGTTCCTTGTTTCAACTTACAAAAGTAAAACTACAGGATTACCAGAATATAAAGTTTGGGTTAAATAAATTGATTAATACAGGGGTTGAAAATGTAGAGTTCTTCCTTTTCAGACTAACTCTAATTTATGCATAGACACAACAATGGCTTAAAGAGGAAAATAAACCCATATAAAACAAAAAAGCATCCCAATCTTCTGTAAAGAAAAAAGGAAAGCTTCTCATTGGCTTGTGCTGCTTGTCCTGAATTTATTTCAGGAACAGTTCAGCATCTCAACCACAATTTGATAAACATCTAGTGCTTATCAAACAACACAACTTCTTTTAAGTGCCAAAAAAAGCCCTAATCCCTTAGAGCTTTTAGCAATTTTAGCGGTCTGGACGGGACTCGAACCCGCGACCTTCGCCGTGACAGGGCGACATTCTAACCAACTGAACTACCAGACCGTTGCTTTATTGCGGTTGCAAATATACATGCCTTTTTTAATATGTCAAATCTTTTTTCAAGTTTTTTTTGCAACATTTTTTCTAAACAAACTTTTTTCGTTCTACCATGTATGTTGTCAAGATGTTATTAAAATCTTTATTTACATCTGCCTCCACATATTTTATCTTGTATTGCAGACATTTAAGCTTTAAAGCATCAAAATAAGTACCCACAGCACGATTATAATTTTCTTTGATGCTATCGGCATATAAATTAATGTACTCTCCTGTCTCAACATCAATAAAGCGTTTGGGTTTGTTATCGAAATCAAATTGCAATTCTTTCTCTTTATCAAACACATGAAACAAAATTACCTCATGCTTGTTATATTTCAAATGCCGCAGTGCTTCAAACAACTTGGTTTCGCCTTCACTTGTTTGAAACATATCTGTAAACAAAAAAATCATGGAACGCTTATGAATTTTCTCTGCTATTTCATGCAAATACTTATATGTTTCCGTTTGCTTATTTTTTGGTTTTGAAACAACTGCTTCACTTAAATGATTCAATAACATTTGATGATGGCGCTCACTTCCTTTTTCGGGCGCATAATAATCATACGCATCGCTATAAATACTTAAACCAACCGCATCCCGCTGCTTTTTTAAAATCTGCATTAATGAAGCGGCAGCCAAAACCGAAAATGCAATTTTATTAAGATTTTCAATAGAAAATGTATGCACCTCAGGATAATGCATCGAACTGCTATTATCTATAATGATATGACAGCGTAAATTAGTTTCATCGTCATACCGTTTGGTATAAAGTTTTTCGGTTTTGGCAAACAACTTCCAATCTATATGACGTGTGCTTTCGCCTTTGTTGTAAATTTTGTGTTCAGCAAACTCTGCCGAAAACCCATGAAACGGACTTTTATGCATACCGGCAATAAACCCCTCCACTACCTGTTTTGCAAGTAATTCGAGGTTTTTAAAACCTTCTGCTTTATTTAGTTCGTTTTGTATATTCATCCCCTCTTAATCTCCCCAAAGGGGAGAAATCATTTAATCGTAAATCTAAAATTGTAAATCGTTAATTATAATACCTTATCAACAATGCCATATTCAACCGATTCTTGAGCTCCCATCCAATGATCCCTATTAAAATCTTTCATCACTTTTTCAAAAGTCTGACCACAATTATCGGCTAATATTTGTGCACTTAACTCTTTAGTTAAAATAATTTCCTTTGCTGTAATTTCAATATCACTGGCTGGACCACGCGCACCACCACTTGGTTGATGAATCATAACACGTGCATGTGGTTGTATAAAACGTTTTCCTTTTTGTCCAGCCGAAAGAATTATAGAACCCATAGACGCCGCAAAGCCTGTACAAATGGTAGATACTTCGCTGTTTAAGGATTTAATGCAATCGTAAATTGCAAAACCTGATGTTACATAACCACCAGGACTGTTTACGTACAAATGGATATCTTTTGTTTCTAAAGCATCTAAATATAGTAATCTATCTATAACATGTTTTGCAGACTCATCGTCAACTTGCCCCCATAAAAACACTTTTCGCTGCTCTATTAATTTCCTATCAATAACATCTTGAACTTTTATTTTATCACTCATTTTTATTTAATTTTTAACTTATAACTCATCTAAACTTTTCACAATTGTCTAAAAAATTGTCCTTTTGCACTCGCTCTTAGCCTTTTCTTCGTTCCGTAGCTCTGCTATGCAACTCCAAAAAGCCTTCAATCGAACACAAAATAACTAATTTTCGCTTCAATTAAAAAAGTTTAAACGAGTTCTAAAATAAAAAAAGGTTTACCATTATGGCAAACCTTTTTAGTTTTCTTTTTTATATCTATTACAAAAGCGAATCAATCGCCTCAGTATAAGCGTTTTTTGGCGCTACACCAACTTGTCGTCCAACTACTTCGCCGTTCTGAAAAACCAAAACCGTAGGTATATTACGCACGCCATATTTTGCAGCAAATTCTTGGTTTGCATCTACATCAACCTTTCCAACAACTGCTTTCCCCTCATATTCTTCACTTATTTGTTCAATAATTGGTCCAACCATTCTACATGGTCCACACCAAGCAGCCCAAAAGTCTACCAATACTGGTTTACTGCTTTTTAATACTGTTTCCTCAAACGTTGCATCTGTTATTTCTAATGCCATAATATTTATCTTTAAATTCGTATTCTATTTTAACAACACAAAATTAGTCAAAATTTTTACTAAAGCTTACAAGGTAACAATTTGTTTTCTTTATACTAACATTGTTTTGCACTATCATAGATGTTTAAGTGCATAAAACTAGGGTCGGTTGTACCTTTTTGGCATTTGCAGGAATTAGTTCAACTTAAATACCACATTTTCATACTCTAATTCATTTAATAATTCTTGACAAACTTTTACTTTTTGTTTTCTACTGGGCATGCTTAACTTTATTTGTTCTTTATTGTCATAAACCACAAAATTGAGCATCTGGCTTCCTGGGTGCATTTTCAAAAGTTCTTTCAATTTTAAAACTTTATCTTCCTTTAAATCGTCAATATTAAGTTGAATGGATAGCTTTTTGGCGTAATTCTCCATAACGTCATGCAACAACTGGAAACTATTAAACTGCAGTCTTGGTTCGCTTTTCTTGCCTGTATCTTTGTTTACCCATCCTTCTCGAACAAAGGACTTAACAAACACAAAATTGTTTTGCATTAAAAAGTGCCTAAATTTCAAGTATTCTTCACCAAAAATGCGGAACTCGTAACTATCGGTATAATCTTCTACAGTAAACATAGCCCATCCTTTTCCCTGCTTGCTAACACGGTGTTGCACATCGGTAACCACGCCTCCAAAAACCAACTCTCTATTCACATAAGCTTCCAAGTTTTTAAATAATGCTAGGCTTGCATTACAAAATGTGGTCATTTCAATTTTAAAATCATCCAAAGGATGTCCAGAAATATAAATACCTACTACTTCCTTTTCACGAGCTAATTTTTCCATGGTTCCCCATTCTTCACATGGTGGCACTTGCGGTTCTGCAATTTGTACATCACTAGCATCTCCAAATAAACTCACTTGAGCAGAATTTTCATTTTCTTGATGTTTATTTCCATAACGAATCGCTTTTTCCAAAAAAGTAATACCATCGCCATCATCATGAAAATATTGAGCTCGGTGAGTCTCTTTAAACCCATCAAAACCACCTGCCAAAGCTAAATTTTCAAACGCTTTTTTGTTAGCAGCACGTAAATCGATACGTTTAGCAAAATCGAAAATAGATTTGTAGGGACCATCTTTTTTTCTATTATCAACGATGGTAATAACGGCTCCATGACCAACACCTTTTATGGCTCCCATTCCAAAACGCACCGCATTGTCTTTGTTTACTGAAAATTTATAAAAAGACTCATTCACATCTGGTCCAAGAACATCCAATTTCATACGCTTACATTCCTCCATAAAGAAAGTAACTTGCTTGATGTCGTTCATATTATTAGACAGTACCGCTGCCATATATTCAGCTGGGTAATGTGCCTTCAAATACGCTGTTTGGTAGGCTATCCACGCATAACAGGTGGAATGCGATTTGTTGAACGCATAACTTGCAAAGGCTTCCCAGTCTTTCCAGATTTTTTCGAGTATTTTTGCATCGTGGCCATTAGCACTGGCTTGCTCCACAAACTTAGGTTTCATTTTATCGAGTACCGCAATTTGCTTTTTACCCATCGCTTTTCTTAGCACATCGGCTTCACCCTTTGTAAATCCTGCTAGTTTTTGGGACAACAACATCACCTGCTCTTGATATACTGTAATACCATAAGTTTCCTTTAGGTATTCTTCCATAGCATCTAAATCGTACTCAATCGCCTCATCTCCATGTTTTCTGCGGGTAAAACTTGGAATATATTCCATAGGTCCCGGGCGGTACAAGGCATTCATCGCAATTAAATCTTCAAAAACGGTAGGTTTTAACTCTTTAAGATGCTTTTGCATACCGGGTGACTCGTATTGGAACACACCAACTGTTTCACCTCTTTGGAATAACTCATAAGTCTTTTCATCATCTAACGGAAAGTTATCGGGATCGAGTAAAATATTGTGTTTTGCTTTTACAATTTTAACGGTATCCTTTATTAAGGTTAATGTTTTCAACCCCAAGAAATCCATCTTTAATAGTCCCGCTTCCTCAACTACGGAGTTATCAAATTGAGTAACATATAAATCGGAATCTTTAGCCGTTGCAACTGGTACGAATTTCGTAATATCGTCTGGGGTAATAATGACACCACAAGCATGGATCCCTGTATTACGAACTGACCCTTCAAGTATCCTTGCCAAGTTTACGGTTTCAGCCTCTAAATCACTTCCTTCAGAAATGTTTAAAAGTTGATTGACTTTTTCTAAATCTTCAGCACGAAACTTACTGCTCAATTCTTTTTCACTTAAACCGAAAATTTTATTCAGCTTAGACATGGTTGGAATTAGTTTCGCAATTCTATCGGCATCAAAAAGTGGCAAATCCAAAACACGAGCCGTGTCCCTGATTGATGATTTTGCAGCCATTGTTCCGTACGTGATGATTTGCGCCACTTGATTGCTACCGTATTTTTTGATAACATAATCCATAACGCGACTTCGACCTTCATCATCAAAATCTATGTCAATATCGGGCATACTAATACGATCTGGATTTAAGAAACGCTCAAAAAGCAAATCGTATTTAAGTGGGTCTATATTGGTTATCCAAAGGCAATATGCGACTACCGAACCTGCTGCAGATCCACGACCTGGGCCTACCGACACATCCATGTTTCGAGCCTCACGTATAAAGTCTTCTACAATTAAAAAGTAACCTGGATAGCCAGTATTTTGAATAACATCGAGTTCAAAATCCAAACGTTCTATGACTTCATCTGAAAGATCTTCCCCATAGCGCTTTTTAGCACCTTGATATGTTAAATGGCGTAAATAGGCATTTTCTCCACGTTTACCCCCATCGACTAAATCTTCTTCATTTTTAAATTCATCCGGAATATTAAAAGCTGGCAATAAAACTTCACGAGCCAACTCATAAGCTTCTACTTTATCAACCACTTCCTGGACATTACTTATCGCTTCGGGAACATCCTTAAAGAGGGATTTCATCTCTTCGGAAGACTTAAAATAATAATCTTGGTTAGGCAACCCATAACGATAGCCACGTCCGCGACCTATGGGTGTCGCCTGCTTTTCGCCATCTTTTACACATAATAAAATATCGTGTGCATTCGCGTCTTCTTTTTTACAATAGTAAGTGTTATTTGTTGCTACTAATTTAACATCATGTTTTTTTGAAAGCTCAATTAAAACAGGATTCACACGATTTTCGTCTTCTTGATTATGCCGCATTAACTCCATATACAAGTCATCTCCAAACTGTTCTTTCCACCAAAGCAACGCCTCTTCAGCTTGATTTTCACCAACATTTAAAACCTTACTTGGCACTTCTCCGTATAGATTCCCTGTTAAGACAATTAAACCTTCCTTATATTTTTCAATAAGCTGTTTATCAATTCGAGGTAAATAATAAAACCCGTCAACAAAAGCAAGTGACGATAATTTTGCTAAATTATGATAGCCATTTTTGTTCTTAGCTAAGAATACTATTTGGTAGCCATTGTCTTTTCTGGTTTTATCTGTATGGTCTTCACAAACAAAAAATTCGCAGCCAATTATGGGTTTTATCTCTACAGCATTTGGTGTTTCACCTTTTTCAATGGCTGCTTCATTTTTTGCTTTAACACTTCTATTATGATTGCTAACGGCTTTCACAAAGTGAAAAGCGCCCATCATATTAGCGTGGTCTGTTAACGCGACTGCGGGCATATTATATTCAGCAGCGGCAGCTACCAAGTCGGTAACGCTTATGGTAGATTGCAGCACCGAAAATTGCGAATGGTTATGCAGATGTACAAAATCGACTTCCTTTAAATCGGATACATTTTGCTTAATCTCTTCGGTAGAAATGGTTTCAACCTGAACATTTTTAAGGCGTTCACGAATTTTAGCACTTTCCTCCTTAAGATTAATATGTTTTAATCCTATAAGTTGAATCGTTTTAGGATTGGCCTCATTAAAATTTTGAAAGTAATCTGGCTGAACGTCTAATTGTTCCTTCGTGTACTCACCCAAACGAATCAATTCAAAAAAGCAACGTGTGGTCGCCTCCACATCGGCAGTGGCATTATGCGCTTCATCAAAAGGGATACTAAATAAAAACTCATGCAATTCGGTAAGCGTTGGCAACTTAAATTTACCATAACGCCCACCCGGAATTTGACATAAACTAGCGGTATGTTCAGTACATGTATCTAAAACTGGTAATTCCTGAAGTGGGTTTGCCACATCGCCGCGAACAAATTCAGCACCCATTATGTTTAGGTCGAACTTTACGTTTTGCCCAACAACAAATTTAGCTTTACTTAACGCTTCATTAAATTTTTCCAAAACTTCGGCTAGCGGAATCCCTTGATCTTGGGCTAATTCCGTTGAAATACCATGGATTTTTTCAGCATCATAAGGAATATTAAAACCATCTGGCTGTACCAAATAATCCTGATGTTCGATACAATTCCCCATAGCATCGTGCAATTGCCATGCGATTTGAATACACCGCGGCCAATTATCGGTATCGGTAATAGGTGCATCCCAGCGTTTTGGTAATCCTGTGGTTTCGGTATCGAAAATTAAGTACATTCAGTAAGTTTATTTGGTAATTTATTGATTCGTTTAGTGCGAAAACGAAGAGTATAAAAATACATAGAATTTACACTTTTTTAAAAAGAAGTTTTGAAGAGTTTTTAACAAAAAAATATGGTTCATAAGTATGCAAATTGAATATTTCATGTTAAATCTGCATACATGATTAAGAGAAGACTTGAAAGAAAAACAAATAATGCTCTTGAAAAGAGCGCTTCCGTTGCCATACTTGGACCAAGACAAATAGGGACTTTTACACCTAACCATATCAAATCATATTTTTACAGAACCTCTGGCGGTGCCGAAATAGATTTAATTTTAGAATTTGACCTTAACGAGTTGTGGGCCATTGAAATTAAACGCAGTTCTGCCCCAAAACCATCCAAAGGCTTTCATAGTGCTTGCGACGATTTAAATCCAAAAGAAAAATTTATTGTGTATTCTGGCAGCGACACTTTTACTATAAAAAACGACATTACTATTATTTCGCTACATGATATTATGGAGCGACTGGTAAAACTATAAAAAAGAGATTGTAAAAAGTAAACTTTAATGTCAGTTTGAGCCTTTCGACTACGCTAGATAAACTAAAGTCAAAAACCCTATTAATTATATTTTCAATGCATTTCGCAAGCTGCGCTTTTATCTTCAAATAAAAATATATTTTCATTTCCGATAATGCTCCAATGTGACAATTCACTTCTAAACAGACTTTTTAGACGACCTACTCATCTTAACCTATTATCAAATGCTTATGACACTAATTTTCTATATGATTTCTCGGTATTAATTGCTGCTTGAATAGCATTTTTATGCTTACATAATAACGCATCAATAGTTGGAGGCAATACTTCATCTTTTAAAAGCTCATTATAGCCATTCAAAACAGTTTCTTCAAATTTAATTGTTTCATCTAAAACAGCCTCTTCGTTATTGGAGGTTAACGAGAGTTTTAAACTTGTCCAATTTCTATTGAAAGTTTCTTTTAAGCTGCCTAAGTCTTCAGGGATTTCACCATAACTCAAGATTTCTGTTCTTAATTCTTTGGCAAATTCACCTCTGTCCGTAACTCTTCGCTTAAAAAGCATTTTCAACCTACCATCACCTATATTATCAATGGCATTTGAATAATATTTTTCAGCATCAATGTTTTTTACTAATAATTCATTTAATTTGTTTGAAATTTTCTTTTTGAACTTCATAATATCATTTTTAAATTTCAATAAATTCTTTTAAGGTGCGTATTGTTTCACATCTGTTTTTTTTAATATAAAACAAATAAAGGGATGAGTCGATTTTTTAACAAACTTTAGCAGTATTTTACAGGGCTTTAACAGGTTTGCTCTTATTTTAAGAAACTGTTTAAATTTTATCTAAAAGCATCAATAAACAAAACTTAAACAGTTTCTAACATTTATGAAATTTAAATGGTTTTAATAACTTAAAAACTTTACATTTAATGTTCAATTTTTTGAGATCATTCAACTAAAACAAAATGAAACATCTATTACTATTTCTCACAACTGCATTTATTTTTTTAAACATCAAAGCTCAAAATATTCCGCTGTACGTAGGTACCTATACCGATGGTTCCAGCGAAGGCATTTATAAATTACAGTTTAACCCAAAAACCGGCGATCTTAGTCATTTACAATTGGCTATGGCGACCGAAAACCCTTCATTTATAGCATACTCACCAAATAAAAAATATTTGTACGCCGTAAGCGAAAGCCTTGGAGGCTCTGTTTCTTCTTTTAAAATTCAAGAAAACGGCTTATTAAAATTTTTAAATAAAGTAAGCAGTAACAGCACAGGTCCTTGCCATATTTCGTTAAACAAACAGGGCAATAAAGCTGTAGTTTCTAATTATGGTGGAGGTAGTGCAGCCATTTATAGCATTTCAAGGGACGGAAAACTCAATGAAGCCTCCCAAATTTTTGAATACAATACCTCAGATAAAGCATCCCATGCACATTCCGGTCAATTTTTTAGAGACGAATTATATATAGCCGACTTGGGCATGAATGCTGTTTACCAATATAAACTAAAAAATAACAGTTACGAATTGGCTACGCCTTCAATTTTTAAAACCACCGAAAACCCAGGCCCAAGACATTTTGCTTTAACAAAAAACGGTCAATTCATCTATATCATTAACGAATACGGAAGCTCTGTAACTTCGGTTAAAAAAACTGACTCTGGTTTTGAACAGATTGACTACGATACCACTTTAGATGAAAATTATGAAGGAAAAAATGCTTGTGCCGATATTCATTTATCTAAAAACGAACTTTATTTATATGGCTCCAACCGAGGTGAAAATTCCATCGTAGTTTTCAAAAGAAATAAATTTGATGGTACCTTAGAAAAAGTTCAAACGGTACCAGTTCATGGCGATTGGCCAAGAAATTTTACCCTTGACCCTACTGGAAAATTTTTATTGGTTGCCAATCAAAAAAGCCAAAATATAGCCGTTTTTAATATAGACGCCTCCACAGGAACACTTACTTTTTTACATGATGTAAAAGCACCTACACCTGTTTGCTTATTATTTTAAAGAATCCATTTCGAAATAAAATAAAGCATTGATAATTAGAAATAAAATATTATCTTTGCGCCCTCATTAATAACCGAGGTCGAGAACCTCAACTAATTAATTATTATGCCAGTAAAAATTAGATTACAAAGACATGGTAAAAAAGGGAAACCTTTTTACTGGATTGTTGCAGCCGATGTACGATCAAAAAGAGATGGTAAATATCTTGAAAAATTAGGTGTTTATAATCCAAACACAAACCCAGCAACTATAGATTTAAATGTTGATGGCGCTGTACAATGGTTGCAAAATGGTGCACAACCAACCGACACAGCTAAAGCTATTTTATCTTACAAAGGTGCTTTACTAAAAAATCACCTTGCAGGTGGTGTTAGAAAAGGTGCTTTAACAGAAGAACAAGCTGAAGCTAAATTCACTGCTTGGTTAGAAGAAAAAGCAGGTAAAGTTGGTGCTAAAACAGATGGTTTAGCTAAAGCACAAGCTGAGGCTAAAGCAAAAGCGTTAGAAGCTGAAAAAGTTGCTAACGAAGCTCGTATTGCTGCCGCTGCTCCTGTTGTTGAAGAGGAAGAAGTTGCAGAAGAAACAACTGAGGTTGTAGCTGAAGAAACTGCTACCGAAGAAGCTCCAAAAGAAGAAGAATAAAAAAATAGTTTTTTATACTTTTAAACTCCGATACATGTATCGGAGTTTTTTATGCAAAAAAGTGTCATTTTTGCATAGTCCCTTGAAGAAGGGAATTTTATATTTTAAAACGGAAGATTTCCACCATAGTTTATCTTGAGCGAAGACGAAAGGCGGAAATAAAAAAAAACTAACATTCAATGAAGAAAGAAGATTGTTTTTATTTAGGTAAAATTGTATCAAAATATAGTTTTAAAGGCGAACTTTTAATTAAATTGGATACCGACCAACCTGAATTATATGAAGACCTTGACGCTATGTTTATTGAGGTCCGTAACACATTACTCCCCTTTTTTATTGAACGCTCACAGCTTCATAAATCAGATTTATTGCGTGTGCAGTTTGAAGACGTTACAAACGAAGCCGATGCCGACTCTTTAATAAAAAGCGATGTGTATTTGCCACTCGAGTTTTTACCAAAACTAGAAGGCAACAAATTCTATTTTCATGAAGTTATTGGATTTACTATGGAAGATATAAATTACGGAAAAGTGGGTACTATCGTTGGCATTAATGATTCTACCGCGCAAGCCTTATTTGAAGTTGAAAACAATGGGAAAGAAATTCTTATCCCTATGAATGATGAGTTTATTGAAAAAGTAGATAGAAAAAACAAAACGGTTTTCGTTAAAACCCCAGAAGGATTGATTGATTTGTATTTATAATTTTAGGATGGTTTATAAAAAAACAGGGGGGGCGATTTTTTTAAAATCGCCCCCCCTATTTTTTTACCTACATTACAGAACAAATTCTTCTTCCCTTTTCATAGCATTCATATGGCTATAAATACTATCTTGCTGTTTTATCAACAGCTTACATGTAGATAGCGGTAAATTAATTTGCATTAGCAATTCATTATATTTTTCAATATTTAATTTTTTTAAACTATAAATTTCCTCCATCAAATCATTTTCATTCTTCAATAGAATAAAATTTCTAAAATTTTTCCAAATTCTATCAAAATCACTACTGGATATATTCAATTCTTTGGGCTTCCCCCCTAACTTTACAATTTCAGCTCTTAATTGCCTGCCAAATTCGTTTCTTTCAAAACTTCTTTCTCTAAAAAATGCTTTTAAATTATCATCATCAGCTAAATCAAGCGCTTTAAAATAAACTTTTTCAATCTCATAATTCATAATTAATAAATTATTGAGTTTGCTTAAAATTTTTTCTAACGACTTCATATAAATAATCTTTAGTTTAGTACCTTCAATAAATTTTTTTAAGATGCGTATTGTTTTCACATCCATACTTCATGTCCATAATCCATACCACCATATTAATAACGTCATTAACTTAAACTTATTTTTTACCCAATTTAGTATATTTTGAAATAATCTACTGGCTTTTTAAGTTTTTCTATTAAAATTTCAACAAAAACACATGTCTAACAAACCATTCAAATTCAAACAATTCGAAATTAACCAAGATAAATGTGCCATGAAAATTGGCACCGATAGCGTGCTTCTTGGTGCTTGGGTCTCCATTCAACAAAATCCGTTTTCCATATTAGATATTGGTGCAGGCACAGGTATTGTAGCGCTCATGCTAGCACAACGTAGTCACGCAGAACTGATTGATGCTATTGAAATTGATGACGATGCCTACGAACAATGTGTAAATAATTTTGAACAATCGCCTTGGGGAGACAGACTCTTTTGCTATCATGCGTCTTTAGATGAGTTTGTTGAAGAAATTGAGGACCAATACGACCTCATTATATCAAATCCACCATTTTATTCAGAAGATTTTAAATCTGAAAACCAACAACGCGATTTAGCCCGATTTAACGACGCCTTACCTTTTAATCATCTAATAGAAAGTGTTTCTAAGTTATTGTCTGAAAACGGCATCTTTTCTGTTATTGTACCTTTTAAAGAAGAAGCTTCATTTATTAAAATAGCTACAACATTCCATTTATTTCCAAACAGAATTCTACAGGTAAAAGGAAATCCATCTTCAGAAATTAAAAGAAGCCTCATAGCATTCTCGTTCAGCGAAAGCGTCATTAAAAAAGAAACCCTTATTATTGAAACAAGGCGTCACGAATATACAGAAGACTACATAAATCTGACAAAAGATTTCTATTTAAAAATGTCATAATACCATTGGAATTAATTAAATTTGAGACCATAAAATGATAAATTCATAAAAAAATACTGCTTTTGCTAATTATTTTATTTTGAATAAGTCGAAAAATCAAAATTAATGTCACAAACGGTAGTGAATGCCTTCTGTCATTAATTTATAATAAAATGACCAGATGAAACCAGATTTATTTGAAGCACCAGATTATTATAATCTTGATGATTTACTTTCCGAAGAGCATAAATTAGTCCGAAATGCTGCCAGAACTTGGGTAAAGCGTGAGGTCTCTCCTATAATTGAAACGTATGCTCAAAAAGCAGAATTTCCTATGCAAATTATTAATGGTTTGGCAGAAATTGGTGCTTTTGGTCCTTATATTCCTGTAGAATACGGTGGCGCTGGCTTGGATCAAATTAGTTATGGTTTGATTATGCAGGAAATAGAACGTGGCGATTCTGGAGTTCGCAGTACCGCTTCGGTACAATCTAGTTTAGTCATGTATCCCATCTGGAAATATGGTACAGAAGCCCAGCGTCAAAAATACTTACCTAAATTGGCAAGTGGCGAATGGATGGGTTGCTTTGGTTTAACCGAACCCGACCACGGCAGTAACCCAAGTGGTATGGTAACCAACTTCAAGGACATGGGAGATCATTACCTTTTAAATGGTGCTAAAATGTGGATAAGCAACGCACCTTTTGCACAAGTAGCTGTTGTTTGGGCTAAAGATGAAACTGGAAAAATACATGGTTTACTGGTTGAACGTGGCATGGAAGGTTTTACAACTCCAGAAACACATAATAAATGGTCGCTTCGCGCATCTGCAACAGGCGAGCTTATTTTTGATAATGTAAAAGTGCCTAAAGAAAATATATTGCCTAATAAATCTGGATTGGGCGCACCACTTGGGTGTTTAGATTCGGCACGATACGGCATTGCTTGGGGTGCTATTGGTGCCGCCATGGATTGTTATGATACAGCACTTAGATATAGTAAAGAGCGTATGCAATTTGGTAAACCTATTGGCCAATTTCAACTGCAACAAAAAAAATTAGCTGAAATGATTACCGAAATTACCAAGGCGCAACTTTTAACTTGGCGACTTGGGGTTTTACGTAATGAAAACAAAGCAACCTCAGCTCAAATATCTATGGCGAAACGGAACAATGTTGATATGGCCATTACAATAGCCCGAGAAGCACGCCAAATACTTGGAGGCATGGGTATAACTGGCGAATACTCTATTATGCGCCACGCTATGAATCTTGAAAGCGTCATTACTTATGAAGGTACACATGATATTCATTTGCTTATCACAGGACTGGATATTACAGGCTTAAATGCTTTTAAATAGTCTCCATATTTCCAATATAAACCAATACTTCTTTCAATATGGTCCATTAACCATTCTTGACGCCGAACTCATCTTGACTTTTTTCAATTGGCTGCAAAATTTAGACAATAACTGATTTTCGACAGGTTTTAAAAAAAACTCCTGACTTAACTTTGTTGTTGAATAACGAATTTTTTAAAGCCATGCAAGAATCAAGAAAAGACATTGTACAATTTATCAATTTACAATTAGCAGCCCTAGGACAGCCTATTTACAGAGATTATGAGGATAGTGATGAAAAATTTTGCGATCCAAAATTTGAAGCGCTTACCTCTGGAATGATAAAAAGTATGCGTGAAAAATCCAGATTACTGGCAGACCACCATTGTCCTGCAGATTCAAGAATTCAAAATTTTATAGATGATTACTTAAACAAGGTTTTAATAAACAAATCCTATAAACTGCCTAACAATACATTAATGCTATCTAAAAAAGGGCACGCTAGAGAAGTGAGCTTACCACCAAATGGCAATACTTTTAAAAGTGAGCTGGTTACATCCAATAGAATAAAACAAGGAATTTTAAACAATCCGCTAAACGACAAAAGAACTACAAAGGGCACTTTTCACATTGTAGAAGGTGATTTACCTGTACCATTAGATAAAAAAGAAGTGCCAAAAATTACTTTTGCCCACTTTTTGAATGCAGCCTTTAATCCATCTGACGATTTAAAAATACTTCCATTTACCAGTAACCAAGAGAACAAGGCAAAAACAATGGTATCAATGCTTTTAAGACCTATTGTATGTCCAGAAGTAAAAGGTGTTATTACCAAAAAATCTATGGAAGTTCGCTTTTTTGCACCAGGTAACTTGGTTAGTAATTTAGATTTTGTTGAGTCTATTTTTGGAAATGCAGGCGACCCAAATTTAGCACAAAACGATGCCGCATTGGACACCGAACATTGGACAGGTCATACCGGATGCATTATTTTGGCTCCCCAATTAACAACCCTTAAAAAGAAAGCTGTTGGATTGCCTCATTTTAACGATGCTACAGAACGTCAAAAAAGAGATGGTATGTATTGGAATGATGCCAACGACATTTATAATGATGGCAATGCTTTTAAAGTGACGTGTAGGGATGATAGAGGTGTCGTCATTACATTAATAGCCGATAATTATTACGGTTATTCAAAAAAAGAAATCAAAACCCAAATTAGCTACTCTGCAAATTTATTTGGTTTAGTTGAAGAGGAACATGCCGGAGGCGCAATGGCTTTTGCAAGAAGAGTTATGGGTGACACCTTAGACGGAAGGGATTACTCAGAATTCCATAATAATAAGCACTCTTTTGAAGAAGTTAAAACACTCTTAGCGAATCGTATAGAAGTCATGCCTGAAAATTATGCCATCGACAAAAAATATCCCAATATCGTTTACATTCCAGAGTTTTCATATGTAAACACCAACACCAATAGCATTACCTGGAAGCATGGTGGAAAAAATCAAAAACTAACCATATCACCATACAAAACCTATGTGCATCCTACTGGCAATAAATTCAGATTGGAAAAACACAAAAGCATTAACTTATGGCGTATTGTAGATACTTTTGCTGAGGGTGTTTTTTGTCATAAACCCTGTACTGTATCAGGTGGTGGAAAATCTGAAATTTCAAAGTCTATGCAAAACGCCATTACTTACAGTACGTTTAACATTCATGACATTGATGAAGATTTCAAAAAAGCAGATGAAATCATAGAGTTTAATTATTCTACGCGTTGGAAAATCAAAGACCCAAATAGACCAAAATCGAGACATTTTTTAAGTGAAAACAGAAGCTTGAGCTCTGCGGTAAAACTGCTGACCCCATCAGAAGAAAACTCAGATGAATTCAACGAGTTTTTAAGAAATATCCCCGTACATATCAGATCGTTGGTGCTTTTTGTAAAACGATTATACAGACAAGCACACGGTGCACTAAACTGGAAAGATTACATGTCGGTAGAAATAATCAATGGACAAAAAGGAACAGGTCTTTTATATAATAACACCCCAGTAGTGGGCAGTTATGTACGTATTGGATTCAACCAAAAAGGAAACTGGATGCTAAACAAATTGAGATCTGATTTTTCCCCTTGTGAAAAGATCCAAACCGAAGACGACATTACTGCTTCAATAACTTTACCAAGAGAACAGATAAAAAACCTGAATCCAGAATACACCAACAAAAGTGTAAAAGTACTTACAAATTGCGAAGCGCATTTATTCCAAAGACCAGACGAAGCCGTTGTAAGAGGCTACGATAAAAACGCAGAACTGGATATTATTTCAAATGGCCGCTTTTTAACAAACTACGAATTGTTGAAAAAAACCGATGCCATTGCCATTTATGAGGACACCATCAACTTTGATAAATACACACAACCCGTTAAAGATTTCATTACCAATATCGTAAACAGCAACGACGACGAAGCATCTTTTGTATTGCCATCGCACACTAGGATTGTGAATGGCGAACCCACTGCCAATCCCCGCTACTTGGAACCAAGCAGACATATTGAAGAAACTGAGGCCAGTTATTTAGCAGACACAGGGGTACGGTTACTTAGAAAAATAAAATTTGACGAACCCGTTATTCATGTGGTAAATGCGGTACTTCCTGGCAGACGAAATAACCCTGTTGACAAAGTTGCGGGCATTCGACCTTTGGCGGTGTATAACCCAATTCACTACCAAGAAACCCCCGAATTGTTTATGGACTTTATCTGTAGCCTAACAGGTAAGTCACCATCAACAACCGGAGCAGGTTCAGAAGGCGCTTTAACCAAAGCCCCATTTAATATGCTAACACCAACTACCGATTTGAATAATGCGTTATTGTCGCATATTTTAACAGAATCAAATGGATTTAGCACAGCAGCTGGATATGTAGGAGCTGAAAATAAAATTGACCATGACGTCAGTTTGCTTATTCCAGAAATCTGGGCACGATTGGAGCCAAAAGATAGAGATCCCAAACAGCTAATTGCAAATGGTTCATTAGAAAAATTAGACGATTTTGAGTACCGTGGCGAAACCATATTGGCAAGCAGGTTAGGCTATAGAATTACAAAAACATTTGCGCTAAGATGTATGAATAGATTGTTTGACGAACCTACAGCCGTTTTTAACGAACGCATGCTAAAACCTGAAATCCAAGGTATTGAAGATTATGTGGATGGTATTAAAAATATTGTCGAAGCACAACAAAAAGTGGCATTAAGCTATTTTGAAGATGGCAGTGTTAAAGCAGCAATACCGCCTTTAGAAATATTATTGCACATCATGGCGTATGGCAACTATGAAGGAAAAACCATTGACAACCCAGAATTACGTCAGTATTTCGATAGAAATTACGTATTACAGAGCGATTGGTACAAACAAAGATTGGTTTTAAAACAACAAAAAGACATTCGCTTTTATGATTCCCAATTAGCCTATTTGGAAGCGTTTATCGCAAACCCAAACAACGATATATTAATTGAAGAAATGAGCATTAAAGAGCGATTAAAATCAGTAAAAAAATCTTATGACCATGTAAAATCCCCTAAATATTTAAAAGAATTGGTTGGCACCATAGGCGCTGACCCACTGTATAGAAAGTAGCTTTCTAAAAAATTAAGGCACAAACGGTATTCAATTAAGAACAGCATGGCAACTTAACTGTTGGAATACTAAATGCGTTTTGTTAAATATTGAATTATTTGATATGATTAGACTAATAAGGTTTTAAAACCTCACTGGTCTTTTTTTCCTAATATTTTGATTACATTTAATCCGTTGGGTGAAATTAATAAAACTCAATTTATAACGAATTTTGATTATAATTTAAAGTCAATTTAGTGCTCAAGTGTCAGTCTGAGCCTGTCGAAGACACTAGAAAATACATTTCGACAAGCTCAATGTGACAATTTATATAAAAATTAGTATTGATAGAGCAATTACACCCAACGGGTTTACATTTACTCTTATGTTTTCAACAAAAAAAAGGCTAGATAATGCTTATAAAAAGGCTAAAATCATCAATTTTGATGATTCTAGTAAATTTATTTTATTTAGTGATTGCCACCGAGGCGACAATAGTTTTGCAGACGATTTTGCCAATAACAGAAACATTTATTTTCATGCCTTAAAGCATTATTATGCTGAAGGTTTTCAGTATTGTGAACTTGGTGATGGCGATGAACTCTGGGAAAACCTCTCGTTTAAACCCATTTTTGAAGCACATAAAAATGTGTACATGCTCATGCGCCAGTTCCACAAAGAGAACAAACTGCACATGATATGGGGAAACCACGATATGGTTTACAGAAACCCAAACTATGTAAAAAAACATGTATCTACTTATTTTGATAAAACTTTGGGTATTGATGTTGACTTATTCCCTGGGATTGAATACCACGAAGGCATTATTTTAAAAAATACAACGACAAACCAAGCTCTGTTTTTAACTCACGGGGATCAAGCCGATTGGTGGAATTATTTATTTTGGAAATGGAGTCGCTTTATGGTTAGAATACTTTGGAAACCGTTGAATGTGATGGGAATTGCGGATCCAACAAGTCCTGCCAAAAATTACAGCGAACTTATAAAAGTAGAACGTCGAACCAAGAAATGGATTATTGAAAACGATAATTTAGTAACCATTGTTGGGCACACGCACCGACCTCGTTTTCCAGAACCTGGAGACATTGCTTTTTTTAACGATGGCAGTTGTGTTCACCCAAGGAGTATTACTGGTATTGAAATTGAAAACGGTGAAATTTCATTAATTAAATGGTATATAGATACCAATGATGATGGCGTCCTTCAAATAGTAAGACTATTACTTGAAGGTCCAAGGAAATTGATTGACTATAAAACAAGTTCTTAATAGATTGACGCAACCAAAGGCTGTTTTTTATATCTAATAATAAAAAACAAACACATGGAAAAGGCCATTTCAATCTTCTTATTTTCACTTTTTGTTTACGGCTGCAGCTCTAATGATGAAATTCAATTAACCAAAGATGATTACTTAATATTTGGTCATTTTTATGGATATTGCATTGGAGAAGGCTGTGTCGAAATCTTTAAGCTGACCAATGAAAAATTATATGAAGATTCTAACGATAATTATGCTAACGAACCTTTTAATTTTGAAGTTTTAGACACTACTAAATTTGAAGTTGTTAAAGATTTAATTGATTATTTTCCAACAAAATTGCTGTCTGAAAAAGAAAGCACACTTGGTTACCCCGATTGTGCAGACGGTGGCGGTCTTTTTATCGAATATTCTAGAAACGGTACGGTTAAAAGTTGGAAAATAGACCAAATAAAGGGTAATGTCCCTAGTTATTTACACAACTTTATGGATAAGGTAAACGAAAAAATAAGCCTTATTAATAAGTAATAACCCATTAAGTGTAATTATACTTTAATTTAAAATTTTATAACGATGTCACATTGAGTTTGTTTAAATGCTTATTTCAACCCTTTGGATATAATTAAATAGCTTGATTTTTAATATTGTTTATGGTCTATCAAAGAAGAATTTATTAACATATTGAAACAATGCTAATGTTGTTATTTTGGCTAAAATTCTTGTTTTAAAATCTTAAAAGATTTAGCATAATTGTTTCTAATTCTGAATTGGTCGCACAGTTGTGAAAATAATGTTTCAATTCTTTTTCTTGATTTCCTAGCTGTGGTTTATATTCATAAAACCAGTTGTTTTGAGAAGCACAAAACCCTTTTGAAGGAGCTGTTTTAAACTCATTTTTACAGATTTTAATTCTCCTATGACGTGCAAATTTGCAAATCTCAAACGGCATACTATCTACGATGAAATAATTTTCAAATTCTAAAAACAGAAAGGCTAATTTTGTTCTTACTTTTTCTAAAAATAAAAACAATTTTCTTCTTCTTATATTGACTTTTATTGAACTGACTTCGTTCATTAAATTAAGGATTTATTGCTTGTTAATCTCTTTAAATAAGGAGTTTCACTATCATTAGACATGAATTGAGCCATTATACTTAATGCAACTACTTCTAAATCAGACATTTTTTGTTTTCTGCCGACAGCCCATTTATTCTCTAATTTAGAATTTATAACGTCTAAAACTCTAAAATAATTCTTTACTATATTTGACATAGATATTGGTTGTTTTTAGACTTCAAAATACTGAATTTCAGAATCTTGATCAATATCTAATTAATCTTTTTTACTTCAAATAATTACACCCAACGGGTTATTTATCTAACAATAACTGTAAAGCTCATTAAAAAGAGATTATCATTCAACGAACTACTTATAAACGAGATTCTATTAGAATTAATACACACATATATAAGTTGTGTGTAAAACTTATGATTAGTTTTGCGAATTATTGACACTTAACTTTACTTATATAAAACAATTAAATATTATTATATGATTTTGAAAACTACAAAATCTACTTTCGAAAAATTCAAGTATTTTTTGAAATTAAAAACAATAAACCAAATCTTACTTTTGTTCTTAATACTTTTTCTAACTAAAATAGAAGCTCAAGAAAATTTTAATAGTCCGAGAGATATAGAAAACTTCACAACAAACTCTTTAATTATAGACAAAATTGAAGACCATATTTTAGACCAGCAATTAGATTCTGTTGCCTATTTAATTTCACAACAAAAAACGACCCCTTACATACAAAGTTTAAGCAGAATTTCTAAAAACAACAATCCTACTTATTTAGATTATTATAAATTCACTCTTAACCTTGGAACTCGAATAGGACTTAATTATGAAAGTGTCAATAACTATATCAATAAGAATATTAAAATACCAATTGATAAAAATGAAGTAAATTTAGATTATGTAAATATTAAATGGATTCAAATTGCAAGATTAAGAGAAGATTTTTCTGCCGAAGAGGCTAGCTACGAACAAGAAAAACTAGAAAAATATATTAATCAATTTGACCCTAAAAATAATAATACAATTAAGGCACAATTATTAGCCAGTGTACATCATATCGTATTGTATTATCTTTCAAGAGATTTCAAAAAAAGCAAAGAATTATGCCTTAGCAGTTTAAAAAAATCGAAAGAACTTAAAGATTACGAGTTGGAAATTATTTTTTTATATCATTTATGTGATTCTTATATACATGAAATAACGGTTGGTAAATATTTTAAGGTTGATGAATATATTAAAGCCTGTGAACATAGTTTAGAACTCGAAAAGAAACTCCCTACAAAAAGTGTGTATCATATTGGCACTATAATACATTTAATAGATGCTTATCTTTTTAAAGGGGGCCAAGAAAAAAGAGTAGACGAATTGTTAGAAGAACTTTATAAAAACCCAAGAACTAGACCATTAAGCTATTCTTTGTATGCGCGATATATTTCATACCTAAATCCCAATTCCCCAAAATGCAAATCGATTTTTAAGCAATTTGAAGTTACTAATTTACAGGAGTTCGTTAAAAAAATTGAAACTTTAGGGGAAAAAGTATTAAAGTCAAATGATTTTTTTCATATACTAAACGATTGTTCCATAGCATTAGAATACCATGGATTTTATGAAGAAGCTTTAGAATACAAAAAAAAGAGTTTAGAACAGAATGAAAAATATTACTCTCAAGAATTATCCCAATCTTTATCCAGGTTTAAAACAAGGCAAGCGGTACGAGAAAAAGAATTAGAAATAGAAAAAGAAAAAGAGCATTCAAGATTATATATCATCATAGCCTCTTTAATTGCTGGATTATTACTGATAACGCTCATTTTTTTTGTACGCAAGAGAAAACAATCTGAATTATTAGAAATAAAAAACAATCAAATTAATCAGGCTTTAAAAGAAAAAGAGTTACTTATCAAAGAAGTACATCATCGGGTTAAAAACAATTTTCAAATTATTTCAAGTTTATTGGAACTTCAATCTAAAGGGATTGAAGACGAAAAAGCTTTGGCCATTGCTCAAGATGGGAAAAACAGGGTAAAATCAATGGCTTTGATCCATCAAAAACTGTATCAAAATGAAGATGGATTAATCAATTTTGAAGAATATATTACTCTTTTAGTAGATGAAATAGCCTCAATGTATGACGCACTTAAAAAGATAACAATAGTAGTACATGCAAAGAACTTATTTTTTGACATTGATACAGCTATCCCTTTGGGTTTAATCATTAATGAATTAGTCACGAATACCTATAAATATGCTTTTTCCGAAAAGGAAACAGGAAAATTAGACATAACTATCAATCGGTTTGATGAAAACAGTTATAAGTTGATAATTTCGGATAATGGTTCGGGATTTTCTAATGATTTTGACATCAAAAAAACCAAAAGTTTTGGACTTCGTTTAGTAACTCGCCTTGTAAAACAACTTCGAGGTACACTATCTTTTATAAATAATAATGGAACAACTTTTGAAGTTATTTTTAAAGATTTGCATGCAAGAAAAAATATTGACTAAATTTAGAAATGAAACTATATTTTTAAATAATCAATTTTAAAGAAATAATGAGAAAAATTAAAGTATTAGTAGTAGAAGACGAAATTATTATTGCCGACAATCTTTGTGACTCTCTTAATGATTTAGGATTCAAAGCTTTAGAACCAGCTTTGAGCTATACAGAAGCAATTGAATTAATCGAATTGGAAAAACCAAATATTGCTATTTTAGACATTAATCTTTCAGGTACAAAAACAGGTATTGATCTAGCCGAAAAAATTAATGCAGACTATAATTTTCCGTTTATATTTCTAACATCAAATTCAGATAAAACTACATTAGATGCAGCAAAAAAAGTAATGCCTCCTGCCTATTTAGTAAAACCTTTTTCAAAAGAAGAACTCTACACCACTATAGAAATAGTGCTTAATAATTTTTTGAACATAACCGCACAAATTGAAAAAGAAGATTCAATTACTAAAGAGGCCATATTTATAAAAGATAAAGGAGTAATTACCAAGGTTCTTTTTAATGACATAATCTACTTAAAAAGTGATCATGTATATGTAGAAGTTATTTTAAAAAACAAAAAAGTCTTTTTGATTAGAGGAAGTTTAAATGATACTATTAAAGAATTGAACAACAATTTTATTCAAGTACATCGCAGTTATGTGATAAACCTTGATTATTTACAGCAAATAGATCATAAATTATTAATCATTCATGACAATCAAATTCCAATAGGCAAAAAATATCATGAATCAATTCTCAAAAAAATCAATCGAATTTAATAATTTCTTTTAAGAGACAATAAAAATCTGATTTTTAATGACACTATCCCGCAAAGTATGTAAGTTAAAAAATTAGGGTTTAGTTTTTTAATTAAAGTTGAACCCTTTTTCATAAATGCAAAAAAGTGATTGCGTATTAGTATCACCTTTCAGATTGGTAATTCCCCTTTTACTTTACTGAACCAGTATTTAGTAAATTTCATTTGTTTGCATAAAACAAGTTGTAAATAACAATTTCTTCAAAACAGGCGTAAGTTTCCAACTTAAACTGAACGCGACAAATTTAGAACATTTTCCTTTCGCTTTAGAACATTAAACACAATAACAGCCTATTAGTTGTTACTTTCGCCGCCAAATTATTTGTAACCAAGTCTAAATTTGAATAGTGAGCTATTAAAAAAAAGATTTGCATTATTAATTGAATTTTGAAAATTTATGAAGATTTCTACTTTTACAAAAAAAAAACAATTAGTTAAAGGTATAAAGCAACGCTATTTACTATTGTTAGTGCTTTCTTTTTTGTTGTTTTATCAAAACAATATGGTTGCCCAAATTATCTTTAGTGAAAATTTTGGGCAAAGTACGGTACGTATTCAATGTCCATACACAACTACTGGGACTAATAGTTTTAATTTTGCAGATCCAAATACTCTAGACAATCCTCTCACAACGGGAGGAAATTATAATAGTAATGAAAATATATATGCGAATGAAATTGAGAATAACTATTATGCGGTTATAGCTCCAGCTAACATTTACACAACATATGCCTCTGGATACACCCCTCAATTTCAATTATGGAATACAACGATATCTGATCACACAGGCAATCCTAATGGAGCTGTGATGGCGATAAATGGAGGAACTACATTGAATTCTTTATATAAAAGACAAGTTGCTTTGGTTCCTGGTAAAAGCTATAAACTTACATTTTGGTTGTATGTAGTTAACGCTCAGTCGAGTCTTACGGCAAAAATAATAAGTCCTTCAGGGAATACAGTCTTAGCTTCTGGTGATACGGGATATCTTTGGTTAAGTTCATCAGCATGGACACAATATACTGTCGAATATTCAGTTCAAGCAGAATGTAATTCGGGTAATTATTATATTTCTATAGAGAATACATTTGCTCAAGATTTAGGTAACGATTTTTATATTGATGATATTGAATTTAGTGAGATTTCCTCGCCAATAGCTCCTGTTACAATTGCTTGCCCATCGACAGAACCAACTGCAAATAATGATATAAGTTCAGGAAATGCAGTCGGAAGTACTGTAAATGTATCTATTTTGGCAAATGACAAATTATCGGATGGTACTACTACTGCAAATACTTCAAATTCGACAGTAACAGTTTTAGTTCCTGCCGGAGCTTCTCAAGTTATATCTACACAAGCAATCACTGTGCCTGGTGAAGGAACCTGGTCTTATGCTGCAGGTACGCTAACTTTTACCCCTTTAGCCAATTTTACTGGTAATCCAACTCCAATTACTTATACCATTACGGATATTTCAACGAATACCACCTCATCGCCTGCTAGTGTGACTATTACCTATGTAGAAGTCCTTCCACCTCCAGTTGCACCGGTAAGTGGGGGTAACCAAACAGTATGTGCAACCTCACCAATTCAAACATTAACAGCCACAGCAACTACAACAGCAGAAAATACTATTGTTTGGTATGATGCAGCCACAGGAGGAAATATTGTTACCTCTCCAACATTAAGCACAATAAATACAGTAACTTATTATGCAGAAGCCGTAAATACAGCAACAGGAAGCGTGAGTGATAGGACACCTGTTATTTTAACTATTAACCCCACTCCAGCAGTTCCAGCGATAACAACA